>CAZVGR010000076.1:0-25242 GCA_964626845.1 uncultured Anaerolinea sp.
ATGGCCGCCTACCTGGGCCACAGCGAGATCACCCGCCTGCTGCTGGAGGCCGGCGCCGACGTCCGCGCGGTCGATCCTGGCATGAAGGCCACCGCGCTGCACGCGGCCGCCTACGCGGGCCGCACCGAGCCGGCCAGGCTCTTGATTCAATACGGCATCGACGTCGATGCGCAGGGTCCGTACAACGGCTATACCGCGCTGCACGATGCCATCTGGCAGAACAACGTCGAGACCGCACGCGTGATCATCGAGGCCGGCGCGAACTTGACCCTGCGCAGCCACGAGGGGCAAACGCCGCTGGAGATGGCCAGGGCGCGCAAGCGCCAGCAGATCGTTGCCTTGATCGAGCAGCGGCAGGCCGGCGGCTAGGCGATGCTGAGCCTGACAACCCCGCGCCTGCTGATCCGTCCGTTCACCCATGACGATCTGCCGGCCGTCCACCACATGCTCGACGTGGACCCAGCGCGCAACGATCCGGGATCCTACGGCGCGTTGAGTCTGGAACAGCGTGCGGCCTGGCTGCGCTGGACCGTCGAGAGCTACTCGCAACTGGCCTGGCTGCACCAACCGCCCTACTGTGATCTGGCCGTCGAGCTGCGCACCACGGGCGAGTTGATCGGCGCGTGTGGCTTTGCGCCCTGCCTGGCCGAGTTCGGCCAGTTGCCGTCGTGGGCAGACGCACAAATCCCGCCGGGTACAACCTGGCCCGAAGTGGGCTTGTATTGGGAGATCGCATTGAGCCGGCGCCGCCAGGGCTTCGCCGCTGAGGCCGGCCAGGCGCTGATCGACTACGGCTTTCAGCAGCTCAAGCTGCGCCGCATCGTCGCCATGACGCGCGCCGACAACCCCGCGTCCATCGGCGTCATGCGCAAGCTGGGCATGACTGTGGAACAGAACACGTTGTCCGATCCACCCTGGCTGCAGGTGGTTGGCATCATCGAATCGAGGACAAACTGATGTGCAGAAGCATCAAACAATTGCGCAACCCTGAGCAGCCGCCGACCGAAGCAGAGATCGAGGCCGCCGCCTTGCAGTTCGTGCGCAAGGTCAGCGGCTACCGCAAGCCCTCCGCCGCCAACCAGGCCGCCTTCGATGCGGCTGTGGCGGATGTGGCCGACGCCACGCGCCGCTTATTGGACAGCCTGGTGGTGCGCTATCAAGCGTAAACGACTATCTCTCAAGGCGGCAGGCGGCCGCAGGTGATGGCCCAGCCGCTACCCGAGCAATCAGGTTATCGATTTGCCGAAAGAAGAGGAACGCAAACGATGTTACGGCGTAACAATCACTCGAAAACCATGAGTTCTTCTCTGCGATCGATTGTCATTGGCGGCTCCCTGTTCGTGTACGTTACTCTGGGTCTTTATACCGAGCTTCAATTCACTTCCCTGAAACCCCTTCCGGACAATCTTCTCGAGGACTTCTCCTACTATCAGCGTGCGTTGTTCGATGCGCTTGCCGGTCAAGATCCCTATGCCATCCGGGCCATAGGTCTAGCCTTTGTCTATCCACCACCAGCGCTACTGATTGTCGAGATCTTCGGCCACATCAAATCCCTTAACGTCTTGGCGTCCGTGTATATCACAGCGAACCTCACGCTGTTGCTGGTGATGATCTACGGGCTTGCCAGACACTATGGGTATTCGATAGACAGGATCTGGTACTGGTTTGTCCTCTGTCTGGCGTTTGCGCCGTTTCTCGAGCTGCTGCACATTGGTCAAATCAATGTCATCACCATGTATGGTCTGTTCTTGCTCTTCGTGGGAGAAACCGCCTTTCCCGTCCTCGCAGGCATTGGCTTGAGTCTGGCGATCATCACCAAGGTGACGCCTCTGGTCTTCTTGGGATATCTGGCCATCCGCTGGAGATGGCGGATCATCGCTGTAACGCTAGTTGCGACCGGTGCATGGATCGCTCTGAGCGCACTGCGTCATGGCATTGCTCCCCTGTTGACCTATCCGGACGTCTTCTTGAGGCTTCTCCAGGAGTTTCCACTGCATGTAAACTCGCAGTCCTTTGTAGCCAAAGCAACCGTAGCGAATTCGCCTTACTTTCAGTCTCTTGTGGCGCAGTTGCCGGCCGCGCTGCAGTTGCCAGTGGTTTCCCTAGCATCGTTCATTTCCACCAACTATCGAGCGGTGCATGGTCTCTTGACCCTGTACATCCTGGGGATGATTGGCTTGAGCGCGTTGGCGACCGTCGTTGACAAACAAGAGAGAGAGCCGCTGTTCATGGTGACATGTCTGGGAATGATGCTGTCTCCCAACGTGATGTGGTATCATCACTACGTGTTTGTTCTCCTCCCCGTACTGATCTGGATGGGATGGCGTCGCCTCAGCAGCCCCGTGGTCGTCTGGTGCTTCATTGGGCTCTCGATCATACAAATCGACCGATTCGTGCCGCCCTATGGCTTGGCGATCCATTTCTGGTCCCATCTTTCTCTTCTGTCAATCGTGGTCTGGCAGATTCTCTCGATCAGGCGTAGAAGGCGCGGACCTGCCAGCGAAACTTTCAAGCAGGTGTCGCCCGTTTGACGCCAGTCGATCGAAGTGCTTATTGCGCAGCCATCTGTGCGCTGTTTACTTAATCGCTTCTGCTAAACGGACTATGCCTTCGGCCAACCGTTCCTCATCGTAATAGGCAAAGCACAGCCGCACGTAGTCGCGCAGCCCGCCCTGGCTGGAGAAGCGCACGCCTGGCCGGAAGCCGATGCCATGGGCTTGCGCCGTTCCCAGCAACGCCTCCGCATCCATACCATCAGCCAGCCGCGCCCAGATGAAGAAGCCGCCAGCCGGCCGCTGATAGCTGATTTGCCCGGCCAGGTAGCGCTGTAAGGCCGAGTCCAGCGCGGCCAGCCGGCCGGCGTAGACTTCGCGCAAGTGGTCCAGATGCTGCTGTTGCAGCCCAAGCTCCAGAGCGCTGCGCACGATGGCCGCCGTGAAGGGGTTCAGCCCGCCGCCGCTGTCCAGCAGGCCGCTCTGCGCCAGCCGTTGGAGCCGGTCGGCCCGGCCATGCACCCAGCCCAGCCGCAGCCCCGGCGCCAGGATCTTGGAGAAGGACCCCAGCGACAGCACCGTGCCGCTGTCGGCGAAGCTCGCCAGGGGCGGCGGGGGCGGCTCCACGTAGCTCAGGCAGTGGTAGACCTCGTCAGCCAGCACCGTGAAGCCGTGTTGCTGGCTCAATTCGACCAGCCGTCGCCTTCGATTCAAGGACAGTGCGGCTCCCGACGGGTTCTGGTGGGTGGGGACCGTGTAGACCAGGGCCGGTCGATAGCGGGCCAGCGCCTCCTCCAGCGCCTCGATCACCAGGCCATGCCCGTCGGTGGGCAGCCCCACCACCCGCAGCCGGTGGTCAGCGAAGATGCGCAGGGCCAGGAAGTAGGTCGGCTCCTCCACGAAGACCACGTCGCCCGGCTGGGTGTGCAGGGTGCAGAGCAAGTCCAGGGCTTGCGACACGCCGTTGCTCGCAAATAGCTGACCTGGGTCAATTTTAAGTTTGTACTGATCCTGCAAGAAGCTGGCCAGCGCCGCGCGAAAGCGTACGTCGCCCGCCTCGTAGCCATATTGCAGCGGCGCGGCGTCCCCCTGCGCCAGCGCGTGTCCAGCCGCCTGGCGCAGCAGGTCCAGCGGCAGCAGCGCCGGCCCTGGGTTGCCGACGCCCAGGTCGATGAGGTGCGGCGGGATGGGAGACTGGAGGATTTGGTTCATAGCCGGGCCTCAGGACTGACGGTGTTGGTTTCAGCGCCAGCATCGTGCGACGCAACAGCCTGCGCCACGGGCAGGGCCAGCACCGTCAGTCCTGCCCGTGACGATGGCAGTATACCGGACAGAGCAGCTTGTGGTCAAGGAAGCGCGCAAAGTACGCGATGCGGCCGCCGTCAGGCATGATGGCGCCAGCCAGACGTCCGGATTCGCACTGCTTGCATTTCGTGGGAAGTGATGTATCATTCTCTGCAACCATCCGGCAAGGAGTGAACCATGCAGATCACCATCTCAGTTCCCGAGAGACCATTTGTTGCCGAGCCCCGTGACGCTGTTTCAGCCAGGATCCGCCTTCATGCTGCGGCGGGGATGTACCGCGCCGGCGAGCTGTCCATCGGAGCCGCATGCGAGCTGGCCGGCGTCGATCGCTACACGTTTCTAGATTTCTGCTGGCGGCAGGGCATCGCTCTTAGCACTCAGACGCCCGATGAATTAGAGGCCGACTTCGCACGGCTTACGGGGGGGGGGACCCATGCTGGTAGTGGCTGATAGCTCTGCACTGGTGGCATTAGCGACCTGCGGTGCGCTGAACGTATTGTCGAGTCTATACGATGAAGTCAGGGTGCCCCAGGCCGTCTATGACGAAGTCGTTGTGCCGGAGAAACAGCAGGCTGCGGTGTTGTCGGTGTTCCTGGCAGAGCGAGTTGTCAAAGTGGACATGACCCGTTGGATTTTGGCGTCAGGTGGGCTTGGCCAAGGCGAATTAGAGGCAATGGCGCTATACAAACAACTGGCCGCCGATGCGCTGCTGATCGACGATCGGCGAGCCAGAGCGGTTGCCGAGTACAATCAAATCGTGTGTATTGGCGCGTTGGGTGTCTTGCTCTTGGCAAAACACCAAGGGGTCATTCAACAGGTTGCGCCCTACGTGGAACGGTTGCGCAGTTCATCTCTTCATTACGGAGAGGCCCTATTCGCGAGAGTCTTGTCTCTTGCTCGCGAATAGACGTCGCTGCCGATCCTGGGTGTTCGTCACCCATCGACCACCCAACGCCCCCGCCCCAGCCGGGACGAGGCGCGCCACCGCAGAGAGGGCATTCCCTACCCGTGAGTCCGCAAGCCGACATCAACTTCGAGCGTGAGCTGTGGGAGACAGTCGTGACCCTGAGCGCAGCGAATACTACACGGGTGTCATTGATCGGGCGATCCGGTTATCGATAGCGGCGAATCATGGCCAGCGGCGATGGTCGCGTTTGCGGCGAGTCGTGGTCGACGACGAGAAACCCGAAGGGTCTGGAGATCGTCGATTGCCCACTACCCCCACCGAATCCACCTTCGAGCTGGCCACCATCCAACGCCTGCAAGCCCTGGGCTACCGCTACCTGCACGCCGGCGACAGCACCTTGCCGCCGTCCACGAAACTGGCCAGGGGCGGCGGGATGGGGGATTGCAGGATCTGGTTCATAGCCGGGCCTCAGGACTGACGGCGCTGGTTTCAGCGCGAGCATCGTGCGACGCCACAGCCTGCGCCACGGGCAGGGCCAGCACCGTCAGTCCTGCCCGTGACGATGGCAGTATACCGGACAGAGCAGCTTATGGCCAAAGAGGCGCGCAAAGTAGACGAAGCAGCCCGCCTCAGGTATAATAGCGCCATCGGTTTCCCATCAGCCTCCGCGCACGGCCGCGAGGCGTTCCACAGCAGAGAGGGCATCCCCCACCGGGAGCGAGACCATGAGCAGCGTCACGTTTCGAGGCATCACCATTCATCGCCAGGATGTTCTGCGCGCCCTGGCGGAGTTTGACGCGGTCTACGGCGACGACACCAACGCCTACGACGGTTGGTTAGACAAGGGCGTCTATCGCTACGCTCTACAGGTGAACGGCCGCCTGTATCCCCCAAAGCACATTCTGAGCGTGGTCAGCGGCATGCCTACCACCGACTTCAGCGGCGGCGAGCAAACGAACCGGGTGTTTCGAGGCTTGGGCTTTGAGGTGAGGGAGAAGTGACAAAGGAGCAAATGATTGATCAACCGCCAACGGACAAAGCGCACTATCGCGGCCACTATCAGCGGCTGCGGGAACGTTTCTTGCGCACCGGGCTGCCGGCCTTTGAGGATTACGAGGCTCTGGAGCTGTTGCTCAGCTTCTCCGGCCGCAGTAAGGACGTCAAGCCGCTGGCCAAAGACCTGATCAAGCGCTTCGGCTCCTTTAAGCAGGTGCTGGACGCGCCGGCCGAGGAGCTGGCGGCGGTGGACGGCATGGGGCCCGCTTCGATTGCTCTGGTGCGCTTCGTCAAGGAAGCGTCGGCGCGCTACCTGCAGCAGACCACCCGGCAGGAGCGCTTCTCCCCCGACTCGCCCCAGGCGCTGATCGACTACTGCATCGTCAGTCTGGGGGCGCAACCCAACGAGCGCTTTCGCGTCATCTGCCTGGACAGCAACTTCGCCGTCGTGGCCGAGCGCGACGTGGCCGAGGGCACGGTCAACCAGGCTACGGTCTACCCGCGCAAGGTGATCGAGGCCGCCTTGCAGGCCAACGCTTCCACCCTGGTCTTCGTCCACAACCACCCCGACGGCAACGTCGCCCCCTCGGAGTTCGACAAGACGCTGACCCGCGGCCTCATCCTGGCCGCCAAGACGGTGGGCATCGAGGTCTACGATCACATCATCGTCTCGCGCGACACCTACTTCAGCTTCCGCAGCGCCGGCCTGCTATGACCACACTCCATCCTCTGATCGAGCAGCACTATCCCTTTCTCAACCCACAGCAGCGCGCTGCCGTCGCCCACATAGATGGCCCGCTGCTGATCATCGCCGGGCCGGGGTCGGGCAAGACGTTGGTGCTGGTCGTACGCACGTTGAACATCCTGCTGCACGGCAAGGCCGAGCCCAAGGAGATCGTGCTCTGCACCTTCACCGAGAAGGCGGCCTTCGAGCTGAGGGACCGGGTGGCGCAAGCTGCACGCACGGTGGGCTACACTGGCGACCTGTCGCAGCTTCAGGTGGGCACCATTCACGGCCTGGCCAACAGCTATCTGACCAAATACCGCCACCACACGGCGCTGCAAGGGGGCTACGAGGTGCTGGACGACCTGACCCAGAGCCTCTTCCTGTTCGAGAACTTCGACGCCATCGTGGGCGAGCCGGCAGCCAACGGCAAGTTCCTGGGCAAGTGGGCCACGCGCTGGACGGCCATCGAAGGGCTGCGCCCCTTCTTCGACAAGATCACCGAGGAGCTGGTGGACCCACAGGCGCTGATCGAGGGCCGGGAGCCGCTCTTGCAGGCCATCGGTGGCGCGTATCTGCGCTACCAGGCCGCGCTGCGCGAGCGCAACCGGCTGGACTTCGCCCACCAGCAGCGCATGTTCTACGACCTGCTCCAGGAGCCGGACATCGCCGTCCAGATCCGTTCTGGTATCCGTTACGTGATGGTGGACGAGTATCAGGACACCAACACCATTCAGGAGCAGCTCATGCTGGCGCTGGCGGCCGGGCGCCACAACCTGTGCGTGGTGGGCGACGACGACCAGAGCCTCTACCGCTTCCGCGGGGCTACAGTGCGCAACATCCTGGAGTTTGGGCGGCATTTCGCGGCGTCGTCGCCGTCCCAGACCTTCGAGGTTCCCGAAAACCTCGAAGGTCTTCCGGCCGGGAGCCTGAGCCAGGTCTGGCTGACCACCAACTACCGCTCGCACCCGCGCATCATCGACGCTTACAACCGCTTCATGGCTGGCTGCGACTGGTCCAGCCCTGGCTCGCCCTTCCCCTTCCGCTACGCCAAGACCATCGAACCGAGCCAGGACGGCGAGATCCCCGACTACCCGGCCATCCTGGCGGTGTGGGGCGCGGATCCGGCCGACGAGGCGCGGCGCATCGCCGATCTGGTGGCCTTCCTCAAGGCCAACGACGTGATTGCAGACTACAACCAGGTGGCGCTGCTGCTCTACAGTGTGCGCAGCGACCACTCGGGCCGCTACGTGGAGGCGCTGCGCCAGCGGAGCATCTCCTGCTTTGCCCCGCGCGCCCGCACCTATTTCGACAACGAGGAGGTGCGGCTGGCCGTGGGCTGCTTCGCCGTGTTGCTGGGCTGGTACGGCGACAACCGGGGCAGCTTGGCCGGCGAGGCGCTAGCCGAGCTGGCCGGCTACGTCGACCAATGCCTGGTGACGCTGGCCCAGGCCGGCGTGCGCGACAGCCATCCGCTGGCCAGCCGGCTGCGCGAGCGGGTAGCCGAGATCGAGGCGCTGCAAGAGGGGGAGACGCTGAACCGCCGCCTGGCCGACTACCTGTACGAGTTCATGGCCCTGGAGCCGTTCGCCGCCATGCTGGCCGACGAGAACCGGGCGCGCACCCTGGCCATTTTCAGCCAGTTGCTGGCCGTCTTCCAGCACTACTACCACTATAGCGTCATCACCCACGCCAACCGCGGCTTTGTGCGGCTCCATTTCTTCAACAGCTTCCTGCGCTTTCTGCACGCCGGCGGCATCAACGAGTACGAGGACCCCGACCAGCCCTTCCCGGCCGGCTATGTGCAGGTGATGACCATCCACCAGAGCAAGGGGCTGGAGTTCCCGGTGGTGATCGTGGGCTCGCTGGCACAGAACATCAACACCCGCAAGCAGGAGGACCGGCTACTGGCGCCCTTCTACAGTCGCCAGCCCTTCGAGCCGGAGAGCCGCATCACCGAGTTCGACCGCATGCGGCTGCACTACGTGGCCTTCTCCCGGGCCGAGAAGCTGTTGGCGCTGACCAGCGCCGAGGCCCCCAAGGCGCACTTCACCCCCATCTGGCAGGGGCTGTCGCAGTGGCCCTACGTGCAGCAGGCGCTGCTGGCCGCACAGCACTTCCAGCCCAAGCAGCGCGCGCCATTGAAGAAGACCTTCTCCTTCACCAACCACGTCAAGGTCTACGAGACCTGCCCGCGCCAGTATCTCTTTTTCCGCGAGTACGGCTTTGCGCCCTCGCGCTCGGCCGAGGTCTTCTTTGGCTCCCTGGTACACCAGACCATCGAGGACATCCACCGCTGGGTGCTGGAGGGACAGGCGCTGCGCCTGGTCAAGCTGGCCATCCCCGGCCTGTTCGACGCCAACTTCCGCGGCCTGGTCAACGCGGGCTACCGGCCGATCAGCGACGACCAGCGGGCCGTGGCGCAGCGCCAGGTGCTGGCCTATTTCGAGCAGAACCAGGACCGCATGGCGCAGGTGATCGAGACCGAGGTGGATGTGTCGCTGGAGAAGGAGCGCTACATCCTCACCGGCCGGGTGGACCTGCTGCTGGGCGCGGATGGGCAGCTGGAGCTACTGGACTTCAAGTCGCAGCCGCGGCCGCGGGACGACGACCGGCGGCTGGGGCACTATCACCAGCAGTTGCTGATTTACGCCCACATCCTGGAGCAGCGCTATGGCAAGCGACCGGAACGGCTGGCACTGTACTGGACCGGCGAGGAGCGACGCGAAGACGCGCTGATGCTCTTCCCCTACCAGCCAGAGCGGGTGGCAGAGGCGGGCGCCTATTTCGACCGCGTGGTGGAACGCATCCTGGCGAGGGACTACGTCATCCGCCGCGTGCCGGAGCGCCGGGTGTGCGCAGAGTGCGATTTCCGGGTATACTGCGAAAAACACGGCCCGATTGCCGCCATCTACGAGTAATCGCAGCGATTTTATGGCACTGAAGCCACAGGATTGTAATGACGATGACAGGTCAGGTCACTTATCTCTCACAGTCCATAGATTACCTGGGTTTTCTTGAGGCGAAACTGCGGGACCTCCGCGGTATCGCAACCCTCGTGCATGAGCTGCTGCAAAATGCTGACGACGTGCATGACGAGCATGGAAAGCCAGGAGCCAGCCGGATCACCTTCGACGTGTGTGATGACGCTCTAATCGTCGAAAACGATGGTGTTTTTCGTCAGGTGGACTTCGACCGGATGCAACGAATTGCCAGCGGGGGAAAGCGGGAGGAAGAAGGAACAACGGGCGCGTTTGGCATCGGTTTCATCTCCGTGTATCAAATTACTGATCACCCAGAGATACTCTCCAGTGGGAGACGTTGGACACTCAGGCCAGAAGAACCAGAGGATCGACGAATCGCGGTAGAACGGACGGAGACCGCCATGACTCGGTTCCGTCTGCCCTGGGCCTTCGATCCAACCAGCGAGGTTAGGCAGAAATTGCGCATGGAGCCTGTGCAGCGGGAGGCAGTTGACCACTACACTTTCGAGATGGCACAGGCCTTGTCTGGATCTGCGTTGTTTCTTAAGCAACTAACTGTTCTGGAACTCAGACGGTCGGGTACACTAATCAAGCGGATCAAACGCAGCATCGATGACGAAGGCACCATCTGGATCCAGGACGGCTCCAAGCTCCAGGCATGGCGCGTGCTGCGAGGCTCGTTTGCCGACGATGCAGCACGGCTTCGGGGAAGGTTTGGACAAATCGAGGCCAAGCGACACAGCGATGTTTCCGTCGCAGTACCTGATGACCCAAGCCAGCCGGGGCGTCTATATGCGGTGCTTCCAACCCAGACGCAGATCCCAGTACCGCTCTACATCAACGCTGACTTCTTTCCCAGCTCAGACCGCAAACGCATTCTGCTCGAAAATGGCTACCAGACAGAGTGGAACCGCTGTGCACTACAGGCAGCGGCGCGAATTCTTGGCGAGCACATTGATGGGCTTCGAACACTACTCGGGCACACGTCCTTCTGGATGCTGATCAAGCGTTTGGATGAGGCAAGACGACTGGCCGAAAAACAAGAGTGCGATCAGGTGTACGGTCAGTTTTGGCGCAAAATCGAGTTGCGGTTGCCCAATATGCAAAGCGTTTACACTTCGGACAACCGTTGGCTGCGGCCGGACGATGTCAGGCTCCTGGAAAGCCCATCCGAACAACAAGCTGAAATGATCTTTCGTTCCTTGGGGATTTCGACGGCCCATCCTGATCTGCGTCCCCACTTCGCATTGATGCGCCAACGGGAGATCGGGACTCCCCTCTTGAGCATTCCTGACGTTGTAGCAGGTCTAAGACGCACTGGGCTAGATCGTCCTTCCTTTTGGCGAGATGTGCCGCCAGAATTACGTGGTCTTGACAACATCCGGAAGCTATGGGCAGCTCTTGATGCTGTTTGGACAAGACAGTCAGAAACGGAAAAGCAGGCTCACAAGCAATCCTTGTCTGAGTGTGCCATCGCTATTGATATCGACACAACCCTACGGCCACCTGTTGATCTATATCGTGCGGACGAAAATGCACGCGATATCTTTCCGTTCTGCTGGCTGAAACCCGATCTACCATCTGATCGGATTCCAGGAATGCTTGTCAAGGATTTCGATGCTTCGGTGGCAGTGGCCTTTCTAGAAAAAGGAGCCGATACATTCAGCGAGCTATGGAAGAAGGGGGAATGGGATCCTGCCAAGGTGTACCATTGGTTGGAAGGCCGGCGTGAGGAATTCAGACGCAGTCCAGACCTTGTTGGTCGTTTGCGCAATGTGACTATTTGGCCTGCTGCAGGTCATCTTCGTCCGCTGACAGAGCTTTTTGTTCCCGGTGGCTTTGAAGATCCACTCAAACTGGCATTGCTGGTCGATGTTGATGCTCTGGGAGGGCGAAAGGAGTTCCTCGAGGACTTGGAGGTCATTCCTCTTACGTTTGAAACCTATGTTAAGCAGCAGGTGCCCAGAGTCTTTGGTGAAAGGCCAGACTTGTCCCTAAACAGCAGGCGTGGCCTCGTGCAGCTTCTCGCTCGCAAGCTTGGCGAAATCCGCGGCGACGAAGCCTCGCGCCGAGTGCTCGGAGGCTTGCCCCTGATTGAATGCACCGACGGGGAGTTCCGTGCTGCTCGCCAAACTTATGCCCAAAGCCACGTTGCTGCCTTCCTTGCGGATCGCATCCATGTTGCCGCTCTCTCCACTAATGACCATGAGGCGTTAAAGGCGCTTCACAACTGGCTCGGCGTGGCGCAAGAGCCCAGAGCTGAGGATGTACTTGGCCTTCTGCACAGCATGCCAAAAACTCCAGATGATGAGTCCAGGTTGCTAGTCCATTCGGTCTTTGAGTACCTGGTGACTCAATGGCCCAAATGGGAAGAAGATTTGCGACAAGAGTATGCGGCGCTGCGCTCAATGGACTGGCTGCCCGGACGCGATTCTCCCGGCCGCTGGTTCAAGCCCGGATTGCTGCATGCCACCTTTCAGGAATACCTGTACAAGACCCAAGCAACCTTTTTGAATCTGCCACAACCGCTCCAGCAGCAGGCCAGTACTGTGGGTTTGGTGAGATTTCTGGACATCAAAGACAAGCCCACTGTGCGCCAGGTCGTCGATAACCTGAAACAGTGTGTTCAAAGCAAAACCCCGATAAGTGAGCAAGTGTATCGCTTTCTCAGCGACAATGTCGACGATCCGCTTGTCGCTGGCTTGGTGGGAACCGCCTGCCTTTATCTGGCACCACATGGATATGTCCAACCCAGGGGCGTGTTTTGGAGCGAGCACGCATTCGGCCCGTACCGTCACAGACTAGGGCCGGAGCTTCGTCGATACCAGCCCCTTTTCGACAAGCTAGGTGTACGAGAAGCGCCTAAGGACTCGGACCCTGACTACTGGGAAGTCATTTTGGAAATCAGCGAGCAATTTGCTCCGGGAAATCATCCTTTGACCGACGAGGCGCTAAGCGTCTTAATGTGTTGCTGGGAACACCTGAGCCAGGCATTGCAGGGAAATCATATTGTTGCTGATCATCTTAGCCAGCTACGTGAACGCAAGGTCATTCCCGATCCTCGCCGCCTCCTGGCCGAGCCAGGAAATCTCTTTTTCGAAGACCGCGCTGGACTAGCAGGGAAGTTCGAGGGTTTCCTGGACAACAGCGTAATAATCAAACCAAAAGGGGCATGGCCAGCAATGGCTGCTGTCGGTGTTCGCCTATTGAGCCAGGCGGTAAAGATCAATTTGCTAGAGCCTCCTGTCGTTCAGCCAGATACCCTGCTTCAGGAACGTATCGTCGAGCGCAGTCTCCCAATTGCCCGGGCAATTGAAGCCGTTAAGTCAGGAGATTCCGGACACCTTCGACCGGACGTTTTGGAGAGCCTCCGTTATGAGTGCGCCGACCGCCTCCAAATCGAGTATGCCATCGATGCATTTCGACGATCCGTCACGTCCGTGCCGGAGACGGTTCCGGCGTTGCTCCGGCCTGATGAAGGGCTATTCCTATCGGTTCACTGCGACGGCGACGTGCCGTGGGGAGCCATCGCTCGCGAGCTGGCGAGCGCAATCAAGCTTGAGGGAGAGCCAGGAGCGTTGGCAGCAGGGATCAAGGAGGCTCTATCCAATGAGACTCTCGAAGCCGCCCAGCGCGCCCTTGACGATCTCGGGTACCCACCTCTTCAGACGTTTGTCCATTCTCCCACCAAAGCAGAGGAAACCATCACGGCAATCGGCGCCGGGCCGGGTGAGGAGCGGGGCATACAGCAAGCAAATGGCCAGGATAGCGACCGAGATATCACTGCTGACGATGCAATCACAAGCATCCTTGGTGGCATGGGATCAGGGCGTACCACGATGCCCGATGGTCCGGAAGAACATGCACCCAGCCCTAGTGGCAGCAACGGCAACGGCTATGGCGGCGGAACACAGCATCAGGGTACCAAGCGACCATCGCGCGGAAAACTACGCACTTATACTGTGCCGGATGATGGCGAGCCTTCACGCAAATCGCAGCGAAAAGTCACTGAGCATAACTTGTCTGTTGATGCGGCTGGTACTACCGCAGTGCTCAGTTTCGAGCGTAAGCAAGGTCGGACGGCGACAAAGATGGACCATTTCAACGAGGGGTACGACGTCGAGTCCATAGACGCAGCGGGGAGGGTGCGCTACATCGAGATAAAGTCCCTATCCGGTACCTGGACCGAACACGACGCAGCCGGTCTCACAGCGGCCCAGTTCGAGATGGGTCGTATCAAAGGCGAGGACTATTGGCTTTACGTAGTGGAACGCGCCACCAGTCAGGATTTCCGCATCTATTGCATCCAGGATCCAGTCCGTCGCGTAGACCAACATCTGTACGACGACGGCTGGCGAAAGCTGGCCGACGAAAGCTACGAACCAAGTTCGGCAAGTTGACGATCACCGAACCGGAGACCAGGAGCGACACCCCCCATGACCAAGATCGACATCACCCGCACCGAGCTGGTCTGGCCCGGCAAGTACGACGAGGCCGGCGCCCTGGTTCCCCCGCGGCGGGTCAGCCTGCCCTTCCAGGTCATCGAACGCGTCAGCGAGACGCGGGCCACGCGCGCCCAGCGCCAGGAGCGCCTGGCCGGTCACGTAGGCACGCTGTTCGACTACTGGCAGGCCGAGGAGACGGCCTTCGCGGGGCAGGCTGGGTCCCAGATTTCCGAAGTCTCGGAGACTTCGGAAATCTCGCGCGCCGCGTCCACTTGGCGTAACAAGCTGATCTGGGGCGACAACCTGTACGTCATGGGCTCGCTGCTGGAGCACTTTGCCGGCAAGGTGGACCTGATCTACATCGACCCGCCGTTCGCGACAGGGGCGGATTTTTCGTTTACTACACGCATCGGTGAAGATGAGGATGCGAGGGTAACCAAAGACCAGTCAATAATCGAGGAGAAAGCATACCGAGACACATGGGGGCGTGGTTTGGCTTCTTACCTTCAGATGATGCATGAACGCTTATCCGTAATCAATGATCTTCTTTCACCCAATGGTAGCCTGTATGTTCATTGTGACTCTCGAGTGAATTCCCATCTCAGATTAATCCTTGATGAGATACTTGGAGAAAGATCCTTCATCAACCAAATAACTTGGCGTAGAACAGGGTCACATAACGATCCCGGTCGTTATGGCATGATTTCAGACACCATCTTGTTTTATGCAAAAAGCCAAGAGTATTGCTGGAACCAGCCATATGCCGAGCGATCCGAGGAAGCTATTGAGAAGTCATTTTGTTATGCGGAAAACCCTGATGGTACGTACATTCGCGTCAGGAGAGGCGAGAAAATACCAGAGAATTGGCGCAGATTTCAGTCTGTCACGCTGAGAAGCCCGCATCCTCGTCCAAATCTGACGTATGATTATAAGGGGTACAAGCCGCATCGCAACGGGTGGTCGGTAAATATCGAGCGAATGCAGAAATATGATGCGGAGAACCGTCTGATATTCCCTGAGAATCCTGATGGTGCCATTCGCTTAAAGATGTACCTTGACGAATCGCCTGGAGTCCCTGTTCAGGACTTCTGGATGGATATCGGCAAGATCGAGGCTATATCCACCGAAGCCGTCGATTATGCTACCCAGAAACCCGAAGCTCTTTTAGGGCGAATTATCCAGACATCGTCGAATCCCGACGACCTCGTCGCCGATTTCTTCTGCGGCTCCGGCACCACCCTAGCCGTGGCCGAGAAGCTGGGCAGGCGCTGGATCGGCTGCGACTTGGGGCGCTACGCCGTCCATACGGCGCGCAAGCGCCTGATGGACATCCCCGGCTGCCGCCCCTTCGAGGTGCTCAACCTGGGCAAGTACGAGCGCCAGGTCTGGCAGGGGGTCGCCTTCGCCGGCCAGCGCCAGTCGCAACACCTGCTGATCTTCGAGTACCTCAAGTTCATCCTGGAGCTGTACGGGGCGCAGCCGCTGGCCGGCACCCAGCACCTGCACGGCAAGAAGGGCCGCGCCCTGGTGCATGTGGGCGCGGTCGACGCGCCGGTGACCATCGACGAGATCAACGCCTGCCTGGCCGAGTGCCGCGCCATGGGCCAAAAGGAGCTGCACGTGCTGGGCTGGGAGTGGGAGATGGGTCTGGCCAACATGATGGTCGACGTGGCCAAGGCCCAGAGCGTGCGCCTGCTGCTGCTGGCCATCCCGCGCGAGGTGATGGAGCAGCAGGCCGTGGACAAGCGGGACATCCACTTCTACGAGCTGGCCTACCTGGAGGCTAAGATCGCGCTGCAAGGGCGCCGCGCCTCGGTCACGCTGAGCGACTTCGTCATCCCCAACGACGAGCTGATCCCGCCCGACGTGCGCGCCAAGATCGCCAAATGGTCGGACTACGTGGACTACTGGGCGGTAGACTGGGATTTCCAAAGCGACGCCTTCGTCAACGGCTGGACCTCGTACCGCACGCGGCGCAGCCGCGCCCTCCAGCTCAGCAGCGAGCCGCACGACTACCCGGCCGCCGGCCGCTACCGCCTGCTTGTCAAGGTAATCGATATCTTCGGCAACGACACGTCGCAGGTGTTCGAGGTGGAGGTGGCGTAATGCGGAACACCGTCATCCCCTACAACAAAGCACTGCCCGAAGCGCCCGGCCGCACGCCCTACAGCAAGCCCGACGTCTACCTGGAGAAGCTGGGCGCAGGCGACTACGCCGTGCGCCAGGGGCGGCGGCCCAGTAGCATGTTCCTGGTGCAGAAGCTGCGCGCCGCGGTGGACGCGTGGCGCGACGCGGGCTACCCCGGCGTCTCCGACGTCACCCGCCGCCTGTTCCACTACTGGTTCGAGGAGGAGCACCTGCTGTCCGACGGCACAGTCTGGCGCTACTGGTGGGCGCAGCGCGAGGCCATCGAGACTCTGGCCTATCTGGTGGAGGTGCGCCGGTTCGACGACTTCGGGCCGCTGGCTGCGGCCTTTGGCGAGGTTCCGCAACATGGCATGTTGCCCATGGACTTCGCCATCCACACCACCATGGAGGGCCAGCGCCGCCTAACCCGCTGGGCGCCGGAGCTGGAGACCGACGCCGTGGTAGACTTGCCAGAGCCGGGCCTGCTGCGCTACGCCTTCAAGATCGCCACCGGCGCGGGCAAGACCGAGGTCATGACTCTGGCGATTGTCTGGTCGTATTTCAACCGGACCCTCTCCCGCGGGGAGATGGGAGATAAGGCAAAAGTCTTCAGCGACAACTTCCTCATCATCGCGCCCAACGTCATCGTCTACGAGCGGCTGGAGCGCGACTTCGCCGGCAACAAGATCTTCTACGAGCGGCCGCTGATCCCGCCCGAGTGGCGCAGCCAGTGGCAGATGAAGGTCATCAAGCGCGGGGACAGCGCCCAACCCGACCCCAGCGGCAACCTCTTCCTGGTCAACATCCAGCAGATTTACGAGTCGCGCGAGGAAGAATGGACGCCCGGCAACGCCGTAGACGCCATCCTGGGCCGGCCGCCGCGCCAGGACCTGGCCAGCTACCAGCCCACCATGCTGGAGCGCATCAAGCGACTGGACAGCCTGCTGGTGCTCAACGACGAGGCGCACCACGTCCACGACGACGACTTGCAGTGGAACCGCACGCTGCTGGCCCTGCACGACAACCTCAAGGCCAGGGGACGCGGCGGCCTGGCTCTCTGGCTCGACTTCTCGGCCACGCCCAAGACCCAGGCCGGCACCTTCTTTCCCTGGATCATCGCCGACTATCCGCTGGCCCAGGCCATCGAGGATCAGATCGTCAAGGCGCCGCTGATCGTCCACCGGGTGGAGCGGTCCGATCCGGCGCACGTCACCCGGGACAACGTGGTGCAGGCCTATCATGACTGGATCGCAGTGGCGGTGGAGCGCTGGAAGGCGCACAGCAAGGCCTATCGTCCGGTGGGCCAGAAGCCGGTGTTGTTCGTCATGGCCGAGCGCACAGCCTACGCCGACGTCATCGCCGAGCACATCCGCCGGGCGGCGCGGCTCAATCCGGAGGAGGTGCTGGTGATCCACACCGACACGGCAGGCAACATCACCAAGGCCGACCTTGCGCGCGCCCGCGACGCCGCGCGCGATGTGGACCAGCCAGGCATCCCCATCAAGGTGATCGTCAGCGTGTTGATGCTGCGCGAGGGCTGGGATGTCAAGAACGTCAGCGTGATCCTCGGCCTGCGCCCCTTCACGGCCCGCGCCGCCATCCTGCCCGAACAGGCCGTGGGCCGCGGGCTGCGGCTGATGCCCAACATAGGCCCTGATCGCCGCCAGACCCTGGAGGTGATCGGCACCGAGGCTTTTGAGCAATTCGTGCGCGAGCTGGAGCACGAGGGGGTGGGCATCGACACCATCAGCGACCCGCCGCCGCCGCCCATTACCATCTACCCGGTGTTGGAGAAGGCCCAGTACGACATCGCCCTGCCCCTGACCAAGCCGCGCTACATCCACGAGTACCGCGCCCTGGGCCAGCTCGACCCGCTCAGCCTACCGCCCATTTGGGCTGCTGACGTGTTGGCCGAGGAGTACGCCATCGCCATCCAGATGGACTTCGCCACCACCGGCACACCGGTGCATGCGGAGATCGTCCACCCCGAACGCCTCCTGCTTAGCCAGGACTTTCTGCGTGACATGGCCAACGAGGTCAGCCGCCGCTTGCAGCTCAACGGCCACTTCGCCGAGCTGTACAGCATCGTCAAGCGTTACGTGCAGGCGCGTTGCTTTGGAATGGCCATAGACCTGGAGAGCGAGGACATGCGCCGTCGCCTGCGCGACCCGTACCTGCAAGAGGGCATTGCGGCATTCCTCAGCCGCCAGATTGCTGAGCTAGCGACCGTGGAGCGAGCCATCGAGTTCGAGGACGCGGCGTTTCGTCTTTCCCAAACCGCACCCTTCACCTGGCGGCGGCAGCACGTCACCTGCCAACGCACCATCTTCTTTGCCTGCGCCACCTTCAACGATCTGGAGACGCGCTTTGCTCAGTTCCTTGACCAGGCGCCCGACATCCTGCGCTTCGCCGCGCTGGCCGAGTCCTACACCCGTTTTCGTGTCGACTACCTGAGCCAGAACGGCGCGATTCGCTTCTACTACCCCGACTTCGTGGCTGTGCAGCAGACGGCAGCCGGCGAGGTCAACTGGATCGTCGAGACCAAGGGCCGGGAGGACGAGAACGTCGCACACAAAACCGCCAGCATCGAGGCCTGGTGTGAGAAGATCAGCCAGCAGACGGGCCAGGCGTGGCGCTATCTGAAAGTTCCGCAGAGGAAGTTCGACGCCAGCAAAGCGCTCACCCTTGACCAGCTTGCGGCCGAACTACAGCAGCGGCATGTCACTTTGTTCGATGATCGACGGGCTTGAGAGGCTGCCTTCTTTGCGTGCCCTGCACTATGAGCCTGACAGCAAACCCTACCCGAAACCACGTGACATCATGCCCCTAATCGATGATCAAATTAAAGGTGTCCTCCACGAAACAGCCTGCATTCTTCTGCCCCTTTTTCCTCAGCCGGATAGTTTGATTGCTGAGCACATCTGGCGAGACCGCGGTTATGTTGGCGAGGCTGGTGGCAAGGTTGTCGCTTGGCGAGGTTGGCGCGCCAAACTGGCCGACGTCGATTCCCGCTATCGGACGCTCTACATCGATGTGGTGGACAACATCTTGCCGGACGAGGAGCGAGAGCGGCTTTTTGGTGATGCCTTTGCTTCGGCCATTGCGGGCATGGACCGTTTCGTGGTCATGTTCGCCCTCGATTTTCCGCTGGAGGCTGAGGAAGCCATTGAAGAGGCCGGTTTTGTGCCGCGCCGTCTGAGCCGGGTGTTGCATGCCTGCATTATCGCCGGTCCCGAGCAATTCCTGAGCCAGCCGGCGCTCATGTGGGCGACCATGACTGCTCGCCTCCTCGTTTTGCAAAGCCAACTCAGCAAGCGCTCCCATCGTTAGGTCATGTTAGATCACTACCTCCACCACTTCACCCACCTCCACACCGCCGCCAATCGCACCCACTGGACGGAGGCGACGCGCTTCCGGGCGCCCAACAAACCGCTGTTGCTGCTGGCGGTGCTGGACCAGTTCGCCCAGGGCAGCGTCAGCGGCGACTTGGTCGAGTTGACGCCGGAGCTGGGGGAGTTGTTCGCGGGCTATTGGTCGCGAGCAATGCCGCCCCACCGCCATGGCAACATCGCCATGCCCTTCTTCCACCTACGGGCCGACGGTTTCTGGCATCTGGTCGCCCGGCCCGGCCATGAGGAGGCGCTGGCCGCGCTGAGCACCATGACATCCATCGGCCAGGTGCGCACGGTGCTGCTGGGCGCACGGATGGACGACGAGCTGGTCGCGTTGTTGCGCCAGCCCGGATCGCGGGAGGCGCTGCGCCGCGCGTTGGTCGAGACCTACTTCGCGCCGGAGTTGCAGGCGCGGCTGCTGGAGCAGGGGCTGGTCAACGTGGAGGCCTATCGCTACGGGGAAGAACTGCTGGCGCAAGCGCCGCCCCAGGTGCTGAAGGAAACGCCGGAGCAATACCGCACCGCCGTGCGCGACCAGGGCTTTCGACGCGTCATCGTCAGCGCGTACGATCACCGCTGCGCCTTCTGCGGCATCCGCATGTTGACCGTCGACGGCCACACCGCCGTCGACGCGGCCCACATCGTCCCCTGGTCGGTCAGCCACAACGACGATCCCCGCAACGGCATGGCCTCCGCTGCGCTTCGTGCCGGCTGTGTCACTGGACCTTCGACGAAGGGTTATTGGGGGTGTCAGACAGGTACGCCGTGCCGCGAAGCGTGGGCCGCCAGTTGGCCCAGTCGCCCAACATGGCCGGCCATCTGCTGACCCTGGAGGGGCGTTCGATCATCGGCCCGGCTGAGCGATCCCTGTGGCCGGACCCGGATGCGCTGGCGTGGCGCCGGCGGGAGGTGTGGCAATAAAGAAGCGCCGGCCACCCTCATCGGACAGCCGGCGCTCTCACTTGCAACCTGCAACCTGCAACTTGCCACCTGCAACCCGCTACTTCTCATCCAGCGCCGCCACCCCCGGCAGCACCTTGCCCTCCAGATACTCCAGGCTGGCGCCGCCGCCGGTGCTGATGTGGGTCATCTTATCGGCCAGGCCGGCCTGCTGCACGGCCGCGGCCGAGTCGCCGCCGCCGATGATGGTGGTGGCATCGAGGCCGGCCAGCACGTCGGCCACGGCGAAGGTGCCCTTGGCGAAGGCGGGGAACTCAAAGACGCCCATGGGGCCGTTCCAGACCACGGTCTTGGCTGCTGCCAGGCGGTTGGCGTAGTGGGCGATGGTGGCCGGGCCGATGTCCAGCACCCGCCAGCCGGCCGTCACCTCGTCCACGCCTACGACCTGATGGTTGGCGTCGGCCGCAAAGGCGTCGGCCACCACCACGTCCACCGGCAGCACCAGGATGTCGCCGCCCTCAGCCAGCAGGCTCTGGGCCAGCTCGATGCTCGGCTCCTCCACCAGCGAGTCACCCATCTCGTAGCCCTGGGCCTTGAGGAAGGTGTTGGCCATGCCGCCGCCGATCAGCAGCGCATCGACCTTGCCCAACAGGTTCCTGATGACGTTGATCTTGTCGCTGACCTTGGCGCCGCCCAGGATGGCCACGAAGGGGCGCACCGGCTGCTCGACCGCGCCGCCCAGGAACTCGATCTCCTTCTCCAGCAGGAAGCCGGCCACCACCGGCTTGCCCTGGCTGCGCATGATCTGCGGCACGCCGGCCACGCTCATGTCGGGGCGGTGGGCGGTGCCGAAGGCGTCGTCCACGTAGACGTCGATCTGGCTGGCCAGTTGGCCGGCGAAGCCCATGTCGCCCTTCTGCTCGCCCTTGTAGAAGCGCACGTTCTCCAGCACCAGCACCTGACCGGGCTGCAAGGCCTGCTTTTGCGCCTCCACCTCGGGGCCGATGCAGTCGGCGGCCATGATCACCTGGTTGTCGGGTAATAACTCCTGCAGGCGTTTGGCGGTGGGGGCCAGGCTGAACTTGGGCTCCGGGCCGCTCTTGGGCCGGCCCAGGTGTGAGGCCAGCACCAGCGCCGCGCCGTGCTCCAGCAGATAGCGGATGGTCGGCATGGCGCCCTGGATGCGGGTGTCGTCGGTGATGTTGCCCTCGCCGTCCAGCGGCACATTGAAGTCCACGCGCACGAAGACGCGCTGGCCGCTGACGTCGACGTCGCGAATCGTCTTCTTATTCATGACAGGTCCTCCTGAAACACGTAACACGTAACTCGTAACTGGAAGCTCGTCTCGCGGCGAACAATTCCGGGTTACGGGTTACGTGTTACGCATTACGGGTTAGGCTTACAGCCCCTTGTCCAGCATCATCTTGCACAGGTCAGCCACGCGCACCGAGTAGGCCCACTCGTTGTCGTACCAGGTCATGACCTTGGCCATGTTGCCGCCGATCACCTGGCAGAACTGCAGGTCGACCACGCTGCTGCGCTCGTCGGCCTTGACGTCCATGCTGACGATGGGCTCGTAGGTGGCGCCGAGGATGCCCTTCATGGGGCCTTCGGCCGCGGCCACGAAGGCGGCGCGCAGCTCCTCGGTGGTGGCCGGCTTCTCCAGCTCGCAGACGAAGTCGACGATGGAGACGGTGGGCGTGGGCACGCGCAGCGACATGCCGTCGAACTTGCCCTTCAGCGAGGGGATCACCAGGCTGACGGCCTTGGCCGCGCCCGTGGTGGTGGGGATGATGTTCAGCGCCGCAGCGCGGGCCCGGCGCAGGTCCTTGTGCGGCAGGTCCAGGATGCGCTGGTCGTTGGTGTAGGAGTGTACCGTGGTCATCATCGCCTTGACGATGCCCCAATTGTCGTTGACGACCTTGGCCGCCGGCGCCAGGCAGTTGGTGGTGCAGGACGCGTTGGAGACGATGAAGTGCTTGGCCGGGTCATAGTCGCCGTCGTTGACGCCCATGACGATGGTCAGGTCCTCGTTCTTGGCCGGGGCCGAGATGATCACGCGCTTAGCGCCGCCGTCCATGTGGGCCTTGGCCTTGGTGGCATCGGTGAAGACGCCGGTCGACTCGACGACGATGTCCACGCCCAGCGAACCCCAGGGGATGTTGGCAGGATCGCGCTCGGCAAAGACCTTGACGGTCTCGCCGTTGACGACCAGGTCGCCATCCTTGACCTCGACGGTGCCGGGATAGCGGCCGTAGTTGCTGTCGTACTTCAGCAAATGCGCGTTGGTCTGGGCGTCGAAGAGGTCGTTGATGGCGACGACTTCCAGCACGCCGTCATACTTCTCTTCAATAGCCTTGAACACCTGACGGCCGATGCGGCCGAACCCGTTGATACCGATCTTGACAGCCATTGTCTTGCCTCCTTAGAGCTACATGTTTTGGAACTTATGGTCAGGCGCGTTGATGTGCGCCTACCTGTCGATTGGAACGAACCGTTGCATAGTATACCATACACTGCGCAAAAAAAACATGATGCAGCGCATATTACAGAATTGTTTCCTGATAAAATGTCATGATGACGCGCGCCAGCTTGGCCGAGTCATGGCGCCAGGGCCGCTCCTCGTCGATCACGTCGGCGGTCAGCAGCGTGTAGTTCTCCGGCTGTTCCGTCGGCAGCGCCACCGGCTCCAGATAGGCCATTTCGCCGCGGCTGGGAATGATGCGGTCGTTGGCCAGCGCCGACCTGAACAGATCGCCCACATGCTGCTGTAAGGCGCGCACATGGGCGTTCACGTCGAAGTGCGCAGTCTCGCCCGGCTGGGTAGCCACGTTGCAGACGTAGAGCTTGCGCGCTTTGGACGCCCGAATCGCTGCCGCAATGCCCGGCACCAGCAGGTTGGGCAGCACGCTGGTGAATAAACTGCCCGGGCCGGCAATGATCAGATCGGCCTGCAAGATCGCCTTGATCGCCTCCGGGTAGGCTGGCACCGTCTCTGGTTCCAGGAAAACCCGCACAATCTCATGGCGCGCGGCCGGGATGGCCGACTCGCCCATCACCCGCTGCCAGCCGTGGCCGTTGTGGCCGTTTTCCACCCGCAGGTCAGCCGCCAGCGTCACCTGCTTGAGCGTTGAGGGGATCACCCGGCCGCGCACGGCCAGCACCCGGCTGGACTCGACCACGCCCTGCTCGAAGCTGCCGGCGATGTCGCTCATGGCCGCGATGAACAGGTTGCCAAAGCTGTGCTCGCCCAGCCCATATTGATCGTCGAAACGGTATTGGAAGAGCTGGCCTGTGACGCCTTCCTCTTCGGACAAGGCCACCAGGCACTGGCGAATGTCGCCCGGCGGCAACATGCCGGTGGCCTGGCGCAGCCGGCCGGAGCTGCCTCCGTCGTCAGCCACCGAGACAATGGCTGTAATGTTGTCGGAATATTCCTTCAAACCGCGCAGCAGCGTGGACAAGCCTGTGCCGCCGCCCAGCGCCACGATCTTCGGCCCCCGTCGCCGCCGATGGTGCTGATAGACCTTCTCGGCGACGCTGGCCTGGCTGGCCGAGACAAAGGGTTTGAGCAGGGAGCGGTTGATCTGCACCAGGGCAATTGCAACCATGATCACCCCGGCGCTCCCCACGATGACGGCGCGCATGGGACGGCCGAAGAATTGCAGCGTCAGGTAATAGAAGGCAGCCGGAAACGTCACGTCAGCATAAAGCTGGCGCAGCACCAGGGCAAAACCCAGGCTGATCAACACGATGCCAGCCAGCAGCAGCAGCAGCCAGCGTTTGACGTGCATGCCCGGCCGCAGCCAAATCCACGGAGAATCGCGCCCTTCCATACCTTTCCCTGCTAAATACATCGTAAACAAAGTGGTTGAGGTGCCCGGCACTTGACACGAGCCTCTGATCATGTGCGAATCGTCGCCAAAGTGCCGGGCACCGATACGCAGTTAATTTGTTTACGGTGTACTAAATCAAAACTTTGAGCCGCTGTTACTACTCAGCTATAGGCGCCGGGCGCTTGAATCGGCGCTTGCAAGGATATCTACCGGGCCTATTCAATCTGTGCATAGGCCGCAAGTGCCCGGCACCTGAGCAGTAACACGCGCGCATCGATTATACGCGCAATGCAGGACTGGGCCAATTGCCACATTTCGTGCGCGCCGCTATAATGCCAATCGATGTTACCAACCGGACACGTCGAATTCACCTGGGCCGCGCTGAACCTGTTGCAACGCCAGGCAGGGCTGTTCGAGGACGCCGATTACCGGCTGGCCGCGCTGGCGGCGGTGCTGCCAGACCTGATCGACAAACCGCTGGCCACCTTCGTGCTGACCGATGCCGACGCTGCGCTGCTCTACGGCCACACCGCCCTGCTGCACGGCGGAGTCTGGCTGGCAGCCGCGGCCACGGGCCAACTCCCGCGCGGCCTGCCCTACCTGCTGGCCTTCTCTGGCCATCTGCTGGCCGACCGCATGTGGAGCTTCAGCCAGACGCTGTTCTGGCCCCTGCGCGGCCGGCGCTTCCACCAGTGGAAGCACGTCGGCTCGCCTGAGGCCATCCTGCGGGCCTACGCCAAGGTCATCCGCGACGAGCCGCTGCTGCTCACCTTCGAAGCCCTCGGCGCCCTGCTGCTGGCCTGGTTCATCGTTGACCGCAAGCTGTGGCAGCAGGATCAGTGGGCTGCGTTCATCAAAACCGGTGTGCTGGCTGGTGATCACTGATCGGACAGGGCTGGTTGATCGCTGAGCGCACGTGGGTTGAGTAGCGGGTTGAGGGCGAACAACTGGCATGAGGGCGAACAACGCCAGCGTATCGAAACCCTTCGGGGGTCTCGACACTTACGCCTGCGCACAGTGCAGGTGTACGGCGCAGACGCCTGCTCGACCAATCTACCAATTTACCAATCCACCAATCTACCAATCCACCAATCTACCAATTTACCAATTTACCAATCCACCAATCCACCAATC
>CAZVGR010000077.1:0-22714 GCA_964626845.1 uncultured Anaerolinea sp.
CTATTCATCCGTCAATCCCGGGTTCGCGAGGCCCGTAATTGGCGAAGGTATTGTTTGAGAATTCCTTTTTCAATATAATGCTGATAATCCTTATCGCCTGCTAGAGCAAGATCAAGGTAATGCTGGGGAATATTGATGACGGGAATGTACTTTGGCAGATAACCCGCCCAGTCCCAACCGATCAATCCCTGCTGGTCTTGGCTCTCATACACCAAAATCCGCAGCGGCCCGGCATACTCCGCCCCGTAGGTGGGATAGAGCCAGTCTTCCTCAGTCAGCTCGCTCAAGAGCTTCTCGGCCGGGTAGCCCACGCCAGCCTCGAAGGCGGCTGCCCACTGGGCGTAGCCGGGGGCGCTCATTAGCTCCTCCATGGTGTTGGGGATGGGCGCCACGCCGCTTTTGTCCTCGGCCTGGATGCGCCGGATGACATCCTTGAGATAGGTCACGTAGCGGCCGGCCGGGTCCAGCGCGCCGCCAAACTCGATGCGCGCGATCTTCTCCTCGTCGTACAGCTCGGCCGGGGCTTCCACCACGGGGAGCGCCAGCGCGGCGTCTTTGTCCGCTGTGAAGACGTGACGCCAGGCCCAGCCTCTGGTGTCGTCACTCAGGCGCACCAGCACCTTGCTGCCGGTGGCATTGCGACCGATCACGGTCACCTCATCGTCCGGCTGGACGCTGCCCACGGTCTGGAAATAGTCCTCTGGCCCGCGGCGCAGGATGAGGGGCGGTGGGTTGGCGGCGAAGAAGGGGTTGTCCAGCGCCAGGGTGGTGGTCAGCGGCGCGGCCGGTTCGGGGGTGGCGGTGGCCGTGGCCGTAGGCACAGCAGTGGCCGTGGCAGTCAGCGTTGGCGTCGAGGTTGGCTTGACGGTGGCCGTGGGCGTGGCTGTCGGCTCAGCCGTGGCTGTGGGAACGACCGTCGCAGTCTCCACTGCGGCCACCAGGGCCGTCGGCTGGGGCGCGCCAGCCGGCTGAGCCGCGCAGCCAGCCAGCAACAGCGTTATGGCTGCCAAACAAAGCCTGCTGAACCTGTGGACTGTGCTCGCCATATTACACTTGTGGGGCGCGTAGCCTGCGCAGAGTCGCCGCGTCAGGAACGGTCAATTGCCGCAGCGGACCATCCAGCAAAAGCGCAAAACGGTTCAGAAAATCGCGTCCCAGGATGATGTCGTCACCCGTTTCGTCGGCGACCACGCGCATCCCCGGCGCAACTTCCTGCCCCAAATAGATATCCACGAAATAGAGCGCCACGGCCTGCCGTTCGCCGGTGACTGTCACCAGCCAGCCCGGCGCGGTCTCCTGTGCGCCGATAGCCAACAGATAGCGTATTGGCGCCATCGTGGCGTCGGAACCTGTGTCCACAATGGCCAGGGTTGAATCGGTGAACCTGTCTGTGACCGGCGAGTACAACCGGACCGCCATGGCAGGAATGGGCGGACGATAGTCCGTGTGGTAGGAGAACTTCATGCGACCAACCGCCGGTTCAATCGTTTGAACTCCTGCTCAACTTGATCCGCAACCTCGACAATCAGGACAGGTTGATCGTCATATTGGCGAGCAAGACGCGTGTGCAGCGCGCCTCCGTCGGAGTCACTGTCCAGAACCTGGCCATTCAACATCCCGATGAATTGGCCGCGATACCGGACGAGAAGCTCGTCGTGTTGCTCTCGAAAGCGCTCCATCTCGTGCAGCAGCGCCGTATGGCGTTGCTCGCGCAAGTATCTGTCTATCAATTCCTCGACAATGGTCTCGACCGGCGCCTGTTGCTGCTTCGCCAACGCTCTTAACGGATTGATGAATCGGGGTTGTAGCTCAATCACGGTCATGGTTTCGCTCCTGAGACTTCTGTTGGCAGAGTCTGCTTTCGACATTATAGCATACCCGACAACGGGAGAAAAACGAGTGCCCGCCGGACCGCAAGACACCGCCAACTTGCACGGAAGCGGTCCTGCCCTATCTCATACCATCAGCCAACCGCGCCCGCGCCGCTGCCGCATGAGCCGTCAGCCCTTCGCCGTCGGCCAGCAGCGCGGCCGGGCCGCTCAGCCGCCGCCCCTCGTCGGCTCCCAACGCGATCAGGCTGATGCGCTTGACGAAGTCGGCCACGCTCAACGGGCTGGCGAAGCGGGCCGTGCCCTCGGTGGGCATGACGTGGCTGGGGCCGGCCACGTAGTCGCCCAGCACCTCGAAGCTGTGCTCGCCCACGAAGATGCCGCCGGCGTTCTCGATGCGCCCCACCAGCGCCCACGGATCGGCCGTCAGCAGGCAGAGATGCTCCGGCGCGTAGGCGTTGGCCAGATCCACGGCCTGCGCCAGGTCGGCGGTGACGACGATGCCGCCCCGACCGGCCAGCGACGCGGCGGCGATCTCGGCCCGGCTGAGCGTCTCCAACTGACGGCCCACCTCGACCTGCACCCGCTCGGCCAGCCGGCGCGAGGGGGTCAGCAGGATGGCCGAGGCCAGCAGGTCGTGCTCGGCCTGGGCCAGCAAGTCGGCCGCGGCGATGGCCGGATCGGCCGCATCGTCAGCGATGACCAGGGTCTCGGTGGGGCCGGGCAGGCCGTCGATGCCCACCACGCCGAAGACCTGGCGCTTGGCCAGGGTGACGAACAGGCCGCCGGGGCCGACGATCTTGTCCACCCGCGTCACGCTTTCCGTGCCGAAGGCCATGGCCGCGATGGCCTGGGCGCCGCCGACGGCGTAGACCGTGTCCACACCAGCGATGTGGGCTGCAGCGAGGGTCAACGCCGCCACGCCGCTGCCATCAGCCGCTCCTGCCGGACCCGTGACCCGGCGGCTGGGCGGCGTGCAAACGACGATCTCGCGCACGCCGGCTACGCGCGCAGGGATGGCGCAGTGCAGCAGCGACGAGGGCAGCGGCGCGGTGCCGGCCGGCGCGTAGACGCCCACGCGCGCCAGCGGCCGCACGATCTGCCCCAGCGTGCCGCCGGGGGTGACGTCCATCCAGGAGCCGGTGGGCTGTTTGCTGTGAAAGGCTTCCAGCCGTTGCGCGGCAAAGGTGAGCGCGTCCAGCAGAGCCGGGTCCAGGCCGGCCACGGCCGCGTCAATCTCGGCCTGCGACACGGCGATCGCGTCCAGCGCGCTGCCGTCGATGCGCTGCGACCACTCCAGCACAGCCGCGTCGCCGCGCTGGCGCACGTCGGCCAGCACGGTCGCCACAGCCTGCTCTGGCGTCAACCGCTGTCCAAAGATGCGCTCGATGCCGTCCAGCACAGGGGCCGGTATTTGCTGCTGATCCCAGGCCGCGCGATGCAGAATGGTGGCCTGGGCCTGAGGGATGTCGTCGTAGATGGGTAACATGGTTGTCCTGACAAGGTGACGGGATGACAGGGTGACAAGGTGACAGGGTGACAGGGTGACAGGGTGACAGGGTGACAGGGTGACAGGGTGACAAGGTGACAGGGTGACAAGGTGACAGGGTGACGCGACGAGTCTCGACCAATCTACCAACCGCCTTGTCTACCTGCCTATTCGCCTGCTACTTCCACCTGCGCCGGCTCGTCCACAATGATCTCCGGTGTGCCGTTGTAGAGCTTGACCTGGCCGGTGATGCGCAGGGTCTGGCCGAAGTATAACTCATCTGGCGATTGTTGCCAACGATTCCATGCGTTGGCGAAGATCACGGCCTTAAAGTCGCTGCGGTTGCGGCTGAAGTTGAGGAAAATCACCTTATCCGACTTGTAGGTGTCCACCACCACGCCTTCCACGGTGACGCGGCGGCCCTCGTAGGCGCCGGCCTGCTGCCAGGGGATGATGGGCGGCGGCGCGGGCGTGCCGGCGACGACCGGCTGGCCGACGACCTCGACCTGGGCGGGGTCGTTGACGATGATCTCCGGCGTGCCCTCGTAGAGCTTGACCGGGCCGCTAATGCGCACGGTCTGGCCCAGCAGCAGTTGCTCTGGCGACTGCGGCCACTTGCTCCAGTCGCGCTGGAAGATGACGGCCTTGAACTGGCTGCGGTCGCTGCTGAAGTTGAGAAAGATCACCGAGCTCGACTTGTAGCTGTCTACCACCAGCCCCTCGACCATGACTTGCTGGCCTTCGTAGGCGGCGGCGTCCTGCCAGGAGATCAGCGGCGCGGGCGGCGGTGTAGCCGTTGGCGTAACGGTCACTGTTGGCGTCAGGAGCGTCGTAGCCGTGACCAGTTG
Organism: uncultured Anaerolinea sp.; assembly: GCA_964626845.1. GTDB lineage: Bacteria > Chloroflexota > Anaerolineae > JAAEKA01 > JAAEKA01 > JAAEKA01. The sequence goes on from CAZVGR010000077.1 coordinate 4,167, forward strand.
CGTTGCGGTCACAACAACCAATCCCTCCACTTCAACCGCCTCGCTGCGCTGCACGACGGCCGGCGTCTCCGTGGCTACGGCAACCGGGCCGAGGATCTCGATCTGCTCTGGCGATTCGACGATCATCTCCGGCGCGCCTTTGTACTCCTTGATCTTGCCCGTCACCCGCACCCGCTGGCCCAGGTAGACCTGGTCGGGCGGCTCCGGCCACTGCTCGAAGTCGGAGGCGAAGATCACCACCGAAAACTTGCCGCGGTAGTCCTGGGCGAAGTTGAGGAAGGCCGCCTTGCCGCTGTTGTGAACGCGCACCACCTCACCCTCCACCGTCAGGCGCTGGCCCAGGTAGTCGATGGCGTCCTGCCAGCTTACAACGCCATCGGCTGGCGGCGTGGGCCGCGGCCGGCCATCCAGCGCCAGCAGATCGGCCATCACCTCGATGGCGTCCGGCGACTCGACGATGATCTCCAGCTTGTCCTGGTAGGGCTTGATCTGGCCGGTGACCCGCACCCGCTTGCGCCAGTACGCATCCTCCGGCGGCTGCGGGAAGGCCGGGTAGGCGCTGGCGAAGATCACCACGGTGAAGGTGCGGTCGTCGTCGAAGTTGAGAAAGGTGACCTTGCCCGTGTCGTAGGTGTCGATCACGTCCCCCTCGACCGTCACCGTCTGGCCCACATAGCCGGCCGCCAAGTCCCACGGCACGATGCCGCCGGCCGGCAGGGTGGCGGTGGGCTGCGGGCCGCCCCACGGCTCGGCGTTGTTCCAGTCCTGCAAGAAGACACGCGCCAGGCGGTTGACCGCGGCCGGGTCGTCAAAGATGATGCCCAGCTCACGGTTGTTCTGCAAAGAGTTGGCGGTCAGGTTCTGCGAGCCAATCATGGCCGTCTGGCCGTCGACGATGATCGCCTTGGCGTGAACGTAGGGATCGTCCAGGAAGCGGAGGGCCACGCCGGCCTCGTGCAGCTTCATGATCGGCTCCCACTCCCACTCGCTGGGGTCGAGGATGGCCGGCGTCGTCACCCGCACCCGCACGTCGCGCTGGGCCGCGTCGGCCAGCAGGCCAATCACGCCCTCGTCCAGCAGCGAGGTGTGCTGCACGTCCAGGCTGACCTGTGCGCTCTGCACCAGCGCCTCGATGTGCGGCCGGCTGTTGACCGGGCTCCAGACCAGCAGCGAGCTGGCCAGGTCTGGCTCCACCCGCTCCCAGTCGGCATCGAAGACCCGCGCCACCTCGGCCACCACAGCCTTGTCCTCGACGACAGCCATGTACTCCCGGTTGCGGTTGAAGGAGGAGTTGGTCAGGTTGTGGGTCATGATGTAGGCGCGGCGGTCGTCCACCACCAGGCTCTTCTCATGGCTGTAGACAAAGGCGCCCGGCCGGGCGCGCACCTGAACGCCGGCCGCGACCAATGCCTGCTTGGCCAGCGCGTTGGATTCTCCGCCGCCAAACGGCTGCTCCTCAATAATCACCCGCACATCGACCCCGCGCTGCACAGCCCGAGCCAGGGCATCCACCACCGCATCCTGGGTGATCAAATAGATCTTGAGCCGAATGCTCTCACGTGCTCCGTCGATGGCCTGCATGACCGGCGCGCTGCCTGCGTCCGGCATGGCCAGCAGCTCGAGGCTGCCATGATAAACCGGCAAAGCACCGCTGGCCTGCGGCGCCGGCGGGCTTTGCATATTCCAAATGACCAGACCGAGCAGCGCCAACAGCAGCGCTGCCGCCGCTATCCAAACCCACTTTGGCATTCGTTCCACCCGCGCCATGGTTCTTCCCTCCTGCGTGATTGGTAACCCTTAGCTGCTGAATGGGCAGCCGGTGAGATCAACGAGTAATGCGTAATGCGTAACCGGAACCTGCTTGCGGAGACTCTCCGGGTTACGGATTACTCGTTACGCATTACTCGTTACGCATTGCTGGTCATGAGCCATCCCAGCCCCACTGGGCTGCGAAGCGCTGGATATCGACGACGCTGATCACGCCGTCAGCATCCAGGTCATAAACCAGGCTGTAGTTCCATTGACCTTGCTGGGTCTGCCATGCAGCGGCTGTGCGAGCGATGTCCAGCGCGCCAACCTGGCCGCTGCAATTCAGGTCGGCCCAGAAACAGTCGGTGCGCAGGCCGCCCATGTGGGCAAACGTGCCGATCGATGCCCTAGCCATAGCATGGAAGTAGCCCTGGTTGAAATGCTGCGTGCGGTCGTTGACTGTGTGGTAGTAGGCGTTAAAGTCGCGCGGCGCGTTCGTGTCCGCGTTGTAGTTTTCGATGGCCAGAATAGCCGGGATGCCGACGCTCCAGAAGGGCGCGTGGTCGCTGGCGCCGGTGCCGCTGGGATAAATGACCGGCGTCAGCGGCAGCTGGTAGGCGCTGATCACGTCGCGGTACAGGTTGGCCAGGGCCGTGTTGCCCGTCACTGTGGAGCGGGAGTGGATGTCCATGTCCGGCCCGCCGATGGCATCCCAGGCGATCATGTCCATGTTGACCACGCCGCGGATGTCCTCGAATCGCACCATCTGGGCGTAGGCGGTGCTGCCGTATAAGCCCTGCTCCTCGCCGGTGAAAAGGATGAAGCGCAGGGTGGCGTCGAAGTTGTAGTGGGCCAGGATCTCGGCTGCCATCAGCACGGCCACCGAGCCGCTGCCGTTGTCGTCGGCGCCGGGCGCCAGGGTCAGCGGGCTGCCCGACGTGGAGTCCAGATGGGCGCAGATGATGATGATGCCGGCCGCAGCCGGGTTCAGGCCCGGTTTCTCGGCGATCACGTTGGGCGGGCGGGAGGCGTTCCAGGTGTGGGTCGTGACGTTCAGGCCCAGCCGGCCCAGCCGCTCAGTCATGTAGTCCACCGCCGTATAAAGCCCCTGAGGCGTGGGCGAGCCGGACGAATAGCGGGTCGCGATGACGTGCTCTTGGCCCATGATAACGGCTGGCGTCTCACCGCTCAACTCGTTGACGTAGATCATCAGCCGCGGCAGGTCGACCTGGTTGAGGATTTGCTGCACCTGGGCGATAGGGGTGACGCTGTCGGGCAGGCGCAGCGGCTGGCGCTCGATCCAGCGCAGCGGCTGGTCCAGCCACCACACGCCCTTGTCCAGCGTCACAGCCTGGCCCGGCTCCAGCCGGCGCACAGCCCGCACGCCGTCGTTGTACAGTTCCACGCCAGGCCGTTCCCGCTCCGCCAGCGCGCCGGCCAGGTCGACCATCAGGTAGCGCGCGCCAGCGGCGTCGCCGTCCAGCACCGCAACAGCGTAGCCGCTGTCCTTCAACCACGCCATGCCAGCCGGGCCGGCCAGGGCCAAGGCATAGGGCTGGGGCAGGGTCTCGATGGCCAGCGGGACCAGCGGCCCTTCAGACAGGCTGCGCAGCGCGTTAGCCGCATCTGGCAGCGCGATGCGGACCAACGCCTGGTTGTCAGCAGGTTGGATGGCAGCCGCAGCGGTGAGAGGCGCGGCCAACAACAGCAGCGCCAGGATCAGATTAGCGAGGATCAACTGGGGGCGACACATGGGCAATCTCCTGGTCAGGGGTGAATTTGCGTGAAGCCATTTTACTCCCAAACACCCAAACGCGCTAACTCGCCGCCCAATCATCCGCATCCACGTCGATCCGGAGGTCATCCTACGCGCCTCTCAGCGCGCGCCCGCGCAACCCGGCGGGGACGCTTGGCTGATCATCCCTGTTCACATCGATCCGAAGGGCGTCACGCCCGCTGCGGGTTGCGCGGCCAGCCCTCCTGCCGTACAATGCACCGGCCATGAACGATCGCCCGCGTGCCGTGCTGCACATCGACCTGGACGCCTTCTTCGCCGCCGTCGAAGTGCTGGAAAACCCCGCGCTGGCCGGCCAGCCGGTGCTGGTCGGCGGCCGGCCCAACCAGCGCGGCGTGGTGGCGGCCGCCAGCTACGCCGCCCGCGCCTTCGGCTGTCGCTCGGCCATGCCCATGGCCCAGGCGCTCAAGCTCTGCCCTGAGGCCATCGTCCTGCCCGCCCGCCACAGCCTGTACCGCCAGTACTCCCGCCGCATCATGGATCTGCTGCACGCCCTGACCCCGCTGGTGGAGCAGATCAGCATCGACGAGGCGTTTCTGGAGTTGACGGAGCAAGTAGCAGCCTGGGAGGAGGCCGTGGACATCGCCCGGCGCTTGCAAGCGCAGGTACGGGACGAGATTGGCCTATCGGCCTCGTTGGGCGTGGCGACCAACAAACAGGTGGCCAAAGTTGCGTCGGACTTCGACAAGCCGGGTGGGCTGACCGTGGTGCGGCCGGGCGAGGAGGCCGCGTTCCTGGCCCCGCTGCCGGCGCGGGCGCTGTGGGGCGTGGGGCCGGTGACCGCCGAGCGGCTGACCGGCATGGGCGTCAACACCGTGGGCGAGCTGGCCAGCCTGCCCGACGAGACCCTGCGCGCCGCCTTTGGCCGCCACGGCCCCGGCCTGGGCCGCCGCGCCCGCGGCATCGACGACAGCCCCATCGTCACCGAACATGAACGCAAGTCCATCAGCCAGGAGCGCACCTTCGACCGGGACATCGCCGAGCTGCGGCCCTTGAAGCAGCACCTGTGGCGCATGAGCCAGGCCGTGGCCGGCTATCTCAAGCGCGGCGAGGTGGCCGGCGGCGTGGTGGCCATCAAGCTGCGCTACAGTGACTTCACCACCCTCACCCGCCAGATGACCCTGCCGCTGCCCAGCGACGACGCGGTGGATATCTACCGCGCGGCCCTGACCCTGCTGGAGCGCGCCTGGGAGCCAAGCCGCCCCGTGCGTCTGCTGGGCGTCGGCGCGCACCAGCTCAGCCAGCCCAGTGGGCAGTTGTCGCTGTTTGAGGCGCAGGACGATTGACTCACAAGAAAAGCTGACCTATAATCCACCCATGTCCTTACAGTCTGCCATATCTCAGATCAAAGATACCCCCCTGCCTCACCGGCTTCAAGGCATCGACAAAGAGCGCATCAGAGCAACGTTGCGTGCCATGGACCGGGAATCTGACGATATGGTCGACGCGGTTTTCGCTCTGCTGGACAACATCACGCCAAACCTCTTCTCAAAAGCCCGGCTGGATGCCAGGTTCTGCGATGGCGCTTCGACCCAGCACATTGCCGCCCATGTGGGTACCTGGCAACGCGGCGGCGCCAGACTCGACCGAGAGGGCCGCGACTATTGGATCAAACCACTGCGTGACATCGGTGCAATTGAACCAGTCTACCTCCAACCAGACACCGGCGCATTCATTTTGGGCCATCCCGTTCCAAAATCGCCCAACTCCGCCTACCGGCTCTCAACCAGTTTTCGTGAAGTCCTGGCGGCGCCAGACGACGAATGGGAAAGCCAGCTCCGTGAGTGGATCAGAGAGGACAACGTGCGGACACGCCTGCAGCGTCAGGCAGAATTGACTCTGCTGGCACGCGCCGCAGTCGACACCAAGCACAGCGATCTGATCCAGGCTTGCCGGATGTTCTATGCACCGGCCTTTCTGCCCGGCTTCCAGGTCATTTATGTGGATGACGCAGATGGTGACCGTATTACAGAAGCTCACCGTTCTGCCCTTGCCAAGGCCGGTGTATCTTTGGCCCTGGCTGATGCTATGCCAGATGTCCTGCTATGGAACGAAGACACTGACTGGCTGTGGGTCATCGAAGCCGTCACCAGCGATGGCGAAGTTGACCTGCACAAGGTACGACAGTTGTCTGATCTTGCCAGACGATCAGGCAAGCCAGGGATTGGTTTCACGACGGCCTATCAAACTTGGAAAGCGGCCTCAGCTCGTCAGTCAAAACACAAGAACCTGCCGCCCGGCACATACCTCTGGATCATGGAAGACCCCACCAAACAGTTCCATGCGCTTGAGGCAGCCAGCGTGCCCAAGATGAAGACATAAACAACCGTGTTCGAGCAATCTCCTGTTTCTGGCATTGAAAAAACATCTGCACCGCCTGGACTTGCGCTTCGTGCGGATCGACGGAGGCTGCAGGCTTTGCCCGGTTTACAGGCGGCGACAAAATCCCAATTCGGGCAGTTCATGACATCGACGCCTGTTGCAACGTTCATGGCGTCTTTGTTCTCCCCGCTGAAGCAGCCAGAGATTCGACTGCTTGATCCGGGCGCAGGCGTAGGATCGCTGACAGCGGCATTCGTACAGCGCGCATGCAACGAACCGATACGCCCCCGCCGGATAAGCATCACGGCTTTCGAAATCGACCCGTCGCTGCAAAGGCCGTTGCGGGCAACGCTGGACGACTGTGCGGCCGCCGCAAATTCTGCTGGCATCCAGGTCACGGCGAAGATTCTGCCCGTCGACTTTATCGAGCACGCGACGCAAACTTTGGCGAGGGGATTATTTAGCCAACCAGTATCCTATACCCACGTCATCACCAATCCACCTTACAAGAAGATCAACAGCCAGTCTGCCCACCGAAGTCTGCTGCGCAGCGCTGGAATCGAGGCCACCAATCTCTACGCAGCTTTCGTTGCGCTGTCGGCTATGTTACTGGAACATCAGGGGGAGTTGGTAGCTATCACGCCTCGCAGCTTCTGCAATGGGCCCTATTTTCGGCCCTTTCGCCAGCTACTGCTGGCTCAAATGGGGCTGCGGCGCATTCACACGTTCGAGGCTCGCGATGTAGCCTTCAGAGATGACCAGGTGCTACAGGAAAACATCATCTATTGGGCTACCAAGACCAACCAACCAGCAACGGTCGAACTCTCTTCGAGCCACGGTCTGGATCTGCAGGCTGATGCAATCCGCCGCACGCCATTCACACAGATCGTTGATCCGAAAGATCCCAACCTGATCATTCATATTCCTGTCAGTGACGAAGACGTGGAGACTGTCAACCGGATGAAATCCCTCAGCCATTCGCTGGCTGATATTGGGCTTGCGGTCTCCACAGGTCCTGTGGTGGAATTTCGCCTCAAGCCATACATTCACCAAACTTCCGCTGCAGGTACTGTCCCCTTGATCTACCCCGCCCACTTTCTGGATGGTTACGTTTCCTGGCCGCGTATCAACGGCAAGAAACCCAATGCGCTCGATAACACGACTGCAACACGGAAATGGCTGATGCCACAGGGCTGTTACACGCTGACACGCCGATTCTCGTCCAAAGAGGAACGGAGGCGCATCTTTGCGGCTGTATACGATCCAGCACGTATCGACGCTGACCACATCGGTTTCGAGAATCATCTGAACGTCTTTCACCAGGGAGGCGGCGGCATGCCGCTGCTCCTGGCCCGAGGCCTTGCTGTTTATCTAAACTCAACTATCGTCGACCAATACTTCCGCCTGTTCAATGGCCATACCCAAGTCAACGCATCAGACTTGCGCTCATTACCTTATCCGAGTCGGCCTGAGCTGATGGCATTGGGCGAGAGAACACCCAGCGGCAAGCTGCCATCACAGGAAACTATCGATGAATGGGTGAATGAGCTGTTGTTCAGCATAGGTGTTTCGATCACCCAACCCGCCGGACCGTGAGAGTGATCCTTGAACCCCAACAACCTGTCAATTCAACTTGATCAGCAGGCCGAAGCTATCCAGGTCTTGGTCCACGGCGTCTCCGACGACCAGGTCCGCTGGAAGCCCAGCCCGGACGACTGGTCGATCCTCGAGGTGATCCACCACCTCTACGACGAAGAGGTCGAGGATTTCCGCGCCCATCTGGATCACATCCTACATCACGCCGACCAGCCGTGGCCGAGGATCGCCCCCGGCGGCTGGGTGACAGAGCGCCGTTACAACGAACAGGACCCGGCCGCAGTGCTGGCGAAGTTCCTGGCCGCGCGGCACGAATCGCTGGCTTGGCTGCGCAGTCTTGCTTCGCCCGACTGGGACGCGGCTGTCGCCATGCCCTGGGGCAGATTGACAGCCGGCGACATGCTGGCCTCCTGGGCTGCCCACGACCTGCTGCACCTGCGGCAGTTGGTGGAGTTACACTACGCCTGGACGCAGCGGGCTGTTGCGCCGCACAGCGTAGAGTACGCGGGTGAATGGTAAGACCTTTCTGCTGTTCACTGTGGCTGGCCCTACAGCCTGCGCCGCGCCGATGGTGTACAGTGTTGCACGAGACCGGCATGTAGTTCGGTGATTGACGAGATGGAGCGTGCAACATGGCGACTGATGGCTTGGTAAATGAGCGACAAATGAACGGATGGCGTGAGCGTTTCGACCGCATCGATGTGCGGGTCACCCGGTGGATGGCCCGCTACGGCATTTTGTTGCTGCGTGTCAGCCTGGGCCTGGTTTTCCTTTGGTTCGGCTTCCTGAAATTCTTCCCCGGCCTCAGCCCGGCCGAGGAGTTGGTGACCAACACCATCAACCGGCTGAGCTTCGGGTTGATTCCGCCCGCGACCGCAGCCTTTCTGGTTGCCGCGTTGGAGACGGTGATTGGCCTTGGCCTGATCACAGGCGTGTTCATGCGCGTGACTCTGCTGCTGCTGGCTTTTCAGATGGTCGGCACAGCCATGCCAATCTTCCTCTTCCCGGACCAGGTCTTCCAGACCGTCCCCTTCGTGCCAACGTTAGAAGGGCAGTACATCATTAAGAACCTGGTGCTGGCCAGCGCCGGCCTGGTCATCGGCGCGACCGTGCGCGGCGGCCGGCTGGTGGCCGAGCCGGGGGATGACCAAGCGAATGATGTTCGCGGTTGAAGGTATGAAGCGGCCTCTACGGCTGCGAACCAGGCCCCGTAGCGCAATTCCAGGCTGTGACGGCGGCACATGGCGTTGACCACCAGATACGCCGTCATGGCGAGGGATGTGGCGAAAGGGGTGCTCAGCGCCATTGGACGGCTCGGCTTCAGGCAGATATAATGGGCCCAGATATTCAACTCGTTTACGGACGAACAGCGTGGAGCATGATGCAATGACTGTCAAGACAAGGACCGCCTCGTCCAACGGGCAGCGATACACGATTGTCGAGACTGACATAGGGCCGCTGATCAGCGAAAGCCGTGTCAGCGTGCTCGACGTGCTAGAGGCTCATGACGGAGGCGACTCACAGTACGAGATCGGTCTGACATTCAACCTGTCGCCCATGCAAGTCGAGACCGCGCTGGTCTACATCGCCCAGCATCGCGCCGAACTGGAACCGCAATTGGCGCAAATCAAGCAGCAGTTGGCAGAACGAGAGGCGTTCTATCGTCGCCAGGCCGCAGAGGTCGATGGGCATATAGCCTCCCTGCCCATGACCTCACAGCGGGCGGCTTTGCGCGTCTTGCGAGAACGCTCCGACCACGAGTACAAGGTTGCGGTCGATGCAGACGGTCCTCAGTGACTACAACTGCGAGGGGCAGGCACGCGCCATCTTTCGCGCGTTGGACGTTGGGGGATACCTCAGGCTGGTCCCGCTGGAACTGCGCTTCTTCGTCGATGTCGGCCTTTCGACTGATGCCGAAGACGTCGTTGTCTGGCAGCACTGCCAGGATCATGGTTCCGTCCTGCTGACCGGCAATCGCAAAACCAGCGACGGCGAACGGTCTCTGGAAAACACAATCCGGCGCTTGAGCACATCCGAAAGCCTCCCCGTGCTGACGATCAGCAATCTGCGCCGCGTGCTCAGTGATCCAGTCTATTGCGAGGCTTGTGCCCTCAGACTTGCGGAGGTCATGCTGGATCTCGAAGTCTACCGCGGCGTCCAACGGTTATACCTACCGGGCTAATCGCAGTATTCATTACATCGTAAACAAAGTTGTTGAGGTGCCCGGCACTTGACACGAGCCTCTGATCATGTGCGAATCGTCGCCAAAGTGCCGGGCACCGATACGCAGTTAATTTGTTTACGGTGTATTCATGGTCCCGTGTGGCGTTAGTGATAGGCCGCCGGCCTGGGCGCTCGGGCGGGGCCTTCTACACCTACGAGCGAAACCACCTGACAAGCGAGATGATCTGCGCATGACCGTTTTTTCCCGCCTCCTCTTCATCCACGGCAAGGACGGCAGCAGCCAGGGCTTCAAGGTGCAGTATCTGCGCCGGCTGTATCCTGACCTGCTGGCGCCCGACTTCCCCGGCGACTTCTGGCAGCGTATGGCCCGGCTGGAGCAGATTATCGGCGACACGGCCGGCTGGGCTATCGTGGGGTCCAGCATGGGCGGGCTGATGGCTGCGGTTTTTGCCTGCCAGCATCCCGGCCAGGTGGACAAGCTGGTGCTGCTGGCCCCGGCGCTGGCTTTCGTCGATTTGACGCAGACGCCGCTGCCGCCCAGCGCCACGCCAGCGGTGATCTATCACGGCCGGCAGGACGACGTGGTGCCCATGGAAAGAACCCGGCAGGTGGCGGAGCAGCTTTTCACCAATCTTGAGTTCCACGTGGTCGATGCCACCCACGACCTCAACCCGCTGCTGCCGTCTATCGATTGGCCGAGCCTGCTCGGCTCGCCGATGAAGTCCTGACCATGGCCTACCTGCGCGCCCTGTGGCGCTCCCTCTACGGCATCCCAACGCTCGTCTTGGCGACCCTGGCCATCGTACTGCTGTCGTGGCTGCCAGTCAAGCTGCGCGGCGTGCGGCTGGCCTCGTGGTTCTTCGCCTGGGGCGTGCGTATCGTCATGCCCGCGCTGGGGCTGCGCTTCATCTGCGACGACCGCCAGGCTGTCGTGCAGCACCGCGGGCTGATCCTCTCCAATCACGTGTCGTTCTTCGACACGCTGGTAATGAGCTACCTCGTGCCCATGCGCTACGTGTCCAAGGCCGAGGTTCGGAAGTGGCCCTTCATCGGCCAGATCGCCGCAGCCACCGGCACCATGTTCGTCGACCGCAAGGACAAGAGCAAGCGCGCCGACGTGCGCCAGCAGGTGATCGATGGCCTGCAGCGCAGCCAGTATCCCCCCATCGTCATCTTCCCTGAGGGCAAGCGCAACCCGGAGGACACCCTGCTCCCCTTCCGCTACGGCGTCTTCGAGATCGCCGTGGAGACCGGCGCGCCCTATCTGCTGTGCGCCATCCACTACGAGGACACCGAGTCCATGACCTGGCAGAGCCACAAGGAGAGCCTCACCACCTCCATCAAGCGCATCGTGCTGCGCGATCCCAGCCGGGTCTGGCTAACGCCGCTCAAGGTCGTACAGCCACAGCCAGGCGACGACCCGCAGCAGCTGGCGGCCGAGGCGCGGGAGGTCGTGGGCGAGGCGCTGCGGCAGATGCGCAGCGGCCAGCGCCGGTAGATCACGATAGGAACGTGACCTGTTACTTCTGCTTCTTGGCCGCGGCTTTGGCCAGGTTTTCCTCGACCCGGTAGGCCACAATTCGGCTGATCAATTCGTATGGAAAGGGCTTGCCCAAAGGGAACTGCACCGCCCCCTTGCTGCTGGCATAGGGAGCCAGCTCATCCTTGAACGCGTCGATGCCGCTGGGGGTGGGATAGAAACCGATGTGCTGCTTGAACGCGGCGAAATGCACCAGGTTGCCATGCAGCTTGAAGGTGGGCATCTGGTAGCTGATGGCCTCCTGCGCGCCAGGCGCGGCCTCCCGGATCGTCTGCCGGATCTGCTGGAGGATCTGCTGCACGTCTGCTGGGAAGCCGGCGATGTACTCGTCGATGGACTGGGGCGCTGGTTGGTCGCTCGACATGGGGTCTCCTACGGCTCGTTGCGTTCGGGCCGGAAGCGGGCCATAGTGTAAACGTCCACATACTGCCCGTCGCGAAAGGCATACTGGCGCAGCGTCCCTTCAATGACAAAGCCGGCCCGAGTGTACAGCCGCACGGCCGGCTCGTTGTCGGTGTAGACCTCCAGCTCCAGGCGCTGCAGGTTGAGCCAGTTGTCGGCCACATCGAGCGCGGCCTGCATCAGCGCCGTGCCGACGCCCTGGCCCTGGAAGTCGTCACGCACAGACATGCCGATCGCGGCGGCGTGCCGACGGCGCGGGCGGTTGGGGAAGGTGTGGATGTTCAGATGGCCCACCACCTCGTCGCCGACGCAGGCCACGATGCCAAAGATCCCCTCGGGCGGCTCGGCCAGCCGCTTGCGCCACATCTCGAGCGAGGGATAGGGCAGTTGCATCGTGCCCCAGATGACCCGGGGGGCCAAAAAGATGCGATGCACAGCTTCATAGTCGCCGGGTTCGACGCGTCGAATGGTCAGATGATGCATTTGTCTTGGATCAAAGCTGTCTCAACAGGCGGATGTAGTCATCATGGTTGCCAATCCAGAACCAGGTGATGGCGTTCCCTTCCAGCCAGCCCAATGCGCGATAACCCCGTCCCACGCGTACCGAATATATGGGGTCTTGTGGGTCCACCCGCTTGAACTGCAAGCTGGGATGATATGGCGCCGTTTGCCACAGCTTGTATGCCGCGTCGGCGTCCCGTTGCACGGCCGAGGGCAAGCGGTCGTAATACCGCCAAAACCGCGCCTCGACCAGCGACTTCATCGTGCCAACCGTCCCTCTGGGGTGAAAGCCATGGGCGTTGCCCGACCTGCGCGATACTCTGCTGCTGCCTCGCGGGCCATGACCCGCAGTTGCTCACGCGATGCGGCAAACTCTTGCTCCCACTGGTCATCGTCGGCGCGGATTTCTTCCTCGGTTTCGCCGAAGATGTCCGCCAGTGGCGTCACTGCCGATGCTTGGGTCTGAACAAAGCGCGCGAAGTCGTACACGCTTGCCAAGCGGTCAGGAGGCAAAGTCATCACCACATCTACTACCTGTTGAACCGAAATCGTTCTCGTCGCCATTCCTGCATCCTCCTGACACCAGCTATCTATCATGGAACGTTCCTCGGGCTGCCACGCCAGCATTCTATCATCGCCGTTGCGTTGCGTCAAACAATCATGCTCGCCCTGCAATCGCAGCACGGCTATCCCTTTACATATGAGAGCTTCTCGCTGATCAGCCCATCCTTGACCGTGAAGATGTCCACGCCGCGCACGTGACCCGGCTGGCCTGCCGCGTCCACCCAGTCGTAGCGCCAGCGCAGCACGCAGCGCCAGCCCAGGCCGAAGATCTCCTCGACCTGGATGTGGGCTTCGGGCGAGGCGCGGAAGAAGTCCTGCCAGAACTGCGTCACGGCCGCCTTGCCGGCGTAGCGCGTGCCGTCCGGCGCGGGGCTGGTGTTCTCGAAGACGCAGTCCTCGCTCAGGAGCGCCATCATGGCCGGGACGTCGTGACGGTTGAAGGCGTCGTTGAAAGCCAGCGTCACGCGCATGGCTGCTTCGATCTTGGCCAGTTTCATGGTGGATGATTACCTCCGTCCCAGAGTTATACGTAGCTGGCGCAGTATTCGAGCTTTGGTCGGTTTGTTGGACTCGGACCTCTATCGCATGTCATAGGCCCGATCATGCGGTCCAACTGTCAGAAAGACGACGGTATCGTCTGGGAGACCTTCACAGAAACAGTACAAGCACTCCGGAACGCGTCGACATTCCTCGCAAACCACGAAGATGATACGAAAACTTCGTCCCACGGGTGCGCTGCGGCAGCCGCGCAAATCCAATGTACCGCCAACATCGCTTAGGATCTCGGTGCCAGCATACGGATTGACCAGCACCCTGTCAACACGACGCTTGATCTTGTCACGTAGTGAAGCGTAGCGCTGCAAGTTGCGTCTGAAGTGCTCTTCGTAGACGCCTCCGTAGTCACTCATCCCAGACCTCAGAGTGGGAATACAACTTCGTTGCCCCCTTGCGGTGGCGATCAAGAATCTCAACCAAGTCTTCCCGAAGCGGCGAATCTGGCTTCAGGTAGAAGACATCTGGTCTTTTGACCGCGACTTGTGCTAACTCTTCCCGCACGACTCGGCGAATGAGTGGCTCCAGCAAACTGGCAAGTTCCTGATAGTTTGGGGCTTCAGCTTGTGAAGATTGAACTGTCATGACACTTCTCTCCTGACTTTCCGAACATCATGTTCGCCGCATTCTATCACCGCGCACAGATGGTGTCAACACATGGCGCGCCATCAAGCCGCGACAGCGCCGACCACCGGCTCACGGCCATACAAACTCCGCCACAACACCACCGCCACCCCCACATACGCCAGCGTCTTGGGGATCATCAGCATGCCCACCATCGGCGCCTGCTGCACGAAGAGGATCACCGGGATGTACATGGCGTAGGAGAGGACGATCAGCCCGCCCACCCAGACGAAGGGCCGGTCGCGCGCAGCCAGCGCGTCGCGCAGAATCAGATACGCCACGCCCAGGCCCGCGATGGTCAGCGGCAGATTGCGCACGACCGACCAGGGCTGGGGCGGCGTGACGCTGTTCCACTGGTTGACGGCCGGGATCATCAGCAGGAGGCGCAGGCCGGCCATGGCAAAGAGCAGCGCGCCGAACCAGCCGTAGGGCTTGCCGGTGCGGGCCTGCCACATCATCAGCACCAGCACGTAGAAGACCGTCACGGTGATGGCCGTGGCCAGCGCGCCCAGGCCAACCAGGCCCACCTCGCGCCCCAGGATGGTGATGGTGCTCTCCAGGCTGCCGGCCGCGTAAGCCCAGACGCGGAAGCCCACGTGCCCGGTGTCGCCCAGGGCCAGCAGGAAGAAGGCCCAGCGCCCCAGCGCGGCCACGCGGCGATCCTGCGGCGCAACGCGATCCCTGTGCAAGGTCATGGCGATGACGATGCCCCAGATGGCGATGAGATAGGCGATGTTGAAGATGACTTCGAACCAGATGAGAGTAGATTCTGACATGGCACGATTCTCCCTGACTTGCCGCGAATTCAACGAATTTCACGAAGGTGTTGAGAGAATTCGCCAAATTCGTTCAATTCGTGGCTGGCTATTGTACTGACTGCAGACACAATGAGTACACCGTAAACAAATTAACTGCGTATCGGTGCCCGGCACTTTGGCGACGATTCGCACATGATCAGAGGCTCGTGTCAAGTGCCGGGCACCTCAACAACTTTGTTTACGATGTAATGAGCATACAGCAGATACCGCGTTATTGCTATGACGGGCGTCATATTTTGTCAGCCATGTGGGCAACGTGACAAACTGCACGTCTGAGAGTATGATCACAAATACCAGGCGTCGAGTCTGGTAAAATAAATCTGTACCCGCGAGACCCTGCGGGTTTTCGGAAACCCGCAGGGTCTCGCGGGCAAAACAAAACCCAGGAGCCATCCACCCGTGTTCAAGTTTCGCGCCAAAACCAAACGCAACGGCCTGTCTGTCGTCGAAACGGAGGGCTACCGCCACGGCAATACCCATTTGATCGACCTGCGCAGCGTCAGCAAGTCCTATGCCACCGCGGCTGGCGACTTCACTGCGCTGCGGCAGATCGACCTGCTGGTGGACCGCGGCGAGTTCGTGGCCGTGGTCGGCAAGTCGGGCAGCGGCAAGTCCACCCTGATCAACATGATCACCGGCATCGACCGGCCCAGCTCGGGCCAGGTGCTGATCGGCGACACGGCCGTCCACACCCTGAGCGAAGGACAGATGGCGGTCTGGCGCGGCAAGCACGTGGGGGTGATCTTCCAGTTCTTCCAGCTTCTGCCCACGTTGACGATCCTGGAAAACGTCATGCTGCCCATGGACTTCTGCAACACCTACCCGGCCAGGGAGCGGGCCAGCCGGGCCATGGCGCTGCTGGACGAGGTGGAGATGACCGAGCACGCCGACAAGCTGCCCTCGGCCGCGTCCGGCGGCCAGCAGCAGCGCGTGGCCATTGCCCGCGCCCTGGCCAACGACCCCGACATCATCGTGGCCGACGAGCCCACCGGCAACCTGGATAGCAAGACGGCCGACGCGGTCTTCGAACTCTTCCAGCGCCTGGTGGACGAGGGCAAGACGATCCTGATGGTCACCCACGACGACGAGCTGGCCCACCGCGCCGGGCGGACGGTGACGATTGCCGATGGGTTGATTGTGGGGGATACGCGGCGAAAGGCAAACGATGAATTATGAAGGCGGAACGATGAACGCAGAAGCCAGAGAAACATCTGTGACAGGCAGCGCGTCCTCCCCCATTCATCGTTCATCGTTCATCGTTCATCATTTCCTCTCCCCTCGCTGGGCCAAGATGCTGCGCGATCTGGCCAGCCACAAGTCGCGCTCGCTGCTGGTGGTGCTGTCGATTGCCGTGGGCGTCTTTGCCATTGGCGTGATCGCCGGCACAGAGCACATCCTCAACACCCAGTTCACCGGCGCCTACCTGGCCAGCAACCCGGCCCACGCCACCCTCAGCGTCAGCGCGTTCGACGACGGCCTGCTGGCCTCGGCGGCGCGCACACCGGGCGTGGCGGCCGCCTCGGCCAGCTTCAGCATTGGCGTGCAGGTAGAGGGCAGCGACGGCCGCTGGCAGGATTTGACCGTCACGGCCAGGCCGGGCTGGCATGACCTGCCGGTGAACCAGCTCTGGCCGCAGCAAGGCGCCTGGCCGCCGCCGGCCGGCAGCATCGTGCTGGAACGCAACGCGCTGCCCTTGCTGGGCGCACAGATCGGCGACACAGTGCGGGTGGACCTGGGCGACGGCCGCCTGCGCAAGGTGCAGATCGCCGGCACGGTACACGACATCAACTCGCCGCCGGCCCGCTTCGTCGACCAGCTCAGCGGCTACGCCGGCTTCGACACCCTGGCCCGCTGGGGCTACGGCCGCCAGTTCAACAGCCTGCTGCTCACCGCGGCTGACCAGCAGGCCAGCCGGGCCGGTGTCGAGGCCATGGCCCAGGCCGTGCAAGCCAAGATCGAAAAAGCCGGCGGCCGCGTCTTCTCCCGCTGGGTGCCGGAACCGGGCCAAACGCCGGTGCAGACCATCCTGGACGCGCTGTTTGTCATCCTGGGCGTGCTGGGCGCGCTCAGCCTGCTGCTCAGCGGCTTTCTGGTGGTCAACACCGTCAACGCCACCCTGGCCCAGCAGACCCGCCAGGTAGGGGTCATGAAGGCTATCGGCGCGCGCAGCCGCCAGATCATGGGCCTCTACTTCGGTATGGCCCTGGTCTACGGCCTGCTGGCCCTGCTGATCGGCCTGCCGCTGGGGCTGCTGGGCGCGCTGGGACTGGCCCGCTTTGCCGCCGGCTTCCTCAACTTCGACGTGGCCGGCCCCGGCTTTGCGCCGCAGGTGCTGGCCATGCAGATCGCCGTGGCGTTATTGCTGCCGCTGCTGGCCTCGGCAATCCCGGTCTGGCTGGGCGCGCGCATCACCGTGCGCGAGGCCATGGCCAGTTACGGCCTGGGCAAAGGACGCTTCGGCCGCGGGCCAATCGATCACCTGCTGCTGCTGGTGCAGCGCGTGCTGCCCCTGCGCCGCCCGCTGGTGATCTCGCTGCGCAACACCTTCCGCCGCAAGGGCCGGCTGGCGCTGACCATGGTGACCCTGACCCTGGGCGGCGCGATCTTCGTCGGCGTCTTCTCGGTGCGCGACAGCCTCTACAACACGCTGGCGCTGGCCAACCGTTATGACAACTTCGACGTAGCCGTGGAACTCAGCCGGCCCTACCGCACCCAGCAGATCGAGGCAGCCGCGCTGGAGGCGCCCGGCGTGGTGGCCGTGGAGACCTGGGGCAGCGGCGGCGCGCTGCGCCTGCGCCCCAACGGCTCCGAGAGCGACCGCTTTCGCGTCCGGGCGCCCCAGGCTGACACGCGCATGATCCAGCCCCGCCTGCTGGCTGGCCGCTGGCTCTTGCCTGACGACCAGAGCGCCGTGGTGCTGAACAGCAGCGTGCTGGACGACGAGCCCGACCTGGCTGTGGGCGACACCATCACGCTGCGCCTGGCCGGCAAGGACAGCGACTGGACGGTGGTGGGCATCGTGCAGAGCATCCTGACCCAGCCCACGGCCTACGTCAACTACCCCTTTTTTGCCCAGTACACCGGCGCCACGGGCCGGGCCAACTTCGCGCGCGTGGCTACCGAGCAGCACTCGCCGGCCGCGCAGGCCGCCACGGCCGAGACGCTGCAGGCCCATTTCGAGGAGGCCGGCTTCCAGGTGGCCAGGGTCGAGACCAAATTCCAGCGCCAGGAGTCGATTCGCCTGCAGTTCGATATCCTGATCACCTTCCTGCTGGTGATGGCGCTGCTGATCGCGGCCGTCGGCGGCATGGGGTTGATGGGCACCATGAGCATCAACGTGCTGGAGCGCACCCGGGAGATCGGCGTCATGCGGGCCATCGGCGCGGCCACCGGCTCGATCATGCAGATCGTGCTGGTGGAGGGCGTGCTGATCGGGCTGATCAGTTGGACGCAAGGGGTGCTGCTGGGCTGGCCCATCGGCCGGCTGATGAGCGACCAGATCGGCCTGGCCTTCGTGGACAGCCCGCTGGAGTTTCAGTACTCGGTGCAGGGCGCGCTGCTCTGGCTGGCCGCCGCGCTGCTGATCTCGGCCGTGGCCAGCTTCTGGCCGGCGCACAACGCGGCCAAGTTGTCGGTGCGAGAGGTGCTGGCGTATGAGTAGCCCATTGACCGCGATCGCCGGGCGTCTTTGCAGAGTTTCCAGGGATTGGAAATCCCTGGCTGACAATACAAAGGCCCCTCAGGGCCTGGCGGAGCGTGTTCCCAGCGGCTGTGGCCGCTTGGTGCTGTCAGACGGTGAATTCCATTCACCGGTCGGAGCCTGTTCCCAGCGGCTGTGGCCGCTTGGTGCTGTCAGACGGTGAATTCCATTCACCGGTCGGAGCCTGTTCCCAGCGGCTGT
>CAZVGR010000077.1:22814-25008 GCA_964626845.1 uncultured Anaerolinea sp.
GTGCTGTCAGACGGTGAATTCCATTCACCGGTCGGAGCCTGTTCCCAGCGGCTGTAGCCGCTTCGTGCTGTCAGACGGTGAATTCCATTCACCGGTCGGAGCCTGTTCCCAGCGGCTGTGGCCGCTTGGTGCTGTCAGACGGTGAATTCCATTCACCGGTCGGAGCCTGTTCCCAGCGGCTGTAGCCGCTTCGTGCTGTCAGACGGTGAATTCCATTCACCGGTCGGAGCCTGTTCCCAGCGGCTGTGGCCGCTTGGTGCTGTCAGACGGTGAATTCCATTCACCGGTCGGAGCCTGTTCCCAGCGGCTGTGGCCGCTTGGTGCTGTCAGACGGTGAATTCCATTCACCGGTCGGAGCCTGTTCCCAGCGGCTGTAGCCGCTTCGTGCTGTCAGACGGTGAATTCCATTCACCGAGCTGTGCAGTCTTGGACGAAGAATGGTTAATTGTGAATTGGTGAATTGGTGAATGGTTAATCGGATGAAAAGACGACCCTTGTTACCGCCACGCTGGGCCAAAGTGCTGCGCGATCTGTGGGAACACAAGACCCGCACGCTGCTGGTGGTGCTGAGCATCGCCGTCGGCGTCTTTGCCGTGGGCATGATCGCCAGCACACAGCAGATCCTCTCGCGCCAACTGATGGAGAGCTACCTGGGCGTCAACCCCGGCAACGCGGTCATCGCCACCGCGCCCTTCGACGAGGAGCTGCTCAAATCGATCCGCCGCATGCCGGAGGTCGAAGACGCTGCCGCGCGGCTGAGCGTCATCGGCCGCGTCAGCCTGGGTCCGGGACGCTGGCGCGACATCACGCTGTTCGCCCTGCCCGACTACGAGAACATCGCCATCAACCTGGTGCGGCCGGAAAGTGGCCCCTGGCCGCCGCCGCGCAACGCCCTGCTGATCGAGCGCAACTCGCTGCCCCTGCTGGAGGCTGAGATCGGTGACACGATTTTGGTGGAACTGCCCGACGGCCGCCAGCGCGAGCTGACGCTGGCCGGCACGGCCCACGACATCAACCTGCCGCCGGCCCGCTTCATCAACCAGGCCTTCGGCTACGTCAGCTTCGACACCACGCAGCGCTGGGGCTTCCCGCGCCAGTACACCAGCCTCAGCATCACCGTGGCCGAGAACAAGATGGACGCCGAGCACATCCAGCAAGTGACCGACCAGGTCAAGGACAAACTGCTCAGCGGCGGCCGCGCGGTCTCCTTCACCTGGGTGCCGACGCCGGGCAAGCACCCGGCCGACGAGATCCTGCCGGCCATCTTCTACCTGCTGGGCGCGCTGGGCCTGCTCTCCTTGCTGCTCAGCGGCTTCCTGGTGGTCAACACCATCTCCGCCATCCTCGCCCAGCAGGTGCGCCAGATCGGCGTGATGAAGACCGTCGGCGCGCGCAGCAGCCAGTTGATCGGCGTCTACCTGGGCACGGTGTTGATCTTCGGCCTGCTGTCGCTGCTGGTAGCCGTGCCGTTGGGGGTGGCCGCGGCTTACGCCTTCACCAGCTTCCTGGCCTCGATCCTCAACTTCGACGTGGTCTACGAGGGCATTCCCCTGCGGGCGCTAGGCTTGCAGGTGCTGGTGGGGCTGCTGGTGCCGCTGCTGGCCGCGCTGTGGCCGGTGATCAGCGGCGCGCGCGTCACCATCCGCCAGGCCATCAGCAGCTACGGGCTGGGCCAGGGCCGCTTCGGCCACGGCCCCTTCGACCACCTGTTGGTCCACGGCCAGCGCTGGTTCCCCTGGCTCAGCCGGCCGTTGATCATCTCGCTGCGCAACACCTTCCGCCGCAAAGGCCGGCTGGCGTTGACCATGCTGACCCTGACCCTGGGCGGCGCGATCTTCATTGCCGTGCTGTCGGTGCGGGTGTCGCTGGACAACACCCTGCAGGACGCGGTGGCCTACAACAACTACGACGTCTTTCTCGGCTTCGACCGGCCCTACCGCGAGGACGTGCTGCGGGACGAGGCGCTGGCCGTGCCGGGCGTGGCCCTGGCTGAGACCTGGGGCGGCGGCGGCGCGCGGCGGGTGCGGCCCCAGGGCGGCGTGTCGGACGACATCCGCCTGCAAGCGCCGCCCTCCGACACGCAGATGGTACAGCCCACGCTGCTGGAGGGCCGCTGGCTCTTGCCCGACGACGAAAACGCCGTGGTGCTGACCAGCAACGTGCTGGCCGACGAGCCGGACATCCGCCTGGGCGA
>CAZVGR010000078.1:0-24492 GCA_964626845.1 uncultured Anaerolinea sp.
CCCGCTCGGCCAGGATGCGGCTGGCGGTGGACTCGAAGCGCAGCGTCCACTCGCCGCTGGGGGGCAGCTCGAAGGTCAGACCGTGAACCGGCAGCATGGGCGCGCCCGGCGTCGCATCGGGGACCTGGCCGTCCACGGCCACGCCGTTGGCAGTCAGCCGGTAGGTGGGGGTCTGCACCCGCGCGGTCAGGGGCTGGCTCTCGTCGCCGGCGCTGGCAACAGATGCGCCAGGGGCCAGCCAGCTCAGGGCCAGGGCCAGAATCATCAGAATTCGTCCGATCAGTAAAGTGGGTGCTTTCACAGTCTTCATACCTCTTGCTCTTCGCTGCACGCGGGCGTACAACCTGCTGGAGTCTTGTTTGACAGGTTTTGTCGTTAAGATGCCTGGTTTTTGGCGATTGTTACACGGGCAGGAAGAAGTTCGACTTCTTCGGAGAAGTCGAACTTCTTAACGTCCTTTTGACGATTCAGTTCCAGACCTGAGCGGCGGCCGTGATGTCCAGGACATCGATGACGTCGTCGGCGTTCAGGTCGTAGCGCGGGTGGTAGAGGCTGTCGCCAGCCTGCGCGCCCCAACGTGCGGCGACCTGCTGGATGTCTGCCACGGTGACGCTGCCGCTGCAGTCCACGTCCGGCGTCACCAGGTTAACCAGCAAGCTCTGCGGGGTGCTGGCCTGGTTGTAGGAGACCAGCGCAGCGACCGCTAACTGGCTGCAGCCGGTCAGGGTGGGCGAGATCACGCTGCCGAAGGCGAGCGCAGTTGGGCTGCCGGCCGGCGCATCGCCCTGCCAGGTGATGCCGTGGGCGACCGGGTCATAGACCATGGCGGGCGTCGACAGCCAGGCCGGCGCGCTCAGCCCGGCCGGCAGGGTGATGGCCACTTGCACCCCCACCGCCGGCAGATCGCCCTCGTGCGAGATGGTCAGGGTGGCGGTCAGCGGGAAGCTGGGCGGCAGCCAGGCGCGGCTGCCCGCCAGGCTGGAGGTCACCGCATCGGGGGCGGTGAGGATCAGCGTTTCGGCCGCCAGGGCCACGGCGGGCGCCATCTGGCTGCTGACCGTGGCCGGCACCAGCAGGTTGAAGCCCTCAGGCGGCGGCGCTGCGTCTACCTGCAAGGTGAAGGTGACGACCTGCTGGCTGGCCGGCGACAGGTTGGGCAGGGTCCAGGTCAGGGTGTCGCCGTTGTCCACCGCGCCGTTGGCGCTGAGCACGGTGACTACGCCCTGCGGATAATCCACCACGGCCGAGGGCAGCGAGGCGGTGTAGATGCTGCTGTTGTCGATTGTCAGGGTGTAGCCCAGGGTGGCGCCCAGCGGCGCGACGGCGTCGCTGACCTCCAGGCTGGAGGTCGACAGATCGCCGGTGGGATAGCGCAACTTCAAGGCCGGGTCGCCAAAGAAGATCATGGTGTCGATCACGTCGAGATAGTAGAAGCTGTTCTCGAAGAAGTACCACTTGGCGGCGTCCACCACATCGCCGGCCCGCTCGATGCGCTCGTGGAACAGCTTCTTGTGCATCCCCTTTTGCAGGGTGAGCAGCGCGTTGCCGACGTGCAGGCCGGAGGGGGACAGGTCGGCGATCGAGACCCTGCTGGCTGTGTTGACCATCTGCTCGGACAACGTCTGCGAGGTGTGGACGAAGTAGCCGGTCAGGCAGGCGTTGGCCATGGTCAGCGGTAGCTGGGTTCTGGCGCCGTAGCTGGGAAAGTCGTTGGCCTGGAACATGCTCACTGCGCCGCCCCAGCGGGTCTGCGAGCCGTGGCCGAACCATTGCAGGAAAAGCGCGCCGGCGTTGAACTCAGAGCGGATAGCCGTGCGCATGCCCACGCTGGTGCTCTGATTGCCCTCCGGACAGACGGTGGCAATGTTGGGGTTGTCGAAGTAGACGATGCGGTTGGTGTAGGCCGTGGGCAGCTCCTGCAGGCGGGCCTGATTGCTCAGGGCGTGGAAATTGCCGGCGGAGTCGGTGCAATCGTCGGCCACGTAGACGGCGCGCTGCTGCCACAGGCCGGGCGGGTTGAGCGCGGGGTCCTCGTAGGTCAGAATCTTGTTGACTACCGCGGTCACGTTGTCGGCGTTGATGGCCGGCAGGCGTCCCACCGCAATGTCGGGCAGAAAATCAGCCAGGCTGTCCACGCTGACGTAGAGGTTGTCGGTGGGCACCTCGCCCCACCAGGGGTCTACGTTGGACAGGTAGGGCGGCAGCAGCATGGGCAGCAGTTGATTGCTCATCACCTTGTTGAAGTCGTAATGACCATCGCCCACCAGCAGCACGTAGCCGGGCGGCGTCTGCCAGTTGAAGTAAGCGTAGCTGAGAAAGCTGCGGATGGCCAGGGGATCCAGGCGGCCGTAGCTCCACTCGTCGTAGATATCCTGCACCGGCACCACAGCCACGTTGAAGCCGCCGCCTGCGCTGCTGGCGCGGTAAGTCAGCAGGGGCTGCACTGCGGCCGCCAGTTGGTCGCCCAAGGTGGTGGTGCCGTTGTAGTTGCGCTGGGCGCCGACGATGGCGATGTAGTCGTAGGTGTGGCTGGGGTTGGCCCAGGCGGCCGGCCGGCCGCTGCGGTTGATGCGCTCGATGGCGCCGGGGGCCAGCAGCGCAGCCGTGCTGCTCAACGCATAGCTGCGGCCAGCTTCGGCCTCGTCCCAGTGCAGCAAATAGCCGCTTTGGTCAGCCTGGACGCCGGCGCCGCTCAGGCGCTGCGGGCTGGACTCGTCGCTGACGTCGAAGATCGCTGTGAAGGGGGTGCTGAAGCCGCTCACCGCCACGGCGTCAGTGGGCGCGACCAGCCCCTCGATGTAAAGCCGGTCGTTGGCCGCGATGGCCTGGGCCGGATAGCTGACCTGCACCCAGTCGGGCGAGATCCAGTAATAGGAAAGGGCGGGCAACTGGCTCAGAGCCGCCACCAGATGCACCCGGTTGGGCGCGCCGTCCAGCCAGGCGGCCGGCGCGCTGGCGGTGATCAGGTTGTCGACGCGGCCCTCCCACTGGTAGACGCCCAGGTCGTAGCTGTTCAGGCGCAGCAGCACCGACTGATCGGGGTTGGCCGCCTGGTTGACCCCGCCGTGGATCAAGGCCCTGATCTGCACGTTGACGCCGCCGGTGGTGACCGGATGGCTCAGCGCCAGATCATAGCTGCGGGTCACGGTGGGGGTGGTGGTGTTGGGATAAAGCTGGGTGTCGAAGAAGTGGTCGGCGTAGTCAGGCCGCGGGTAGAGGCTGCGGTAGTCGCGGTTGAACTCGACGTGCAGCGTCTGGCTGATCCACGAGGTGGCCGTGGGCACGGTGGTCGCGCTGACCGGGCGCACGGCGATGCGCTGGGGGCTGGGCACGCCATTGCCCCAGACAAACTGGTAGATGTTGAAGTTCTGGAAACGCAGGCCGCTGTCGTAGGGCACGGCGTAGAAGATCACCAGGTCGCCGTCGTCGAAAGCGCCGTCGCCGCCGTCCTGCACCTCGATGGCAATCTGCTGCCCCTTGTAGTAGATGGCAAAGGTGGCCGGGTTGACGCCGCCCGGACCGACCGGCACCCCCTGAGCGCTGAGGTCGGCGTAGGTCAGGCGGTAGAGGCCGCGATCCTGGGTGTGGATGCGCAGCACCCCGTCGCCCGGCAGGGTGAGCGGCTGATAGAAGTCGCCCGGCGGCGGCCCAGCCGGCAGCACAGCCTCTGTGGCGCGCTCGGTCTGCACCGTGATCAGCAGGTCAGGGTGATAGCGCAGCTCCTGGGTGACCGGGTTGAACTGGAAGGGGAAGACGCGCACCGGCAGGATGCGCCGCCCTCCTTGCAGCACCGGCTCGCCGGCGATCACCGGCGAGGCGGGGTAGAAGGCATCGACGCCGTAGATGGCGGGGTCGGGGCGGTCGACCACCGGCACGGCGGTGGGCCACTCCTCCCGATCCTGGGGCGCGATCGGGCTGTTCAGGTCCAGGTCAGGCACGGGGACGGCCGCCACGGGGACTCGCTCGGCCAGGATGCGACTACCGGTGGACTCGAAGCGCAGCGTCCACTCGCCGCTGGGGGGCAGCTCGAAGGTCAGGCCGTGAACCGGCAGCATGGGCGCGCCGGGCGCAGTATTCAGGGCATAGCCGTCCACGGCCACGCCGTTGGCGGCCAGGGTAAAGGCCGGCGTCTCGACGCGCGCCTGCAACAGCCCCCCTTCGCCGGCCGCGACCGCGGTCGCCGTCGCCGGCGTCAGCCAGGTCAAACCAAGCACTACCGCCGTCAACACACGTCCAATCAAGGGTATAAACGTCTTTATCATCGCTATCTCTGCCTCACACGCAACAGGCTGGCCGCTGTTCAACGCCAAAACTCACTAGCTCTATTATCGCACACAATTCAAGGGGCGGGGATTACAGTTTGATTAGACTTTTGGCGGCCGGCGCGGGGCAGGGCGGCTGGCAGGTAAAAAAAAAGGAACTCCCAGAGGACGTTCCTTTTTTTGGGCCGCTGCAGCCGGCCGGCAGCCAAGCCTGCCCGATTAAGGTTATTCAGTCGGCAAGCCACTACTGGTGTTAGGCGTAGAACTCAGCGGGCCAAAGGCGGGGCCCTGGGCGCTGGCGTTGAGGGAGCGCTCGACCAGGATCATAGGCTCCTGCCACTTCTGTTTAGTCGTCGTGCTCGACGGGGTCGGTTGTGAATGATGCATGATAGCCTCCTGCTGGCTGAAACGGTGTGTAGACTTTGCTTGGATTGTCGATGGGAACTCAGGAATCACCCCAGGTGATTAGCTCTCTTTCGGAAAGTTCCGTTAGTAACCGGGTAACCGCCTGGCGGGCCTGGGCGAGATCCACATCGAACTCACTGGTCAGCGCCGCCGCAATCTCATCTACCGAGCGGGCGCCATCAGCCAGATGCCAGATGCGGGTGGCTGTCGGGTTGAGCATCCGTACCATCCCCTGGTCAGGACTGATGATGACGGCGTCGTTGCCGTAAACACGGGCCGCCACGTTGGCGGCGTGAACCGGACGTCGAAGGTCGTTGCTAGTCATAGTTGAAAACAGCTCATTAATAGAGTAGCACAACTAGGGGAATCCGTCAAGTAGCCGAAATTGCATTTCGGTGCCTCCAAACAGGGCGCGAAGACAAAGTTTTTGCCGGGCATGCCGCAACAAATCGGGCGTGCTGACCCGCCCAAAGGCTCGCCTTCGAGGCGCCGGTGTTCATCTTCGGATCTGAAGGCCTCTTGGTTACGTCCGCCGCTTGCTTTCTGCCGCGATCTGCTGGTACAGGGCCAGCAACTTCTGTCTTTGGTCGCTTTCTGCGTACTCGGTCACAGCAATCCGGCGCGCCTCAGGGGCGTTAACCCTCCATACGTCAGTGCCGTTGGTCACCATTTCGATGATTGCGTCTGCTAAGGCAGTCGAACTCTTAGGCTCCACCAATCGAAAATAACGTTCTGCAAAGGTACCGCGATAGGCCGGTAAACTGCATGTGATCACTGGGCGTTCACAAGCTGCTGCTTCTAGCAGAGTTGTGGCAAACGCGTCATGCAAGGGGTAGTTGATCACGATGTCAGCCAAAGCAAAAATAGCCGGCATATCCTGGTGCAGCACCTGGGGTATCCAACGGAGGGCATGGCCAACGCCAAGTTCAACGCCAAGGTCATGGACCTCTTGACCCAGTTGCCGGTAATACTTGCTGCGGCCCAGCCCCACCAACACCAGCACCAAAAGTTTATTTAGCTGATGGTAAGCTGTCGCAAAAGCCCGCATGATGTAGTCCTGACCGTAGGTCTTCGACCAACCACGCGGGGACAGCAAGACGGTCGCCTCGTCGGGTATGTCGAGCGCAAAGCGCCACCCTGCCGCAGCATCCCGGTAGCCTGGGTGAAAGAGGTTGCCATCTACACCCAAGGGGGCCAACTCTAACCGCAACGGCGCGTGAGGACGTTCAGCTAAGATCTGCAGCAAGTTTGCGTTCTGTACCAACAAAGTGTGGGCATTTGCCTGCAAGCGGCGTAGCCAGTCATGATCCTCACGAGTAGGTTTGGTCAGCCAATTGTTCATGAAGCCCGATCCAGTGACAATCAGCGGGCTTAGCCCGGCTTTGATGCACATATCCGTGTAATAGCTGAGGGCATAGGAATGGATTACGTCAGGCTTGAATCTTCGGGCAATAGCCCTTAGCCGCAGCGCGCCGATCAACACAGCGCGCGCGCTTTTGCGACGTCTGCCCAATTTACTGAAATGGTGAGCGCCCTTAGGCCAGATGTTGTACTGTTCAATGCCCGGCGGCAGGCGAAAATCATTGTGACGCCCTAAATCAGCGGCCATGATCTCGATGCCACTATCCAGAGCCCATTGCATCTGGCGTTGCAAGATAATCAACTTCGAGGGGCCGACCATTAACACGCGCATAGTCATCTCCAAATCAATCGGTGACGTCTTGTTGTCAGGACAATCTGTCGGCAAAGCGTCGACTTTGGGCCGGGTTTGGCAGCAAGAAACAGTGATTCAAGGCACCCGAATAATCGCTGCACCTTTTTCTGTGGCTATCCATTCGCTTGATACGCCAAGCAGGTCACACCACTCTTGCACAATCAAATTTTCCGCTTTGCGATAGGCGTCATCCACGACAATGATACAATTCTTGCCGAGCAACGGGTGCAGGATCGGAACGGCTGGGTATCTGGCCCGGTGAGCGGTTTTACCGGGTGGCCCGTCAACAAAGAGCAATTCGATCAGACCGTACTCAAACGCGCCGCTGCTTATTAGTTCTTGTAGTTGCTGAGTGGCGTACCAAGACACCGTGACGCCTTCTACGTCATGCTCCACAAGGGGCGCATATAAAACAACGACCTGGTCCTGCAAATGGTGCGCCATGATCCATTCGTCTACCCTCTGGGCCCACAGGGGATCATGTTCCAGCGATATCAGCTTACCTTGACCAAGCCTTCTGAGCACGTTTCCTATAATAATGGTCGAAATTCCTGCGCCGCATTCAACAACCAGGCTTGGATTACGAGTCAACAGCTCGGTACAAAGAATCTGCGCCAAATCCGGCGAGATTGCCCCCCCTCTCAAACCAGAGAAGGGTAACTGGGACAACATGAACGGTTGAAGCGCAACCCAAGCTTCGAGTTGACGATAGTCGTTCAGACGCCTCCGCCGTTCAGCTCTGCGATCACTTCTTCGCAGAATCAAAAGAGCAGCCAGAACTGCTGTGACAAGAGCTACTAGCAGGATATCGCGCAAGAGATCGAGCGCCAGAACATGAGATGCCACTATCAAGAATACCGAGACACTCATGAACAGGCCAAGAACGATCCAATCAGTCTTTTGCAGCAGAGATAGTTTCACCGCAGCCTCTTGCCTTAGCCAAACCAGGTCTAAAAGATTCATCGGCTCAACCGGAGATGCAACCGGCTCAGGCTGCGGCCAATTGGGCATAGACTGCCCACAGCCGCTGCTGGATCACCGCATCGTCGTAGTCGCGCTCGACAGCCTGGCGAGCCAGGGCCAGGCGGGCGCGGCGCTCAGCCGGCGCCTGGTTCACCACCTGCACCATGCCCTCGGCCAGCGCTTCCGGGTCGCCGGCCGCCACCAGCGTGCTGCACGTCTCTACAAAGGTGCCGCGATAGGTCGGCAGGAGGGCGGTGATGATCGGCACCTCGCTGGCCGCAGCCTCGACCAGCGTCGCGCCAAAGGAATCCACGGCCGGGTAGTTGACCAGCGCATCGCTCATGGCGTAGAGCGCGGGCATGTCCGCATGGTCGACCAGCGGCAGCCAGCGCACGGTTGCCGCCGCGGGGGTGGCGGCGACCTCCTGCCAGGCCGCAGCCATGTGCGGCAGGGCGTGAGGGCCGTCGCCCAGGCAGGTGAAGACCAGTTGGGCCGGCCTGGCAAAGCGCGGGTAGGCCAACGCATAGGCCCGCAGAATGGTCTGGTGATTATAATAGGCGGCCCACATGCGCGGCGACAGGAGCACAAAGGCGTCGTCGGGGATGGCATACAGGGCGCGCCAGGCCTGCGCCAGCTCGGCGCGTCCTGGACGAAACAGGCGCGTGTCGGCGCCCATGGGCAGGTGGACGACCTGGGCTGTGGCCTTCATCCAACGGGCGACTGGCTCGACCAGCGCGGGCGCATCGACCAGCAACACGTCGCAGCCAGCCAGCACCGCGCGTGTGACGCGAGGCAGGGCGCGGTCAGGCTGCGCAGCCAACTGCCGCACCGCGCCCCAGGCTGATACCACCAGGGGGTTAAGCCCGGCCTGGACGCAAGCCAGGCCGCGCAGGTCGATGTTGTGGACGTGTACCAGATCAGGCTGCGCCTGGCGGGCCAGGCTGCCCATGCGGGAGGCCGCAATCCGCTCGGCCAGGCCGCCCAGCCGGACGCGGTGCAGCCCGCCGCCCATGCGCGGGAGGGGGAAAATCGGCTGAAAGTGAAAGCCGGCCGGCCAAGGCCCAGGGTGCTGGTTGCGGTAATCGCTCACCCAGACCTGCTCGCCGCGGGCAGCCATCCAGTCCAGCACCCGCTGCATGGCCACAACGCCTGTCGAGCCGACGGTTAAGATGCGCATGGCTCTCCCGCCGCCGCGCCGGCCAGCGCGCCAGCCAGAAAATCCCACAGCTCGACCGTGGGCCGGAAACGCAGCCGGTAGACCGGCAGGGCCTGCACCAACTGATCGACCCGCTCCATCCACAGCCGGGCGCTGTCGGCGCGCTCCACCGCGGCGATGTTGGTGCGCAGCAACTCCAGCGTCGCCTCGGCCGGTTCCATCGGAGTCAACTCAAAGTCGGGGGCATGGGCCAGCAGCAGCAGAGCCGTAGCCGGCGCTGTTCGTTTCACCCGCCGCGTCAGCTCCGGCGGTGTGGCCAGTCCCAGGATCGGGGTGCTTAGCAACATGGGCTGGGACCCGGACAGATCGACGATCACCACCTCGTCGTTGAAGGCCTCGCCGTAGCCCTGCGCCAGCCGGGCCATGGTGGTCTTGCCCGCGCCGGAGTGGCCGCTGACCACCAGCCCCTGCCCGCGCCAGTCAATGCCGGCCGCGTGCAGCATCAGGCTCTGCCGCTCCCGCAGCAGGCTGTGCATGCAGCCATAACCCACGCCCCGCTCCACAGCCGACGCGCCGTTGTCCAGATGGGTGGTGCGCACCAACGCCTGGCGTCGCGCCAGATCGACCCAGCCGGCGAAAGCGCCGACGCCGAAGCGGGTCAGCGGGCCGTCATGTTCGATCCAGCGCTGCCCGGCCACGGCCATCTGCGGCTCGTGGCTCACCGTCACCTGCCAGTCGGGCGGGCCGTCCAGCGGGAACTCAGCGTACAACGGGGCCAGCGCGGCCAGCCAGGCATCGTCAGGCAGATGCACCTGGAAACCGACGCCGCCGACAGACATGCCGAACGTGGGAGGAAATGTGGTCATGGGGGGAGGGGGGAGCGGCGCTATACCGCTCACCGCTTACCGTTCACCCGGATAGGCGTCCAGCCGGCTGGCCAGCAGCGGATCGGCGCAGGGCGGTTCCAGGCGAATCTGGCGGCGCAGGGTGTAGAGCAGGCAGTGACAGAGCACGCCGAAGGCGTCCTCGACCTGCTCCATGCTATCGCTGGGCACGTGGATCGCCACCTGGCTCAGCTCGGGCTGGGCCAGGCGGCCGCCGTCGAAGCCGACCATGGCCAGGGTGCTGGCGCCGGCCTGGCGGGCCAGGGCCAGGGCGTTGATCACGTTAGCCGAGTTGCCGCTGCCGCTGATGCCGATCACCAGGTCGCCCGGCTCGACGAAATTGCGCAACTGCTCGGCCATGGCGGCGTCATAGCCATCGTCGTTGCTCCAGGCCATCAAGGCTGGCGTGTTGTCCACCAGCGCGCTGGCGCGGAAGCGGCAGCGGCCGGCCACGTTGGCGCCTTTGTTCAGATCGCCGGCGAAATGGCTGGCGATGGCCGCGCTGCCGCCGTTGCCGCAGACATAGACGCGGGCGCGCCGCCGCCAGGCTGCCAGCAACAGGTCGGCGGCGGCGGCGATCTGTGCCGTTGGCAAGGCCGCCATCAGGGCCGAGACGCCGGCCAGGTAGGCTTGAATCGATTGATGAGGCGTGTTGGAAGTTACGGTCATGGGTCCAGGCAAGCAATAGATTTGTGGTTACTACTCAGGTGCCGGGCACTTGCAGCTCCAGATTCCAGTGCCCGGCACCTATGGCTGAGTAGTAACGATTTGTGCTGGATTTGACTCTATCTCGCAGGAAAAGTCAAATCTGGCGCAACTGTCAATCAGATAACGGGGCAAGGTCCACCAACCAGCGGTGGGGAAAACCGCTGGCCGGCGGCTCCGTGATGCGCGACTGCGGCGCGTAGCCTGTTGGCGTCCAGGGAAGCGACAACTCTGCCTCTAAGTCCTCGACGATCCTGACCGCGTGTGTAGCGCCGTCATAGATGACGAAGAGAGTCGCTGCATAGGGCACGGGGTCCTCCTGGGCAGGGTAGGCAGTCACGCCCTCTGGCAGCAGCCTGGGGCCGCGCAAGCCGCCGCGACTGCTGAAAAGGAAGCGATTGCCCTGCAGACTCTCGTTGTCATACAGGACTTGCAGGCCAGAAGACACATCCCAGGGCCTGGTGAGGGCTGTGCGCCGCCAGTTCCTGGCCGCAGGTTGGCCCGGTTCATCGGGGAGCACGATGTAAACGGCGGTGTCGTCGACCAGGTTGGGAACGATCTTGGTGAGGCCGGCCCAGATCATTTTTTGCTCCTGCCATGCCAGCGTCGCATCCTGCCGTACCCAGGCTTGAGTCCAAACTCCGATCAAGAGCAAGGGAAGCGCACTAAACATCATGACAAGATTGATTTGCTCCTCTTTCCGTCCCAGTAGAAGCGCGATGAGCCATAGAAGCGCGCCAATGGACAGTGATGCACCAGGGATAGCGAAGAGGTTAACGCGAGATCCCACTCCGGACAAGTTGGGGAGATAGATGCTGGTGACAGGCATGAACCCTGCGATCGCCAGAGTACCTCCAAGGGCCATAAGTACGAATGCCTTCCTCATCATTCCGATCCGCTGATCCTTCGCGAGAGGCCTGCCGGCTACTTGCGAAACACGCGCAAAGATGAAGCCGATGAGCGCGAACATCACGACGACCACGACCACAAGGCCGATCAGCAAGAGCTTACTGTCGACTTGTAACGCCTCTCGCAACGCCACTGCCCAACTCCAGATCAAGATGGCCAGTCCGTACACGGCACGAAATGACAGCATGAGAGGAGTGAACCGAAGATGCTGCAAGTATGGATCAGTACCTCCAACGGCTGGCACACCCACCGTGCGCCATACGGTGAAGATCAAGCCGACCACCAATGGAGTTAGCAGGGCAAGTCTGCGCGCTCGTGGCGCGCCTCTTCGCAACAACGGTAACAGCAATGCCCAGGCAAGTGCCAGCCCGAGCTGCGCCTCATAGATGCCCAGAGAAACAAGAAGCACCAGGTTCGCAGCTATCAGCAGCCAGATTCTGCCTTGAGCCGCATAAGACAAGAGAAGATGTGCATAGACAAGGAGCAGATTCATAGCCACCCAGTTAGGGATCATTGTCAACCATGTACGGGTGTAGTCTGCCGGAAATACCAAAAAGAGCAATGACACCAGCAATGCAAAGCTGTGCGGTCCCGCATTGCAGCGCCGTAGCAATGCGTAGAGCTGCCATGCCGCGATCACCTGAAGCGCAATGAGGACCAGATACAAGGCGCCAGTATTCAGGCCGAACAATCCTGTGACAATGAGCAATGGCATCTCGATCAGCGGCCTGCGATCATACCAGTCTAGCCACTTCAGGTCGTCATGCACGTATTGGCCGACGATGAACGCCCAATCATCGCTGTAGAGCACCGGCGTGTGGCGAACCCCATAGGCTAACCACGCAACCATGGCCGCAGACATGAAAACGATCAGAAGTGGCAGCGATTGCCTGAAGGCAATTGTCGTGCGGGAGGCTGTCATTGGTGTCTTCTTCCGCTCAGGAGTTGGAGTCGCGCTAACCGGCGCTGTTGAAAACCGGCACGACCACCGAGATGCAGGGTGTTTCTGGCAGGCTCATGCGTAACTCATGCGATCTTCTTTAGCGGTCGCTATCGGCCAGCGATGCTTTCACAGGCGGGGCAGCGGGGCGACTCCCCAGACCAGAACGGAGCACCCTGCCAAGCAACGTTCTGTAGGGCGCCGGAGGTGAACCAAGCGACATGGCAGCCGAGAGGGTCAGGCTGCGCAACGCGCTAAGATGCGCCCCCTCGCGCCGTTCGATAGCGGCTTTTTTGTAGTAGCTGCGCGCGATCTGTTGCTTGAGGAGGACGTGATAGCGGCGATCCAACTCCTTGTCCAGGGCGCGGAACATGCGAATGCGTCCTTCGGCAATCAGCTTGGGATGCCATTGAGTCCGGGAGACGTTGCTTGAGTGGAGGCGGTAAACCGCCATCACCGCGTTGATGTAGCCGATATCGCCGTGCCGGGCGTTGAGAATGTGTAGCGGCCAATCCACCCAGGGCAGGGTGTGATACCAGTGCGGCAGCTTCCCATACAGGCCGCGCCGGAATACGCAAGAACACGCCGGGATGAAGTTATAGCGCAGAATGTCCTCTAAGGTGGAGAGCTCTTTCTGGCTCTCCGGGCAGAACAGTCTCGGCTGTGAAGGCTGATTCTCTCGCAACACCAGCACATTGTGAAAGCAGATCGCCAGCTCCGGATCGCTTTCAAGCATTGCCACTTGCCTCTGAAGTTTGGTCGGGTCGACCCAGTAATCGTCCCCGTCCAGGAGAGCCACGTACTTTCCCGTACATGCATCCAGCACTGCACAGTGATTGGCTGTCAGTCCCTGGTTGCGTTCGGCCAGAAGCAGGCGGATTCGACCGGGGAAGCGTTCGGCATAGGCTTGAACGATGGCGCGCGTGCCATCTGTCGAGCAGTCCTCCCCGATCACAAGCTCGACCGCGAAGTCAGTCTCCTGCCTCAGCACGCTTTCGATGGCCTCGGCAATGTAGGCCTCATGGTTGTAGGTGGTCGTAGCCACGCTGACAACGACGTCGTCAGAGCTGGCAGGGTTCATGGCAGCGGCTCTCGCAGAGAGGGTCTGTGGACCTAATGCCCCTTGAACAACAGCATCACCGGGATGGTTTGCAGGACGATGCGCAGGTCGAGCAGGGCGCTGATGTGTTTGACGTAGTAGAGGTCGTATTCCAGCTTGATGCGCGCGTCGTCGACGGAGCTGCCGTAGTGGTACTGCACCTGCGCCCAGCCGGTCAGGCCAGGCCGCACGGCATGGCGCGCCCGATAGAAGGGCAGGGCCGCAGCTAACTGCTCGACGAACTCTGGCCGCTCTGGCCGCGGGCCGATCAGGCTCATCTCGCCGCGCAGGACGTTGATGAGCTGGGGCAGCTCGTCCAGCCGGGTGCTGCGCAGAAAGCGCCCCACCCGCGTGATGCGCACGTCGTCAGCGCTGGACCAAACCGCGCCGCTGCTGGCCTCGGCGTCAGGGATCATGGAGCGAAACTTGATGATCTGGAAGGGCCGGCCGCCCTGGCCGACGCGTATCTGGCGATAGAAGAGGGGGCCAGGGCTGCCGTAGCGGTTGGCCAGAGCAACCCAAGGCGCAGCCAGCGCTAACACCACCAGCCCCACCAGCCCGCCGGTCACGTCGACCAGGCGCTTGATGATCTGGTAAAGGCGGTGATAGCCCGAATCGGCCGCGGGCAGGGCTACGCTCAGGTCGCGGCCCAGGTGTTGCACCGGCACCCGCCCCAGCAGACGCTCGTACAGGTCAGACATGGTGCTGACGTGAGTGCCCTGCTCGCGGCAGCGCAACAGCGCGTCGAACAGCCTGTCGTTGATGGCGTGGCGGTGGGTGATGGCCAGGATCACCTCGTTGATCTCCAGCGACTGGGCCAGGGGCAGCAGCGCGTTGCGGTCGCCCAACACAGGGATGCCCTCCACAACGCTGCCGGCCAGGTCGGGGTTGTCGTCGATGAAGCCCACCAGGTCGTAGCCGGTGCCGCGATAGGGGTTGGCGTCGCCGGGGACGCTCTGCATGGCCGCGGCCAGGGTGCGGCCGGCCCAGCCCGCGCCCACCACCAGGGCGCGCTGGCCGAAATGGGGCTGGACGAACAACTGCGCGTAGGCCACCCGCCAGGCGACGATGCCCAGCCAGGCCAGGCCGATGAAGGCGAAGATCTGGCTGCGGCTTTGCAGCGTGGGCGTCAGGTTGGGGATCAGGGAGTAGATCAGCGCCGTGGACACGGCCGCCGCGCTGGCGCTGCGCACAACGGTGGTGGTGCTGGCCGCGCGCGCCAGGTCGTACAGGTCGAAGAAAAGGGCCACCACCCCCCAGACCAGGATCAGCGTCAGGTACCACTTGAAGGGCGCCAGCAGCACGGCCAGGGTAACTGGCTCTTTCCAGCCGATGATCACCGATCCCACCAGGGCCAGGTTGATCAGCAGCAGGTCCATGACCAGCAGCAGCAGCTTGCGCTCAGAGGTTTGCAGGCGCAGGCTGGGCAGCTTGATGCGCCGGCTGGCTCGGCTGGCGCTGGCGTGCGGCTGGGTGGTGGGTGATGTTTCGCTGCTCATGGTGCAAATCTGGCGTCAGCCATGGCTGTCTGGTACATGGCCTGCACGGCCGCCCACTCGGCGGGGCGTTGACGGTCATACCAGGCGCGGCCGGCCGCGCCCATGCGGCGCAGGCGCTCCATGTCAGACAACGCGCTGCTCAGGCGCTCGGCCAGCGCCGGCACGTCGCCAGGGGGCACGATCCATCCCGTTTCGCCTGCTACGACGTACTCGGCCAGGGCGCCGGCGTTGGTGACGATCACCGGCTTGTGAAAGTAGTAGGCGCTGGCGATCAAGGCCGACTGGGTGGCGTCCAGGTAGGGCAGAACCACCAGCCCACAGCGGCGGAAGAGGTCGATTCCTTCCTGGTCGTCGATGAGCCGGTTGCGCAGCTCGATGTTGGGCGGCAACGAGGCAACGCCCAGATGGGATAAGGAGCCAGGCCCTGCCAGAACGATCTGACCGCAGTGTGAGGACGATGAGGATAGCTGGCCCCCTGCGGCGACAAGCTCGGCCACGCCCTTGTAGCGTTCCAGCCGGCCAAAGAACAGCGCCAGTGGCTCTGATTGTACGTGGAGGGGGGCCAGATTGGCAAATCCGGCGTCGCTGAGAAAAAGGTGCAGCAGCGGGGTATAGGTGACCCGGCCGGCCGGCGCGCCCTGCTGGATCAGGCGTTGGCGGTAGAGCTGGCCATGCACCAGCAGGTGGCCGGCGCTGGCTATCACGGCCTGGTTCCAGAGGCGGATCAGGCGGCCAAAGCGCACCCCCAGGTGGGGGTCCAGGTCGTGCAGGGTGTGGATGGTGGGGACGCCGCGGCCGCGCAGCCAGCGCAGCAGCAGGGGATTCCACAGATGAACGCCGGTGATGTGGACGAGGAAGGGGGGCGAGAAGGCGGCCAGGGTCTGCACGACGCGGCGCACAGCGGCCAGGTTGGCGCCGGTCGGTGAGAAGCCGGTGTTGCGCGCGGCGCTGGGGGTGTGGATCTGCACCCGCTGGCTGTAGGGCGCGCGCGGCGCGTGGGCAGTGGTGACCAGGTGTACATCATGGCCGGCCGCGGCCATGCGGTTGGCCAGGTCGGCGGTGTACTGGTGCATGCCGAAGGTGGGGGAAAGGAGGAGGTAGATGATGCGCATGGGGGGAGTGGGGGAGCCTTTCCTAAAACTACTGCTTCAACGTCTCCCTCTCCCCTCTTCTCCCCTTCCCCCACTCTCCCACGCGCCATAGACATCATCCACCCGGCGATAGACCACCTGCCAGGCGTAGGTCTGCTCCACCCAGCGCCGGCCGTTGCGCCGCAGGCGCTGGTTCAGCTCGGGGTCGGTCAGCAGGCGCACCACTGCGGCGGCGAAGCTGGCGGCGTCGCCGGCCAGCAGGATGTTTTCGCCGTCGCGCAACTGGATGCCCTCGGCGCCGATGGGGGTGGAGACGACGGGCAGGCCCCACAACCAGGCGTCGAGGATTTTGACGCGCATGCCGCCGCCGCTGTGCAGCGGGGTCACGAAGACGCTGGCGGCTTGCAGATAGGGCTGGGGGTCGGCCACGTAGCCGGTGACCTCTACGCGCGGGTCGGCGGCCAGGGCCTGCACCTCGGCGGGCGGATTCTTGCCAACGACGACGAAGCGCGCCTCCGGCGCCTGCTGCCAGATCAACGGCAGCACGGCGCGCGCGAACCAGAGCACGCCGCTGACGTTGGGCGGCCAGAACATGGTGCCGAGGTGGAGAATGGTTTGGGAATTGTCAATTGTCAATTGGCAATTGTCAATTGTCAATTGGCAATTGGACATTGGCAATTGGACATTGGCAATTGGCAATTGGCAATTGGACATTGGCAATTGGACATTGGCAATTGGCAATTGGACATTGGACATTGGCAATTGGCAATTGGACATTGGCTCGACCTGGTCAGGGTCGACGCAGATGGGGATGGTGGTGAGCTTGGCGGCGTGCTGGCTGCGCTCAGGCTCTTGCAACAGATCGAGCAGCAGGCCGCGGTCTTCGTCGGTGACGGTGAGCAGGGCGTCGAAGCGGCGGATGGTGTCAGCTTCGTAGCGGCGAAAGGCGCGGGCCTCGCGCTGGGCGATCCAGCGGCGCGGGCCGCGGTTTTCGGCGGCCATGCGCTCGGTCAGCTTGTAGATGGCGTTGTGCGCGTCGAGGAGCAGATGGGGGGCGCGGGGGTTTGGATCACGAAGGCGCGAAGGGGCGCGAAGGGCGCGAAGCACGAAGGGCGCGAAGGGGGAGGCGGAGGGAGAGGAGGCGGCGGCGAGCTGGGCCCAGGCGGCCATGCTGAGCTGGTCGGCGTGGATCACGTCGAAGTGTGTGTCGTGGGTCAGGCGGCGCAGCAGGGCGGCCATCTCGGCGGAGTCGTCGCGCACGATGACGATGGGCAGGCCGGTGAGCAAGCCGCGGGCCGCGGCGCGCAGGTTGAGGGCCAGCGAGCGGCGGATGGGCACAGTGTGGACGGCGCGACATATCTGGGCCAGGTGCTGGACGTATTCGGGCCGGTCGTCGGCGCGCACAAAGGAGACCAGCGTGACTTGATGCCGCTGGCTCAAGTGGCGCAGCATGTAATAGGCCCGCACCTTGGGGCCGGCGTCCAGGGGATAGGGCAGGACCTGGGTGAGGAAGAGGAGGTTAATGGTCAATGGTCAATGGTCAATGGTTAATGGGGAATGGGGAATGGCCTGTCATGCTGTCATGCTGAGGCTGCCGAAGCATCCCGGTGGCCTGTCATGCTGTCATGCTGAGGCTGCCGAAGCATCCCGACGTGTGCGGCGGGCGGGGAGGCGGTTGGTCAGCTCGGCGATGGCCAGGACCGCGAAGAGCAGCAGCACGGCGTACTGGCTCGACCAGCACGAAGCCGATGCCGCAGGCTGTATCAGAGTCGCTGCCCGACGGTCAGCAAGGAGATGCCAAAGGGCATGGGGACGGCGCGCTCGACAGCCTTGATGGCAGGCACGACGACGTTAAAGAGGCGCAACTGGCCGGAGGGCGGGGTATCCTCTTTGCGCAGACGGCTGTTGGCCCACCAGCCCAACGCACCCAGGGCGTTGATGTACTTCTGTTTCACCAGGCTAAGACCTGCCTGACGGAACAGAGTAGCAGCCATGCCTTTGTCGTAACGCCGGTAATGGCCGATGGCGCGGTCGATGCTGCCGTAAAGGGCCATGTGGGCCGGCACCACCAGGATCAGACGACCGCCAGGCTGCAACACGTGTGCGGCGTTGCGCAGAGCCGTCCCGTGGTCTTCGATATGCTCGAATACGTTCAAGGAAAAGACCGTGTCGATGCCAAGTCGTCCAAAGTCCACAAAACCAGGCGCCGTGGCATCGGCCACGGCAAACAGCATGTTGGCCTGGCTCCTAAAGGCGCGGCTGACATAGTCGATGCTCTCGGCGGAGGTTTCGGTGCCCAGGTAGAGCTGACGGTCGGTCAGGTGGCGGGCGAAGTTGCCCAGACCGCAGCCGATCTCCAGGATGCGCTGGCCCAGATAGGGCGCGATCTCCTCATAAAGCCATTGGTCGACAGCGTCGATCAGCAGCCGGTCTTCACGGACTTTTTGCAGTGCAGTCTCGCTGTATTCCACGTTGCCTCCCGAGATGAGAAGGGTGTGCTTGAAGTGAGTTGACGAACGGTCATTACGAGTGTCCCATCCCACCGCGGGATGCGCCAATGCATAAAACTCCGGCGTGTCATGCTGAGTACATCGTAAACGAAGTTGTTGAGGTGCCCGGCACTTGACACGAGCCTCTGATCATGTGCGAATCGTCGCCAAAGTGCCGGGCACCGATACGCAGTTAATTTGTTTACGATGTACTGAGTTGCATAAGGCGCCGCGGCGCCGTTCGTACTGAATGAGAAACTGGGGATGCTTCGGCGGACCTCAGCATGACATAATGCCAGTTTCTTAGTAGCGGGTCTGCCACGAGACTTGCCCGGCGTTGAGGCGTTAGCGAAGCATCCCGACGCGGGAGTTTCCAGGCAGGCGGCGGAGTAGATCGTCGATGCCGTAGGCTGCAAACAGGATCAGAAAAGCATCGACGGGCAGGCGATAGCGCACGTTGGCCCACGAGGCCAGATGGATGGCGGTGTAGACCAGAATGAACAGGAAGAACAGAACGACGTAGGCCGCGCGCAGGTCGGGATCGCCATCGGCCACAGCCGGGACGGGACGCAAAGGCCCGCCGCGCCGCAGATGCACCGCAGCCAGGATCAGGCCATAGAGCATGAAGGGCAGGAACAGGCCAAAACTGAGCACGCGCGCGGCGTTGCTGAGCAGAGTCGAGTCTGGCGTCGGCCAGAACTGGAAGTAGACCGGCACGCGGCTGAGGGATAATAACAGATAGCGCCCCGGCTCGTCTGCCACGAACTGCAAGCCGCGCAGCAGCAGCGCCCGATCCAGCGCCGCTTCGTCGAGGTCGCGCAGCTCCGGTGGGATTAACTCCTGATAAGAGACGCCGTGGGCAGGAGAGAGGGTTGCCTCAAAGCGTGTGCCATAGATGGGGTGGTTGCTCCAGAAGAAGGTGAAACCGGCGTTGGTGTTGGGCATGGCCAGCCGGCCAAACACCTGATAGTTGCGCGCCACGAAGGGCAAGACCAACAAACCCGTGACCGCCACGGCCGTGACGCCTGTGACAAGAAGGCGCTGCAGCGCGCGCTGGCGCAGCGCAAGCCAGAGCAACCACAGCGCCAGCACTGCAAAAAAGCCAATCACTACCTGGCGCAAGAGCAGCGTAACCGCCATGGCGAGACCTAACTCCAAGCCCAGGCCCAGCGCTCTGCCCCGGCTGACGGGCTGGCCGGCCAACGTCACTGCCAGGCGCATGGCGGCATCGACGGTCCAGAGAATGCCGACGATGTAGAAAGCCTCTGACATCAAAGAGGCGGCGTAGTGGATGAAGTAAAAATAGACGGCGGTGATGCCGGCGGCGATCAGGCCTGCGCGCTGACCGAAAGGGCGGCGGGCGATGCGCCAGGCCAGCCAGGGCATCAGCGCGCCGACGATCAGCGCCTGGAGCAGGCGAGCGATCAGCGGCTGGTAGCCAAAGATGGCATAGATAACAGCCAGGTAGAGAGTGTAGAGGTAGGACCAGAAAGCCGTAGGCTGGT
Organism: uncultured Anaerolinea sp.; assembly: GCA_964626845.1. GTDB lineage: Bacteria > Chloroflexota > Anaerolineae > JAAEKA01 > JAAEKA01 > JAAEKA01. The sequence goes on from CAZVGR010000078.1 coordinate 19,622, forward strand.
TGGCGCGGGCATAGGGCCAGGTGTCGGTGGCGAAGCTGAAACCGTGCCCGTCTGCCACCCGCTGGGCCAGCATGTTGTAAGAGATCTGGTCGTAGGTGCCGCCGCGTGTCTCCTCGATGGTGTTGCCCAGAAAGAAGGCCACCCCCACGCGCAGCAGCACGGAGAGCGCGATGATGGCCAGCAGGATGTGGCGGTCTTGTTTGGTGGTCATGGGGGATGAGTGCTGCCATACCTCTGGACGCCGCGGCGGGGTTGTGCGGTGTTCAGGACCCCACCGGCGCCGTTCGTACTGAATGAGAAACTGGGGATGCTTCGGCGGACCTCAGCATGACATAATGCTAGTTTCTTAGTAGCGGGTCTTGTGGAGATATGGCCGGCTGTGAACGCCAGCGAAGAATCCCGGCTTGCGGGCGGGTGGGGATTCTTCGCTGGACTCTCGACAGGGGCGTGTTGTCAGACCGACCCGCTCAGAATGACAGGGCGGGTGGGGATTCTTCGCTGGACTCTCGGCAGGGGCGTGTTGTCAGACCGACCCGCTCAGAATGACAGGGCGGGCGTCCAACAAGCCTCCAACAAACCGCCAGCAGATTTTCGTCGCCTGGCCCTGCCGCCCGGGCGGGGATGGCTGGCCTGGCAGCGCCAGGCGGCGCGGGCGACGGAGATCAGCGCTCCAGCACGACGACCGTCTCCCAGCAATAGCGACCCACGGAGGGCGCGGCGTCGACCAGGCCGCGTCACATCCCCGGCAGCTCAGTCAACAGACGGCGAAAGAGACGGGCTTGCGGACGCCAGGCGGGGCGAACCGGGCTGGCCAGGCCAGCCGCTGCGAGGCGAGGCAGGTAGGCCAGGGCAACCAGCGCCTTGTAGAGCGCCACGCGTGGCCGGCCGCCGAACTTGTAATAAAACTGCACCTTGGAGCGGTAGAGTTGCAGGTACATCTCCTCCCGCACCTGCTTGCTACTCGCCTCGCCGAAGTGGGTGACGACGGCCTGCGGCGTGAGCCACAAGCCCCAGCCGGCCTGAGCCAGCCGGTAGCACAGGTCCACCTCCTCGGTGTACATGAAATAGCGGTCGTCTAGCAGCCCGACCTGGTCCAGGGCGGCGCGGCGTAATAACAGACAGGCGCCCTTGATCACTTCCACCGGCAGGGGAGTGGCGGTGTCCCAACGCTCCTGGTTGTAAGTGGCGAGGGGCCAGAGACGATCGAGAAAAATCAACCGCCAGAACTCGCGGCCGGGGGTCAGCATGGGATGCACCGAGGGCTGCAAGGAGCCGTCCTCGTTGAGCAGCCGCGGCCCGCACGCGCCGGCCTGGGGATGGGCGTCCATGAACGCGACCAGGGTTTCGAGCGCACCCTGATGCACCACCGTGTCGCTGTTGAGCAACAGCACATAGCGCCCCCGGCTGTGACAGATGGCCTGGTTGTTGGCCAGGGCAAAGCCTACGTTCGCCCGGTTCTCGATCAACTGCACGCCAGGAAAACGCTCCCGCACCATGGCTGCGCTGCCGTCGGTGCTGGCGTTGTCGACGACGATGACTTCAGGGGTGGCAGGTGGCAGGTGGCGGGTTGCAGGGTCCGGACTTGCAACTTGCAACTTGCAACCTGCCACTGACTCCAGGCAGGCCGCCAGCAGATCGCGCGTATTCCAGCTGACGATGAGGATGGAGAGGTCGCAGGTGGCAAGTGGCAAGTGGCAGGTGGCAGGTGGCACAGGCGCTACTTGGTTTGAGAAGCTCAGGGTAAAACCGTTCACCGGTTACCGATCACCGTTCACCGGCTGCGGCATGTGGTCCAACGCGACCAGGCCGCCCAGGAAGAGCCAGACCAACACGCTGGCCTGGAAGCCGGGGAAGCCGATGTTGTAAACAAAGGGCAGAATCCAGTCGGCCAACAGCATGATCACCAGCGCACCCACGCCGGCCGCCAGCACGCCGTTGACGTAGGCCGCAGCGAAGCCGCCGGTGTACCGCCGGCGCAGGCGGGCGCCCAGGCGCACGACTGCGAAGACAAACCAGCCAAACAACGCCAGGCCCACGATGCCGCCGTGGGCAAACAGATCGACGTAGTTGTTGTGCGAGGAGACGTTGGGGGTCAACCAGTTGACGCGCAGGTAGCGCAAGGGGGTGGCGTTGGCGTAGGGACGATAGCCGGCCGGACCCAGGCCGGTGACCGGGTTGCGCATGGTCACGTCCACCACCCGCTCAATCAACACCAACCGCGAGCCGCCGCTTTCCTCCCACTCGTCGTCGCCGCCGGCGAAATCGTAGACGGCAGGGAAGAGCAGGCCGATGACAGTGAGCAGTAGCAGCAGAACCAGCAGCGGCCAGCGCAGGCGGGGGAAGCGCAGCCAGATCAGCATGCCCACGACGCCGACCAGCCCTACCCAGTTGGAGGCCGCCTCTTGCTGCTGGACGAAGGCGTAGACCAGACTGGCCAGCAGCGCAGCGGCCAGGAAAACGCGCCAGGCCAGCGAGAGCTGGCGGTTCCAGAGCAACTGCCCGCCGGCCAGCGCCACCAGCAAGACCCAGAAGGGCGCGCGGATGAAGGCGGCGGTGACGAAGCGCCCCACCAGCCCGCCCAAGCCGGGCACAAGCCGCAGGATCGCCACCCCGCCCCCCAACAGCAGGAAGAGCGCGGTCAACCGCCAGAGGGTTTTCTCGTCCGTGGCCAGGTTGGCCGTCAGCCAGAAGGCCAGGGCCGAAAAGGTAAAAATGGCCCATTGGGCCAGTTGCACCAGCAGGAAGTTGCCCCCCACCGGGATGAAGGGGTCCCAGGTGGCGCGGCCGACCAGCAGGGAGAACAGATTGGCCGCCAGAAAGAGGGCCAGGGGCAGGTTGACCGGCGAGGGCGCAATGCGCACCCGGCCGCGGCGCAACTGGTCCACCAGCCAGACCGCGGTCACGGCCGGAATCAGCAGGGTGACGGGGTTGAGCCTGACCTCGGTGCCGGTGCCGAGCTCCAGCCGCAGGATCAGCGCGGCAGCGACCAGGACCAACAGGCCAAGCCAGGGCCGGGCCAGCAGCACCAGCGCGCCCAGGCCGGCCGCCAGCAGTCCCAGCCAGAGCGGCGAGGCGCGCTGGCCCAGCAGGAAGGCCAGCGCCAGCACGGCCAGGGCAACGGCGGCGGTCAGCAGGCTGGTGGGGCGGGAGCGGTCACGGAGGGGGGTGAGCATGGGGTGGCGAGTGGTAGAGTGGTAGAGATGAAGCGTTCGTATTCAACCAGGGACTGGAATGGATTCACGTCGGGCCGTCCTCCCGATGATGCCAGCCAATGTAGATGTCTGCGTCTGCAACTTCAACTGCAACGTCGATAACTACAACCCCATGCAGACCTGTTCCTCAATCGGGAAGATCACGCGCGCGCAAGAAGACGATCACCGGCCAGTCATGGTTGATCAAATCCTGCAAACGCGCCAAGTCAGCGTTCTCGAACCACAGAGCATGATACATCTAATCCCTCGGCGCGCAACTCCGCCTTAGCCTGTTCCCAGGGGATGGCATCCTCTCTGGCTTCCCGGAGACGCCGGATTTCCTCAGCATCCTCCTGATCCTCAAGAAGGGTCAGCAGTTTTTCCCAAAGGCGGTAATCAACCAGGACGGCCTGTCTGTTGCCGCGGGCATCCACTACGAATTGGGCCTTGTCTACCACATCTAGCGCAAGCATCTTGCACCTCCATTGACTGTACGAGCTGCGCCTATTGTACCTCAATCCTTGAATAGCGGCAACGTCTGGCGACGAGCCGCCGTCTCCTCCACCAGCGCCGTGAAGCGCCGGCCGGTGGCGTCCCAGTCGGGGCCATACTGTCGGAGGCTTGCCACGAATTTTACAGATTGGGGAAGCGCCGATGGCGTGCCAGTGATAGCGCTGCTCGATCACCTGGCGGGTATTGCCGATCAACTCAGGCAGGGGCGAAGATTTCGTCCAGCGCTGCATGCGCTTCAGCCAGGACCCTGCGCGAGATCCACAAAGAAGGGGACGCGAGGTGCGCCAAGGCTTGCTGTGCTGCAGGACGCCCCAAGTGACCGACTGCGGCTGCCCACAACACGACGCCCAGGGAGCCATGCACTTCAAGGCCGAGTTCATCAGCAAACAGCCGCGCTGCAGCATCATCGGTCAAAAGCCACTCGGCATCAATTTGACGCGCCAACGCGATAGCCTCCGCTTCTCCGGCGTCCAGCAGACCGGCTTGCTGCCACGCTTCGGCATCGGCCGCAAAGGCCGGCGCCAGGATGGCGAGCGTGATCCATTCAGGCAGCGACCAATCCATCCAGAGATAGGCCATTTCCGCCATCACCTGAGGCGGCACACGCAGATCACCCACCAGACGAAGCAACTCCAGGGCAGCGGCCTCAGTCAGGTGTAAGAGCAGTCCTGTGTCAGTTACAGCACGTATCACAGCGCACTGGCTTCCTTGCTTTGCCGGTGGTTACGATGCTGCTGCAAGGCCCAGGCAATGTCGGCTCGCTGGAACTGCTCTGCCAACGCAAAGCGGTTCCGGCGTATGAATTCCCACAACGCCGTCTGGATGATCTCGGTTTTGCTGGCAAACCAGCCGTTCTCCACCAGTGCGCCGATCTCTGTTGTCATGCGTTCGGGTAAATCGACAACAATCGTCTTCATGGTGCAATGCTCCTGGTCATGCTGGCCTGAGATATGGAGACTCCTGACAGATCTTGCACATCCCGCCGAGGCGCCGTTCAAATAGCGAACGCGTTCGGATCGCTGTTGCGCCTATTTTACCTCAACTGCCACCAGGCGACAAAGCGCGGCGCGTTTGCATCGTCTCCTCCACCAGGGCCGTGCAGGGCCAGCCGGTGGCGTGCCGGTGTTCCTTGCCGCGAATTTCGCGAATTCTGCGAATTGGGGAGGC
>CAZVGR010000079.1:0-24460 GCA_964626845.1 uncultured Anaerolinea sp.
TATTGTACACTAAATTCGTCGTAGAAGCTGTCTCACCCATTATAGACACAAAGGGGGGTCTCAACCCATTTTCTACGTTAGCAAACTCCTTGACACATCTTAACCGGCTATTGGCGGGCTGTTAACTTGGATGTGGGACAATAGCGGTAGAGTGACGCTCTCAAGACTTTGCTGCCGAAAGGTTCTGCTCTGTTCTATGACCAGCCTGACGCATCCTCGCCTTCGCGCTTCGCATCATGGCATCACCAACGGCTCCACAGACTGCCGCAGCCACCAACGCTTGATGGAGGCCTACCAATCGGCCTTACGCGTCCCTTTCGACGACCGCACCCCATTGGTGATCTTCAGCGATCACCACCGCGGCGACCGCAGCCGGCTCGACCCGTTTGCCGCTAACCACGATCTGTTCGTCCAGGCGCTGCGCCGCTACTACGATCAGGGCTTCACCTACATCGAGGCCGGCGACGGCGACGAGCTGTGGAAAGGCTGGCGCTTCGGCGACATCGAGCGAGCGCACGGCCCCGTGTTCGACCTGTTGCACCGCTTTCAGCGCCAGGACCGGCTGCACCTGCTCTACGGCAACCACGAGGAGCTGGCCGAGGGAGGCTATCAGCAGGACAAGGGCGGGCTGCCGGCCAGGGAAGCGCTGGTGCTGGAGCGCCTGCGAACGAACCAGCGGCTGTTCGTGGTCCACGGCCACCAAGCCGACCCGCGCAACGACAAGAAGACGCAGTGGAGTCGCCGCTTCGTGCGCTACCTCTGGACGCCTATCCAAAGCACCGGGCTGGCCAGCTTGAGCGGGTCGATCCATCCGGTCAGCTTCGGCGCCACCGAGACCATCAGCCAGCGCATCGAAGCCTGGGCAGCCTGGCAGAGCCAGATGGTCATCTGCGGTCACACCCACCGGCCCGTGTTTGCCCGGCCCGGCGCTGCGCCCTACTTCAACACCGGCGCCTGCCTTCACCCCGGCCAGATCACCGGTATCGAGATCGCCGGAGGCTGTATCCAGATGGTGCGCTGGTTTGCGGCCGCGGCCGGCGGCGCCGGCGCGCTGCGCCGCTCCTGTGTCACCCCGCCCGTTCCCCTGGACGCATACCATTAAGGGACGGCCAGCGCTGCTGTCTGTCCGTTGCCGTTGCCGGCCACCCGGCGCAGCTTCTGGCGGGCGCTCAGCTCGCTGGGATAGACGCGCTTCACGCCGTCGCCCAGCCCTCTTTCGATGTCGCGGATGTTGCGCACCAACTGGTGCATGCCCAGCACCTCCACCGAGGCTGCCTGATCGCTGCCCCACATGGCGCGATCCAGCGTGATGTGCCGCTCCACGAAGCACGCGCCCATGGTGACGGCCGCCCAGGTGGGCGCCAGCCCCACCTCGTGGCCGGAATAGCCGATGTGCGTCTGCGGAAAGCGCTGCTGCAACGTGCCGATCATGCGCAGGTTCAGGTCCTCGACCTGGCAGGGGTAGGCCGAGGTGGAATGGGCCAGCAGCAGTTGGCGCGTCCCGACGGCCGCCACCGCCGCCTCGATCTCCTCCATCTCCGACATGCCGGTGGAGAGCATCAGCGGCTTGCCGGTGGCCTGCATTGCGGCCAGCAGATCGTGGTCGGTGAGCGAGGCTGAGGCCGCTTTGTAGAGCGGCGGATCGAACTGCTCGATGAAGTCCACCGACGGCTCATCCCAGCAGGACGCGAACCAGAGGATGCCGCGCTCCCGGCAGTGGCGGTCGATGGCCGCGTACTGGTCGGCGTCAAACTCCATGCGCCGCCGGTACTCGATGTAGGACATGCGTCCCCAGGGGGTGTCGCGCTGCACGTCCCACTGCTCGCGCGGCACGCACAGCTCCGGCGTGCGCTTCTGGAACTTGACTGCGTCGCAGCCGGCGAAGAGCGCGCCGTCGATTAGCTTTTTGGCCATATCCAGCGAGCCGTTATGGTTGATGCCGATCTCGGCGATGACGAATACCGGCTGGCCGTCGCCGACCAGGCGGTCGCCGATTCTGACGTGTGATGTGGGCCACATGGGCTTCCTTCCTTGTATACGGTTTCTCACAGTCGTGTCATGCTCACAGTTGTGTCATGCTGAGGCTTGGCGAAGCATCTCCGCATGCACACACCGGGATGCTTCGGCGGCCCTCAGCATGACACGCACAAGCTTCTCCGCTTACCAATACCGCCCTGCGGGATGCGGGGTCTCAGCATGACACGCGGCGTTTTCGGTTGTCACCACTCCGACCGTTCGTCGAAACAGCGCCATTGGGCGAGCGTTGTCGCGTGCAGCCCGGCCCGCCCGGCTGGGGTTGGCGCTGCGACAGGCTGGCGACCGTTCAGGTCCGGCACAGCGTGCGCGGCGATGATCAACTCGGCTACTTCCCGCAGCACACCCGCGCCGCCGGCTGTCTGGCAGACCATGTGCGCAGCGGCCTTGGCGAACGGCGCGGCGTCGGCCGGGCAGGCAGCCAGGCCAACCATCTCCATCACCGCCACGTCGTTGACGTCGTCGCCGATGTAGGCCACCTGCTCCAGGGACAGCCCGCGCCGCGCGATGATCTCAGCTAACACCGCCGGTTTGTCGCGGCTGTTCAGGTGCAGCTCGTCGATACCCAGCTTGACTGCGCGCTGCCGCAGCGAGGGCGATCTCTCGCCCGTGACTATGCCGACGTCCACCTGCACAACCGTGCGCAGCCGCTCCACGCCCATGCCATCACGCATGTGAAAGCGCTTCAGCGCCTCCCCTTCGTCCGAGTAGTAGACCGTCCCGTCGGTCAGCACACCGTCGCAGTCGGTGAGCAGCAGGCGGACGCGCCGCGCCCGCTCGGCCAGGCCGGAGTCCACGCCGAATCGGCTGCGCTGCCGGCAGTCCACGAGCATCATCGTCGTTACCATGTCGTCCAACCTCCATCTACCACCAGGCAGGCGCCGGTCATGTAGGCCGAGGCGTCGCTGGCCAGAAAGACGATCGCGCCGCAGTAGTCGTCCGGCTGCGCCATGCGGCCCAGCGGCGTGCGCGCGGCGTAGTTGAGCACGAAATAGGGCGGCTGGCCGTTCTCCACCCCGCCCGGCGCCAGCGCGTTGACCCGCACCCCTTCCTGGCCCCAATAGGCAGCCAGGTAGTGGGTGAAGGCGATCAGCGCGCCCTTGGCCGTGGAGTAAGCCGGCGACTTGTAGAAGGTCTGCTTGCCGTCTGGCCGGCGGTAGAGCGACTGATCGGGGCCGACCAGGCCGTAGGTGGAGGCAATGTTGATGATGCTGCCCTTGCCTTGCCGCGCCATCACCTGGCCGAAAGCCTGCGAGCAGAGAAACGCGCCGGTGACGTTGACCGCCATGGACAACTTCCAGGCCGACAGCGGATAGTTCTCGAACCTGGACGCCTGGCCGTCCAGGTCGGGCGCCTCAACCTTGTCGTTGACAGCCGCGTTGTTGATCAGCACATCGACCCGGCCATAGGCTTGCAGCACGGACTGCACCGCCTGCTGCACCGATGCAGGATCTGTCACATCCAGGTCGACGCCGAGGGAAGGGGTGGGCAGGCTGGCCGCAAAGTCCGCACAGCGCTCGGCGCCCAGGTCAGTCGCTGCCACATGGGCGCCGGCGCGGGCCAGCGCCAGGCAGTGCTGCCGCCCCAGCAGCCCCAGCGCGCCGGTCACCACGGCCACGCGGCCGTCCAGGCGGAACAGAGATTGACCGTTGTTGGTCTCGTCCATCAGGCATCGCTCCTGCGCCTGGCCAGCGCCGCGGGTTTCGTGTCGAAGCCGCCGGTGCGGCGGAAAACCGGCTGCACGGGCTGGCCGCGCAGGCGGCCTGGGACATCGCCAGCGTCGAAGGCATCGCGCAGCTCCGCCAACGCCGCGCCATAGGCCGCCAGCGTGGCGTCGATGGCTGCGTCGTCGTGCGAGAAGCTGACGTTGTGGAAGCCCGACCAGAGCACGCCCCGGCGCAGCAGCTCCTGCTGTAGCAGCGACTTGAGCAGCAGCGGATCGCCAGCCTGGCCGTCGAAGGTCACCATCGTGCGGCTGGGATGGCCCACGCAGCGGGTGACGCGGCCCAGGCCCAGCTCAGCCGCCAACTGATTGTAGCCTTCTTGCAGTTTGGTGCCCTGCCGGGCCAGGAAGGCGGGCACATCGTGCGCCTCCATTACCTCCAGCGTCGCCATTGCGGCAGCCAGCGACAGCGCCTCGCCGCCAAAGGTGCTGAAGAAAAACACCTCCTGGTCCAGCAGGCGCATCACCTCGGCGCGACCGGTCAGCACCGCCAGCGGCATGCCGTTGGCGATGGCCTTCGAGTAGCAGGCCAAATCCGGCGTGACGCCGAAGAATTGCTGCGCGCCGCCCAGCGCCAGCCGAAAGCCGGTCCACATCTCGTCGAAGACCAGCAAAGCCCCGTGCTGGTGGCAGATGGTCCGTACCTGTTTCAGAAAGCCGTTATTGGGCGGTTCAAAGGTCATCGGCTCCAGGATCACGCAGGCCGTGTCGTGGTCGATGGCGGCCCGCAGCGAGGCCAGGTCGTTGTAGGCGAAGGTGTGTACCAGGTCCTGCACAGCCTGCGGCACGCCGGCGCTGCGGCCCAGCACGCTGATGTACCAGTCGTGCCAGCCGTGATAGCCGCAGCACAGCACTTTGTCGCGGCCGGTGTAGGCGCGCGCCAGGCGCACGGCCGCGCTGGTGGCCTCGGCGCCGGTCTTGGCATAGCGCACCATCTCGGCGTTGGGCAGGATGACGCGCAGCCGCTCGGCCAGCGCCACCTCCAGTGGATGCATCAGCGAGAAGGTGATGCCATCGGCCAACTGGCGCTGGATGGCCGCGTCCACAGCCGGGTAGGCATAGCCCAGCGACAGCGGGCCGACGCCCATGGTGTAGTCGATGTATTCGTTGTCATCCACGTCCCAGACGCGGCAGCCCTGGCCGCGGCGCAGGTAAACGGGCGCCACGCCCTGCACATGCTGCGTCGGCCCCTTAGCCAATGTCTGCGTCAGCGCAGGGATCAAGCCAGTCGCCCGCTCCAGCAGGCGCTGCGACTCGGCAATGGAAGGATATGCCAGAGGCGTTGTCGTGTCGTTCATGATGGAACTCCGGGGGCGGATGGTGAACGGTTAACGGTTAACGGTCACCGATTACCGTTCACCGACCTCAGCCGCGCCTGGATCGCTGCCGCGATGTGAGCGCTGGTCAAGCCTTCGTGCGCCAGCAGGTCGGGCAGGAGCGACGGGTGAAACCAGCAATCGGGCATTGCGATTGGCAGAACGGCGGCCAAGAGCTGGTTGCGCAACAGGATCTCCGCGACGATGGTGTATAGGCCGCCGGTGAGAAAATGGTCCTCCACCGTCACCAGCAATCTGGTTTCCAGCGCGGCCGCGACGATGGCTTCCTCGTCGATGGGCTGGACCATACGCAGATTGAGCAAGCGCACCGAGCGACCGCCAGCCGTCAAGATCTGTGCGGCCTCCAGCGCCTGGGCAAGCAGCGGCCCGTAGACCAGGATGGTGAGGTCTTCGCCGTCGCCAACCATCTCTGCGCGGCCGATCTCGAACATGGGATCGTGCTCGATCCCCGGCGCCAGGCCGTTGTGGCGGATGTAGACCGGCCGCGGGCTGGCCAGCAGGTGGGGCAGGCCGATGGCCAGGTCGGCCTCGTCGGCCGGGCAGAAGACCTGCATGCCGGGGATGCCGCGCATCAAGGCCACGTCCTCCAGCGCCTGGTGCGTGGGGCCGTTGGCCTCGGACAGCAGGCCGGGAACGCCGCCGACCAGCTTGACCGGCAGGCCGGCGATGCCCACGTCGGTGCGGATGAACTCGAAGGCGCGCATGGTGAGAAAGGCGGCCAGCGCGTGGCAGACGGGGATGCGGCCGCGCAGGGCCAGGCCGGCGGCTGCGCCCACCATGGCCTGTTCGGCAATGCCCACGTCGATGAAGCGCGGCCCCAGCGCGTCGGGCAGGCTGCGGATGGCCGCGCGGTTCTCGGCCGTCAGCACGACGATGCGTTCATCGGCCAGCGCGGCTTGGAGGAGTGTGTTGGCGTAGGTGGGGTGGGGCATGGCGGGTCGGTGAACGGTGAACGGTAGATCGGTAGGTTGGGTGGTCAGCGCGCGGAATGGTGTAGTTCCTGGAGCAGGGCTTCGACTTCGGCGGACGTGAAGTTGGCGAACCAGCGGTCGGCGCGGGACTCGATGCTGGGCAGGCCGCGGCCGCGTACGGTTTCGGCGATGACCGCGCTGGGTGCGCCGGGCAGCAGCGGCAGCCGGCTGAAGATGGCGTGCAGTGCAGCGAAGTCGTGGCCATCGACGCGCGCTGCCTCGACGCCAAAGGCTTGAAACTTGAGGGGCAGCGGCTCCAGCGGCAGCAGCGCCTCGGTGCGCACGTTGGCCTGAAAGCCGTTGCGATCCACGACGATGAGGAGGTTGTCCAGCCGGCGCGCGCTGGCCAACAGGCAGGCCTCCCAGTTGGATCCCTCGTTCAGCTCGCCGTCGCCCACGACGACGACCACCCGGTTGTCGTGGCCGCGCAGCTGGCAGTCCAGCGCCACGCCCACGGCCACCGGCAGCAGATGCCCCAGCGAGCCGGCGTAGAACTCGACGCCCGGTATGGCCGGGTTGGGATGCCAGTAGATCAGGTCGTCGGCGCGCAGGTGGCGTTCCAGCCGCGCCTCGTCCAGCCAGCCCAGCTCGGCCAGCACGCCGTACAGCGCCGGGACGGCGTGGCCTTTGGACAGGAACAGGTAGTCGCGGCCGGGGTCGTCCAGCTTGTCGGCGTCGATGCGCAGGTAGCAGGTGTAAAGATAAACCAGCAGATCGACGCAGGACAGGGCCGAGCCGATATAACAGCCGCCGCCCGTGGCCATGCGCACCACACGCTCGCGCACGCGCAGAGAACGAGCGCGTAGGACGTCGTCGGCAGAGGGAGGGAGCGGCCGGAAATCGGGCAAGCCCGTCGCGCTGGCGCTGTTGGAGCCTGCTTCGACGGGAGGGGTGCTGAGGGTTGCAAGGGTGATTGTCATGATGGATGGTGACCCGGTCAAACCAACCCGGTGAATGATTGAAGATTAACGAATTATCCCGGATACCTCGGTCGGTATGCGACTAGCCTGTCACCGCTGGCCGCCGGGGGATCAATCCCACCGGCTACAAAACTGCGCCGGATCAATCCGGCTTGGCGGCGCATCAAGCCCCGTTCACGGGGCACCGTTGGCTAGCCGGATTGATCCCCCGGCGGCCTCGCATGAGGGACGACTCGTCGCAAACGGCTATTGCCGGATCATTTTCTTAACCTTCATAATTCACCGGCTGAACCGACGAAGCCGCCTTACTAACCCGGCTCTGCAGGGCAGCGGCTGCGGAAGGCTTCCCAGCGCCTGTGGGCGCTTCGTGCTTTCAGCCAGGGGATTTCCAATCCCTGGGCTGCTCGCCGGCCTCGCGTGCGAAGAACAGATATTGTTCCAGATACGCGCCGACGCCGGCGTAATCGACCATGTTCTTGACCATGGCCACATCGCCGGCCAGGCCGCGCACCGGGCCTTGCTTATGCACCTTCAGCGTGTTGCGGGCCGACGAGGGCATCCAGACGACGCGCTTGCCGTTCTCCAGCATGTAGTGGTTGAGAGCGATCTCGATCTGGTAGCGACTGGGGTTGGCCGCCAGCGCCGCCAGCAGATCGGCCGTCTTCACGATGCGCTCGCCGGAGAAGAGCACGTCGCCGCGGCTGAGCCTGGCGTGCATCCCGGCCTTGACCCGGCGCAGGATGATCATGTCGATTTCGGAGCTCGCCAGCGCGGTAGCCACTGCGCGATCGATCTCGGAAGCCGCCAGGCCGCGCAGGTCCGCATCCATCAGCAGCACGTGGCTGGCCCTCACCATCTCGGCGGCAGCCTGCACCGCCGCCGCCTTGCCGCTGTTGCTGGGCAGCAGCAGCACGCTGACCTGGGGAAAGCGCCGGGCGACCAGGGCCGCGGCGCCATCGGTAGAGCCATCGTCGACGCAGATCACCTGCGCCAGATGCGGCAGGGTCGTCACAACGTCCAGCACCGGCAGAATGCGCTCTCGTTCGTTGAAGAAGGGCACCACACAGGCGCACCCGTGACGTTGGGGTAAACAGGTCATGGCGTGTGGTCCGTCCTGCACCCGCAAGACACGCTGTGGCGACGAATCCCCGTCGTGTCATGCTGAGGCTCGGCGAAGCATCTCGGCGTTCGTAGGCAAGTCATTATGTCATCCATGAGCCAGACGCGTGTCAGCAGCCGTGACTGTTCTCAACTCGTGGAGATGGTGGCGATACCAGTTGACGCCTGTGTGGCGCGCGTTGAGCGCCATCAGCGCCGGCTTGCGCTTCAGCAGCGCCAGGATGTCGCCCAGCCCGAAGTAGCGATGGCGCGGATAGAGCGCCTCGAAGATGGCTTGGATGAAGAGGTAGTCCTCGCGATAGTCCAGGGTCCAGCGATGGCTCATGGACAGGTTGCGGCCTTTGTCCAGGGCCACGTTGCCCAGCCGAAAGCGTTCCGGCCGCTCCCAGATAAAGGGGGTGGTGTGCTCGCGCTCGAAGCTGCGCGTGGCCTCGCGCCAGGCGGCGTGCAGCGCGGGCATGGCCATGATCTCGACGTCGTTGCCATCAGGATAGCTGGCGGGATGCAGGTTGCTGACGTAGTCGTATCGATCCGGCCGGCGCAGGAACTCGCCGATAACCCGGTCGACGACGCGCGGGTCGATCAACGGGCAGTCGGAGGGGATCTTGACCACCGCGTCGGCCTCCAGCCATTGGCCGGCGCGCACGTGGCGGTCCAGCAGGTCGGTGGGGTGGCCGCGGAAGCAGGGGATGCCTTCCGCCAGGCACAGCGTCTCGATGGGGTCGTCGACCAGGTCGGTGGTGGTGGCCACGACTACAACGCCAGCCAGCCGGGCGGCGTGCAGCCGCTCCACCAGGCGCAGCAACAGGGGTTGGCCCAGCAGCGGCAACAGAACCTTGCCCGGCAAGCGGGTCGACGATGTGCGTGCCTGGACGACGGTGACGACGTTCATGGTCACGATCCCAAAGCGACGCTAGCCGGCGACGGCCGGCGCGAAGATAAGGTCTTGCGCTGCGGCGCTGGGCGCGGCCTCCAGCAGACGGCGGCAGACGGTTGCGATGTGACGGTGCGAAGCGCCGCCGTTTTGAATGGGCAAGAGACGTCGCAGTTGCTCCACGTCGAAATACGAATGCACCTCTTTGCCCAGCGCCAGGCCGATGAAGGCCACCGACGAATACTGGGTGATCAACACGTCGCAGTTGGCGATCATCTCGCCGGTGTTGCCCTCGGCCAGCACCAGGGCATGGGGCGCCAGGTCGTGAATCTCCCTGGTTGAGCGGGCGACGTTCTCGTTGGGGTGCAGCTTGAAGATCAGCGGCCGGCCGGCGGCAACCGCCAGAGCGCGCAGGATGAAGCGGCGGCGGTCGTCGCGCTTGAAGGTCTCACGGGTGTCCGAGGTGGCGACGAGCACATAATCTCTGTAGGGGAAGCGGTTGTAACAGAAGCGCGCGGCATAGTCGAAGTTGGGGATGCCGGTGACGACGATCTTCTCCGGCCGCACTCCTTTGCGAACGAAGAAATCACGATATCCCTCGGAGGCCACACAGAACACTTGGTAGGCGTCGGACAAGCCCATGGTCGCCGTGCTGGCCAGATAGCGTGGCAGGCCCAACTGCTTGACCAGGTGAAACATCATATCTTCCGGGTCGGTCATGCCCTCCTGGATCAGCACGATGGGCTTGCGGCGGATGTTGCGCTGCACGATCAAATCGGTGGTGGTGATCACCAGATCGTAGTCGTGGCGGCGGCCGCCGTAGTCCACCGGCAGGCCATGCTCCTGCAAGTAGCGCTGCGTCTGGGCCAGAAACTGCCCGCCCATGATGCAGAAATCCAACGCGCCGGCCCGGTGCAGAGCTGCTTGCAGCCCGTCGTCGGGGTAGAACGGCGTGAACCAGCACTCGTAGTCGTCCTTGAGCTGCGTGGCCACCGCATGGACCATGGAGGTCTGGTTGAGAGAACCGCCGATACAAAGGACCTTCTTCTTGTTCATAGCGCCTTCCGATAGCTGCGGTGACGGGTACACCAGGTGACGCCCAGGCGCAACGCCTGTTGGACCATGGCCACATTGCCTTCCTCGACCTGCACCAGGTAGGCGTGCTCGAAGGGGGCCGAGCGGATGGTGTCATCCAGGGTGGCGAGCAGCAGGGCATCGGCGCCCACGCCGCGGTGTTCGGGCGTCAGACCCAGACCGTTGAGGTTGATCCAGCGGGTGCGCCGGCGTTCGGCCAGGATGTGGTACCAGCCGAAAGGCCAGAGCCGGCCGGCGGCCCGCTGCAGGCCTACCGATAGATCGCGAAAGCCCAGCACGAAGCCGATGATCTCATCGCGCAGCAGGATCAGCTTGACCAGGGTTGGATCGACCACCTGCATGATCGTGCTGACCAGCGCGCTGACCTCGGCAGGTGTTGGTGGGTAGTAGGTGTGGTTATTGGCGAACGCGCGGCCGTGCGCCTCGACAAAACGCGGGACCCAGGCGCGTAGCTCACGTTTGGAGCGAAAGCTTTTGACCTCGAAACGGCTCCTGGCTCTGGCCTTGTTGGCTATGTTCCGCACGCGCTCCGGCAAGACATAACCGATGTCGAGCTGGGCCGACAGGAAATCGGTATCTTTGGCGAAGCCTTCCTGGCTGATCAGCCGGTGATAGTAGGGATAGTTGTAGGGTACGCCCATGGCCGGCCGCAGATCGAAGCCCTCCACCAGCACACTGCCACCCTCGCTGCCCAGCAGGCCATGCGGACCGGCGATGGCATCCAGGCCACGCTTCCAGGCCCACTCACAGGCTGCTGCGAAGAGCGCCGCGCTGACCTCCTGGTCATCCACGACGTCGAAGTAGCCAAAGAAGGCCAGATTGGCATTGCGGTAGCGGTTGTAGTTGCGGTTCTCCAGCGCAGCGATGCGCCCCACCACCTCGCCGCCCTGCTCTGCCAGGAAGAAGGACGCCGCCGAGTGCTCGTAGAAAGGATGGCGGCGCCGGTCCAGCGTGCGATAGCCAGCCGAGACCATCTGCGGCACCCACTGCGGGCAGTCGCGGTACAGGCGATAGGGCAGCTGCACAAAGCGGGTCACGTCCTGGCGTGAGTCGGTGTTGACTTGGTGGATGTTCATGGCGCTAACCTCACACCGCTATGGTACGCCGTTAACGTTAACGCGTCTCTGTCCCCTGGTTAGAGTTGCTTTAACACTGGCTTAAGGCTTTGCAGCAGACAAAGTTGCCAACTTTCCGAAAGTTGGCAACTTTGTCTGCTGAGTGCGCTGCTACAGCTCGATCCACAGCTTCCACGACGCGGGAATATCCCCGGCTGCCAGCAGGTAGTTGGTGCGGGGAGTCTTGGGCTCGATCAGCAGCTTCATGCCAGCCTCGTGCGGCGTGCGGTCGGCCTTGCGTTGGTTGCAGGGGGCGCAGGCCGTCACGGTGTTGCCCCAGGTGGACCCGCCCCCGCGCGAGACCGGAAAAACGTGATCGACCGTCAGCTCCCCGCGCTTGAGATGCTGGCCGCAGTAGGCGCAGCGATTGTCATCGCGCACGAAGACGCCGCGCCGTGTCCAGCGCGGCGGCGTGCGCTTGGGCACGTTGATGTAGACCTTGAGGCGCAGCACCGTTGGCACAGCCATCGTCTGGCCCGTGTGTTCGATGGTGATCTGCTCGGCCGTCACCGGCACCGCGCGCTCCTTGCCCACCAGCCTGGCCGCGCGCCTGACCGACAGCACGGTCAGCGGCTCGTAGGTTGCGTTGAGAAGCAGGACGCCGGGAGCGGACATGAGCATCTCCTTGTTGGACATCAATCCATCGGTACGATATAGCCGTCCCGCAGCCAACGGTCCAGCGCGCCGGCATCGACGCCTGCCAACTGGGCCTGGTCCGCGCGCCATGCGGGGCCGAAACGGTCCAATAAGCCAGCCAACGGGTCGATGCGGCGATGCTCGGCGCGAAAATCATGGTAGAAGCCGCCCTCCCAGCGATAGCACCAGGGCGCCAGCCGGTAGCGAGTAGCCGCATCCAGCGGCCGATAGCGATAGGCCAGCGGGCCGCGGCGTTGGGCGTTGACGATGGCGTCGGCATAAGCCTGCACCTGGCGCTCGACGCCGTAGTGCTCGTGCAGATAGGCCAGCGTGGCGGGCGGCGTGCGGCGGCGCTCGGCGATGATCTGCGCAGCCAGCCGGGCTGCGGCCTCGGCGTCGCCGAAGTGTACTTTGTCCAGCAGGTCGTCCGGCAGCAGCTCGCGGTGGGTGGCGACGCGCGCGGCGATGGCCGGCGTGCCGCAGCCCAGCGACTCGTAGACCGCGTTGCCGAAGGCCTCCACGAAATGACCCAGCGCCAGCGTGACGGCGCCCAAGCTAAAGTATTGCGGCATCAAGCGCTGCGGAACCCAGTCGTGGAAGAGGAAGTGCTCCTGCAGGCCGCGCTGCTCGATCTCCTGCTGCATAGTCTGCACAAACTCGCGTATCTCCGGCGCAAGGCCAGCCTCCAACCAGCGAGGAACCAGCACCTTCAAATTGGCGACGCCGTGCCGCTTGACCAGCAGCTCAGCCACCTGGATGGTCTGCGGCAGGCCCTTGGACGGCTCGGGCCGGTGAGGGTGCAGCACGATCGCGTCGTTGGTCGGGTCGACGGGGACGATGCGCAGGATCTCGTCGGGCGGCGTGTACTGGAAATGCCGCCCGTCGATGCCGTTGGCGATGACGACGGCGCGCTCGGCCAGGCCGGGCAGAAAACGGCCGGCGGTGTGCAGGTAGTACTGCCGCGAGTGCTCGGAGATGGTGATCAGCGTGTCGCCCTGGAAAAGAAAGGCGCCTAGTTGCGTCTCCGGGTAGACGCTGTCGCGCAGCGAGACCACGGTCGGGATGTCCTGGTAGACGTAGGGAAAAAGGAACTCGCCGTCGTGCATGTAGAAGCGATCAGCGCCAGCCAGGTGCGTCGCTACGTCCTGGATGGCAGCGGCCAGGTGGTAGGCGGGCATGTCGTAGGGCTGCGGAAAGGGCAGCTTGAAGCGCAGGATCGGCAGCACCTGGACGTTCTCGCTCCAGCGGAAGGGCGCAGGCTGCTCGGCAGAGGCTGTACACAGCACCGTCACCCGATGACCCAACTCGCCCAAGTGCAGCACGATCTGTTGCAGTTGCTTGGGCGCGCCGCCAAGGACGCGATCGACATAAAGCGGATTGATAGAGAAAGCAATGATCTTCATCTTCTCTGCGCCCTCAGTGTCTCCTCTGTGCTCTCTGTGTAGCTCCCCCGCGCCACCAAGGTCGACCACAGCACGCGCAACCGCCCATCGCGCTGCGCGCCGGCCGCAGCCGTGACGCCGCCGGCCTGCTCGATATACGTCATGATCTCCTGGCGCAGAAAGAGGCCGGTGTCGCTGGCCGGCCACGGCTGCAAAGTCAAGGGGATGAAGCCCAGCTCAGCAGCCGCGCGGCGCTCCCACGGCCCGGCTAACTGGCGCACAAAGCTAGGACAGGCGATCGTGTAGACGCGGTCCGGCTGCCACTCCAGGGGCGAGCCGTTGACCGTCGCCATCTGTGCGCCGGCCGAGCGGCGGCTGGCGCCGGGGTCGATCAGGTAGCGCACCTGCCGGCTCCAGTGCAGAAAGCCGCGCTCGGTGTGCGGCTCGTCGGGGCGGCCGACGCGGCGTGCATTGTCGTGCAAGATGTGGAGCAGGTCGCGACCGGCCACCCGAAGCAGGCGGATGGTGTCGGCATAGGGCATGACCCGGAACCAGTCGCCGCGTGTGAGCACACCTGCTGCTGGCAGGCCGCTGCGCACCACCGAGCTGTCGATCATGGCCAGGTCCACTGCCAGGCCATGCGCTCGGCAGCGGGCCAGCAGCGCGTCGCAGATGAAGTTGGCCAGCGCCGACTCGCCCAGGTTCAGATCGTTGCGCACGGCCTCGGTGCTCAGGTCGCGGTGGCTGTCGATGCGGCCCAGCGGCCGCTGCAAGATCTGGCGCGTTTCGACCAGCAGCGGCTGCACGGCTTCCGCCTCCAGCGCCTCGTCCAGCGGCAGATCATGCACGGGCGTCAGCCGCGCATCGGTCAGCGCGGCTGCACCGTTGACTGTGATGGTCGCCTCGCCCAGATAACGGCCCAGGCTGCCGGCCTGCAGCAGCGGGATGCCGTTGACGATGTTGTCGGCCTCCAGGCCGTCGGCATTGAGGGCATGGTGCGTGTGGCCGCCGACAATCCCATGCACTGCGCCGCGCGGCAGGCTGGCGGCCAACTCCACGTCGCCGGCTGCGGCCACGCTGGCGCTGGTGGCATCCAGGCGCAACCCCAAATGGCTAAGTACAATCAGCACGTCGCACAGCGGCCGCAGGGCCGGCAGCAAGTTGGCCAGCGTCTGCGCCGGGTCGAGGATAGCCAGCCCCGGCCGCGCCTCGGCGCGCGCCGGTGTGGTCAGCCCGACAAGGCCCACCCGCAGTCCTTTGACCACCCACAGCGCGGCCGGATGCACCAGGCCGGCCAACTCAGGCGTCGGCGCCAGATTGGCCGCCAAGACCGGAAAGCGCGCGTGGCGGCGGATGGCATCGGCCAGCCGCGCCGGCCCCAGGTCCAGGTCGTGGTTGCCCAACGCGGCTGCGTCCAACCCCATCCGGCTGTAGAGGTGATAGACGGGATGAAGGACGCCGTTGGCGCTGACATCGTCAAAGACCGAGCCGGCCAGCTCGTCGCCGGCCGAGAGCATCAGTACGGCCGAGTTGGGGTCCTCCTGGCAGCGGCGGCGCAGCTCAGCCAGCCGGCCGGCGATGCGACTCAGCACCGGCGGGCTGCCGGGGTGCTCGAACTGGCTGATGCGGCCGTGCAGATCGTTGATGTGCAGGATGTGCAGGCGAAAGGGGCGATCGGGTGGGCGAGGAACACGCGGCGGCAGCGCCACACCGGGGTCGGGGACGATGGCCTCGACGGGCGCGGCGGTGGCGTCACCGGCCAGCAGGTAGCGCGCGCTGCCGGCGCCCGATGCAGGCGATGTGTCGAGCGGCGCAAGGCGCAAGGTAGGCGAATGTTGTGCAGCCATCGCCCCCTATTGTGCCAGAGGATGTTAAACGGAAGGGCAACTGCATGTTAACGTCTGCGAAAGAGCCTGCAAACGCTTGAATTTTCCCCATCGGCGTTGACCTGGGCAACACGCTCGCTCCCAGTACGCTCTCCTGACACGTCGTTCATCATCACATCTGAACCGTCTCAAGCTCGCACATAGAACCTGTTACCGCAACCTGTACCAGACGTTAACAATTCGATCATCTCCCGTTGATCTTGCTCGGTTACACTGGCCAGTGGCGTTGTTCGCTCGTATCTTCTCTGAGAGGATCCTATCGTCATGAAGACCCCCTTCAACTCCGTGCTCGCCGCCAACGCGCTGATCGCAGCCTTGCTGGGCGCGCTGGCGGCCCAGGTGCTGCACGAGGCCATGCACGGCGTGGCGGCCGTGGCCGTGGGCGCGCAGTGGCAGGCTTTCAACCTGTTTGCGGTGCTGTGGGCCTGGCCGGGCGCCGCCAACCAAACCGGGCGGCTCGTCATCGAGGCCACGCCGGCGCTGGTCAACATTGCCGCCGGCCTGCTGGCAGCCTTCTTGTTCAGCCGCAGCCTGGCCTGGCAGCGGCCGATGCTCAGCCTGTTCCTGCTCTACTTCGCCGGCTATTCGGCCTTCATGGGCTTCGGCTACCTGTTCTTCGACGCGCTGTTTTACCAGCCCGGCGCCGAGCAACGGGGCGACTGGCGGCAGGTGATCGACGTGCTGGGCGGGTCGTGGCTGGTGCGCATTCCCCTGTTGGTGATCGGCGGGGCAGGGCTGGTGTGGGGCTTCTTCTGGCTGGCGCGGGCAGCGCTGCGCTTCACACCCGACGCTTCGGACAAACAGCAGCGGGTGGCCATCGCCCTGCCGCTGCTGCTGGTCCCCTACGTCGCCATCAACCTGCTGTTTACAGTGCTGGCCATCTGGCATCCGCTGGGGGTGGAGGGGCTGGTGGTGGTGGCGCTGCAATATTGGTTCGGCTACGTGGGCTTCTTCTGGGCCTTCTTCCTGGCCGCCTACTGGCTCGACATCGACGCGCCCATGCAGCCCACCGTTGCGCCGCCGCCGCGGATCAGCGCTCCGTGGGCCGTGGCAGGGGGTGTGGCGTTGGTTGTGGCCGTAGGGGTGCTGCTGCCGACGGTCTGGTTTGTATGATCTGTGGGTTGGCTGCAGCCTATCGTTGCGCCACCCTTGCAACCATCGGCTGGCGCTCTTTGACAAAGACCATCCACACCTTTAGAATAGGTGTGCCGGATTTCGCCTGCAATGTCGTATGCGCAGGCGTGCGCATGTCAACCAAACCGAGTACATCGCAGCGCTGATGGGAGTGGCAATCGTACTGGCTGCTTTCTTGCTGGCGTGACGCGTGCCAGCGACATGTTCAGGCACAAGCACAGGCGCACCCTGGCTGAAAGGAGTCCCTCATGTCTGACATAATCGACTACAAGATCTTCGGCGACGACCTGCAACTGGTCGAGATCGAGCTGGATCCAGGTGAAACGGTGCGCGCCGAGATCGGCACCATGAACTACATGGAAGATGGCATCGCCATGCAGACCACCACCGGCGGCGGCTTCATGAAGGGCCTGATGCGCGCCGTGACCGGCGAAAGTTTCTTCATCGCCAACTTTGTCAACAACGGCAAGGCCCGCGCGCGCGTCGCCTTTGCCGCGCCCTATCCGGGCAAGATTGTCCCGCTGGATATGACGGCCCTGGGCGGGTCCTTTATCTGCCAGAAAGACTCCTTCCTCTGCGCAGCCAAGGGGATCGACATCCAGGTGGCGTTCACCAAGAAGATGGGCGCGGGCCTGTTCGGCGGCGAGGGCTTCATCCTGCAGCGGCTGACCGGCGACGGGCTGGCTTTTGTCCACGCCGGTGGGACGGTCATCGAAAGGAACCTGGCGGCCGGCGAGACGCTGCGCGTCGACACCGGCTGTCTGGTGGCCTTCGCGCCCACGGTCACCTACGACATCAAGTTCGTCGGCGACGTCAAGAACGCGCTGTTCGGCGGCGAGGGCCTGTTCCTGGCCACGCTCACCGGTCCAGGCAAGGTCTTCCTGCAAAGCCTGCCATTGTCCCGGCTGGCCGACCGCATCCTGGCCGCGGCCCGTTTCTCGCGCGGCGGCGAGGAGACCCAGGGCGTCGCCGGCTTCGGCAGCAAGCTGCTGGGCGACATCATCAGCGGGAGGTAGGAGTCGGCAGAGTTGCCAACTTTGCGTCAATTTCAGGTTGCGATGGCGCCAGCGCGCTGGTAAATCATTCTCAGTGCGCACGCGCTTGCACCTTGGCCGCCTTTGTGCGATAATCGCGCGCTATGAACGATCTGGCGATCCGGCTACTGGGCAGCCCACACGTCGAGCTGGATGGCAGGCCAGCGGCGCTGGAGACGCGCAAGGCGACCGCGCTGCTGGCCTACCTGGCTGTGCGTCGCGAGCCGGCCAGCCGCGACCACCTGGCCGCGCTGCTCTGGCCCGACTACGAGCCTGGCCGCGCCTTTGCTAACCTGCGCCGCACCCTCTGGTCGCTGCACCGCACCCTGGGCGAGCGCTGGATCGACGCCGGGCAGATCATGGTCAGCCTGCCGTCCCAGGAGGGGCTGTGGATCGACGTCGAGCGCTTTCAGGCGCTGCTGGAGCGCTGCAAAGGCCACGGGCACGCGGCCGACGATGTCTGTCTGCGTTGCCGGCCACTGCTGGAGGAGGCCGTCGCGCTGGCGCGCGGTGAGTTCCTGGAGGGCTTCAGCCTGCCCGACGCGCTGGAGTTCGACGACTGGCAGACGCTGCACGCGGCCCGACAGCGCGGCCAAACCGCCGCGGCGCTGAAACGGCTGGTCTCGCTGCTGACCCTGGCGGGCGACCTGCCGGCAGCCCTGGGACACGCGCAGCGCCTGGCCGAGCTCGACCCGCTGGACCAGCCGAGCCAGCGCCTGTTGATGCTGCTGTTGGCTTGGAACGAGCAGAGCGCCGCGGCCCTGCGCCAGTACCGCACCCTGGAGCGGCTGTTGGCCAGTGATCTGAACGTGACGCCCGACGCCGAGACCCAACGCCTGTTCGAGGCCATCAAGGCCGGCCGCACCCCGCCTCCTCCCCCCGCCCGCCTGACTGCCGCGTCGCCGGCTGCTGAGCTGCCATCGCTCCTAACAGCGACGACAGCCCCGGCCGAACCCGACTTCCTGCGCTTTGCCCCGGCCTTACGCCCGGAGCCAACGCTGTTCGTCGCCCGCCAGCGCGAGCAGGCGCGGCTCGACGAGATACTGCACGCGGCCGCGGCCGGCCAGTTGCAGGTCGCCTTCGTCCTGGGGGAGGCGGGCCAGGGCAAGAGCGCGCTGCTGCACGCCTTCGCCCGCCGCGCGATGGACGAACGTCCCGACCTCGTCGTAGCGGGGGCGGCCTGCAACGCCTACACCGGGGCCGGCGACCCTTTCTCGCCCTGGCGCCAGCTTCTCGGCCTGCTCAGCGGCGACGTGGAGGCGCAGACGCTGGCCGGCGACCTTGCCCAGGCACACGCGCGCCGGCTCTGGCAGGCCATGCCTGCGGCCGCCGAGGCCATCGCCGCCGCCAGCCCCGATCTGCTAGGCGCCTTCATCCCCGGACGCAGCCTGCTGGCGCGCGTCGAGAAGGCTGTGGCGCCTGCCACGCCCTGGCTGGACGAGCTGCGCCGGCAGGTGGAGACGCGCGCGTCCCGCCCCACCGATCCCAACCTGGCCCAGAGCGACCTGTTCGAGCAGTACACCGCCGTGCTGCGCGCCATGGCCCGCCGCGGCCCGCTGCTCCTGCTGATGGACGACCTGCATTGGGCCGACCAGGGGTCCATCAACCTGCTCTTCCACCTCAGCCGGCGGCTGGCTGGCGTGCCGGTCATGATCTTGGGCGCGTACCGGCCGACGGAGCTGGCCTCAGGCCGCGGCGGCGAGCGTCATCCGCTGGAGCCCATCGTCCACGAGCTGCAGCGCCAGCACGGCGAGATCCTGGTCGACCTGGGCGGCGAAGGCGAGGATCGCAGCTTCGTCGACGCGCTGGTCGACGCCTTTCCCAACCGGGTGGACGAGCTCTTTCGCGCCACGCTGTTTCGCCTGACCGACGGGCATCCTCTGTTCACCGTGGAGCTGCTGCGCGGCATGCAAGCGCGCGGCGACATGCTGCGCGATGACGAGGGCTACTGGGTGGCGCGGCCGGGGCTGGACTGGAGCCAGTTGCCGGCTAGGGTCGAGGCCGTGATCGCCGAACGCGTCGACCGGCTGCCGGCCGGCTTGCAGGAGTTGCTGCGCGTGGCCAGCGTTGAGGGCGAGGAGTTCACCGCCGAAGTCGTTGCCCAGGTGCTGGGGCAGGATCCCGGCGATGTGGTGCGCCGCCTGGGCCGGCAACTGGACCGCCAGCACCACCTGGTGCGCGCCGTCGGTATGCGCTTCGACAACGGCCAGCGCCTCTCCCGCTACCGCTTCCGCCACTACCTGATCCAGCGCTATCTGTACGGGAGCCTGGACCCGGTCGAGTGCGCCTATCTCAACGACAGCGTGGGCCGCGCTCTGGAGCTGGCGCATGCCGGCCGCACCGGGGAGGTGGCCGTCGCCCTGGCGCGTCACTTCGAGGAGGCGGGCAGCGTGGCGCAGGCCGTGCGCTACCTCCTGCAAGCGGGCCAGCGGGCTGGCATGCTGACCGACAACGCGCAGGCCATTCGCCACCTGCGCCGCGGGCTGGCGCTGCTGGCCAGCCTGCCGGCGGATGTAGAGACGCAGCAATTGGAGATGGCGCTGCTGAGCGCGCTGGGCGCGGCCTTGATCGCCACCCTGGGCTGGGGCGTCGACGAGGTGGACGCCATCTTCTCGCGCGCGCGGGCGCTGGCCGAGGCGCTGGAGTGTCGCGCCGAGCTGTTCGCGCTGCTGGGCATCACCGCCCACTTCTACATGTATCGCGGCCAGCACCGCGCGGCCCTGGCCATCGCCGACGACCTGGTGCGCCTGGCAGAGAGCGCGCCTGAGCCGGACAGCGCAGCCCTGCTGGAGGCCTACACCATCCGCGGGGCCTGCTACTACTGGCTGGGCAGCCACGTGAACGCACGACGGGATCTGGAGCGCGCGCTGAGCTGTTACGACGTCGGCCGCCACCATCGCCTGACCTACGTCTACGGCCAGGATCCCGGCTGCCACGCCATGCTCTACCTGATGCACTGCCTGCACTTTCTGGGCTATCCCGAACAGGCCCGGGCCATGGGCGAGCAGCTGATCGACCTGGCCGAGGAGCTGGATCATCCCTTCACGCTGGCCTTTGCCCTGAGTTGGAAGGCGCTCTATCACATCGAGCGGGGTGAGTTGGCTGCGGCGTGGGCCTGCACTGAGCGGCAAGCCAAGATTGCTGCCGACCACGGCTTTCCGGTCTGGATGAGCGACTCCCAGGCCACGCTGGGCTATCGCGCCTTGCTGGAGGGCGACGCCGAGCGGGCGCTGGAGGTTATCGGCGCGGCGTTCGGGGTTGTTCTGCAAACCGGCGCGCAGGCCACCATGCCCTATTACGTGCGCATCATTGCCGAGGTCTACGCCGGCCTGGGCGACATGCCCACGGCCATGGAGATGGCCCGCCAGGCCGTGGGCATGGTGGAGCGCCACGAGGAGGGCTGGTGCGAGACCGTCGTGCGCCTGACGTTGGCCGACCTGCTGGCGCAAACGGGCGATGCAGCCGCGGCCGAGGAGCAGATCCGTCTCGCCCTCGCCGCGGCGCGCGCTCAGCAGGCCCGTCTCTTCGAGCTGCGTGCAGCCCTGCATCTCCACCGGCATGGCGTGGCGACCGGTTCGGCCAGCTTGCAAGCCGAGGCGCGGGCGGCGGTGGCGGAGGTCTACGCCTGGTTTAGCGAGGGGTTCGATTTGCCGATGATGGCTGAGGCGCGGCGGGTGCTAAGCCAGGGATTGGAAATCCCTGGCTGACAGCACGAAGGCCCCTCAGGGCCTGGCGGAGCGCCTTCCCAGCCTTCCCAGCGGCTGTGGCCGCTTTGTATTGTCAGACGGTGAATTCCATTCACCGGGCTGGGGCGGAGCTTGCCGCTGCCAGCTCCTGAGGTTGTGCTCGATCTGCTGCTCGATGGCCCGCACGGCAGCGGGGCCGCCCGGCGCCGGCAGCGCGGCCACCTCGACGGTCTCCCGCAGACGCACAGCGTTGCCGGACTTCTCGATGGTCAGGCTCAGGCGATAAGGCAGGGGAGATCGCATTTGTTGCACGCTCATTTTTCCCGTGCAGACGGCTGCGCTGCCCAGCGTCGCCGCATGGAACGCCTGAATACGCCCCAGCAGTTCGCTCAAGGTGCGTACCTCGCCGCCGGCCATGGCCTGCGACTGCGCTTGTTCGCCGCGCTGGCCGGCGCAGCGGGCCGGATGATCCACCAGTTGGTCTTGGAGTTCTACGCTGCTTTCGATGCGCATGGCCTCTGTCCTTCAGATGATCCGTGTCATCCATGTGATCCGTGAGCCAGTTTCAGGTGGGGTCTCCAGCACGAGGCACCTGAGTGATCGCGGGCCATGCGCCTCACGCCATTCCTAGCCCGAGGCGCATGGCCTTTTCGCTGAGCCAGCTCAGGCCAAAGCCGGCGTCATGACCAGAGAAGGCACGGCAGCGGTGTCCGCCAAGCTGGCCAGGTCGTCGCCCAGCTCCCAGATCTCGTCGATCTTGCCGTCCTCCAGATGCACCACCGTGCTGCCGCTCAGATCGACAGCCAGGGCCACGGGCAGAAAGCCCAGCGAGCCAGCGTCCTGCGTGCCGCGGAACGTCCACCAGAAGGCCACCAGATCATCGGCAACGAGGGCGTCATTGAGCTGCAGCCGGCCATCGGGGCAGGCATGGCGCACGCTCTGGATGTGCTCCCACAGGGCCGGCAGCCCGCGGTCGGCGTAGGGGGAGGCCTGGTTGTGGCGGCGGACATCGGCGCTGAAGTAGCGCCCCATCTCCTCCAGGGCGCCCTGGTTGAAGGTCATCTCAAAGGCATCGCGGACAATGGTTTCGTTGCGGCTGGTCATGGTCGGGTTCTCCTTGGCTGACAGTCTGTGTGTTTGGCGTTCACAATTCTGTCAGCAGTTTACCCCGGCCGCGTTACGGGCGCGTCACAAGAACCGACAACCAGCGTTGGAAGAGGAACGAAGAGGCGTTTGGAGGAAGATACCGCAAAAAAAAGACCGCCTGCACGGCCACACCGTGCAGGCGGTCTTGCTCAGTCTCAGCCGCGCTGCTCCATCGGCACATAGTCACGCAGCCACACGCCGTCGTAGATCTGGCGCGGGCGGGCGATCTTCTGCTCTGGGTCGCTGAGCAGCTCGCGCCACTGGGCCAGCCAGCCGGCCGTGCGCGGGATGGCGAACATGACGCTGAACATGTTGCTGGGCAGGCCCAGCGCGCTGTAGATGATGCCGGTGTAGTAGTCGATGTTGGGGTAGAGCCGGTGCTCGACGAAGAAGTCGTCGCTCAGGGCCGCCTGCTCCAGCGCCTGGGCCACGTCGAAGCGCGCACTCTGGCCGCTGACGGCCAGCGCCTGCTGGGCCAGCCGGCGCGCCACGGCTGCGCGCGGGTCGTAGGCTTTGTAGACGCGGTGGCCGAAGCCGTAGACCAGCCGCTTCTCCCGCTTGACCGTCTCGACGAAGGCTGGCACGTTGGCCGGGTCGCCGATCTCATCGAACATGGCCAGCACCTTTTCAGCCGCGCCGCCGTGTTTCGGCCCGCGCAGCGCAGCGATGGCCGCAGCCACGCCCACGAAGGGGTCAGCCTGCGAGCTGCCCACCATGCGGATGGTGGTGGCGGAGGTGGACTGGCCGTTGTCGGCGTGCAGGATGAACAGCGCGTCCAGCGCGCGCTCCAGCACCGGGTCCATCTCGTAGCGCCGCTCGTTCATCTTGAACAGCATGCGCAGGAAGTCCCCGGTATAGCTGTAGTCGTCCACCGGGTACACATAGGGCAGGCCCAGCGAATGGCGGTAGGCAAAAGCGGCCAGCGTGGGCATCTTGCCGATCAGCCGCTGGGTTTGCAGCTCCACCGACGCGGGGTCAGAGACGTTGCGCGCCTCCGGGTAAAAGGTTGAGAGTACGGAAACCGAGCCGATCAGAATGCCGATGGGGTCGGCGTCGTGGCGGAATCCTTGCAGGAAGCGCCGGATGTTCTCATGGACGAAGTTGCGCTGATTGATATCCGTCAGCCACTGGTCCAACTGCGGCTTCGTCGGCAGCTCGCCATAGATCAGAAGATAGGCTGTTTCCAGAAAGGTGGAATGCTCGGCCAACTGCTCGATGGGGTAGCCGCGGTAGCGCAGGATGCCCTTGTCGCCGTCGATCTCGGTGATGTAGCTGCGGCAGGCCGCCGTGTTGAAGAACGACGGGTCGTAGCTCATGATGCCGAAATCGTCGGCGTCGACCTTGATCTTGCGCAGGTCAATGGCCTTGATCGTGCCGTCGGTGATGGCCAGCTCGTAGGTCTTATTGGTGCGGTTGTCGGTGACCGTCAGCGTGCCGCCGGCCTCGGCGCAGGGCTCCTGTGTGGCCGGCCAGGCACCCTCGGGGCGCTGGTCGACGGGTATATAGCTGCGCTGGCTTGGCCCACAATAATACTCGCCCGGCCGCGAGATGCGCTGCTCCGGGTCGGCCAACTGCTCGCGCCACTGGGCGATCCAGCCGATGGTGCGCGGGATGGCGAACATGACGGTGAACATGCTGGTGGGCAGGTTCAGCGCCTGGTAGATGATGCCGCTGTAGAAATCGACGTTGGGGTAGAGCTTGCGGCTGACGAAGTAGTCGTCGTTGAGGGCGATCTTTTCCAGCTCCAGGGCGATGTCCAGCAGGCGGTTGCGCCCCGTCACCTCGAAGACCTCGTAGGCCGTCTTCTTGATGATCTTGGCGCGCGGATCGTAGTTCTTGTAGACGCGGTGGCCGAAGCCCATCAGCCGCCGCTCACCCTTCTTGACCCGCTCCATGAACTCGGGGATGGCCGACACGTCGCCGATCTCGGTCAACATGCGCAACACGGCCTCGTTGGCGCCGCCGTGCAGCGGGCCATAGAGCGCCGAGGCCGCGGCCGCCACGGCCGCATAGGGGTCGGCGTTGGTGCTGCCCACCACGCGCATGGTGCTGGTGGAGCAGTTCTGCTCGTGGTCGGCGTGGAGGATGAAGAGCACCTCCAGCGCCCGCTCCAGCACCGGATGCGGTACATAGCGCTCCTCGCGCATCCTGAACATCATGTTAAGGAAGTTGCCGGTGTAGCTCAGGTCGTTGTCGGGGTAGACGTAGGGGAAGCCCATGGCGTGGCGGTAGGAGAAGGCCGCCAGGGTTGGCATCTTGGCCACCAGCCGCCGGGTCTGCATGCGGATCGACTGCATGTCATGGATGTCGTGCGCGTCGGGGTAGAAAGTAGACAGCGCGCCGACCGTGCCCACCAGAATGCCCATGG
>CAZVGR010000080.1:0-24357 GCA_964626845.1 uncultured Anaerolinea sp.
AGAGGCTCGTGTCAAGTGCCGGGCACCTCAACAACTTTGTTTACGAGGTACTCAGCCGTCTGGCGCTTGAAAAGTAACCTGACGGGAGGCGCTTGATGGCGCGTAGCTTGTTATGGCGGCGTTTGGAGTCTGTCTCCTGCACGCTGCTTGCTCTGATTGCAGTGATTGGCTTGCTGGCCGCCGCAGCGCCAGCCTGGGCCGCCGGCCCTGCCAGCCCACTGTTGCAGGATAGCGCAGCGGTGATCACCTCGCCGCAGAGCGGACAGTCCGTGCGCGGGTCGGTACAGATCACTGGATCGGCCTTGCACCCGGCCTTCCAGCGCTATGAGCTGTACTTCACCGTGGAGCCGGGCGAGAATTGGGTGTTCATCGGCGAGGCCAGGACCAACCCGGTCAGCAACGGGGTGCTGGGTACCTGGGAGACCGGCGGCTTGCCTGACGGCAACTACAGCCTGCGTTTGCGCGTGGTGCGCCAGGATGGCAACTACGATGAAGGCTTTGCCCGCAACATTGTGGTGGCCAACACCACCCCGCCCACCCCGACGCCTACCGACACCCCTGCTTTTGATGTGCAGGCTACGCTGCCGCCGCCCATTGACAGCGTTGTCACGCCCACACCGGCGGCCACGCCGACCCCGGCCGTGATAGAGCAGCCTGACATCCCGACGCCCACCCCGCGGCCGTCGCCGACGGCAACGCCGCAGCAGACAGGCGAGGCCGTAGCTGCTGATCCGGGAGCCTCAAGCAGCGCTGACACCGCTGGCAGTTCGCTGACCGATGTGTTGGAGACCAGCACGCTGCAATCCTCCTTTGTGCGCGGCGCCTCCCTGGCCGGCGCTATCTTTCTGGCCGTCGGCGTTTTCTTCGGCCTTCGTCGCCTGTTGACCTGGCTGTGGTATTTGATTGCGCCGTGAGGCGTGAAACGTGATACGTGAAGGCGTGTCAGACGTGCTCATCACGCATCACGCTGCACGTTTCACCGTGACGGGCCGGTTGGCCCATTCCCGTATGCCCTCAGCAAGGGGCCGATCTGCGCGATTGGCCCTATTTTGCGTTTGATCCATGAAACTGATCGCCGGCCTGGGCAATCCAGGCAAACAATACGAACAAAATCGACATAACGTCGGCTTTCAGATCGTCGATCTGCTGGCCGGACGGCATGGCCTGCGCTTCGACAGCAAGCAAGGCAAGGCCAAGGTCGCGTTGGGCTTCGTTAGCGTCCAGGTCGGCGTGGAGCAGGTCCCGTTGTCGCCGGATCCAGACGCCTTGACCGTTGACCGGCCGGTGTTTCAGCCGCAGCGCGTAGCCCTGGCCAAGCCGCAGACCTTCATGAACCTGGTCGGTCCCAGCGTGCAGGCGCTGCTGAGCTACTACAAGATCGCCCCGGCCGACCTGCTGGTGATCTACGACGACCTGGACCTGCCGCTGGGCGCGCTGCGCTTGCGGGCTACGGGCGGGTCGGGCGGCCACAACGGCATGAGGTCGCTGATCAGCGCGCTGGGCAGCGGCGACTTCGCCCGCCTGCGCGTGGGCATCGACCGCCCGCCCGGCCGCATGGACCCGGCCGCCTACGTCTTGCAGGACTTCTCGGCCCAGCAGGATGAGGTAATGGCCCTTACCCGAGTGCGGGCCGTCGACGCGTGCCAGCATTGGCTGGCTCACGGCATTACGGCGGCAATGAACGCTTATAACATGGCTGCTGAGACGTAATGCGTGACGAGCCATGTGTACGGCGCAGACGCCTACTCGACCACCGTGCAACATAGACTACATCGACACGCATCACGTTTCACGTTGAGGCTTTCGTGAACCTCTCAGGATTAACCCACTTGCTGGCTGATCTGCCAGCCTACCGCCGCTTCCTGGACGAGGTGCGCGCCGGGCAGCCTGACCGCGCCCCGTTGGCGTTGTATGGCGCAGCGCGGGCGATGGTGGTGGCCGGCCTGGCGCAGGACTTGCAGCGCCCGCTGCTCTATATCGTCGCGCGTAGCGAGCACGCCCGCCAGGCCCATGACGAGCTGCGGGTCTGGCTGCCGGGGGATGCTTCGGCAGCCCTCAGCATGACAGGCGGGGATGCTTCGGCAGCCCTCAGCATGACAGGCATTCCCATGCACTACTTCGCCGATCCCGACCCTCTGCCCTACGAGCGGGTGGCCTGGTCGCGCGAGACACGGCAGGCGCGGCTGGGCGCGCTGACGGCGCTGAGCCAGCGCAGTGCGGCCGGCGGCGGCCCGTTGCTGGTGGTCGCCTCGGCCCGCAGCCTGATGCAGAAGACCCTGCCCCCGCGCGAGCTGCGCCTGGCGCTGAAGACGCTGCGCACCGGCCAGATGATCGACCTGCACGAGCAGTTGATGCGCTGGCTGGGGCTGGGCTATCGCAGCGACGCGGTGGTGGAGGAGGTGGGGCAGCTCTCGCGGCGCGGCGGCATCGTCGACATCTGGCCGCCCAACCTGCCCTGGCCGGTGCGCATCGAGCTGTTCGGCGACGAGATCGACAGCCTGCGCCTCTTCGATCCCGCGACGCAGCGCACCCTGCCCGACGCGCGCAGCGTGCGCGAGGTGCTGGTCGGCCCGGCCAGCGAGGCCATGCCCCGCTACGGCGCGGCCGCCCAGGAGCGGCTGGATGCGCTGGACAAGGCCCCGCTGCACCCGCCGGCCCGCCACGAGCTGGACGAGCAGCGCCGCCAACTGCTGGAGGGCACCGGCTTCCGCGGCCAGGAGTGGTACATCCCCTACCTCTACTCCCAGCCCGCCAGCCTGCTGGACTATCTGCCCAGCGACGCGCTGGTGGTGGTGGACGACGGTGGGGACCTGATGGTGTTGGGCGTGGAGTTGGAGGCGCAGGCCGGCCAGACGCAGCGCGACCTGATCACTGGCGGCGACTTGCCGGCCAACCCGCTGCCGCCCCACTTCACCTGGCCGGAGATCAAGGCGCCGCTGCTGGCCCGCGGGCCGCTGCTGCTGGGCTACGGCGACCTGGAGGGGCGCACCGCGCCGGCCGGCTCGCCGCTGGCGCGCCACTTCGTCCCCGGCCCCCGCTTCGGCGGCCAGGTCAAGCAAATCGTGGCTGAGGTGGAGAAGCAGCACCAGCAGGGCAACGCCGCAGTCATGGTCACCCGCCAGGCCCCGCGCCTGGCCGAGATCTTCCAGGAAGAGGCCGGCCGGCCGCTGACCGTCGAGGACGGCGTGGCTGTCGCGCCTGAGCCGCGCGCCGTGCGCCTGGTCAAGGGCGTGCTCAACGAGGGCTGGGCTTTGCGCGGTCTGGAGCGTCAGGTTGGCTTCTCTTCTGAGAGAAGCCAACCTTTGGTGTCCGACACCTCCCTATTGCTCTACAGCGACGCCGAGCTGTTCGGCTGGAGCAAGCCCAGCCAGCGCCGGGTGCAGCGGCCGCGCGCCATGGCGCCGGAGGCCTTCTTCGCCGACGTCAGCCCTGGCGACTATGTGGTTCACATGGAGCACGGCATCGGCCAGTTCGCCGGCCTGGTCACGTTGGATCAGGAAGGGGGCGGCGGCCGCGAGTACTTGCAGATCGACTACGCCATGGGCGACCGGCTCTTCGTGCCCGTCCACCAGGCTGACCGCCTCAGCCGCTACGTGGGCGCGGGGGAACACGTGGCGCCGATCCTGCACCGCCTGGGCACGGCCGACTGGGAGCGGGTCAAGAAGCAGACGCAGAAGGCGGTGGACGACATCGCCGGCGACCTGTTGCAGCTCTACGCGGCGCGTGAGGCGGCCGAGGGCCACGCCTTCGCGCCCGACGGCGCCTGGCAGATGGAGCTGGAGGCGGCTTTCCCCTACGAGGAGACCGGCGACCAGTTGGTGGCCATCGAGGCCGTCAAGCACGACATGGAGGCCAGCCGGCCCATGGACCGCCTGATCTGCGGCGACGTGGGCTACGGCAAGACCGAGGTGGCGCTGCGCGCGGCCTTCAAGGCGGTGATGGACGGCAAGCAGGTGGCGATCCTGGCCCCCACCACCGTGCTGGTGCAGCAGCATCACCAGACCTTCAGCCGCCGCCTGGCCGCGTTTCCAGTCAGTGTCGAGATGCTCAGCCGCTTTCGCACGCCATCCCAGCAGGCGCAGGTGATCGACGGGCTGGCGGCCGGCGCCGTGGACGTGGTCATCGGCACGCATCGGTTGCTCTCCCAGGACGTGGCCTTCAAGGACCTGGGCCTGCTGATCGTGGACGAGGAGCAGCGCTTCGGCGTGACCCACAAGGAGCGCATCAAGCAGATGCGCCAGACCGTGGACGTGTTGACCCTGACCGCCACGCCCATCCCGCGCACCCTGCACATGAGCATGACCGGCGTGCGCGACCTGAGCACCATCGAGACGCCGCCCGAGGAACGCCTGCCGATCCAGACCACCATCAGCGAGTACGACGAGACGCTGATCCGCCAGGCCATTCTGCGCGAGATCGACCGCGGCGGCCAGGTCTTCTTCGTCCACAACCGCGTGCAGGGCATCAGCCAGATCGCACGGCGGCTGGAGAAGCTGGTGCCCGAGGCTACCTACGGCATTGGCCACGGCCAGATGCCGGAGCGGGAGCTGGAGCGGGTGATGCTGGCCTTCGCCGAGGGTGAGTTCAACGTGCTGGTCTGCACCACCATCATCGAGAGCGGCCTGGACATCCCCAACGCCAACACCATCATCATCAACCGCGCCGACAAGTTCGGCCTGGCCCAGCTCTACCAACTGCGCGGCCGGGTGGGCCGGGCGGCCGTGCGGGCTTACGCCTACCTGCTCTACGACCGCCACCAGGCCCTGACCACCGTGGCGCGCGAGCGATTGACGGCGCTGCAAGAGGCCAGCGAGCTGGGCGCGGGCTTCCGCATCGCCATGCGCGACCTGGAGATCCGCGGCGCAGGCGAGCTGTTGGGCCGCAAGCAGTCCGGTCACATCGCCGCCGTGGGCTTTGATCTCTACTGCCGGCTGCTGGCTAAGTCGGTGGAGGAGATGAAGAAGGGGGTTGCAGTTGAGAAGTTGCAGGTGGCAGGTGGCAACGGAGAGGTTGCAGGTGGCAAGTTGCAGGTGGTAAGTGGCAACGGGCCGGTGAGGGATGATGCGGATGGGGAAACTTCCAGCGTTCAGCGTTCGGCGTTCAGCGCTCAGCGTTCCGACGCGGTCAGCTACGAGGACCCGCTGGCGCCGGCGGTGACGCTGGACTTGCCGCTGCGGGCGTTGATTCCGGAGGAGTACGTGGCCGAGCGGGCGCTGCGGCTGCGGCTCTACCGGCGCATTGCCGGCGTGACTGACACGGCTGCCATCGAGACGCTGGCGGAGGAGTTGATCGACCGCTTCGGGCCATTGCCGCAGGAGGTGCAGAACCTGCTCTACCAGGTGCGCATCAAGGTGCTGGCCCTGGCGGCCGGCGTGACCTCGATTGGCCGGGACAGCGACCAGTTGGTGTTGAGGAGCGACGACCTGGAGCACGTCGACCGGCAGCGCCTGCAGGCGCGCATCGGCGACGCCGCGCGTGTGGCACGCCGCGCCGTCTGGCTGCCGATCACCGACGCCTGGCCGGACGCGCTGGAGCGGACGCTGCGCGCCATGCGGGCCGCGCATATGTAATCCCGGCGCCAGTTGTGGAATTCAGAAACGGGGGGTATCGTCGCGTTGCGCTTCCTCATGTGCAGCGCGTTTGATGGACAGCCAGAGTGTTTCTACATCTGGCCCTAATACCTCGGCCTGTGCGTCCAGGTACGCCTCGTCGAATGTGCTGACCAACGCCGGATCGGCTTCCAAATATCTGAAGACAAGCATGTCGAAAATGTCACTTTCATGCTTCATTGATCGGCCTTCGTCCCACGCAAGGAATTTGCCATAGATAACATCGTCTGGGCGCGCACACCAAGCCGCAAACGGCGTCTCCCCGGCCCACTGAATCTCGTAGCGGATACGACGGCCAAAGGCGTAGCGATAGCGAGAATCCCTGGTCAACGGACTCAGGTCGGCCTTCTCACCGCGTTTGCCGTCGATGATGTTGAAGGGAATACCCAAGCGAATCGAGTTGTGTATCTGTTCGGGGTCGGCGTAATAGCGCGGCGGTGGATAGGCGTCGGTCAGTTCCCGGATGTGTTCGTCGCGCAGATCCACGACGATATCGATGTCGAACGTCGTGCGCAGAATGCCATACATGGTGGCGGCAAACCCGCCAATGATCATGTATGGCGCTTTGATCCGCTCCAGGGTATGCACGATATCAAGGAACAGCGTGAGGTCGGGTGTGTCTGCGTTCTGCACGCTCTATCTCCTCAAGTACGCGAAGATTGATTTCCTCTGGGGACAGATTGGGATTCTGTCTCTGTATGCGTGCACGGTGGGCGGCGAACACCCATTCACGCGCCGCCAGCATGGCTTGCAGGCGTTCGCCCATCGACAGGCGGCCGCGGAGGCGCATGAAGTTGTGATCGACTGGGTCGAACCGGTATTGGGGCACATTGTCCATAGTAAGACGATTTTAGCATCTTCCTGCCAGCCTGTAAAGCGCCGGGCAGGCCGCAGAAGACATGTATCGCCGGCCCAGAGGCACGTACCATTCTACGCCTGCTGATTACGGCAAATTACGACAGAAGCAGTTGATCTGGATCGATGCCTTCCAGACCGAAGCTAGCTGTGTCAAGGTTGAAGGAGTAGGCGAGATTGATAACGGTCGAAAGAACCTCGTAGTAAGCTTGCGCTCGACCGATCTGGAAGTACTGATCCGGTTCAAGGGGTGTCTTAGACCCAAGGGATTCGCAAGCTCTCTTAGCTTCAAGCGCCTCTTCTAGAAAACGTTGTGCCAGATCATACAGATAGTTAGCATGGGTGTTACTCATGCTTCAGTCTCCTGGTTCTGTGGGCGAAATCGCGATGCATTTCCTAGCGTATCGCATAGCGAAGCACCTCCACGCGCGCGAAGTTCTGCTGGTCCGTCACTTCTCCCCGCGCCCTCAGCCACTGCCGCACCAGCCGCCGTTGATCCCACATCTCTTCCTCGGACGCGACGAGCCACACGGCCGGCGCGTCGCCGATGGCGCGGCGCATTTCTTCGTCCAACTGGGCCTCTGTGCTGCCGCTGTTCGTGTAGCGACCGTCGATAGCAGCCGCCTGTGGGCCGGCGTAATAGGCGTAGACGATGCGGTTGTAGGGCATCTGGAACAGCAGCAGGTCGCCGGGCTGGCGGCGTTGCTCGACATAAGCCGCAGCCGCGCGGA
This sequence comes from uncultured Anaerolinea sp., assembly GCA_964626845.1. Lineage (GTDB taxonomy): Bacteria > Chloroflexota > Anaerolineae > JAAEKA01 > JAAEKA01 > JAAEKA01. Next base: position 7,196 of record CAZVGR010000080.1, read on the forward strand.
AGTCGGACTTGATGGGCGTCTGCATCTGCCGCCAGCCGGCCAGCAGACCGGCCGCCAGCAGGGCGACCAGCGCCGCTGCGCCCAGCGGCCGCCAGATCTGCGCCAACGCGGCCACTCCCTGGGCCAGCAGTAGGAGCAGGGCCGGTCCGATCCAGATGAGATAACGGTCGATATAGAGCGGCTTGCTCAACGAGATCAGGTGGAGCAGCAGCGGGGGCAGCAGCAGCCAGGCCAGCAGCAGCCAGGTCACGCGCAGCCGCCGCCAGGCGTAGGGCGATCCCGGGCCGGCCATGGCTTTGCCGCCCAGCACACTGCCGGTCAGCAGCACGAAGACCAGACCGGCGATGATCCACTGGTCGGGACTGCTGGCTACGCCGCGGCTGAAGGCGGTGGCCAGGTTGGCGATCATGGCGGGCAGCGGCACGAAGGGGTGGCCGGTCTGGAAGTCGGGCGTGGTGAAGAGGCGCAGTTGCCACCAGCCTACCAGCGCGAAATAGGGCAGGGCGGGAATGGCCAGCGTCAGCAGGAAGGGCAGCCAGCGCCGCCGGTAGTCAGGCCACAGCAGCGCCAGCCACGCGGCGCAGATGGGGACCAGGAGCACGGCCCAGACATGGTGCAGCGCAGCGGCAGCCAGCAACGCCAGGTAGAGCAGCCAGCGCTGCCAGCGCCCATGCTCCAGCGCGGCCAGAAAGGCCAGCAGCGCCGCCAGCGCCAGCGCTGGCAGCCAGCCGTACATCTTGCCCTCCTGGCTGTACCAGACCAGGTACGGATTGACCGCCACTAGCAGCGCGGCCAACAGGGGCACGTTGCCCAGCGCCAGGCCGGCGCCATAGCACAGCGCGTCCATGCCCGCTACCCGCAACAAACGCCGGGCCAGCGCGTAGGTCAGCGGCGCGGCCAGCACGCCGCCCAGCACGGCCTGGAAGCGCAAGGCGAACTCGCTGCTGCCCAGCGCAGCCAGCCAGGGACTGAGCAGGGCAAAGAAGAGGGGGCCGTTTTCCCCCGGCCGGCTGAAGGTGGCCAGCAGCTCAGGCAGCGAGCGGCTGGCGAAGTGGATCGCGTCCACCTCGTCGCGCCACAGGCTCTGGCTGGTCAGCCCGGCCACGCGCCAGCCAAAGGCCAGCAGCGAGAGCAAAATCAGCGCCAGTTGATCGGTGGTGGGGCGGCGAACAGGGCTAGTCAAGGTCTTGCGGCGGCGAGGCCCGACGGCGCGCGGCCACGCGGGTTGGCGCTGGCGGGGGAGCGGGGGGCGGGGCAGCGGCTGGCGTGATCGTGGGCAGTGGCGCTGCTGGCTGATCTGGCGCAGGCATACGCTGCGGCGCAGGGCGCGAGCGGCGCCGCCACCACCAGACTCCACCCAATGCAGCCGCGACCATGGCCAGGCTGCCAAAGCACATCCAGACGTAGCCGAAGGCAATCACCAGATTGTCGATGAACAGGGCCGCGTCCAGACGGCGCTGCACCGATTCTTCCGCAGCAGGCGCTGCTTCTCCGGCCGACGGCGGTACGATCAGCACGGCATCCAGCGGCGCGGTGATCGGCTCGCCTGACAGCGGCGGGGGCGCAGGCGGCGGGAGGATCGGTTCTGGCGCTAACATGGGCGCGGTGGGTGTGTCGATCGGCGACATAAAGGGCGCGTCGGTCTGGAAGAAGGGGGGGGTGTCCGTAGGCAGGACGAACGGCGTGTCGGTGGGCAAGAAGAACGGCGTATCGGTGGGCAGGGCGAACGGCGTATCAGTCGGCAGTGGAGTCGGTGTGTTGGTCAGCGGCGCAATGGGCGTGTTGGTCGGCGACGCCGTGACGGTCGGCGTGGGGGTGTCGCTGGGCGTGACCACCGGGGTAGGTGTATCGGTGGGGAAGGGCGTTGCCGTGGGGGTGGGCGTCGGCAGCGGCGAGTTAGGGTCGGGCGTGTTGGTCGCCGGCGACTGGAAGAGCAAATCGGCCCGCGCCACTTCGCCGCGCGGGACCAACGCCAGGCCGGCGGCGATGGCGATCAGCAGCAGCGCCACGAGCAGCGCTGCCTCGGCAGGGAGCCGATGATTGCGTCTTGTCCTGATACGTTCTGGCACTTGACCGGTTACCTCTATCGCCTGCGGAGACCTATGATCAACGCCGCCACAGCGATGACAGCCATGACGCCCATCAGGACGCCGATGGGCACGGGCGGCTCGGCGGCGGCCGGGGCAGGGGGCTCAGGCGCGGGCGTTGCGGTTGGCGCTGGCTGCTCAGGTTCAGCGGCGGGCGCGGCCGTGGGCAGGGGGGACAGTTGCTCCTGTGGGGTGGCGATGGGCGAATCTTGCAGCAGCGGGCCGGCCAGCGCCGCGCCGCCGGCTGCGAGCGCAGAGGCTATGACCAGCGCTGCAACCGCCAGCGCCGCCACGGCGACGATCTCCGGCAGCCGAGGTCTGATGGACTTTTTGCGATGTGTTGTGCCTTGCATCATTCGATTCTGGTCTTTGCTCAGGGCGCTTGAGCGGTCGTCTGATTACACCCTGTTCTTTCAACGTAACTGACGGCTGCAACGTTCCGTCCGGCTGGTAGCCGGACAAACGTGTGCCGGTTATTATCTGCTTTGGCTTTGAACCCACAGCCGCAGCAGGCCGCGGAAGTGGGCGATGAACTGCTCCTGCTCGTGGGGCGGGAAGATCAACCGCACGTTGTGAACCAGCATGTCGTCGAACTCCTGCGCCTGAGCCAGCTCCCAGGTCACCTCGTCCAGGTGGCGCAGTTGCGTGGCGCGGAACTCGGTGAAGCGCTCGGTCTCGAAGTAGGCGTCGGCCAGCGCCTCGTAGGCGGCCAGCTTCTCGGCGTAGCTGCGCTCGGAGTCGGCGATCTCGAAGTAGTCGTGGGTGTTCATGTCCAGCCGCATGCGCCGATCAGTGGCCAGGCAGAACAGGCTCCAGGCCAGCAGCGACTTGATGGCCCACGGGAAGTAGTAGTGCAGGCTGACGATGGCCACGTCGGGGCAGGCGTTGGCGAAGTCGATGGGTTGGAGAACGCCGTTCTTGAGGATCGACTCGCAGGAGTTGAACTCCCAGCGGAAGAAGGCGTTGATGGTCTTGACCACGGCGGTAGCCTCGGCCACGTACTCCGGCGTCAGGAAGTCGCTGTCCACCTGGTAGCGGTCGTGCATCGGCCGGCTCGGCTCGTAGTGGAAGATGTTGACCTGTGGGCCGATGGCCAGCGCGCGCACGAAAATGTCGAAGTTCTCCAGCCCCTGCTGAAGGTGCATCATGGTCTGGCCGGAGGCGTCGTAGGCCGCCATCAGCTCCCATTCGTTGCCCACGCGGCTGACCCCGCGCCAGCCGCCGCCGTCGAAGGGCTTCATGTAGAGCGGATAGCCGATCTGGTTGGCGATGCCGGGCAGGTCGAACCAGTCATGGTAGCGGCTGGCGGTGCGGCGGAACTTGTCGGTGTCGGGGCCGAGCTTGGTGGGAATCAGCCAGGTGTCGGGAATCGGCAGCCCCAGCCGGATCATAGCACAGTAGGCCGAGTGCTTCTCCATGCTCTGGAAGGTGAAGGGGTTGTTGAGCAGGTAGACGCCGTTGACCAGCGCGGCCTTCTTCAGCCACTCGCGCGGGTGGAAGTGCCACCAGGCCAGGCGGTCGATGACCAGGTCGTAGGCCGTTGGCGCGGCCAGGTTGAAGGGATGGATGCGCACCCGCTCGACCTCGGTCTGCGGCACGCCGCCCCGATAGTCCAGCCGCGGCGCCAGCCGGCGGTGCAACTGCTCGAAGGCCACCGGCCAATCGTCTTCGTCGCTGAGCAGGAGGCCGATTTTTTTAGTGTTCATGGGAGGCTGTTCCTTGGCTGGGAATTCGTAACGAGTAACGAGTAATACGTAACCCGGAGTCTCCTCGCATGAACACACGCCAGGTTACGCATCACGCATTACTCGTCACGGCTCAGTGGTTGCTCTCCACCCAATAGCGCATGATCCCGCGATAATGGGCAAAGAACTGCTCATGCTCGTGCGGCGGGAACTTCTCGCGCACGATGCCTTGCAGGATGGCGTCGAACTCCGGCGTCTGCACGAACTCCCACATGGCCTCGTCCAGCCAGCCCAGCTCCGTGGCGCGGAACTCCTGGAAGCGCTCCGTCTCGAAGTAGGCGTCGGCCAGCGTCTCATAGGCCGCCAGCTTCTCGTCGTAGGAGCGCTCGGAGTCGGCGATCTCGAAGTAGTCATGGGTGTTCATGTCCAGCTTCATGCGCCGCTCGGTGGCCAGGCAGAAGGTGGTCCAGGCCAGCAGCGCCTTGACGGCCCACGGGAAGTTGACGTGCAAGCTGAACAGGTGCATGTCGGGGCAGGCGTTGGCGTAGTCGATGGGCTGGAGCAGGCCGTCTTTCAGGATCGCCTCGCAGGAGTTGATCTCCCAGCGGAAGAAGGCGTTGATCACCTTGGTGATGCGGGTGATCTCCAGCCGCTTCTCCGGACTGAGGAAGTCCTGCTGGATCACGTAACGGGCGTGGATCGGCTGGCTGGGGTCGTAGCGCATGGGCTGGATTTGCGGGCCGATGCCCAGGGCGCGCACGAAGACATCGAAGCCGTCCAGCGCGGTCTGCAGGTGCATCATGGTCTGGCCGGAGGCGTCGTAGGCACGCATCAGCTCCCACTGGTTGTCGATGCGGCTGACCCCGCGCCAGCCGCCGCCGTCGAAGGGCTTCATGTAGAGCGGATAGCCAAACTCGTTGGCCGCGATGCCGGGCAGGTCGAACCAGTCGTAGTAGCGGTTGGCCGTCTCCTGGTAGCCGGGCCGGTCGGGATAGGTCTTGAGCGGGATCAGCCAGGTCTTGGGCACGTGCAGCCCCAGGCGCATCATGGCCACGTAGGCCGAGTGCTTCTCCATGCTCTGGAAGGTGAACGGGTTGTTGAGCAGGTAGACGCCGTTGAACAGGGCAGCCTTTTTCAGCCACTCGCGCGGGTTGACCTGCCAGTGGCCCAGCCGGTCCACCACTACGTCGTAGCCGGTGTCTGCCCGCAGGTCGAAGGGATGCACGCGCACCCGCTCGACGTCGACGTGCAGCGGCTGGCCGTTGACCGTGGCGACGGGGTCGCGGCGGCGGAACATGGCCTCCAGCGCGCTGGGCCAGTCCTCTTCCTCCGCGCCGATCAGTAAACCAAGCTTCTTCGATGGCATAATGCGCTCCTTCTGACCAATGATTGCTGTGATTGCTCGGGCCGGCCTGTGCGCAGCCACCGAGCCCGCCTAAGGTCACACTTTGCTCGAGCCGGCCTGTGCGCAGCCAGCGAGCCCATCTGGCGCGGTGAAAGAAACTCAACCCAACGCCTTGCCCAGATAATGCGCCAACTGCCGCTTCCACCAGTACCAATGGTGCTCCACGTCGTGGCCCCACAGGTCGCGCTCGTGGCTGATGCCCTTGGCGGCCAGGATGTTGGCCAGGCGGTGGGTCTCGGCCAGGCACTTGTCCTCCCACGCGCCCTGGCCGCACACCAGCGCCAGGTGCGTGTTGCCGCGCACGGCCTCCAGCGCATCGCCGTGCAGGTTGTGGCAGTAAGCCAGCGGGTTGTTGAAGTAAACGGCGGTCGATGCACTAGGGCCGACAACCGCCTCCAGATCGTAGCGGCCGCTCATGCACAGGGCATAGTTGAACACACGCGGAAACTTGAGCGCAAAGTTGGCTGCATGGTATGCACCCAGGCTGCAGCCAGCAACCGCAATGCCGCCCTCCGACAAGCTGCACTCGCGACGGATCAGCGGCATGACCTCGTCCAGGATGTAGCGTTCATAGTCCCGGTGGCGGCGGCCGCGCGTCTCAATGTCAGCGCTGGGGTTGAGCCACGTCTCGGCGTCGATGGCGTCCACGCAGAAAAAGCGCACCTTGCCTGCATCCAGCCAGGGGCTGGCAGCCTCAATCATGCCCTGGTTTTCCCAGTCGTAGAAGCGGCCGCTGGCCGTGGGAAAGACCAGCAGCGGCGGGCCGTGATGGCCGAAGAGCAGCAGTTCTGCGTTGCGCCCCAGAGCAGGGCTGTGAAAAGTCTCGTAGCGGCGTAGCATGGGACAGGATAGGCGTCTTGAAGAAGGATGCAGGAATGGTAGCTACTCAGGTGCAGGGCACTTGCAGTTCATTGGCGGCTGAAATCGGCTCCACAGACTTCATTCAGCAGGCGAAAATGCAAGTGCCCGGCACCTGGCCTGAGGAGTAAGCAGGAATGAAGGAATTGTACCCAGAAGCGATGCAGGGGCAAGTCTTCAGGGCTGGCCTGGTCTTTTGCGCATGGCGCTGTTCCAGAAATGTCATTTCTGGCTGGTTGTCGGGAACAAGAATTGCAACACCATCGGCAGCCGCGCCGCCCATGATCCCTCGCTGTGAGTGGCGCCTTCTGCCACGTAGAACTGAAAATCGACGCCTTCTACATAGCCCGCTTGCAGCAGCGCCGCACGCGCCTGCGCCGTCTCACGCTGGCCGTCGTCGCCCCGGCCAGGCGAGCTCAGCGTACCGCTGTCCAGCCAGAGGCGAATATCTCGCCGGGGCGCCTGGCGCATGCGTTCGATGGCCTCCAACGCCCCGTTCTGGGCACGCGTGGCCCAGAACGAGGTGGACAGGGCAGCGTGATGCCGGGCAAAGTCGCTGTGTTCCCAGGCAATATAGACTGAAAACAGCCCGCCCAGCGAAGAGCCGCAGGTGGCTGTGTGCTGGCGGCCCGGCAGCACACGATAGCGCTCCGCCACAAAGGGCGCCACTTCATCGCGGTAGCAGGCCAGGGTCATATCCGCGCGGCCCGGCACAGGCCGCAATGGGCGCTGTCTGTGCGCTGGCGGCTCATCGCCGTGATCCACTGCCACGGTGGGGCGGCGCGGGGGCGGCAGATGGCGTGCATAGGGCGGCAAGTATTCGAGAATGCGCTGCTCCTGGCCGTTGCTAACCCCCACAATGAGGCACTCTTGTAGCAATCCCTGGCGAATCAGCAGGCTGGCCGCCAGGTCAGCCTGCCACGCGCCGGCATAGCTGTCATCCACAAAGGCGTCGAAGCAGTTCTGCCCATCGTGCATGTACAGCACGGGATAGCGCAAACTGCTGTGCTCGTCATAGCCGCGCGGCAGGTAAATGTACAGGGGGCGTTGTCCCAGGCTGCCGTGAAAATCGTCAATTTTAACGACGCGCGGGGGTGAAACCCACGGCGCTGGCTGATAGCCATAGATTTGAGCGTCCTGCATCCACAGCGTGTGCAGCGTCGTGGTATAACAGGGCGCAAACTCCGGATGCAACAGACGGTCATCGCCCAGGTTGACACGAAACTGCCACTCGCCGGCCGGCAGCAGCCCGCTCAGGTCGGCCATCCACAGGCTTTCGTCGCCGTGCCGGCCGCTGCCCACCCAGGCCAGGGCGACATGCTGCTGAACAGCGCCGTCGTTCCACATCTCAATGCTTGGATCTAATCCCTGACCCAGGAAGTAGAAATGATTGGGCAACAACTGGGCAAGCATAGCGCAGACTCTGGGATTGGCGGACAGCCGCTTCAGCCGGTCGAAGTTCCGGGCATGGGCGTGGATTGCTGGGCCAGCCAGACCAGCCACATCTGGTGAAAGGTCTGGCCGTCAACCTGGAAAGCCTGACGGGTCATCTCGTCGAAGGAGCCAGCGCTGTATTCCAGTAGGCGGCCTACGGCGTCGCTGCCCCAGGTGCTTTGCGCAAAGCGCAGCACGCTGCCGATCTCGGCGCGCGCCAGCCAGTCGTTGCTGTTGCGGCGGGCGACCGCAACCCAGGCCCGGTCCAGCGACATCAGGCGTTGAAGCGGGTCCATGCCGGACAGCGCGTCGTCCATGCTGGTGCGGCCATTGGCCGGCTCCTCCATAGCCCACGCGCCGATCACCTCCAGCAGCGAACGGGATGCGTTAGGGGCCTTGGATGCGGCTATCTGCATGGCGATCTGGCCGGCCACTTGCTGGTTGAACTGGTCGCTGGGCTTCTTACCAGCATCCCAGCCGGCCAGGCTGGGCGAGGGGACAACAACCGCGTCTGACAGCACCGCAGGCGTGCCAGCCCGGCCGTCGTAGATCAAGCGCAAGTCCAGCAAGCGGCTGCTGTCGGGGCAGCGCAGATCGCCGCACAGTGCCACGTAGCTCCCTTCCGCCAGATTGATCAGCGCTGGCAGGAAGCGCTCATCGCGCTGCCGGTAGTGAATGCGAAAGTGGGTGGTGGTGGCCTGCTTTTCTTCGCCAAAGGCTGCGGGCGCCGCTGGCGCCAGCCGCCACTGGCCGTCGACCAGCCGGAAGAAGAGCAGGCGGCGCAGCGCGCTATCGCCGCTCCCCTGCACCACCTCGGCCTCGGCCAGGTCGCCCAGCAAGCGCACCTTTTCCACGTTGACCGCGGCCAGCGGGCGCTGGTCGGGATGGCGCAGCCCGGCCACCAGCCGCGCTTTCCACACCTGATCCGACGAGTCCAGCAGGCCGGCGAAGCGCTGCACGTCGCCCGCGGCCTGGGCCTCCAGCAGCAGCGCCGTGGCGGCTGCCACGTCGCGCCGCGCCAATTGGCTGCCATAGTTGACCCGCCAGAGCACCAGCGCAGCTAACACCACCAGCCCCAGGGCGACGCCGATTCCAGCGCCCAGCAGCAACAACTGCAGGCGCGAAGGCTCTGATTGGGCGGCTGTGCCGCGGGCAATGACCCGGGGGGCGGGCGCCGCCACAGGCAGCGGGTCGGCGGCGGTCTCCCAGATCACACTGCTTTGGTCTTCACCTTCATGCCAGTTCAGTTCCACACTCATAGTCAACCCACAGATGATTATCGTTCTTATCGTTGCTGGCGCAGGCTTACATCGCTGGCCCGCACCACAGCGCTGCCCCCGCCGTCCAGGTCGATGCGCAGCGCGCCGTCGGGCAAGACCGAACGGGCTACGCCGCTCAGGATGGCGCCGTCAGCGGCGCGAGCGCTGACAGGACGGCCCAAGGTGTGCAGCCGCTCTTGCCAGGCTGGCAGTGGGCTTTGGCCTGAGCGCAGGGCGAGATAGTGCTGTTCTGTGCGCTCCAACAGCGCCAGCAGCAGCTCGACCGGGTCGATGGGCCGGCCAGCGGCCGATTGCAGACTGACCGCAATGTCCGCCAGCTCAGGCTGAGCGCTGAAGTCGATGGCTACGTTGATCCCAATGCCAGCAATCATGTAGTTCAGATGATCACCGCTGAAAGCCCCCTCGGCCAGCACGCCGGCCACCTTACGCCCCTCAATTTGCAGGTCGTTGGGCCATTTGATGTCCACACGCAGACCACAGACCTGTTCGATGGCCTCGGCCGCGCCCAGAGCCAGCGTCATAGTCACCCACGAGGTCTGTTCACCGCTCAGATGGGGACGCAGCAGCAGCGACAGATAGAGTCCACCGGTTGGCGGCGACCACCAACTGCGGCCAGCCCGGCCCTTGCCAGCCGTCTGCTGGCCAGCCACAATCACCAGCCCTTCGGCCGCGCCGGCCTGGGCTGCCTCGCGCGCCGCGTCCTGAGTCGACTCGACGCTCTCCAGGTAGATCAGTGGATGGCCCAGGATGGCCGTGCGCAGACGCGCCTCTATAGATACCTGATCAAGAAGAAACATGGGCGGTATAGTACATGCAGCAGGGAGCAATGTCAAGGTAAGCTAAAACGTGAAATGACGCCGCCAGCGGCTTCAGTACGTCGTAAACAAAGTTGTTGAGGTGCCCGGCACTTGACACGAGCCTCTGATCATGTGCGAATCGTTGCCAAAGTGCCGGGCACCGATACGCAGTTAATGTGTTTACGGTGTATTCAGGTTTGCTGCGGTTTGCTTTGACTGTCCTGTCAGATTCGGGTAAAATCGTCGTTACTACTCAGGCCCAGGCGCCGGGCACTTGCAGTTACGCCTGCTAACGAAGTCTGTGGAGCTGATTTCAGCCGCCAATAAACTGCAAGTGCCCGGCGCCTGAGTAGCTACAAATCGTCGTGAATACATCGTCAACAAAGTGCCTGCGCATCGGTGTCCGGCACTTTGGCGGCGCCTGTGCGCAGGCACCTTCGGTCTCAGCTTTCACTTTTATGGATACGCCCCAAGAATTGACCCGCAAAGAGTTCTATGCCCTGGCCAAGGAGTGTCGTGAGTACGCCATGCGGCTGGCCAACCACGACCAGGACAGCGTCAACCGCGCCGTGTGTCGGGAGTTCAACCAGTTCCTGGCCCGCATGCGCACCTACGACAGGCTCGGCCCGCGCCTGGTGCATCTGAGGACCGCGCGGCCCATCACACGCGGCATGATGCTGGCCGTTGTGCTCAGCTTCTGGCTGGCGATGGCGGTGATCGGCCTGCGCGTTATACCGCAGTTTCCAGCCTTGTTTATCTTAGGCGTCTCGGTGTCGCTGATTTTCTTCGTCTTTCTTGTCCCGCCGTCCACCTACGGCACCAGCGTGGAAGCCATCGAGGGGCGGGTTTTGGTGGTGGTTGAGGCGCTGCAAGACATCCTGGAGCACGGCGACATGCAGTTCAGCGAGGCGGCCTACTTCCAGGCGCGCGACACGCTGCGCGAGGCGGCCGACGAACTGCGCCAACAGGTCTACCTGAACCGCGTCTCAGGCTGGCGGCGCTAACTTCTTAGAAGCTGCTTGAAAAGCTGGGCAGCGCCGGAATCAGAGGTTGAAACCATCTGGCTGAAAGTACGAAGCGGCCTCAGCCGCTGGATTCCAGGCCCTGAGGGGCCTTTGTGCTGTCAGCCGGTCGGTTTCCAACCACCGGTCCGGGGCTTTTCAAACAGTCTCTCAGGCTGCCACAGGCCGGGCTGACGACAACGCCCGCCGGATCACGGATCCGGCGGGCGTTTCACTTGCGTGGTTTTACCTCCGGGGCTGACGGAGGAGCCACGCTAGGGGAAGGTCGCTTCGATCTGGGGCAGGAAGCTACAGTAGCACGACTGCGGCGTGGGCGTGGGCTCGCCCACCGGGTACGGCATGTAGACCATCGAGGTGGTGTTGGCCTCCACGCCGATGGTGGCAATCCCGGTGCTCTGTCCGTGGCCGGCCGGCGCAGTCAGGCCGCGCAGGGTGTAGATGCCAGGGGCCACGTTGTTAAAGGTGAAAGACCCGTTGGCGGTTGATGTGGCCGTTGTCAGCGTGTTGCCGCCAACCTGCAGGCTGATCACCGCGCCAGCCAGGCCCGATTCGCCAGGATCAGGATAGTCGTTGCCGTTGGCGTCGGCGAAGGCCATGCCCATGATGGTGGCCGTGCTGGGCGTCGGTGTGGGGCTGGGCGTGTTGGTGGGGGTGGCGGTCGGCGTATGGGTGGGTGTGGCGGTCGGCGTGTTGGTCGGCGTGCTGGTGGGCGTAGCCGTGGCGGTCGGCGTGTTGGTGGAGGTTGGCGTGGGGGTGGGTGCGCCAACGCCGCGCCAGATCCTGCCATTCCAGTCCAGCACGATCATCTCGTCCATGCTGAACGCCTTGATGTCCATGATGTCGGCCGTGGTGGGGGGCGTCATGGCCTGCCAGGTGATGCCGTCGGTGGTGCGCATCATCAGGCCCTGGCCGGTGCAGGTCTCCAGGATGGGATCGGGCACGTTGTTGCAACCCACGGCAATGCCGTTCTGGCTGTTGATCATGTCGACGTTCCAGAAGCGCGGGCGGCCGCTGCCGGACGGAATGGCGCTGGCTTGCTGCCAGAAGGTGCCGCCATCTTGCGTGCGGAAGATGTAGTACACGCCGTTGTTGGCGCCGCCGTCGGCCGAGCCGACCTGCCAACAGGTGAAGTTATCGGTGCAGTCGATGCCGTAGTAGCGACCCGTGGGCGCCACCCGGCGCACCCACGAGGCGCCGTTGTTGCTGGTGTAGAACGCAGTGTTCTTGGCAGCCGCGTAGCAGACGCCAGCCGAAGGGCAGGAGAAGTCGTAGATCACGAACTCGCGTGGATCGTTGGCCACAATCGCGTTGAAGTTGATGCCGTCAGTGGCGCGCAGCACGTTGGCCATGCGCCCAGGCTCGTTGGCGTAGCCGGTGGTGCCGGCGAAGATGGTGGTGCCGACGCCGCTATAGCCGGCCGACCATAGCCAGCCGCTCCAGACGTTGTTGACGATCACGCCGGGCGACCAGCTTGCGCCGCCGTTGGTGGTGTACAGAATGCGCGGCGTGCCAGCGCCGATGATCCAGCAGCGGTCGGCGTCGATGCAGGCCAGGCCGCGCATGAAGCGGTTGGTGCCCGGCACGGCGATGTTGGTCCAGGTGCGGCCGCCGTCGGTGGTCTTGGCCACCGTTACAGCGCCGGCGCCGCCGCTGGCGCTGTTCCAGTCTGGCCCGCCTAGCGCATAGCCTACCAGCGGCGTCGGAAAGTCGATACTGTACCAGAAGACGCCAGGCGCGTTGTGAACTTGGGTCCAGGTCAGATTGCCTGCTTGGCGCATGGGGGCGGCCTCTGAGACGCTGCTGAGAGCGCCGGGCAGCAGGGTGCTGGCCGGCGCAGCCAGCGCGATGATCAGCAGCAGGGGCAGCAGCCAGCGCGCCTGCTTGGGCATAGGTCGTCGGTTCATGAAACGTGTTCTCCTTACAGCAATCCAACATTACTTGGGCCACGCAGGCCCGCTCGGTGTGGGCGTCACTACGTAGCGACTGCGCCAGTTTATCCTACAAAGATGAGAGGAACATGAAAATGCCGCCCGGCCAGGCGGCAAGTCCCTTACAATTCTGCAAGCTTGCGGCGAAATCACAGCCCTCGGGAGTTACTCAGGCGCCGGGCACTTGCAGTTCATCGGCGGTTGAAATCGGCTCCACAGACTTCGTCAGCAGGCGCAAATGCAAGTGCCCGGCGCCTACAGCAACAGGGTCAGGAGTATACCCATACACCGGCGATCGGGCAAGTCAGCCAGCGCTCAGTCGAAGCGGAAGATCATGATCTGATGCCCGCGCTGGCGGTAGCGATAAGCCCGTGACAGCCTTTCTGCCTGGGCGCCTGCTTCGTGTTCATCCAGCAAGCGGCGCAGATGCGGACGCACCTCGCGAATCTCCCAGTCGTCCACCACCAGATAGGCCGCGCCGCGCGCTTTGCCATAGCTCAGCACCTGCTCCCAGGATGCATTGGGGAAAGCCACCATCGGCCGGTCAGCGTAGAGCGCGGTCTCGGCGTTGCGCGTCATGATCGGCGTGCCCGGCGGCGTGTGCTCGGCCAGCCAGCGGGCGGCTTCGATGCGATGAAAGGGCAGACGCGGGGTCTCGCGACGCGTGATCTGCACACCGCTCCAGATCATCACCGCCACGACCAACGCCACCGGCAGCGCGCTGGCTGACCAGACCAACCCGCGGCGCCAGGAAGCGCAGCCTTCACCCAGCGCAGCCTGGGCCGTGCTGCTGGCCCAGCGGGTCAGATAGGCCAACCCGGCGCCAGCCCAGATCAGGCTGATGGCCAGATAGACCACCATGAAACGGGCCTCGATGAAGACCACCCACAGGCTGGCCAGCGGCGTCAACGCCAGCAGCAGCAGCAACTCGTTTCGCATCCGCTGTCGTGTCCAGACCTGGCTGAACAGCCCCAGGGCAATTAACACCCACAGCCACGGTTGGAACAGCCCCGGCCCAAACAGCATCTGCCAGCTATTGATCAGGTTGCGGCGCACCAGGGTCACAAAACGCTGCGGGTCCTCTGCAATCCAGCCGGTGATGCTGACGTCGAAGGCTTCAGGCGAGAGCCACATGATCTCCTGGCCGGTGCTGTCCAGCGAGGCTGCGGCCCGATCGTGCAGCGCCTGGCTGTTGTTGACAAAGGCCCAGGAGATGTCCATGCTGGTGCCGGCCTTGCCGCTGAGCATCCAGAGGCCGGTGGCCTGGTGCAGATAGCGCACGTAGGGCAGCGCGACCAACGCCAGCGTGGCTGCGGCGATGGCGCCCGAAGCTGCCAGCCGGCCCAGCCGGGCCGCGCGCGGCGGCCTGCTGATCAGCCAGATGATCCCCAGGTAGCCCAGCATGACGGCCAAAAAGAGCAGCGCCTCCGGCCGGGTCAGGTAGCCCAGCCCGAAGGCCAACCCCATCAGCGCCGCCCATCCCCACGGCCGGGCGCCGCTGATCAGCGCCTGGCCGCAGCGGTAGGTGAAATATAGCCCGCTGAGGATCGCCAGCACGTAGGGCGGCTCGGTCATGCTGCCCCAGTAGAGCGGGCTGACGGCCAGCGCAGGATAGAGCGCGCCCAGCAGCGCCGCCAGCAGCCCCGCCCGCCGGCCATACAGCGCCCGGCCCAAGGCGTACAAGGGCAAAACCACCAGGCTGCCCAGCAGCACATGGGATGGCCCGGCCGCGGCCCAGTCCAGCGGCAGGCGCAGCGTCAGGCCGGCCGCGGCCAGCAGGCTAACCATCGGCGGCTGGTGAACGTCCAGCGCCCCCATCAATTCGCTGTAGCCCCGGCCGGCCAGCAGGTTGCGGGCGATGGTCAGATAGGCCGCTTCGTCCCAGCGCGCCATTCTCGGCAGGCTGGTAAAGGCAATGCGCGCTGCCAGCCCGGCCAGCAGGATGGCCAGCAAGAGCCAGTCGACGCGGGGCGCGGCTGCCGCGGACGAGGAAGTATGTTTCCCGGCCATAGAGATGTTTTGCGTGTTAATTATTCGTCACTACTCAGGCCCAGGTGCCGGGCACTTGCATTTACGCCTGCTAACGAAGTCTGTGGAGCCGATTTCAGCCGCCGATGAACTGTAAGTGCCCGGCACCTGAGTAGCTACAATTATTCGACGATCTCGTAGAGCACCACAGGGTCGTTGCCGCTGGTAATTGTGGCCAGATGGCGCAGCTCTGGCGGGGCTTGCGCTGGATCCAGCAGAAACGCAAGCTGCGGCCGCAGCCGGGCCTCCCAGCCATCGATGGCCAGGTAGCGGGCGTTGCGCTGGCGGCCATAGCTCAGCACGGCAGGCCAATCCTCGGCCGGGGTGGCGGCCCAGCGCGTGCCTGCGTGAAAGGCGATGGCCGGATAGCGGCTCATGACCACTGCATCAGCCGGCGCACCCTGTTGGCGCAGCTCGGCGGCCGCGGTCAGATGGCCCGGCTGAAAGGAATGGGTGCGCTGCATGGTCACCCACACCCTGGGCCCCAGCGCCAGCAGCAGCGCAGCCAGCAGCACGGCTGGCGCGGCCAGCAGGGCACGCTGCGCCGCCGCCGGCAAGGAGCGGTTCAGCAGGTTTTGCGCAGTGCCGGCCAGCCACAGCCCCAGCATCCACAGGCCTGCGCCGATCCAGACCATGGCCGGCAACAGCAGGCCGGCCAGATAGCGCTCCTGGACGAAAAAGAGCAAGTAAGCCAGCGGCGCAGCCAGCGAGGCCAGCAGCGCCAGCTCACCGCGCAGTCGTCGCGTTCGCCAAGGCTGGCCGAACAGGCCCAGCGCGGCTAACAACGCCAACCCCAGCGGCAGCAGCTTGATGCTGAAGAAGGTGCTGGCGGCTGCGTTCACGCCGCTGCGCAGCCGGCGCAGGGTGGCCAGCGGGTCGGCCAGCAGCGTGGCAGCCAGCGACTCGCTTTCGCTGCTGGGCGCAAACAGATAGACTTCGCCGCTGGCCGGGTCCAGCGCCCAGGTGGCGCGGTCAAAGGCGGCGGCGTCGTTCTCGGCCAGGCCGGCCATGCTGACGAAGGCCATGCCGGCCGCGCCGGTCAGGCTCCAGCGGCCTGTACTGTTGCGGATGGTGAGCAGGTAGGGCGAGGCGACCAGCAGAAACGCCAGCGCGGCCACGGTCAACCGTCCCAGCAGGGGCCCCAACCGGTCGCGGCGCAGCAGCCGGCCGATCAGCAGCAGGGCGAAGGCAGCCGCCAGGAAGACCAGCGCCTCGGTGCGGGTCAGGTAAGCCAGCCCCAGCGCAGCGCCCAGGAGCGCAAAATCACGCCAGCGCATGGGCCGCTGATCCAGCGCCTGAAACAGCGCGTAGACCGCCACGCCGACCCAAAGCAGGTAGAGCGGCTCGGTCATGGTGCCCCAGGCCAGCACGCCGCTGGTCAGCGCCGGGTAGAGCGCCACGACCAGTCCCACCATCCAGGCGGCGGTCGGGCTATAGATCGAACGGGCCAGGGCGTAGAGCGGCGCAGCCAGCAGCGCGCCGCTGACGACAAAGATCAGGTTGCTGGCGGTCAACAGGCTGCCGGTCAGCCGCGCCAGCCCGCCGGCCAGCGCGGGAAACAGAGGGGGAAAATGCGCGGCCGAATAGCCCATCACGTTGTACCCGGCGCCGGCCCACAGGCTTTGGCCGATCCACAGGTAGTACGGCTCATCGCCCCACACCACCCGCGGGTAGCCCGTGCTGGCCAGCCGAACCACGACGCCCAACGCCACCAGAAAGGCCAGGATCAGCCAGTCAGCGCGGCCCCAGCGGGCGGACTGGTCGATGATTGCCGTGTTGTTGCTCACGCGGGCTCCTCGAAACTGTACACGGCGATCTCCTGGCGCGCCATGCCGGGGATCGGATAGGCGCCCAGCATGTGTACGCCGGGCAGGGCAGCCAGCTCGCGCGCCTCGTCGTCGCTGATGCCCAGCACCAACCGGCCCTCAGGCCGCAGCAGCCGGCGCGCGCCGTCAAGTACGTCGGCCAGGAAGCGCGAGCGGCTGTGCTCGAACCGCTCGCCGACCAGGTTCATCAGCAGCCGGCTGATGGTCGGGCTGCGGCGCAGCAGGCTGGTGATGATGCGGCTCAGCTCGGTCTCGTCGGGCCGCATGGGCGGGTTGAAGGCGATTACGTCATAGGGTCCCTTGACCTGGTTGAAGAGGTCGGAGTAGAAGACGCGCACCGCGCCGGGGCGCACGTCGCCTGCCAGGCCGTTGCGCTCGGCGTTGGCCTGGGCCAGCTCCACGGCGCGCGGGCTGACATCGACGGCGTCGACCTGCCAGCCGCGCTGCGCCAGGTAGAGGCCCACATAGCCGGTGCCGGTGCCCAGGTCCAGGGCGCGGCCGCGGGCAGCGCTGCCGGCGGCGATCTCGGCCAGCAGGCGGGTGTCGTTGCGCACGCCGCAAACGCCTACGCTGTCATGGATCAGCAGCGGCGGCAGAGGCTGGTTCTCGCCGTTGGCCTGAGCCGGCTGGCTGGCGACGGGAGCAGAGAAAGAATGCGAGTCAGTCATGGCTATTGGTATCAGTCCGATCGTTTTGTGTTGGTTGTTCGTCGCGGGCCTCAGCCGCGCGCTGCAAAGCGGCGACGGTGTGGCGCAGCAGACCTAACTCCTGGGTCAGCACCTTTAACCGGTCCTCGCTGCGCGAGATGGTCA
>CAZVGR010000081.1:0-23585 GCA_964626845.1 uncultured Anaerolinea sp.
AACATCCAGCAGGCTGAACTCGTGGCGCTGCTGGCTCATGGCCGACACGTAGCTCTCCACGACGCGGAAGCCGGTCACGGCCCGCCGGCCGCCGCGGTTCTCCGACAGCACGGCCATGCGCTGGCGGTGGGCAGGATCGCGCGCGACGGGCGCCTCGATGCGGCCGCTGGCCGCGTCCGGCACGCCCTCGACCAGGGCCAGGTAGGTCTTCTCGACGCGCCGGGTCTTGAACTGGCGTTGCAGCTTGGCGAAGGCCGCGTCGTTGCGGGCCACCAACAGCAGGCCAGAGGTCTCCCGGTCCAGACGGTGGACCACGCCGGCGCGCAGATCGGACGAAGATGCCATCTTTTCGGAGAAGATGGCGTCTTTGTCCGGCCGACCCACCTGGGCCAGGTTGGGGTCCAGACCCAGCAGCGCGTTGACCAGCGTGCCGCGCACGTGCCCCGGCGCCGGATGCACCACCATGCCGGCGGGCTTGTCCACCACCAACAGGTCGGCATCCTGGTAGACCACTGTCAACGCAACCTGCTCTGGCTCGATCTGGCTTTCGATGCGCGGGGGGCGCAACAGGACGACAGCATCGCCGGCAGCCAGCCGTGCGCTGGCCTTGCCCGGCCGGCCGTTGACTGTCACCCGCTCTTCCTTGATCCAGCGCTGCACCTCGACGCGCGAGGCGTCGGTAAGCTGTTGGGCTAAGAACCGATCCAGCCGCTCGCCGCTGTGCATGACAGAAAAGGTCAACTCTTGGTCCTCGATGGCTGGCATGATATCTCCTGAAAACAAGACAGCCAGGCTGGGCCTGGCTGGTTATCGTAACGCAACCGTCTGGGCTGGATTGCAGGCGAACAATCCGGCGGATTGTTCTACGACGCTGACGTCTGCGCTCAGGCGCCTGGCTGTTCCTCGGATGTTACGATTGCAGGCTGCGGCTCCTTGTAGGTCAGCATGAAGTAGGCCAACAGGATGACGCCGGTAACGATGGCCATGTCGGCCACGTTGAAGGCTGGCCAGGGCTGGTTGATGATCGGCAGCCGGCGGAAGTAGAGGAAGTCGGTGACGTGGCCCAGCCGCACCCGATCAAACAGGTTGTTGCCGATGGCGCCGCCAAGCTGTAAGCCCAGCGCGATCTGCACCAGCAGCCTGTCGTGCGGCAGGTACCGGCTATAAACGAAGATCGAGAGCACCACCACGGCAGCGATGGCTACGAACAGGATGTTCTGGTCGCGGAACAGGCCAAAGGCTGCACCCGTGTTGGTGAAATGAGTGATGGTGAAGACCTCTTCCAGCGCAGGGAAGGGAACCAGCGACTCGTACAGCGGCACGTTGCGCTCGATCCAGCGCTTACTGAGCTGGTCCAGCAACACCACAAGCGCGGCCGTGCCGAGGATCACCAGGATCGGTTTAGGACGTCCGGGCATATCAGCGCTTGTTTCCGTTGCCGCGCGGGTTGTCTTCCACCAGTTGCTGGCAACTGATGCACAGCTCAGCATGGGGAATGGCTTGGAGACGGTCGAAGTCGATCTCGTTGCCGCAGCGCGTGCAGACACCGTACTCGCCCCGGTCCATACGGGACAGGGCGGCATCGACTTGGGCCAGCAATGACTGGTCATTGCGGTGCAGCGCCAGGCTGGCGGCCTGGTCGAAGACCTCGGTGGCATCGTCCGCCATGTGGTTGCCGAGACCCGGCTTCTTGTGGCGCGCCTGCACCTCGTAGTGGCTGATGGCGTCTAACAGCTCGGCCCGCTCAAGTTCAAGCATTGTTCTCAATTGTTGATCGTCTCTGGTCATAACACTACCCTCAAACTTGATCTGCGCCTGGAGACAGCCGGTTGGCATACGCTCAAGCCGTCTGGCTCGCACGGCGCACAGACACCTCCTTCGTTTCGATGAAGAGCCTGCGATAAGTGCATTGGCATTACAATTCAATGATGGTTACTATTGTACTGCGAATCTGCAAATAGGCAAGCTGTGTTCGAATCCCGAAGCCGCTCGCCGCGCCTGGCAGGTCAGCGAGGCGTTGGTGGCTGCAAGCGGCCCCGCCGGTTTTGACGAATAGCGCCAAACACAGCATAATGGGGGCCTATTCACCTGCAATCGAAAGGAGTCTCATTCATCCATGACCAAATCAGCTTCGCAGCGCAAGGCAGCGCCGCGCAAGTCAGTTCCCCAACAGCCTGAACCGCAGACCAACCGTAAGAACGGCTCTGGTCAGGGCCAGTCTGGCAAGAGCAAGCAAAGCAGTAAGCCGCAACAGGGCAAGGGCCAGCCGGCCGCCAAGCAGCGCAGCACGGTGTGGACTATCATCCTGGCGCTGGTCACGGTTGGCGCGATCATCGACGCCATCGTACCGCTGGCCTTCCATCGCCAGGACACCTACGATATTAACCATCCCATCGTCTTGGGCGGGGCGATCGTGGTCGGCCTGCTGGGTCTGGCCGGCGTTGTCGGCCTGTGGCTGTGGAAGCGTTGGGGCCTCTACCTGTTCGTTGCCAGCGTCGTGGGTAGCATCGCAGTAGGCTTGATCGTCCTTCCACAGCTCTGGGTCGCCTTCCACGCGCTGATCCCGCTGCTGATCCTCGGCTATGGGCTGTCCAGGGATAACACCCTGGCGAAACTGGAGTAGGCCCAGCCTGCCGGCCAACCCAAAGTCTGTATGCACCACACAAGCCCCACACGGGGCTTGTTGTTTTTGTCCCCAAGGAGGCCACAACCATGCACGCCGATACGATCCAGGTTGCCGATAGCCCGGCCATCCCCGGCCTGGTCTTTCGCCGCTTCCGCGGCCCCAGTGACTACCCAGGCATGGCGGCTGTGATCCAGGCCAGCGCCGACGCCGACAAGCTCGAGCGCGCCGACACGGCCGAGGACATCGCCCGCTCCTACGCGCACCTGAGCGACTGCGACCCCTATCAGGACATGCTCTTTGCCGAGGTCGATGGGCAGGTTATCGGGTATCAGCGCGGTTTCTGGTGGGAGGAGACGGACGGCCCGCGCATCTATGGCTTCGTTGGCTTTCTGGCGCCGGCCTGGCGGCGGCAGGGCATCGGCCGCGCCATGCTGCGCTGGATGGAGCAGCGCCTGCGCGCGATCGCGGCTGGCCATCCCGCCGACCGGCCGGCCTTCTTCCAGGCATGGGTCAGCGAGTTCGAAGTTGGGCTGATTGCACTGCTGACCCAGGAAGGCTACCAACCGATCCGCTACGGCTTCGAGATGGTGCGGCCCAGCCTGGATGACATCCCCGACTTCCCGCTGCCGGAAGGGCTGGAGGTGCGTCCGGTGCTGCCGGAGCACTATCGCGCCATCTGGGAGGCCGACGTCGAGGCGTTCCGGGACCACTGGGGATATTCACCCCCGGACGAAGATGACTACCAGGGCTGGCTGGAGAACAAGACGATCTTCAAGCCACACCTCTGGCAGATTGCCTGGGACGTGGCGACGGACCAGGTGGCGGGCCAGGTGCGGACCTTTATCGACGAAGCGCAAAACGAGAAGTACAACCGCCTGCGCGGCTGGACCGAGTTCATCAGCGTGCGGCGGCCCTGGCGGCGGCGCGGCCTGGCGCGGGCGCTGATCGTGCGCAGCCTGTGCATCCAAAAGGAACAGGGCATGACCGAGTCGGCGCTGGGCGTGGACAGCGAGAACCTCAGCGGCGCGCTGCGGGTCTACCAGGACTGCGGCTTCCAGGTTGTGCGCCGCAGCATCGGCTTGCGCAAGCCGCTCTAGCTCGCCATGCGATAGACGGCGTCGATCTGGTCGGCGTGCTCCATGGTCACGCCCAGATCGTGGATGATGCCGTCTTTCAGGCCGTAGATCCAGCCGTGTACGGCCAGCGGCTGGCCGCGCCGCCAGGCGTCCTGCACGATATCGGTGTGGCAGACGTTGGCTACCTGCCGCGCCACGTTCAGCTCACACAGCCGGTCGCCTCGTGCTTCCGGGTCAGCGATGGCCTCCAGTTCGGCGCTGTGCTCTCGAAGGATATCCTTGATGTAGCGCAGCCAGTTGTCGATCAGGCCATAGGAGCGATTAGTCATCGCTGCCAGCACGCCGCCGCAGCCATAGTGGCCGCAGACGATGATGTGCTTCACCTGGAGCACGTCCACCGCGTACTGCATCACGGCCAGGCAGTCCATATCGGTATGCACCACCAGGTTGGCCACGTTGCGGTGGACGAAGACCTCGCCGGGCTTGAGGCCGATGATCACGTCGGCCGAGACGCGGCTGTCGGCGCAGCCGATCCACAGGTACTGCGGTTTCTGCTGGTGGGCGAGACGGGCGAAGAATTCAGGATCCTGTTTGGTGCGCTCAACCGACCAACGGCGGTTGTTGTCCAGAAGGTGTTGAAGCGATTCCATGGCAGTTGTCATCCAGGCGACGGCAGATTGATGGGGAACATGGCGTATCAGGAGTTGCCACGACGGTCAGCATTATATCCTGCCGGCGCAGCCTCCCCAAATGCAGCATGGGAGCGCCGAGGCGCGCCTTCTGGAAGTGCTCATACTGCAATGCCAGCAATTGCCTGTTAGGCTTACCATGCTGACTAAACCGCCGCCGGGCGGTTACCGGCGCAGCGAAACTGTCGCTTGCACGAACCAAACTGTAAAGGAGCATCTATGTCCAATCAGATCCTTGTTGTTGGGGCGACCGGCAATGTGGGCCGGCGTCTGGTTGAGAACCTGGTCCACCAGGGCGTCGGCGTCAGGGCGGCGACCCGCCAAGCGGCCGGCTACGCTGGTTCGCATGGCGTAGAACCAGTTGATTTCGACCTGGACCGGCCGGAGAGCTTCGGCCCTGCGCTGGTCGGGGTCGACCGCGCGTTTGTCATTGCCCGATCGGGCGACGCGCAGCCACAAAAGGCGTTGAGCACGTTCTTCGACCAGGCCAAGGCCGCAGGCGTGCAGCACGTGGTGTTCCTGACCGCGGCCGGCGTGGAAATGAACGAGGAAATCGGCCTGCGCAAAGCCGAGCGCCATCTGATGGCATCCGGGATGGATTTCACCATCTTGCGGCCCACCTGGTTCATGCAGAACTTCAGCAGCGGCTTCATCCGGCCGATGATCCTCCAAATGGGCGCCATCTACTTGCCGGCCGGTGAAGGCAAGACCAGCTTCATCGACGCAGGGGATATCGCTGCGGTGGCCGCGGCGGCGCTGACTCAGCCCGGTCACGCCGGCCAGGCCTACACCCTGACTGGCGGCGAAGCGCTAAGCTACGGCGAAGCGGCCGCCATCATCTCGCAGGTCGCCGGCCGGCCTGTCAGCTATGTGCCGATCTCCAACGACGCCTTCCGCCAGTCGCTGATGGACAACGGCTGGCCCGCCGATTCGGCTGGCTTTATGGCCGGCCTTTTCCAGCCGGTGGAGCAGGGCTGGGCCGCCGCCGTCTCACCAGCCGTGGCTACCATCCTCGGCCGCCCACCCATCACCTTCCGCCAGTTCGCCGAGGCTAACGCAGCCGTGTGGAAGTGACCGGGGGACAAGATGACAGGGTGACCGGGTGACTAGATGACTGGGTAACTCCCTCAACCAACCGATTGCCCGTCTACTTGTCTACCTGTCTACTTGTCTACTTATCCCCAATCTACCACTCTACCAAACTACCAAAAAGGAGCAACAACCATGTCAACCAGTCATTCTGAAGCAATCTGGACCGGCACCCTGAAAGAGGGCAGCGGTACGATGAAGGTCGCCAGCGGCTACTTCGAGGGGCCGTTCACCTTCGCCACCCGCTTCGAGGGCGGCGCCAAGGGCACCAACCCCGAAGAGCTGATCGGCGCGGCCCATGCCGGCTGCTATTCGATGTTCCTGTCGGCGCTGTTGACCAACAACGGCACGCCGCCAGCGCGCGTCCACACCACGGCCACGGTTCATCTGACCGCCGGCCCGACCATCAGCAAGATCGAGCTCAACTGCCAGGCCGACGTGCCCGGCCTGGATGCCGAGAAGTTCCAGGAGCTGGCCGCCGATGCCAAGGCCAAGTGCCCCGTCTCCAAGGCGCTGGCTGCGGTGGACGAGATCGTGCTCAACGCGACGCTTTTGTAGCGCCGGATTCTGCCACAAGTGCCGGGCACTTGAATTTGCGCCCACAGCGCAGTCTGTGGAGCCGTTTTCAGTCGATCATGGGCTGCAAGTGCCCGGCGCCTGAGTAGCTACGGATTTGCCAGGTTTGCCCAGAGCTTGTTCCTGCCTTATAATGCAGCGGCATTACGTCGCCAAAGTCATCCCTGCTTTCGGCTTTCACCAGCCACGCCAGATTTTCCCGGTTGGAGGCACCATCCATGTCCAAGATTATCTCGATCCATTCTTTCCGCGGCGGCACCGGTAAGTCCAACACCACCGCCAACGTGGCCACCCTGCTGGCTGCGCGCGGGCTGCGAGTCGGCGTTGTCGACACTGACATTGCGTCCCCCGGCATTCACGTCCTCTTTGGCATGGATGAGGAGCACATGGGGCGCTCGCTCAACGACTACCTGTGGGGCAAGTGCGACATCGCCGAGACCGCGCACGACGTGACGACCAACGTCGGTCGCCCCATCTCCGGCAAGATCTATCTGATCCCCTCCAGCATCAAGGCGGGCGAAATTGCGCGCGTGCTGCGCGAAGGCTACGACGTGGGCCTGCTCAACGACGGCTTTCAGGACCTGATCGAAGCGCTCAAGCTGGATGTGCTGCTGATCGACACCCACCCCGGCCTGAACGAGGAGACGCTGCTCTCCATCGCCATCTCCGACGCGCTGGCCATCATCATGCGGCCGGACAGCCAGGACTACCAGGGCACCAGCGTGACGGTCGAAGTGGCCCGCAAGCTGGACGTGCCCAAGCTGCTGCTGGTCGTCAACAAAGCGCCGCAGGTCTTCAATCCAGCCGAGGTCAAAGCCCGGGTTGAGAAGGCCTACAACTGCGAGGTGGCTGCCGTCTTGCAGCACTCGGACGAGATGATGGTGCTGGCCAGCAGCGGCGTCTTTGCGCTGCACTACCCCGACCACCCCATCACCCAACAGTTCAGAGAAATCGCTGCCAAGCTGTACGACTAAACACCGCCGTGGGCCAGATCATCGCCGTCAACGCTGTTCACGCCGGCTCTGGCGTCTCGACCATCGCAGCCAATCTAGCTGCGCTGCTGGCGACGCAGCAGCCGGCTCTGCGCGTTGGCATGGTGGACGCCTGCTTGTCTGCGCCCACGCTGCACCTGCTCTTTGGCCTGCGGCAGCAAGATTTTCGCTGGACGTTGAACGATCATCTGCTGGGGCGCTGTTCCTTGCGGGACGTTGTCCACCCTATCGCTATCCACAGCGACCATCAGCCCCAGACCCTGCTGCTGGCGCCGGCTAATCCCGACCTGGCCGCAGTTGCCCAGGCTGAGCGGCTGGCGTACAACGTGGAGAATCTGGCGGCAAGCTGCCAGCAGTTGGTCGCTGAGTTGGAGCTGGATATCCTGCTGGTGGATACAGAGTCCGGCCTGCCTCCCAGCACGTTGGCCTCCCTGGCCGCGGCCAACACAGCGCTGCTGGTGCTGGCGTTGGACAAGCAGCACTATCAGGCCACTGCGCGCACCGTGGCTGTAGTCGACCGGCTGCCCGTGGCCGGCAGAAACATGGTAGTCAATCTGGTCAGCCCCTCACTGACGCATGACAACGTAGAGACCCAGGTCAGGCAAAGCTACGGGTGGGATGTGACGGCGATTGTGCCCTACTGTGATGACTTGGTCGCGCTGGGCAGCGCCAGCCTGTTTGTGCTGCGCTATCCTGCGCACTCGGTGACGGCCATCCTGCGCCAATTGGCGCAGGGGTTGGCATCGCGGTGAGAGCGTCACGTTGGTAACGTGACCTACGGTCTGGTGTCATGTTGGTAACGTGACCTACGGGTCTGGTGTCACGTTGGTAACGTGACCTACAGGTCCAAGGGGATGTTTTGGCGGCGCATACGGGCCAGATAGACGCGGAACAGGATCCCGCCCTCACCCTCCTTCTCTTCAATGCGCAGATAGCCCTTGGCGGCCAGATGCTCACCCACGTGCTGGGCCTCTGCTGGCGTCAGATCCATGGCCGCGGCCAAATCCCCAGCCGACATGGCGCCCTCGCGGATCAGTCTTTGCAAAACTTTGTTCAGAGGCTCAGGCAGCATGGCCACACCCAGAGGAGTCGTACCTTCCACAGTCTCAAGCTCTGATATGTCATGATGCAGGTTTTCAAATCGATCCATGGTGCCCTCACTCGCCATCCTCGTCCAGTAGTAGCTATTCAGCCAACGTCTCTGCTGCGCCAGCTTCAGGCTGGACCAGGCCCTGGCTGCGCCGGCGACGAATGACTTGCGCCTTGTTGCGCAGGTCTTGAAAGAAGTCACTGTCTACAATCTCGCCAACCTGCTGCTGGCGCTTGACCTCGTCGATCTCGATTTTCAGCTCAGCCACCTGCTGCTTGAGCGACTCTTCGCGCTCACGGACCTTGTCAACCATCACCACGAAGGTCTCGGCCAGCGTGGCGATCTCATCGCGCAGCAGGCCCACCCCCGAAGCCAGGCCGGCGAAGTCCTGGTCGTAATAGCCGTTGGCCACGCAACTGGCCATCTTGGTCAACTTAACAATGGGCCGCGTCAGCAAACGTGAAAGGAACAGCACCACGATGAAGAGGCCGCTGTAGGTGACCAAAAAGGCGCCGAAGACGGTGCTGCGAATTTGCTGCCGGACCTGCTTGACGTAGTCAGCAGCGAAGTCGATACCAATCGCTCCTACCCGCTCGCCCTGCGAATTGAAAATGGGACCGTAGGCCGAAACCCAGGTGCCCCAGTCATCGGTATAGGTTGTCATGCGGCTGGTTTCCTTCTCCAGCCCCTGCAAGATGAAGTCAGCCACCGGGGTGTAGGCCTCTAAGAACTGCGTGCCGTCTTCAGGGCGCACGATGCGAAAGATATCGCCGACCCAAAGCACGTCGCGCCCTTCGGGACTCTTGACATAGCTGTACGGATTGGCACGCGGTTCGATGCGGTGGATGTTGTCCAGCCACGCCTGATGTTCCAAGTAGCGTGGATCCTGGCTGGGCACGCCGGTTGCCGGGTCCACCACCGCCTCGTTGACCATAGCCTCAAAAACGTCGCCGTCGACGGCCTCGATGGCAGCGTGCAGCGTGCTGGTCATGTCCTCCTGAATCTGCCCCAGCGCCGACCTGGTGGTGAACTGATCGAACCAGGCGAAAGCCAGCGCGAAGACCACGCTGAACACCAGCGAAAACGCGATCAACAGCTTCATGCTGAGGTTTAGTGCCAGACGATTGCGGCCAGGGGGTGTGAGTTCTGCCATCGAGAGTTACTCCAAAACCGCAGCAGGAGCCACTTCACTTTCAACCAGATAGCGTGACATGAAGCCGCGGTATTTCTCCTTGAGCTCGGGCGTCAACTCGGCATAGTAGCCGAAACGCCCGCGACATGTGGGCGCGCCGCAGTGACAGGTCAGATCGAAATCCAGCTCCGGCCGCGACCGCTCGTAGTGGCGATACTCGGTCATGGCGTAGTCATAGCGGATTTCCTCGTCCTTGGCGATGTCGCGCAGGGCGTAGAAGTCAGGCAGTCCCTGACTGTTGGTCTTGACGCCTGCGTTGGGCTCGCACGAGTGATTCAGATAGCGGGCCGGCGGGTAGGCATCCAGGTGCTGATCCCAGCCGATCTGCAAGGAAAACATAGTCTGTTCCGCCAGCACCTGGCCTGTGGCGCTGAACAAAAATTCGCCGTGCAGGAAAGGCCGCTGAGCATAGACGCCCAATCCAACGCCCGGCTTGAAGGCCAGATAGACGTGGGCGGCAATCGCCGGCTGGCTGATCTGCTGGTCAGGCGCCACTGTTGGCCTCCGAGTTGACCTGTACCTGAGCAACGATGTGGTTGATCAACTCATTATAAGACATTCCGGCCAGCCGCGCCAGCGCTGGCATGGCCGAGCGGGTTACATGCAGGCCGGGGTTGGGGTTGATTTCCAACAAGTGCGGCTTGCCGGCGCTATCCATGCGGATATCAACGCGCCCAATGGCCTGGCAGCCAACGGCCTGGTAGGCCCGCAGCCCCAGTTGACACAGTTCGTCGCGTTCGGCGGCGTTGACCACCGGCTGGAAAGTCTGCGGCGTCCACGCCTTCTTGCCCAGCACATCCACCAACGGCGTTGCACTGTGCATGATCTCGACAACGCCCAGCGTGTGCGCCGTCGCGCCGCTGCCCAACACACCGACGCTGAACTCGCGGCCGGGCAGGTAAGGCTCTAGCAGCAGCGGCCGGTAGCTGGAAAGCAGCAGCGCGGCCTGCGCAGCCAGCTCTGCTTCACTGTAGAGCACTGAACGGGCTGAGATGCCCTTGGAAGAGCCTTCGCGCGCCGGCTTGATAAAGAGCGGGAAACCGCCCAGCGCGCTGGCAGCCGCAGCAAGCCCTGTCGCCTCGTGGATCAGATGAAAAGGAGGCGTCGGCAGGCCCGCGTCGCGCCAGAGACATTTGACAATCGCCTTGTCGATGCACAGCGTCAGCGTGAACGCATCTGCGCCGGTATAGGGCACGCGCAGGGCCTCCAGCAGCGCGGGAACCTGGGCCTCGCGCGCCCGGCCCCAGACGCCGGCCGCGTAGTTAAAGACCAGATCGACCGCGCCGCCGCGGCCCAGGAAACGCACCAGCGCCGCGATATCGCCGATAATCGTCGTCTCGTGGCCCAGCTCAGCCAGCGCGGCTGCCAACTGCTCCACTTCCCAGGCCGTGGCAAACTCCGCGGTGACGTCGATGCCAGCCTGGTTCAGCCATGCCGGCGGCTGTTCCTGAAGTTCACAGACAATTCCTATGTGCATATATCTCTATCGCTGTGGCCGGTCTTCTTCGCTGCTGTGGCCGGTCTTCTTCGCTGCTGTGGCCGGTCTCCGACCGAGCCACGCCTTGCCGCTGTGGCCGGTCTCCGACCGAGCCACGCCTTGCCGCTGTGGCCGGTCTCCGACCGAGCCACGCCTTCACCCCAAGCGGGCACGGTCAGAGACCGGCCCGAGCGCAGGAGAGCGCGGGAGATCAGTTTCAAAATTGCAGCTTGTCCATCACGCTGGAGCGCCGCTCGCGGCGCTTGAGGCGCCAGTTGAGCAGACTGGAGTCGTAAACCTGGCGCAGGCGCAGCGCCGCCCACAGGCCGATGCCCGCCGCAGCCACTGCCATGGCCAGATAGCCATAGTAGTACTGCGCCAGCCCAAAACGCAGGCCAACCAGCACCACTGCGCCGGTCAGCAGCGAACCCACGATCGAGGCCGCCGAGTACAGATAGCTGTCGATAAAGACGCTGACCCGGCCGCGCCGCTCCTCGGGCACCAGCGCCTGGAACGACTTGCGGGCCGACTCGTCGATGGTGAACTGGGGCAGCTTCTGCAAGACGACGCCGCCCACCGCGCTGACGATGCTGGCGGCGCTGGCCAGCATCCAGGTGGCTCCGGCCAGGGCCGCAATGGGCAGGATCAGAAACGCGTTCTTCAGTCCGACGCGGTCGATGATACGGCTGGTGAGAAAGGCCTGCACCACAATCGACGCCACGGTCAGGCCCAGGCGATAGAGCGAATAGAACATCTGGTAGCTGGCCGCTGTGCTGAAGGTGCGCTCAGTGACGGTCAGGAAGTGGAACTCCAGAAATGTCTCGCAGACGATCAGCGCCAGCGTAACCAGCGCCAGGAAGCGGAAGAGCGGCACCTCGCGCACGAAGTCCCAGCCCTCGGCCAGGGTCGCCCGCACCGACTCGACCCGATAGGCAGTCTGACGCACGCGCGTGCGGCGCAGGCCGGTGTAGGCCACCGCCAGCGCAGCCAGGTAGACCACCCCGCAGAAGAGCAGCACCGACTGCGCGGGCAGACCAACCTGCGCCATGAAACCCGGCCAGAGCAAAGCCAGCCCGATACCGGCCAGGCGGCCCACAAAGCCCAGGCTGGCCATGAGCGGAAAGAGGCGCTTGGCCTGGGACATGTCCAGCACGTCGTTGGCCAGCACCCAGAAGACCATGGGAAAGACCAGCCACTGCTGCTGCGCCACCAGGTAGAGCAGCCCGTAGTTCAGCCAGGCCGGCGCGCCTAGCACAGACAGCAGCCAGAGAAGGCCAAAGACCGCAGTCAGCACAGCGCACAGCCCCTGCATCAACCCTTTGCGGCTGAAGCGGTCGATGATCAGCGACTGCCCGCCAGTGATGACGAAGGCCAGCAGCGCGTCGACGATCCAAACCAGCAGGATGTTGTTGACGCCCACCTCGGGCAGAAAGTTGGCGACGGCTGTGATCTCGGCCAGCGGCTGCGCCACCGAGTTGGCCAGCAGCAGGAAACCCAAAGCCAGCACCAGCCTGGTCTCACCAGGCCGCAGTCGAAACAACTGGCCAAGTCGTTGGGTCACGGGGCCTCACGGGGTAGGTAGTAGATTGGTAGATTGGTGGATTGGTAGGCAAGTAGACAAGTAGACAAGTAGACAAGTAGGCAAGTAGGCAAGTAGGCAAGTAGACAAGTAGGCAAGTAGACAAGGGGACAGGGAGGGATACCTTTGGTTCGGGCAGTCACCCTGTCACCTTGTCACCTTGTCACCTTGTCACCCTGTCACCCAGCCACCCAGCCACCCTGTCAATCCTGGCTGCCTGGCGCGTCGCCGCTGCTGCGACTGGAGCGCAGGCGCTTGGCCTGGGCGCTGAGGCGCTGGAAGTAGTCGGTATCGACAATTTCCTCCACCTGCTTGCTGCGCTTGATCTCGTCGATCTCAATGCGCAGCTCCTGGATCTGCGCCTTGAGCTGGTTCTCCCTGGCCTGCACCTCCTGGGCGTTCTGGATCGACACGGCCGCCTGGCCGGCGATGGTCTCAACCACGCGCAGGTGATCGGCCGTGAACGCGCCCGGCTCGCGGCTGACCAACTCGATGGCGCCGACCAGCTTGCCGCGCACCAGCAGCGGTACGCCCAGATAGGACCGGGGGCGCAGCGCTCGCCAACTGCGTTGAGGCTCTGTCTGCGCCGCCGGCAGCGCGCCCAGGTCGGCCGCCAGGATCGGCTCACGCTGCTGCGCCAACTGGCCCACCAGCCCCTGATCCGGCGCGTAGGCCCGCGCCTGTTCAGGGCTGATCGCTTCGCCGCCCACCACATGCACCAGCGCCATCTTGCCCTGCCCCTCGTCGAACAGGGTGATCTCGGCCGCGTCGTAGGGGATGGCGCTGCGCAGGCTTTCAGCCACCGTGGCCACGGTCTGGTCCAAATCGATGCTGGCGCTGATGGTGCGGCCGATATCGTAGATGGCCCCCAGCTCGGCCAGCCGCGCCTGCAAGGCCAGCACCATGCGGCTGAAGGCGCGCGCCAGGCCGCCCACCTCGTCGCCCTGATCGGTGACGCCGGCGATGCGGTCGGGCACGAAGGGCTGGTCGGCTGCGACCTCGCCCGCCGTGCTGGCCAGGGTGCTGATGGGCCGCGACAACGTGCGCGCCAGCAACAGCGATGCCAGCACGGCCACCACGGCCATGACGCCGGCGATGACAAAGCCTAGCAGCCGCTGACGATCCACCGAAGCCAGGAAGCTGGCCTCCGGCAGGTCGACCACCACGGCGAACAGCCCGCCATCCTGGCCCGGCGCGGCCACCGGCGCGAAGGCCGCCACTGCATACTGGCCGCGGCAGGCCTGCTGGTCAGGCGGCGCGGCGGGATTGTCGGGATGACAGTAGCGCAGGCTGCCCGGCTGGCCCGCTTGCAGCGCCTGCGCCACGGCGTCGCCTAGCGGCTGCACGGCCGGCATCGGCTGCGGCAGGCGGGCGATCTTCTCGGCCGGCTGGCACTGCGGGTTGTCGGCCGGACAGTCGCCGCCCAGCGGTCTGGCCTGGGCGATGCGCGCTTGTAAATCGGGCGACAGCGCGCCCAGGTTGCGCCCCACCCAATCATCGCCGCGCAGTTGGCTCATGACGATGCCGTGCGGGTCCACCAGGTAGACGTCGATGCTCTCCTGGGCCTGCGCGCTGATGCCGCCGCCGGCCAGGTCCAGCGTCTGGACAAAAACGTCGTCGATGAAGCGCTGATCGAGACGAACGGCCACCGCGCCAACCACAGCCTCGCCCGCGCGCACCGGCGCCGAGAGGTTGATGCCCAACTGGTCGTTGACCAGGTCACGGCGGAAGCTGGAGGTGAAGGTCTCGCCGCGCAGGGCCGCGCCGATGAAGTCGCGGGCCGAGACGTCGCGGCCGATGGTGGCCGGGTCGGTGTGGGCCATGGTTGTGCCGCCCGCGTCGTAGATGCCGACGGTGTCGATGCGCTGGTTGGCCTGCAACAGGTTGGCGACAGCCGTGTCCAGCGTGCTTTCGGCGCCTGGCGTCGCGCCGCCCGCCAGCGTGGCCAGCACGGCAGGATCGTTGGCAGCCATACTCAACAGGCCCTGGTTGTCGCCCAGCGCGCTGGAGATGTGCTGCGCCATGCTGTTGCCCAGGCGCGTCATGCCCTCCTGGGTCTGGCGGGTAAGAGCCTCGACGCTGGAGGCGTTGATGATCCAGGCGGCCAGCAGCAATGGCAGCAGCGAAAGCAGCAGCATCACCACCAGCAGCTTGCTGGAGATGCGCCAGTGGCGGAAACTGAGACGGGAGTGGGACATGAGTACTGCTCTCTGTGCTGTTGAGTGTGTGTCCACGACGTAACGAGTAACGAGTAACCCGTAACCCTGAAGGGCTGTCCGCGAGACGACTTCCGGTTACGTGTTACGGATTACTCGTTACGGATTACGGCTGCCGCCGGGCAATCAACATGGTGATATCGTCGAACTGATCAGCCGTGTCGATGAAGTTGATCAGGGTGGCCTCGATGCGCTCCAGCAGGCTGCGGGCGGAGGGCGCTGGATCAGCCAGCAGCTCCAGCACGCGCTTCTCGGTGAAGAACTCGCGGGCCGGGTTGCGCGCCTCCGGCACGCCGTCGGTGTAGGTGAACAGGGTATCGCCCGGCTCGATCACGGCCTGCGCGATCTTGAACTCCACCCCCGGCAACATGCCCACAGCCGGGCCGGTGGACTTGAGCCGTCCCTTGAGCGCGCCATCTGATCCAATGATGAAACAAGGCGTGTGGCCGGCGTTGATGTAGGCCATCTGGCCGCTGCCGGGGTCGAGAATGCACATGAACATGGTCGCGAAGTAGTTCAGCTCCATGTGGTTGTCGTTGATGTAGTTGTTGGTCAGGGTGATGGCGTTCTTCAGGGCCGTGATGCCGGTAGTGGGCGCGGCCGCCCCGCGCAGATCGCTGCTCCGCCGCCGGCCGCCGGCTGGCGCGTCCTGCAACACATCGGCCCAGCTCAGCGAGTAGTTCTGCTGGGCAAAGGCGCGGGTCAGGCTGCGGCAGAGGGCCATGAACAGCGCGGCCGGGATGCCCTTGTCCACCACATCGCCGATGACCAGCGCCACCCGCCGGCCGTGCAGGATGTTGAACCCATCGTAAAAGTCGCCGGCCACATCGCGCGCCGGCAGGCAATGGGCGACCATGTCCCAGCCGGCCGGCTGCGGCAGGTCCTTGACCAGGAAGCTGGCCTGGATGTTGCGGGCGACCTCGACGTCGTGCTCGATCTTGAGCAGCAGCTCGCTGCGCTGTGAGACCTTTTGCTCGGCGCGCAGCCGCATGTTCTCCAGGTTGACATCCACACGGGCTTTCAGCAGGGCCGGTGTGATGGGCAGGATGATGTAGTCATTGACGCCTACCTGAAAGTAGCTATCCAGGCCGGCGATCTCGTCGGCCTCAGCCAGGACAACGATGGGCATGCCGTCCAGGTGCGGCTGGACGCGCAGGTGGGCTGCCAGCTCGCGGCTGTTGACATCAGACAGACGGGTGCTGAGGAACATCAAGTCACGGCAATCGTTCTCCAACGATGCCCGCGCCTCGCGGCCAGTCTCGACAATCTCGACTTGATGGCCTTGCTCGGTCAGTTGCGCCAGCAGCGCCGAGCGCTCGTCGACATGACCGCCGACGATCAACAAACGACTTTGGGTTATTTCCACAGTAAGCAGACCTCCATCATCATTGCTGCCAACATCATGCTGCGTTGGGTCATCAGTGGTAAGTGCTCAGGGGCTGGGCGCGATTACGAGCCATGCAGACAGAAACGCCGGGCGTGGGGACATACGTTAGCACAGACCGCTTCAACTGGGAAGCGGGCTGGCTATTGCTATCCTGTGCCCGGCGCCAATGCTGGGGGCGTGCAATCAGGTCGCCGTTGACTCTGCTGCGCGCTGCACCACGAAAATATTACGATTCTGGCCGTCGCTGAATCGATAGAGGAACTCGTCCACGTTGTTCATAGCCAGGAAGACGCCAAGTCCCCCGATGGCGCGTTCTTGCAGCGGCGCATCCAGGTCCTCGGGCATCACCCGGCTATAGGGATCATACGGTATCGCCGAATCAACCAGGGTGATCACCAGCCGATCAGGCTCCAACTCGGCCTGTACCTCGATGTCGCCGGAGAGACCCTGCTCCTCGTAGCCGTGAATGGCGATGTTCGAGGCGATCTCATCGACCGCTAACTGCAAGCGATAGGCGCGTTTTTTGTCCAAGCCCGCCTCGGCCGCCTTCGACCGGACGAACTCCCGTATGGGACCCAGGGACTCCACTGTTCCGGGCGCTACGAAAGATTCCATGTCTTGGCTCGTCCTGATCCTCTGTCCTTATGCGACTCTGACACTCTGATCCTCTGGACAGCAGGACTAGAGCGCCTCGATCTGGTCGGCGTCGTAGGTGTCCAGCATGAACACGCTGTGGTGGAAGCCGGTCATCTCGATGGTCTCGGCCACGGCGTCGTGCGCGCCGACCACGAAGATCTCGACGTTGGCGCCCATCTTCTGCTTGGCGAAGACCAGGGCGCGCAGGCCGGCGCTGGCCATGTAGTCCAGGTTGGTCATGTCCAGCACCAGCCGCTCGGCATCGGCCGCCGCGGCCTCCACGACGGCGTCACGGAACTGGCCCGCCACGCTGGCGTCCAGCTCGCCGACCAGGGTAATGACCGCAATGCGGCCGCGAACTTCGGAAGAGAGTGAAAATGCCATTTGAGTTGCTCCTGATTTGGTAAATTGGTAGACTGGTAGAGTGGTAGAGTGGTAGAGTGGTAGATTGGTTCGGACGAGTCCGGCACCAAGCTAGCAGTTTACCAATCTACCATCCTACTTTCCGACTAACACCACCACCGACCGGTCGCCCACCAGCAGGCCGCCTTGATCGGACAGCCGCGGCTCCTGGCCTGGTTCCCAGATGTCGTCGGGCGAGGGGGCGCCGGTGTTGACGGCCACGTGCCACTGCATGCCACCGGGCAGGCCGGGCAGGTCGAACCAGTGGGCTTCCCAGTGGACGTTGATGGCCACGTAGACGTAGTTGTCCTGCACCGCGCCGCCGCGGGCGTGCTTGCCGCAGAGCATGAAGGCGATGGTGCGATTGCTGTCGGACCAGTCGGCGCTCCAGGCTTTCGTGCCGTGCCAGGTGATGTCGGCATAGCCACTGCCCACATAATCGCGGTTGCTGAAATGCCAGCGGTTGCGCAGCACCGGGTGGGCGTGGCGGAAGGCGATCATGTGCTTGAAGAAGCGGAACAGGTCGGCGTTGCTCTCCAGCAGCGTCCAATCCATCCAGTTCAGCTCGTTGTCCTGGCAGTAGGTGTTGTTGTTGCCCTGCTGCGTGCGACCGATCTCGTCGCCCATGACGATCATGGGCACGCCCTGGCTGACCATCAGCATGGCGATGGCGTTCTTGATCTGGCGGCGGCGCAGCGCGTTGATGCCTGGGTCGTCGGTGGGACCTTCCCAGCCGCAGTTCCAGCTCTCGTTGTCGTTGCCGCCGTCGTTGTTGTTCTCACCGTTGGCCCAGTTGTGCTTCTCGTTGTACGACACCAGGTCCATCAACGTGAAGCCGTCGTGGGCGGTGATGAAGTTGACCGAGGCTGTCGGCCCGCGGCTCAGGTAGAGGTCGGGCGAGCCCTGTAGGCGCTGCGCCATCTCGCCCACCAGGCCGGCCTCGCCCTTGAGGAACTTGCGCACGGCGTCGCGGTACTTGCCGTTCCACTCGGCCCAGCGGCCATAGGCCGGGAAGGAGCCGACCTGGTACAGCCCACCGGCGTCCCATGCCTCGGCCACCAGCTTGCACTTGGCCAGCACCGGGTCGAAGGCCAGCGTCTCCAGCAGCGGCGGGTTGGGCAGCGGCGCGCCGAGCGGGTCGCGGCCCAGGATCGCGGCCAGGTCGAAACGGAAGCCGTCGATATGATACTCGGCCGCCCAGTAGCGCAGGCAGTCCAACACCATGTTGCGCACCACCGGGTTGTTGCAGTTGAGCGTGTTGCCGGTGCCGCTGAAGTTGAAGTAGTACCCGCCGGGGGTCAGCATGTAGTAGGTCTTGTTGTCCAGGCCGCGGAAGGAGATGTACGGCCCCTGCTCGTTGCCCTCGGCCGTGTGGTTGAAGACCACATCCAGGAAGACCTCGATGCCGTGGCGGTGCAGCTCCTTGACCAGCGCCTTGAGCTCGTCCACCTGCATGCCCAGCTTGCCAGTGGCCGCGTAGCCCGCCTTGGGCGAGAAGAAGTTGACTGTGCTGTAGCCCCAGTATTGCAGCAGCGTCTCGCCGGTGACGGGGCTGGGCTTGCTGTTCTCGAACTCGTCAAACTCGTAGACCGGCAGCAGCTCGACGCAGTTGACGCCCAGCTCCTTGAGATACTCGATCTTCTGGCGCATGCCGGCGAAGGTGCCGGGGAACTTGACGCCCGACGTCGGGTGCTTGGTGAAGCCGCGCACGTGCATCTCGTAGACCACCAGGTCCTCGATGGGAATCTCCAGCGGCTTGTCGTCGCCCCAATCGAAGTCGTCGAAGACCAGCCGGCTGCGGTGCTGATAGATATCGCCCCAATCGGGCTGAACGCCCCACATGTCGCGGCCGCCGGTGGCCTTGGCGTAGGGGTCCGACAAGATCTTGCTCTTGTCGAACCAGTGGCCTTCGCGCGGGTCGAAGGGGCCGTCCATGCGATAGCCGTACTCGATGTTCTCGTAGTCCAGATCGAAGACGATCATCGAGAAGACATTGCCGATGCGGAATTCGTCCCGGAAGGGGATTTCGACCTTGGGCTGCGGCTCGCCCTTGTCGAACAGCACCAGCGTGCAGGCCGTGGCATGGCTGGAGTAGATCGAGAAGTTGACGCCGCCCGGCACAAAGGTCGCGCCGAAAGGCAGCGGCTTGCCGGCCCGCAGCTTATAGCCCTGGTATTCGTGGGTTGGATAGACGTCGACGCGGTCCATCTGCTCTCCTTATTTTGGTCGTTACTACTCAGGTGCCGGGCACTTGCAGCTCATGCACAGCTTGAATCGGCTCGGCTGCAAGTGCCCGGCACCTATGGTTAGCAGTTACCTTAGATCAAGGCTGCCAGGGCAGCGTCCAGCGTGTCGCGGTACTGGAAGAAATCCAGGAAGCCAGTCATCTCCATAGTGTCTTTGAGGTCTTCTGGCAGGCCGGCCAGCAGGATCTGGCCGCCCTGCCCCATGACCGTGCGATAGATCACCAGCAGCAGACGCAGCCCGGCGCTGGACATGTAGGTTACGCCGCTCATGTCAACGACGATCCTGCAGTCCGGAGCCGCCAGGCCAAGGATTGCACTTTGCGCTTGTGGCGCCGTTGCGCCGTCGATGTCACCCGCAAGCTGCACCACCTGCGCTTGCCCGACTTCTTTTATGTCAATCGTTAATGCCATTGGTGTTTTCTACTCCCTGGAATCTTGGTGTGCAATTGCTCGCAAAAGAGTTTCTGCTGAAGCTGAAGACAGCGGCAGCCCGGCGTCAAGGCGCATGGCCGGCTGCGCCGCAATGTAATTCGCAAACGCTTTGTTATACAGGGCGCCCTGCCGCTTGGAGCGGATCAGATCGACCGCTTCCTGGCCTGACATGCCCATATAGGTCAAAATCAAACCCGCCACCAGCGCGCAGCGGTTGTGGCCCATACCGCAGTGCGACAAGACGCGCATGCCGCCGCTGGCCAGGATGGCGCCCAGGCGCGCAACTGCATGCAGCTTCTCCAGGTCGGGCAACGTCAGAACGTCGTCGATCGGAAAATAGATGTACAGGTATTGGTTGGGCACGGAGGGCACGCCCAGGTCCAGGTCGCCATCCATATCGATAATCGCGCAAATGTCGCGCTCCTGGACTTTGCTCCAGTCATCGATATCTGGCGAGATGAACAGGCGACCCTGATCATCCAGTTGGTAGATTTCCATTTGCGAACCAATGCTGACGAGTTTCTAAACGTACTCGCTGGTCTCCATCTGCTGCCGGGTCGGGAAACCAACGTAGAAGCACGACATGCAAACCGCGAACTGGAGGTCAGCCTGCTCGGCCATGGCCTTGCCGGCCGCGTCGTGCAGCGGCAGGATGCCCTTGTTCTCCAGGTCGACCAGCGGCATGGCCAGCAGGGTGCTTTCA
Organism: uncultured Anaerolinea sp.; assembly: GCA_964626845.1. GTDB lineage: Bacteria > Chloroflexota > Anaerolineae > JAAEKA01 > JAAEKA01 > JAAEKA01. Next base: position 20,409 of record CAZVGR010000081.1, read on the forward strand.
ATGCCGCGCACAATGTGGCAGCCGGCGCACTTGCAGTTGCCCACCGGCTCCAGCGGCGCGTTGGCCGCTACGAAAAAGCGGAAGAGCGAGTTCTCGCCCAGGGAGGCGATGCTTTGGTTGTGCTTTGCCAGAAATGCTTCGGCTGCCTCAACGTGCGGCTCTTGCAGCATGACGGTTTCGAAGGTGACAGTAGCCATCTATAATGTCTCCTCAGCCAGGGTTCAGCCAGAGACTTCGGAAGTCGCCGCGGCGACTTCCGAAGTCTGCTGGACACTAGACGACCGGCTCGATGCGCACCTTGACGCGCACCTGCTGCTTGGTGTCGGGCAGCTTGACGGTCAATGCCTCGGCGTCGAAGTTGTCGTAGGGCTCGTCGTCGATCCACACCTGGCCGATGCGCACGCTGCCAGGCGGCAGGATGTCGGGCGAGACGCGCAGGATGTTGCGCTTGAACGCGCCGGGCAGCGGCTTGAAGTAGAAGTCCATGGGCCGCTTGAAGACCAGCAGGTTGTTGTAGACTGCGGCCAGGTAGCACAGCTCCGACGAGTGGTAGAAGCTCATGGAGTGGCTGCCCTTGAAGCGCTCCGTGCCCATCAGGTACGGGATGCCGTTGGCCAGCACGTTGAAGTAGACGCCGCCGTCGTCGTGGTCCAGGAAGAAGGCGTTGTAGAAGGCCTGCGACTCGCGGGCGATGCGCAGGTATTCCTCGTCGCCCAGGATGCCCTTCAAGATCAGGTAGGCCAGGATGCCTTGCTCCTGCTGCCACCAGGCCTTGCGATCGTGGAAGGCGAAGCGATGCCACTCCTGGTCGCCGAACTTCATGCGCTCCATCACGTCGTACCAGCCGGCGCGCTGGCGGTCCATACCCACCTTGGGCATCTCTTCGCCGATCCGGCGGGCCAGGGTCTCGTACTGCGCCTTGGGCTTCAGGCCGTGCATGCGCAACACGTTCCAGGCGATCTTCAGGTTGTGGCCGACGACGCCGCGGTTCTGCTGCCACATATGGGTGCGGTCAGCCGACCAATCGGTATAGAACTTCTCCTGGACGAAGGGGCTTTCCTCGTAGTTGGGGAAGTACTTCTCGATGGTGTCGAAGGTGTACTCCAGGAAGTCGGCGTAGCGCTTCTCGCCTGTGGCCAGATACAGGTTGATCAGGTAGGCCGGCGCATGGTCGCCCACCGAGTTCCAGTTCTTCTTGCCCTTGTTGGCGCCCAGCGAGTCGGACTGCGGGTCCAGGGTGATGGGATCCAGGTGCGAGAAGTAGCCGCCGTCGTGCCGGTCCAGGAAGAAGCGGTCGAACAGGTCCACCGTCAGCTCGGCGTCTCGCAGGATGCGGGGGTCGCCGGTGATGCGGTAGGTCTGGATCGGCCCGGCCAGCGCGTAGATCTGCTCGTAGGCCGGGATGGCGTCGAAATCATCGCCGAACTCCGAGGCGAACACCTTGGTCTCGCGGCGGCCATGCACGTCGATGCCGTGGTACCAGTATACCACGTTCTCGTCAGGATCGAAGAAGCGCATGTGCTCGCGCAGATACTCGGTGCCCTTCTCTGCGCCCTCCAGGAAGCGATCCTCGCCGGTCAGCAGGTAGCAGGAGGCGAAGCCGTAGACCAGGCGGGAGATGGTGTCGGTCTCCTGGCGGTAGTTGTCCTGGGCTTTGTCGCCGGCCAGGGTGATGGTGGTGCGGTAGTTGTCGTAGTTCACCGGCTCGTCGCCGAACTGGGCCTTGAGGTAGAAGTCGCCCAAGACCTCGATCTGCTTGACCCACCAGTCCTGGCGCTCGAAGGCCCAGTTGTCAGCCGTGCGGCCGACGAAGATGATGAACTGCGCCTCGAAGGTGTTGTCGCCGCCCTCGGGGTAGTAGATGCCGTAGACAAAGAGCCAGCGGCCGACCTGCAACATGTCGCGCATCTGGCCGCCCACCCACTGGCGCGGCTCCTCGAAGTTGTTGGCGATCCAGGCGTAGGTGCCAGGCGCGAACTTGACCGTATACTCGCGGCCGTCGGTGGTGCGCAGGCCAAAGCTATCCGCGTCCCGGTCGAAGCCGGTGACGTAGCCGGCGATGGTATCGGAAAAGGTGAAGTTGATTTGGTTCATGGGAAACTCCAGAATTGGGAGTTGGTAGATTGGTACATTGGTAGATTAGTCGTGCGCTCGCGCCCACCAATCTACCAATCTACCAACTTACCAATGTACCGGGCTACAACGCCGGCGGATTCTCCTGATCGACGTACCCCTGGCTGATCTCGACGATGTTGCCCTCCGGGTCGGCGACCCAGACGGTGCGCCAGCCAGGGATGAAGGCGTCGAAGTCCAGCGGGCCCAGGGTAATCTGCGCCGCGTCGCCCATCTCGGCCAGCTTGGCGTCCACATCGTCGACCTTGAAGGCCAGGTGGCGCCAGCCGGGGTAGTGCGGGCCGTCCGCGCCGGCCGGCGGCGCAGGCGCGTCCCCCTCAGCCTGGAACAGCTCCAGGTAGAGGTTGCCCGACTTGATGAACACCAGTTGCACATCGCCCAGCGGGATCACCCGGCTGCGGCTGAAGCCGAAGTGCTCCGTGTAGAAGCGCTCGACAGCCAGCGGATCCTTGCAGGAAATGGCGACGTGGTGGAAGTTGGTTGCGGTCACGGTGGCCTCCAGGGTCTGGATGATTAGGTGATTGGTTGACTGGTTGATTGTCGGAGTTGAGCCTATGCCGCAGGCACAGAACGCTCCATTGATCCAATAACCCAATCACCTGATCAACATCTCTCCTATGCCTTGAGTTGATTCAACAGCCCGGCCAGGTCCCACACATTCCACAGCTTGGCGATCTTGCCGTCTTCGATCTGGAAGACGGTAATGCCCAGCATGGAGATCTGCTTGTTGGTGGCGGGATTGCCGAAGAACTCGCCGGCGTGGGTGCCCTTGGCGGTCCAGCGGGTCGTCACCTTGTCGCCGGCCACGATGGCCTCGTCCACGGTGTAGAACAGATCAGGGAAGGCGGCGCGGAAGGTCTTGACGAAGCCCAGGCCCACGTCGCGGTTGGGGATGGTGTGGCCGTTGACCTCGGCCGTGTAGTTCTCGGCCAGCGCGTCGTTCCACAGCTCATAGGTACCTTCATTGTAGACTTTGTAGAACGTGTTGATGGGATCCATGATGCTAGACATTGGTGGTTGCTCCTTGTAGGAATTCTTTCAGAT
>CAZVGR010000082.1:0-23118 GCA_964626845.1 uncultured Anaerolinea sp.
GTTACGAGTTACGAGTTACGAGTTACGAGTTACGAGTTACGAGTTACGAGTTACGTGCCGGCTGCGCCGCTGCTGCGCGACCTCACGCCGCTCGTCGGAGATGCTGCGCGCCGGGCCGCCGCGCTGGACGTTGATGATCTCGGCCATGATGCAGACGGCGATCTCGGCCGGGGTGCGCGCGCCGATGGCGATGCCGATGGGCGCGTAGACGCGGTCGAACTTGTCGGCCGGGATGCCCATCTCGGTCGACAGCAGATCGAAGACAGTGCGTACCCGGCGCTGGCTGCCGATCATGCCGATGTAGCCCAATGGGGTGTCCAGCACCTCCAGCAGGCAGTCGATGTCGTGCTGGTGGCCGCGGGTGACCAGGACGATGTAGCTGTCCAGCCCCAGGCGGCCCCCGGCCGCCCACTGGCGCATGGTCTCGCGCAGCGGCAGCGCCAGCACCTCGTCGGCCTGCGGGAAGCGCTGGCGGTTGGCGAACTGCGGCCGGTCGTCCAGCACGACGACGGTGAAGTCGCACAGCTTGCCGAGCTGGGCCAGCGGCTGCGCCACGTGCCCCGCGCCGACGATGATCAACTCCGGCGGCCGGTGTTGCACCTCGACGAAGAGCTTGACTTGGCCGGCCGGCGTGGCGTAGCTCAGCGTCTTGTGGACCCGGCCGCGCAGCACGTCCTGCGCACCGGCCAGCGCCTGCGCCTCCAGCTCACCCAGCTCCAGCTCGCCCAGCGGCTCGGCATCCAGCCAGACGACGGCATGGCGGCCGATGCAGGCCGGATCAGGGGCAGCCGTCACCGTCGCCAGCGCCACAGGGCGGCGTGCTTCGACGGAGGAGAGCAGAGCAGAGAGGATAGCGTTTGGCATCACACGTTGACTGAAACGATGAATGCTGAATGATGAATCCGGACTCCGGACTCATCATTCATCATTCAGCGTTTTGCCCCCACCGTTCCACAAACACATTGAAGATCCCGCCGCACACACCCAGGCTCTGCATGGTCGGGTCCTCGGTCAGGTCGACGCGCACGGTGGCCGGCTCACCGCTTTGCAGCACGTCCAGAGCGGCGCGGATCACATCGGCCTCGCCGCAGCCGCCGCCGACCGTGCCGTAGTGCTGGCCCAGGGGGTGGATGATCATCTTGGCGCCCACCTCACGCGGCACGCTGCCCCGCACCTCGGTGATAGTCGCCACGGCCACGCTCTCGCCGCGGGCCAGGTAGTCGTTGAGCTTGTGGTAGAAGGTGTCCATAGATCGTCCAACGGTTGGGTCCGTGCAGGCGCCGGGCACATGGTAGCCCAAACGAGCGTTCTGTTTCATTCAAACTGGTACTGGCGTTCAGAGCCCAAGTGCCCGGCACCATGGTACTCGCTGCGCAGGATGCCGTAGCCTGCGATGTCCTCGTACTGCTCACCCTTTCTGATGTGCTGGCGCTGGGTGCCTTCGTAGGCCATGCCGGCCTTCTGCATGACCCGGCCCGACGCCGGGTTGCGGGTCAGGTGGTGCGCATAGATGCGGTGCAGGCTCAGTTGCTCGAAGCCAAAGGCCACCAGCGCGCGGGCAGCCTCGCTGCAATAGCCGCGGTTCCAGTAGGGCACGCCCATCCAGTAGCCCAGCTCGGCCCGGCCGTGGGCATCATTCAGCCTCAGGCTGATGCAGCCAGCCAGCTCGCCGCGGTCGCGCAGCGTCACGGCCAACACCAGAATCTCACGCTGCTGGAAGCGCTCGCCGTGGCTGCTGATCCACTGCCCGGCTGCGCCGTCGGGGTAGGGATGGGGGATGCTCAGCGTGGTGTCGGCCACGGCCCGGTCGCCGGCCAGCCGCTGCACGTCAGCCGCGTCATCGAGTGTAAAGGGCCGCAACAGCAGCCGTTCCGTCGTAATCGTGGGTAAGTCCTGCATGGTTCATCCAGACTTCGGAAGTCGCCGCCTCCAGCGAGAAGCTGGCTCGCAGCGCTGTTGTGCGTCACGGAGCAGACTGCGGCGACTTCCGAAGTCTCGCGTCGCGCGCCGCCGCATACTGCTCCGGCGTGTCCAGGTCGGCCAGCACCGAGGGTGTGTCCACCTCGACGTAGCGGATGGCCGCCGCGTGGCGCTGGATTAAGCTGCGCAGGGTGGCGCCGGCCGGCAGGGCCAGCGCCTCGTCCCACAGCCGGCGCGGCAGCAAGATCGGGTGGCCGCGGCGCTGGGCGTGGCTGGGGACGACCAGCGCCTGGCTGCCGCTGTCGTCGAAGACCCGCAGCACCTGCTGCACCACGGCCGACTGCATCTGCGGCTGGTCGGCCAGGGCCAGCAGCGCGCCCCGGCTTGCTGGCGACGCCGCAGCCAGGCCGGCCTGGATCGACGACAGCATCTCGCCGTCTGCGTAGGCCGGGTTATGCACACAGCGCACCGCGTGCCCGTGGCCGGCCAGCGCAGCCTCGACGGCCTCACGGCGATGCCCGGTGATCACCAGCACCTCGGCAATGCGGGCCGCCAGCAACGTGTCGACCACCGCTCCAATCACCGTGGACGCGCCCCAGGGCAGCAGCGGCTTGGGCAGCGGCCCGCCCATGCGGCTGGACAGCCCCGCGGCCGGCACGATGGCGCTGATCATGGCTGCGCGGCGGTGATCTGGAACTGGCGCTGGGCCGTGGTCGCCTGCCCGGCGGCGCTGTAGACCGTCACGGCCAGCGTGAAGGTATCGCCGATGCGCGCGCTGTCGGTCGGCTCGATCCAGATCTGGTGGCTGGGCGGCAGGGGCTGGACTTCGATGCTGCGGCCATCGCCAAAGCCGCCTGCGCTCCACTCGGCCCGCACCGCGTTCTGGCTGACGATGGTGAAGTAGGTGCGCTGGCCCAGCGGCGCGACCAGCGGGCCTTCGATGGTGACGTTGGGAGCTGCCGCCGGCGAAGGCGACGCAGGAGCCGATGCGCCGCGGTCTGACGAGAGCAAGCCGAAGAAGCCGGTGATCATCGCCACCGCGATAGTCGCGACCGCGCCGATCAGCGCGATCCAAATCTCTTTGTTGTGCGCGCCAGGTGGCTTCGCATTGGACGAATCGGACATCACGTCACCTCGCTGAATGATGCGTGATTATAACATGTCCACAACCTGTGGCAAAGTAGGAGCATGAATGCCGCATTTACGTCCCCGTTGTTGGGCAAAAGCAGGCCGCCGGTGTTACAATGCGGGCAGGAAAATCGCCATGTCAGGTTTGATCATCAATGCCGACGACCTCGGCTACTCCTCCACCGTCAACCGGGCAATCGTCGATATGTTCGAGGCCGGGCTGGTCACCAGCGCCAGCCTGCTGGTCAACCAGCCGGCCAGCGAGGAGGGCGTGGCCCTGGCCCGCGTCCGGCCGCGCCTGTCGGTGGGCGTCCACCTCAACCTGAGCCGCGGCCGGCCGATCCTGCCGGCCGGCCAGGTGCCCAGTTTGGTGGACGAGGAGGGGCAGTTCTGGGAGTCGGCCATCTTCATTCGCCGGGCGGTGCTGGGCCAGGTCAAGTGGTACGAGGCTGCGGCTGAGCTGGAGGCGCAGGTGCGCTGGGCGCTGGACCACGGCCTGCACCTGGACAACCTGGACTCCCACGTCCATTTCCACTCCCTGCCGGCCGCGCGGCGCATCACCGAGAAGCTGGCCACCCAGTACCACGTGGCCGCCTGGCGCACACCCGACGTGCTGTCCGCGCTGACGCCGATCCGCGTCTGGACCGACGTGCTGGCGTCGCCCATCAAGCCCCGCCGAACGGGCCATCTGGCCGCGCCCAACTATCTGCTGTCGCTGCACCAGTGGGGCGACCGGCTGCTATCCGACAAGCGCGTCGCCCGGCTGCTCAGCCAGCCCGGCGTGGTGACCGAGTTGGTGGTCCATCCCGGCTACGTCGACGACGACGCGCTGCCCCCCGGCGACCAGCTCCAGCCCTTGCAGCGCCAGGTGGAGGTGGACCTGCTGACCGGCGTCGCCTTTCGCTATTGGCTGAAGCAGTTGGGGGTGCAGTTGGTGAGCTTTTCGGATTTTCGGCAGGTGGCAGCGGCTGTTTGACAGAGGGTTGGCCTTCTGGCATTATCGCAGATGCGGTGGCAAGGGCACATGAACGACGAGTTGTTCAACGAACTGATGGAGAGCGTGCGCGAAGGCGGCGCCACTCTGCGAGGCGAGATTGCATCGTCGCGAACCTTCACGATCGATGCCCCTGATATCGGGCAGATACGCGAGGGTTTCAGCATGGCGCAGAGCGAGTTCGCCGCCATGCTGGGCATCAGTGTCAAGACTTTGCAGAACTGGGAGCAAGGACGGCGGACGCCTCCTGGTCCGGCGCGTGTGTTGTTGCAGGTAGCGGAACGACATCCCGACGCGGGCCGGGATGTCGTTCGTCCGCAGCCAAGTTTTTGAGATAGATTGTCGGCAGTGACCTCGCCTTGAACTACATCGCGCTCGACCAAATGGACGACAAACCTAACACAAAACCGCCACCCAATCAACCCAAGCCGCCCGAGCCGCTGATCCCGAAACACGGCGGTTACCGAAAGCTGAAGAGCTTCCAGCTCGCGCAGTTGGTCTACGATGTGACGGTGCGCTTCTGCGACCGCTACATCGACAAGCGCAGCCGCACCCATGACCAGATGGTCCAGGCCGCACGCAGCGGCGTCCAGAACATCGCCGAGGGCAGCCAGGCCTCGGGCACGTCGAAGAAGATGGAACTCAAGCTGACCAACGTCGCGCGGGCCAGTCTGGAGGAGCTGAAGCTGGACTACGAGGATTTCCTGCGGCAGAGGAAGTTGCCACTCTGGGCTGAGGATGATCCACGGCGCAAGGCGCTGGTGGCGCGGCGGTGCAGCACAGTGGATCAGGTTGCCGCGTGGGTCAGGGAGGTCTACGAGGCAAAGAATGGACTGGATGGACCGGATGGAGCAGAGGCGACCGAGCCCATGCCGTCCATGCCGTCCATACCGTCCATACCGTCCATGAAGTCCACCTACCCAGAGATCGCCGCCAACGCAGCGCATGTCTTGATCGGAGTGACCACCTCCCTCCTCGACCGTCAAATCGCCGCCCAAGCCGCGGCCTTCGAGCGGGAAGGCGGTTTCACCGAGCGGCTCTACCGCGTGCGTCAGGACAGGAGACGCGGCCAATGACCCACGGCGTCACCGAATCCGTCGTCGATGGCGCACCTCCCAGCCTGTCTACGGAACCTGAAGCCAGCGGCTAATGCGGTTGGGAATGTCCTCAGCCCCTAACTCAGCGCAGAGCTGGCGCAGGGCCGGCCGCGCGCCGCGCCAGGCCAGATCGGCCGCGCGTTGGGCCAGGGGGACGTCGCTGCGCAGCGTGGCCAGCTCGCGGTAGAGGAACGCCTCCTCGCGCTGCGCGGCCAGGCTCTCCTGCAACCGCCGCGCCCGGCCGGCCGGGATGGGCCACGCCGCGACGTCGTCGGGGATGGCCTCGATATGGCCAAACTGGGCCAGCACCAGGGCGGCGGACTTGGCGCCCCAGCCCGGCAGGCCGGGGATGCCATCGGCCGCGTCGCCCACCAGCGCCAGCCAGTCGGGGATCGAGGCCGGCGGGACGCCGTACTTCCCGATCACTGCTGCCTCGTCGTAGACGATGTCCCGCCGCCGGTCCCAGCAGACCACGCGGTTGCCCTGGACCAGTTGCGCCAGGTCCTTGTCGGGGGAGCCGATCACCACCTGATCCACCGCCGGGTCGGCCGCGCAGCGCACCGCGGCCGTGGCGATGGCGTCGTCGGCCTCGAACTCGACCATGGGCCAAACGACGATGCCCAGCGCCGCCACGGCCTGCTCGGCCAGCTCGAACTGGCCCTGCAGCAGCGGGTCGATTCCTTCGCCCGTCTTGTAGCCAGGGAAGAGGTCGTTGCGGAAGGACTCGACGACGTGGTCAAAGGCGACGCCGACGTGGCTGACGTCCGGCTCGTTCAGCAGCGCCAGCAGGCTGCGCAGCAGGGACACCGTCGCGCCGACCTCGCGGCCGTCGGGCGCCTGCCGGGGCGGCGGCCCGTAGAAGCCGCGGAAAAGCTCGTAGGTTCCGTCGATGAGATGGATCTTCATGGTTGCCTCGCCGCGCATGGTAGCATAGCCTGACCTGGGGAGCAAACCCTTTGGGTCCTATGCCGCCGCGCTTGCGGGCCGCGGCGGCAAGACCCAAAGGGTTTGGCTCTCGACGCCGCGAGTCACTTGACCATCAGGGGTAATTCGTGTATCATGCGGCTGGCTGTCTGGGGGTGGATGTGTCCCGGTGGGCGCCCCGGTCTTCAAAATCGGTGGTGGGTACCGCTGAGGTAGCCACGGTGGGTTCGACTCCCATCCACTCCCGCCTCCCAGCCGCAGCCGAATGTGACATTGTTCGGGTGCCGGGCACTTAGCGTTGATGTGCAGAAACCAAGTGCCCGGCACCTGAGCGCAGGTCTACAGGCGATCTCAACGCCGAGCCCGCCCTACTCTCCCTGTTCCAATTCAACAGACCAGGCGCCTTAGCACTGTCATGCCGAGGGCCGCCGAAGCATCCCCAATGTCGGCTAGCCGGGATGCTTCGGCGGCCTCAGCATGACACTACAATGTATCATGCTCAACCAGCCCATCGAATTCGTCCACGAGGACCAGCCGCCCCGCTTCCTGCGCGCCCAGGCGCTGCCCTACCCCGACTTGCAGCGCGTCTGGACGCGGGTGCAATTGACTCCCTTCGCCGGCCATCCCGAGCTGGAGATGGTGATCCTGGACCCCGATGGCGAGCCCGCAGCGACCATGGCCATGGTGGACGTGCAGTTCACCTACATCTCGCTGACCATGCATCTCAAGCGGCCGCGGCCGGGTGAGGCGTACACGCTGCTGCTGCGGCTGACGCGCGACAACACCCTGCTGGACCAGCGCGCCGTGCCCTTTGACCTGGTCTTTGTCGAGCGCGACGAGGCCAAGGCCGAGGCTGAGGCGCTGGAATGGACAGAGCGCGGCACAGCCATCGAGCCGCTGCCGCCGCAGGAGGCGATCGACCTGGGCTGGGTTCCTGCGGATCAGGCGTCGCAAGAGCAATCCAGCAACGGAAACGCGTCGTAGGGGCACGGTCGGAGACCGGCCCGAGCAGGTGATCGAGAGGCGTTGCAAATGCACTCGCAGTGTCGATCACGAATCGCTGCTAACGCGCAGAAACTCGAAGGGTCTGAACCGACTTCAAACACACCCATCACGTTTCACGCATCACGCATCACGCATCACGTTTCACTCATCAGCATCACATATCAGCACACCGGAGCATGCATGGCAGCCATCGACACCGCCATTCAGACCTATCTTGACCTGGCCACGCCGCAGGTGCTGGCCGATTCCTGGGCTGTGCTGGAGCAGGGTATGCGCAGCGGGCATCTGATGTTCGGCGAGCGACTGCTGTCGACCGCGCTGCGTCCCCAGTTGGTCACGGTGCAGGAGTGGGAGAGCGCCAGCCGCATGAGCAGCACACTGGTGGCGGCCTTCGACAAGGCTTACCAGGCCATGCTGGCCGATGCCGCGCTGCGGGCCCAGGTCTGGCTCACGCCGGAGGAGGAGATACTCGTCGGCTACGAGGCCGGCACGCGGCTGCCTGTGCCCATCGGCCGCCTGGATTGCAGCCTTATCCACAGCGCCGACGGCGAGCCCAGCCTGCGCCTGCTGGAGTACAACGCCGAAAGCCCGGCCGCCGTGGCCTACGAGGACGGCCTGGCCGAGGTCTTCCTGCAGACGCCGCTGCTGCGAGCCTTTGGCGAGCGCTTCCCGCTGCGGCCGCTGTGGGCCAGGCCGGCTGCGCTGCAAACCCTGCTGCGCATCTACCGCGAGTGGGGCGGCCGCGAGCTGCCCACGGTGGCCATCGTCGATTGGCGCGGCTTGCCCACGGAGCACGAGTTCATCCTCTTCCAGGAGTACTTCGCCCGCCACGGCATCCGCTCAGTGATCGTCGAGCCGGACGCCATGACCTACCAGGGCGGCGTGCTCTACGCCGATGGCGTGGCGGTGGACTTCGTCTACAAGCGCATCCTGACCCACGAGCTGCTGGCGCGCTACGGCGTCGAGCACCCCATCATCTACGCGGTGCGCGACCGGGCCGTGTGCATGATGAACCGTTTCTCCTGCAAGTTATTACACAAGAAGGCCAGCCTGGCCGTGCTCAGCGACGAGCGCAACGCCCACTTGTTCAGCTCTGCCGAGCAGGCCGCCATCCAGCGCCACATCCCCTGGACGCGGCGGGTCGAGGAGCGCACCACCCTGTTCGACGGCCAGGCGGTGGACCTGCTGCCCTTTATTGCATCCAACCAGGAACGGCTGGTGCTCAAGCCCAACGACGAGTACGGCGGAAAGGGCGTGGTGTTGGGCTGGGACGTCAGCGCGGCCGAATGGCAGCAGGCCGTGGACGAGGCGCTGCGCCAGCCGGCCGTGGTGCAACTGCGCGTGCCGCTGGGCTATGAAGACTTCCCCGTGGTGCTGCCCGGCGGCGGCTTCGCGGTGCAGCCCCGGCTGGTGGACTTCGATCCCTTTATTTTCGACGGCCACTACGCCGGCGGCTGCCTGACCCGGCTGTCGGCCGGCGGCCTGCTCAACGTGACTGCCGGCGGCGGCACCACGGTGCCGACGATGGTGGTAGCTGTGTAGTTGTGCCAGGTGCCGGGCACTTGATACCCTGCACCAGCCATGCGCCAGGTATTGAAGTGCCCGGCACCTGATCTTCCGGAGGCAACCATGCCCCACTCCCCCAGCCTGCGCCTCGGCATCGAGGAAGAGTACCAGATCATCGACCCCGAGACGCGCAATCTGCGCTACATCATCACGCGCACGGCCCGCAACGAGCAGCCGGTGCTGCGCGGCTATGACGGCGACACGCCGCTCAACGCCGATCTGACCCGGTTGATGACCGGGCTGGCCAGCCCCACTGCCAGCAGCTTGTCGGAGCTGAAAGAAGCGCTGCTCGAGCAGCGACAGGCTATCTGCGCGCTGGCCGAGGAGCGCGGCCTGTTGATGGCGGCGGCCGGCACGCATCCCTTCGCCTCGTGGAAACAAGCCGACATGCCGCTGCATGGCCGCTACGAGGGGGTGATGGAACAGATGCGGACGGTGGCCCGCCGGCTGCTGATCTTCGGCGCCCACATCCACGTGGCCATCGAAGACCCGGCCATGGCCATCGACGTGATGAACGTGGTGCGCTACATGCTGCCCCACCTGTTGACGCTGTCCACCAGCTCCCCCTTCTGGGCCGGCCGCGACACCGGGCTCAAGTCCTACCGGGCGATCATCCATGAGAATTTGCCCCGCAGCGGCATCCCTGAGTACTTCGCCTCGCCCAGCGAATACCGCCACTACGTCGATCTGCTGATCAAGACGCACTGCATCCGCGGCGAGAACGACATCTGGTGGGACGTACGGCCGCATCACGAGTACCCGTCGCTGGAGTTTCGCCTGTTCGACATGATGCCGGTGGTGGAAGATGTGATCGGCGTGGTGGCTGCGGTGCAGGCTGTGGTGGCCTGGCTGGTGGATCTGCGGGCCAAGAATATCAGCTTCCGCCTCTACCCGCGCGGCCTGATCGAGGAGAACAAGTGGCGCGCCGAGCGCTACGGCCTGGATGGCATGTTGATCGACTTTGGCAAGGAGCGGCAACTGCCGGCCCGCAGCTTGGTGCGCGAGCTGCTGCGCCTGGCCGCGCCCTACGTGGATCAACTGGGCACGCGGCGTGAGGTCGATCACCTCTACACCGTGATCGAGCGCGGCACCAGCGCCGACCGCCAGCGCCGCATCTTCTTGCAACACGGCGGCAAGGCCAACAGCGAAGCGGCCCTGCGCGCTGTGGTCGACTCGGTGGTGGCCGAGACGATGATTTGCCGGTAGCCCACAGTTGAGACCTTCAAGGTTTCAGAAAACCTTGAAGGTCTGGGACGTGCAAGCGAGAACCAACTATGATGACCCCTCCCTCCCTCACCGTCGGCATCGAAGAAGAATACCAGATTATCGACCCGGAGACGCGCGAGCTGAAGTCCTTCATCACCCAGTTCATGGAGTCGAAGGAGGGCGCTGTCGAGGTCAAGAAGGGCGAGCTCAAGGCCGGCGTCAAGCCGGAGCTGCACGCCTCCATGGTCGAGCTGGGCACGCCGGTCTGTCACAACGTGGCCGAGTTGAAGACGGCGCTGTTTGCCCAGCGCGCGGCCATTCACGAGCTGGCGGCGCAGCGCGGCCTGCAGATCGCCGCGGCCTCTACCCATCCCTTCTCCCACTGGCTGGGCCAGGAGATCTCGCCCTACGAGCGCTATACCAAGACGGTCGAGGATCACCAGGTCATCGCCCAGCGCATGTTGATCTTTGGCATGCACGTCCACGTGGGGGTCGAGGACCGCGACTTCGCCATTGACTGCATGAACACCGTGCGCTATGCCCTGCCGCACATCCTGGCCCTGACCACCAGTTCGCCCTTCTGGTCGGGCCGCCACACCGGCCTGAAGTCCTACCGCTCCATCGTTTTCGAGGACCTGCCCCGCACCGGCCTGCCCGAGACCTTCTCCTCCTGGGCGGCCTTCGAGCGCTTCGTGCAGCGGCTGGTCAACACCGGCTGCATCGCCGACGGCTCCAAGATCTGGTGGGACGTGCGGCCGCACTACGCCTTCCCCACGCTGGAGTTCCGCGTGCCCGACATCTGCACCCGCGCCGAGGAGGCGGTGGCCGTGGCCGCGCTCTTGCAGGCCATCGTGGCCTGGATGTGGGACCTGCGCAAGCACAACATGACCTTCCGCACCTACCGCCGCGATCTGATCGCCGAAAACAAGTGGCGCGCGCTGCGCGATGGGCTGGACGGCCAGATGATCGACTTCGGCCGGGAGGAGGAGGCGCCCACGCGGCAACTGGTGCGCGAGCTGCTGTTGTTGGTGGACGAGCAGATCGACGAATTGGGCAGCCGCGATGAGGTCGAGGTGATCTATCGCATCCTGGAGGAGGGCACCAGCGCCGACCGCCAGGTGCGGGTCTACCAGGAGCACGGCGGCGACGCCAACCGCGAGGAGGCCCTGCGCGCCGTCGTGGATCACTTGGTGCGTGAGACGGCCGAGGGAATCTAGTGCAACGCCAACCCCCAGTTGAGCAGTCAGGTCTATCAGACACATCAGAGCCGAACATGCCTGTGGGTGTTCTGCTGGCTGCCTTAATGGCCGCTGTGTTTGTGGCCTTGCTGGCCATTCCCGCGTTGGCCGGGCCGACCCGCGCCGCGTCAGATGCCTTCTTCTGTCCGGACTACAACGGCAGCGGTGTGGTGGACGCAGACGACATCGCAGCCATCGCTGCGCAGTGGGCCACGCCCAGCCAGGACCGCCGCTTTGACCTGGACGGCGACGGCCGGGTGACGATCGTTGATCTGATGCAGGTGGCCAGTCGCTGGCAAGCGCCATGCCCGCCTGGCAGCGCCTGCCCGTTCTTCCCCGCTGACAACATCTGGAACGTGCGGATCGATAACTTGCCGCTGGACCCGCGCTCAGCCGCCTACGTAGCCGCCATCGGCCCCGACCGCGGGCTTCACCCTGATTTCGGCTCTGGCCTGTGGAACGGCGGGCCAATTGGCATCCCCTTCGTCGCTGTGCCGACCGACCAGCCGCTGGTCCCGATCACCTTTGACTACGACGGCGAGAGCGACCCTGGCCCCTATCCCATTCCTACCGACGCACCTATCGAGGGCGGGCCGGACAGCGATGGCGACCGCCACATCCTGGTGCTGCGCAACGGCGACTGCCGCCTGTTCGAGACCTGGTACACCTGGCCCACGCCCGGCGGCAGTTGGCATGCTGGCTCAGGCGCGGTTTTCGATCTGACCAGCCATGCGCTGCGGCCGGCCGGTTGGACCTCGGCTGACGCGGCCGGGCTGCCGATCCTGCCCGGCCTGGTGCGCTACGACGAGGTGGCCAGCGGGCGCATCGACCATGCGCTGCGTTTTACGGCCCCGCAGACACAGCGGGCTTACGTCTGGCCTGCCCGCCATTACGCCTCCAGCAACAGCGACCCCAATTTGCCGCCCATGGGCCAGCGCTTCCGCCTGCGGGCTGACTTCGACATCAGCGGCTTCTCCCCTGCCAACCGGGTGATCTTGACCGCGCTCAAAGAATATGGCATGATCCTGGCCGACAACGGCTCAGCCTGGTACCTGTCCGGCATTCCCGACGAGCGCTGGGACAACGACGACCTGCGCGCCCTGCGCAACAACGTGAGCGGGTCTGACTTCCAGGCAGTTGATGTTTCGGGCCTGATGGTACATCCAGATTACGGCTATGTTGGCACGCCCGCACCTTGATCTTTCCCCATGACTCAATCCGCCCAGGAATTCACCCGTCACGCTCAGTGGCCGCTGCCGCAGGGGGTCGTCGATCTGTTCTATCAGGACGCGGCCAGCAAGCGCGGCCTGGAGGCGGCCCTGCGTGCGTGTTTCAGCGCCTGGAGCTACGACGAGCTGATCCCGCCCACCTTTGAGTACGCCGACACCCTGGCCTCTGAGGCTGGCACGCAGTTGGCCGAGGAGATGTACCGCTTCACCGACCGCGATGGCCGCACCCTGGCCCTGCGCCCTGACCTGACCATTCCCGCCGCACGGGTTGTCGCCACCCGTCTGCACGACCAGCCCATGCCGCTGCGCCTCTTCTACGTCGGCTCGGTCTTTCGCTACGAGGCCCCGCAGGCCGGCCGGCAGCGCGAGTTCACCCAGGCCGGCGTCGAGCTGATCGGCGCAGACACACCGGCCGCCGATGCCGAGGTGCTGGCCCTGACCGTGGAGGCGCTGCGTGCGGCCGGCCTGCGCCAGTTCCAACTGGCCCTGGGCCAAATGGCTTTCTTTCGCGGCCTGCTGGCCGAGCTGGATGCGCCCGCGTCGCTGCTAAGTGCGCTGCAAAGCGCCATCGACCGCAAGAACCCCGCCGACCTGGCGGCTGCTCTCGACCAGGCCACGGCCAGCAAGCCGATGCGCCGGGCTTTCACCGCGTTGCCGCAGCTCAACGGCGGGCCAGATATCCTGCAACAGGGCCGCGCCGTCTGCGTCAACCCGACCATGCGGGCGGCGCTGGACTGGCTGGAGGCGCTGCACGACCTGCTGGCGGCCTACGGCATCCTCGACCACGTCACCTTTGACCTGGGCGAGACCAGGGGCATGGCCTACTACACCGGCATCAGCTTCAAGGGCTACACGCCGGGCCTGGGCTTCTCGATCTGCTCTGGCGGCCGCTATGACGACCTGGTGGGGCACTTTGGCCGGCCGCAGCCGGCCGTGGGCTGCGCACTGTGGGTTGATCGCATCCTGCTGGCGCGGCAGCGGCAGGGCTGGCAGCCGGCGCCGCTGCTCCCGCACCTGCTCTGGGTGGGCAGCGCCTGTCCAGCCTGTCTGCGCCTGCTGTTGGACCTGCGCCGCCGCGGCCTGCGGGTCGAGCTGGATGTGAGCGGCGCAGGCCTGGACGAGTTGAGCCAGCGCGCGGCCAGCCGGGGCATCGCCCGCGTGGCTGCCTGCGCTGGCGACGGCTGGGTGACGCTGCGCACCGCTCAGGGCGAACGCCGCCTGTCGCTGGCAGCGCTGGACGCGGAGGCAGCCGCATGGTAGACGTGCAAGCTGCCGCGGCCGTCACGCGCCGCGATCCCAACCGGCTGGTAGTGGCGCTGCCCAAAGGGCGCCTGTTGGACGAGGCGCGCGGCTGGCTGGCGCGGGCCGGCTATGGCCTGGCTGAGGGCGACAACGGCCGGCAGTTGGTGCTGCCCAGCGCCGCGCCCCATGTGTCCTATGTGCTGGCCAAGCCTGGCGACGTGCCGGTCTATGTTGAATACGGCGCCTGTGACCTGGGCATTGCCGGGCTGGATGTGCTGCGCGAGGCGCAGCGCGACTTGCTGGAGCCGCTGCTGCTGCCTTTTGGCCATTGCCGGCTGTCGGTGGCCGGCCCAGCCGGCCGGGCTGACCGGCCGCTGCGCCTGGAGGCCAACCCCAGGATCGCCACCAAGTTCCCGCGGCTGACTGAGGCCTTCTTTCGCGCCCGCGGCGTCAGCGCGGAGATCATCGAGCTGTCCGGCTCGGTGGAGCTGGCCCCGCTGGTCGATCTGGCCGACCTGATCGTCGACCTGGTGCAGAGCGGTCAGACGCTGCGCGATAACGGCCTGGCCGAGCTGCGGGTCATCCTGCACAGTCAGGCCGTGCTGGTGGCCAACCGCGCCGCCTGGCGTCTCAAGTCCGAGGCCATTGGCGTCATGCTGGCCAGCCTGCGCCAGGTTGTTAAGGAGTAAGCTATGCCTAGTTTTGGGATTCGCCCTGCCTCCAAACCGGAGTTAAAAGACATCACGGCCTGGTTCATCCAGGAACGCGGTAAGGACGCCCGTTTCGTCAACCTGAGCGGCAGTGCCTGGCGTCGCTTCCTGCTGCGCAGTTGGGTGCTGCCTCGTTATCTGCGCAGCCAGGCCCACACGTTTGTGCTGGAACAGGACAGCCGCACAGCCGGCTTTGCCGTCGTTGAGCAGATGCGCGAGTCGTTCACCCTGTCGGAGTTCAGCATCGAGGCTGGATTCGACGAGCCGGGCATCCTGCGGGCGTTGACGCGCACGGTGGAGCAGATGGCCCGTGATCGTGAGTACCGCTACGCGCGTGCGGCGCCGCTGGACAGCAGCCCGCCCAAGCTGGCCTTGTTCCGCTCCCTGGGCTACGAGGCCGTCGATTACTATCTGTGGGCGTTTACCGGCGAGCTGGCCGGCGCTGAGTTGGCCGGCGAGGTTGTGCTGCGGCCGCTCAACCCCAAAGACGGGCTGGAGCGGCGCATCGATATCCTGCGCCAGGAGCTGGCCGCGTCCCAGGTCACCACGCAGGAGATGATTGAGGCCAGCCTGTTCCCGCAGCGTCCCTCCATGTTCCCTTCGTTCAGTGTTGAGTTGGCGGCGTCGGGCAGCGCAGGCCAGAGCCAACCGATCGGCTATCTGTCGCTGCGGCCCAACGAGCGCCGGGACGGCGTGTTGTCCGTTGCCGTCTCCTTGCAGCCGGAACACTGGGGCACACCGCTGGAGGGGCAGGTGGTGGGCGGCGCCGTCTACCAGCAGACCAAGGGGCGGTCCGCGCCGGTGCGGGTGATGATCAGCACTACAGCCCACGCTGACCGCGCAGAGGCGCTGTTCGCCGGCATGGGCCTGTCACGCGGCATCGACGACCGTCCCATTCTTTTCAAGGACTTGCAGCCCGACCAGGCATAACTGCTTTGACAGCACGTCCGGCAGGGCGTATACTGAGTGAAAAGTGGCAGATGGCAGGTGGCAGGTGGCAGGTGGCAGGTGGCAGGTGGCAAGTGGCAAGTTGCAACCTGCAACCTGCAACCTGCAACCTGCAACCTGCAACCTGCAACCTGCAACATGATCATCTTCCCAGCCATTGATCTGCGCCGCGGGCGCTGCGTGCGGCTGCGCCAGGGCGACCCGGCCGCCGAGACCGTCTTCGGCGATGACCCGGCCGCCATGGCCCGCCACTGGGCCGATAGCGGCGCGCCGTGGCTGCACGTGGTCAATCTGGACGGCGCGCTGGGCGACCAGCGCCCGGATGCGCCGAACCTGCGCCGTCTGGCCGAGATCCGTGCGGCCGTGACGCTGCCGATCCAGTTCGGCGGCGGCCTGCGTACCCTGGGCGATGTAGCGCTGGCGCTGGAACTGGGCGCAACGCGGGTGGTGTTGGGCACGGCTGTGGTGCAGCAGCCGGCGTTGGCGGCCGCCGCGGTTGAGCGCTTCGGCGCCGAGGCCATCGTGGCCGGCCTGGACGTCCGCGCGGGTCTGGTCGCCACCCACGGCTGGCAGAGCGCCAGCGGCCTGCACGTCCACGACCTGGGCCGGCGGCTGCGCCGGGCTGGCCTGCTGCGGGCCGTCTATACTGACATCGCCCGCGACGGCATGCTCAGCGGCGTCGACGCCGACGGCTCGGCCGAGCTGGCCCGCCAGACCGGCCTGCGGGTCATCGCCAGCGGCGGCGTGCGCGACCTGTCTGACATCGAGCGCCTCAAGGCGCTGGAAGATCAAGGCATCGAGGGCGTCATCGTCGGCCAGGCCATTTACACCGGCAGCCTGAACTTGGCAGAGGCCGTTGCTTTGGTCGGTGAACGGTCAACGGTGAACGGTGAACGGTGTATCACCACCAATCTACCAATCACCCAATCTACCAATCTACCAATCACCCAATCATCATGCTCGCCAAACGCATTATTCCCTGCCTGGATGTCAAAGACGGCCGTGTGGTCAAGGGCGTCAGCTTCGTCAATCTGCGCGACGCGGGCGACCCGGTGGAGCAGGCGCGGGTTTACGACGCCGAGGGCGCGGATGAGCTGGTGTTTCTCGACATAACGGCCAGCCACGAGCGCCGCGACATCGTGCTGGACATGGTGCGCTCGGTGGCAGAAAGCGTCTTCATCCCCTTCACCGTGGGCGGCGGCATCCGCACGGTGGAGGACATGCGGGCCATGCTGCTGGCCGGCGCAGACAAGGTCAGCGTCAATTCGGCGGCGGTGCGCAATCCGCAGCTCATCGCCGACGGCGCGCTGGAGTTCGGCAGCCAGTGCGTGGTGGTGGCGGTGGACGCCAAGCGCCGAGACCGCGGCTGGGAAGTCTACGTCAACGGCGGTCGCATTCCCACCGGCCTGGACGCGGTGGCGTGGGCGCAGCAGGTAGCCGGGCTGGGCGCGGGCGAGATCCTGCTGACCAGCATGGACGCCGACGGCAGGCAGGCGGGCTACGACGTGGCCCTGACCCGCGCCATCGCCGACGCCGTGCCGGTTCCGGTGATCGCCTCGGGCGGCGCGGGCGCGCTGGAGCATTTCCATGCTGCCTTGAGCGAGGGCCGCGCGGACGCTGCCCTGGCCGCCTCGTTGTTTCATTACCGGCAGTTGAGCATTGCTGAGGTCAAGGCGCACTTGGCCCAGCGCGGCGTCGCAGTGCGGCAGTTGGTTTGACGGTGCTGTTGGACACGCGCGTGTCCAGACCAGGCGCCGACTGAAATCGGCGCTTGATAAAGCGAAGCATGCTGATGAAGTTTAGAAAATGATCCGGTAATCTCGCCGCGGCGAGATTACCGGGTTAAATCCTTAATCTTCATAAGCAAGCTCAGGTAGGCATGCCTGGCGCGTCGCAACGCCCGTTCCCAATCTACCAATCTACCAATCTACCAATCTACCAGTTTTCCACACCACTTGTCTACCTGTCTACCCTCTCCCAAAGGACCCTTCGTATGAGCGCACTAAGCGAGTTGAGTTGGAACGAAGATGGCCTGCTGCCCGCCATCATCCAGGATATTTCGACCCAGCAGGTGCTGATGTTGGGCTGGATGAACGCCGAGGCGCTGCAGTTGACCATGACCAGCGGCTACGTCACTTTCTGGAGCCGCAGCCGGCAGGAACTGTGGCGCAAGGGCGAAACCTCCGGCAATCTGATGCTGACTTCGGCTGTCTACTACGATTGCGACGGCGACGCACTGTTGGTCCTGGCCGCGCCCGGTGGACCAGCCTGCCACACAGGCAACACCTCTTGTTTCTACCGCCAGCTCAGCTTCGACGACATGCTGGCCAGTCAAAGACGGCCTGAGGCAGGCGAACCGGCTTTTCTCTGGCCCGAAGAAGCAGCCCAGGGCGCTGATGACTAAATGGGAGCCACCACTTCAGTGAATAATACCTTAGCCCAACTCTGGGACACCATCCAACAGCGCAAGGCCCAGCGTCCGCCTGGTTCCTACACCGTGCAGTTGTTGGAGGCTGGCGAGAACGAAATCCTCAAGAAAATCGGCGAGGAAGCGGTCGAGGTCATCATTGCCGCCAAAGGCGAGGGCGACGACCGGGTTCTCTATGAGCTGGCCGACGTGATCTACCATGCCATGGTCCTGTTGGCGGCCCGTGACCTGGCCTGGAGTGACGTGGAAGCAGAACTAGCCCGTCGGTTCGGATAGCAACCATGACACAATTTCTGCGTTTTGGATCATACTGCGCCGCGTTGGGCTTGCTCGTGCTGCTTGCTACGGCCTGCACGGTGGCCGCGCCCACGGGTCCCCAGCAAGCGGGCACAGCGGCGCCTGATCAGGCTGCTGGCCTGCTCAACCTCTTCGCCACGGATACACCCACGTGGACGCCGACGCCAACCTTGACGCCGACGCCCACCTCGACTCCCACACCGCTGCCCACCCCCACGCCGGTTGCGGCGCTTTCAGTCGGCAGCTTGCCGGCTGGCCAGGTGCTGTTCAGCACCCAGCGCGCTGGCGAGGCAGGCCAACAACTGTGGCGGGTCTCGGCTGATGAGGGTTTGGTCGAGCTGCGCAGCGAGCTGTTGCCCGACGCCTGGCGCTGTGCCGCTGAAGCGCCTGTGATCTGCGCGTTCGTCTCTATGGACCAGGGGCTGTTTCTCTTGCAGCCCGTGACCGCAACGGCCCTGCTACTGGACGATTTGACGCCGCTGCCGGCTATAGCCAGCGCTGAACCTATCAGCCCGATGCTGGCAATCACGGCAACCGCCGAGCTCAGCCTGACGCTGCCACTGACCAGCACAGCCGCCATCAGCCCGACCGTCCCATTGACCCTCACGGCCCAACTCACATCCACACTCACGACCAATCTACCCATCTACCAATCTACCGTCCCCCCAACCCTCTCCTTCAGCCCCGACGGCGCCACCCTGGCCGTGGCGGCACAGGATCGCGTGACCGTCTATGACCTGGCTGCGCCTGCAGTGTTGGCGACATTGGATGCGGGCGGGCCGGCCGAGCTGGCCTGGTCGCCCGACGGCCAGCGGCTGGCTCTGGCCTATCCGGCTGGCGAGGGCAACGCCTTGGCGCTGTGGAGCCTGACAGACGGCCGGCTGCGCGTGTTGGCCCAAATGGTCGAAGCCGGCCGCCTGGCTTGGGCGCCGGACGGCAGCAAGCTGGCCTTTGACGCCCGCACCGATCCGGCAACGCCGGCCAGTCAGGGCGGCCTGCCCGACGTTTACGTGCTCTACCTGCGCAGCGGCGAGATTGCCAACCTGACCGAGGTGTTCGTGCGCAACGTGCGCGTGGATGCAGCGCAGCGCATCGGCGGCTGGGCGCCGCAGTGGGAAGCGGACAGCGAGACGGTACGCTACGTGCGCGGCATCCCCGGTCGTGTCGAAGAGCAGAACGTGGTGCGCCAACCGCTGCGGTCCCGCACATCGACGGTGCTATGGCCTGCGGCTGACGAGGGCAAGCTGGGAGTGGCAGCGGATCCCGCCGGGCCGGGGCTGGCTCGGGTCACTCTGCGTGATGGTCGCGATGTGGTGCAGATCAGTCCTGCGACGCAGGCCTGGCAGGACGCCACACCGGGCACGTTTACAGACCTGGTTGCGCTGACCTGGTCCCCTGCCGGCGATGCTGACAACGCCGCGCCCCGCCTGCTGTTGTTGGCCGACCGGCAGACCCTGTGGCTGCTCGATCCGGCTACCAGCAACCTGAGTGGGTTGGCCGTTGCTTGCCCCGATTGCGTCGTGACGCACGCGGTGTGGCTGCCATGACCAGGACTGACGGCCCTGGCCATTGGCAGGAGCCTCTCTCGTAGCCTTAACCAGCCTTGCTGCAAGCCAGGACCGTCAGTCCTGGCGCGGCGAAGGAGGAAGATCATGCCAGTTACCGCAGTAGTAGGCGCCCAGTGGGGCGATGAAGGCAAGGGCCGGGTGATCGACTACCTGGCCGAATCGGCTGATATGGTGATCCGCTTCCAGGGCGGCGACAACGCGGGCCATACCGTGGTCAACGACCTGGGGCTGTTTCGCCTGCACCTGGTGCCGTCGGGCATCTTCTACCCGGCCACGCGCAACATCGTCGGCGCGGGCACGGTGGTCAACCCCGACAGCCTGCTGGCCGAGATGCAAACGCTGGTCGAGGCGGGCGTCGATCTGGCCAACCTGTGGCTCTCCGACCGCGCCCACATGGTCATGCCCTACCACGTCCAGCTCGACGGCCTGCAAGAGGCGGCGCGCGGCGGCTCGGCCATCGGCACCACCAAGCGCGGCATCGGTCCCACCTACAGCGACAAGGCCGCGCGCTGGGGGCTGCGCCTGGGCGACCTGCGCAACCCTGAATGGCTGCGCGAGCGGCTGGAACAGGTTGCGCCGCGCAAGAACGTGCAACTGGAGCGCTATGGCGCGCCGCCGCTCAGCGTCGATGCGCTCTACGAGCAGTGCATGACCTGGCGGGACGCGCTGGGCCAGCGCATCGTCGACGTGCTGCCCCTGGTGCGCGAGGCCGTGCAGAGCGACCAGAACGTGCTGCTGGAAGGCCAGTTGGGCGTGATGCGCGACCTGGACTGGGGCATCTATCCCTACGTCACCTCCTCTAACCCGACCGCGTCCTTCGCCGGCGTCGGCGCGGGCCTGCCGGCCAGCAAGATCAGCCGCGTCGTCGGCGTGGTCAAGGCCTATTCGACCTGTGTCGGCGCGGGGCCGTTCCCGGTGGAGCTGCTGGGCGAGGCCGGCAACGAGCTGCGCGAGCTGGGCGAGGAATACGGCGCCACCACCGGCCGGCCGCGCCGTGTGGGTTGGTTCGACGGCGTGGCCATCGACTACGCAGCCTGGCTGAACGGCATGACCGACCTGGCCGTTACCAAGCTGGACGTGCTGGACACCCTGCCGGAGCTCAAAGTCTGCACCGGCTACAAGCTGGGCGACCAGGTTCTCACCCACGTGCCCGACACCGCCATTCTGGAGATGGTGACGCCGGTCTACGAGACCTGGCCCGGCTGGATGCAGCCCACCACCGGCTGCCGCCGTTGGGACGACCTGCCGGCCGCAGCCCAGCGCTACCTGCGCCGCCTGGAGCAACTGGCCGGCGTGCCCATCACCTGGGTGTCGGTGGGTGCGGCGCGGGAGGCGATGTTTGCGGTAACGAGTAATGCGTAACCCGGAGCGTGCGGGAAGCCTTTCCGGTTACGCATTATTCGTTACTCGTTACGTAACACAGCCACTTGTCATTGGTCAATAGCTATGTTTTCCCACGACACCTATCTCTCCCCCCTCACCTGGCGCTACGGCTCCGAGGCGATGCGCGGCGTGTGGTCGGAGCGGCATAAGCGGCTGTTGCTGCGACGCTTTTGGGTCGCGCTGGCCGCGGCGCAGCACGAGGCCGGGCTGGTGACGGCCGGGCAACTGGCCGACCTGGAGGCGCACCAGGAGCAGATCGACCTGGAGCGGGCCGCGCAGATCGAGGCCGAGATCCGCCACGACCTGATGGCCGAGATCCGCACCTACGCCGAGCAGTGCCCGGTGGGCGGCGGCATCATTCACCTGGGCGCGACCAGTATGGATGTGCTGGACAACGTCGAGGTGCTGCGGCTGCGCGCGGCGCTGGATCTGCTGCTGGACAAGCTGGCAGGGCTTTTGCGCGTAGTCGCTGAGCATATCGAGCGCCACGCGCGGCTGGCCTGCATGGCCTTCACCCACTTGCAGCCGGCCGAACCGACCACGGTGGGCTATCGCCTGGCCCAGTACGGCTACGATCTGCTGTTGGACTGGCATGAAGTACGACGGGTGCGCGATGGCGTGCGCGGCAAGGGGCTGCGTGGGGCGGTGGGCACATCGGCCTCGTACATGCAACTGCTGGAGGAGAGCGGCTGGACGCCGGCGCGGCTGGAGGCGCGGGTGCTGGAGCAGTTGGGTATCGAGGCGCATCCGGCCGGCACCCAGGTCTACCCGCGCAAGCAGGACTGGCTCGTCGTCAACGCACTGGCCGGGCTGGCCCAGTCGATCTACCGCCTGGCCTTTGACCTGCGCCTGTTGCAGTCGCCCACCATCGGCGAGTGGAGCGAGCCTTTCGGCGCCAAACAGGTGGGCAGCAGCGCCATGCCCTTCAAGCGCAACCCCATCGACGCCGAGAACCTGGACAGCCTGGCCCGCCAGTTGGCCGCGCTGCCGCGCGTCGCCTGGGACAACGCCGCCCACAGCCTGCTGGAACGCACCCTGGACGACTCGGCCAACCGCCGCATGCTGCTGCCCGAAGCCTTCCTGCTGGCCGACGAGCTGGTGGGCCGGGCGGCGAGGGTCGTGCAGGGGCTGGTGGTGCGCGAGGAGGTTGTGGCCCGCAACCTGGCCACCTACGGCGTCTTCGCGGCCACCGAGCGGCTGCTGATGGAGGCGGTCAAGGCCGGCGGCGACCGGCAGGCGCTACACGAGGTGATCCGCGAGCACAGCCTGTTCGCGTGGGATGCCCTGCGTCGCGGCCAGCCCAACACCCTGGCCAGCAGCCTGCGCGCCGACCCGCGCATCACCCGGTGGTTATTACCGGGCGAGGTCGCCTCGTTGCTGGACGCCAGCGACTACGTGGGCGACGCGGCCGAGCGGGCGATGGCGGTGGCGGGGATGTTGCGGGAGAGTTTGGAACACGAAGGCACGAAGTAACGCGAAGGCCGCGAAGGTGTGCGAGGATGCGGAGCGTGTGACTTGTGCTATCTGTTGTGGTCGGGTCAGCCTCACAGTGGTGCTTCGTGTCTGCGTGCTTCGCGTCTGCGCCGCCCCTTCGCGCCTCCGTGATCCAGACACCCCCACCACACGCAACCGGATTCAGACACGAAGCGCCGGTTGTGCTACAATGAGTCCCGCAGATAGCCGTAGTTGTAGGAGGTGCGATGTGCGACTCGAAGACTACATCGACATTCAAGGCCCGCTGCAGATGCGGGTCAAAGGGCACCGAATAGGCATCGAGATCATCCTGGGCGACTACCTCGAAGAGGGACTGAGCGCCGAGGAGATCGCCTGGCGCTATCCAACGCTCACCCTGGAAGAAGTTCATGGGGTGTTGGCCTACTATTGGCATCACAGGGCCGAAGTGGACGCTTATTTGCAGCGGGTGCGCGAGAGCGAAGCACAGTTCTTTGCTGAACAGGAACGCAATCCATCGCCAGCGGTACAGCGGTTGTACCAGCTCGTCCGCGAACGTCGCGAGACATACCAGGTGGGGTCGTGAGTATCGGGATCAGATCGTCGTTTGGCCCCAGATCTAGACCAGTTTGCCGAATTGCCAATCTCCATGCTGAGCAGCGGCACGGCCCATGAAAACGCGCTGGCTTGGTCTGAGCCCGGCCAGAGCAGTAACTTTCAAGACGACAGGTTACTGCTCAGGCTGGGCTTAGAGAAACCGGGTTTTTGCTGCGGAAGCGGCTA
>CAZVGR010000083.1:0-19474 GCA_964626845.1 uncultured Anaerolinea sp.
CCATCGGCCAGCGCGTTCAGGAAAGTCAGTCAGTAGAGCCGGGCGGAACGCCCTCGAGCATCAGACTTGTACAACAATCCGCCGGATTGTTGGGGCGCAATCCCGCCTGAGCAGTCGTGTTCTGGCGCTGTCAGGCTGTCACCAGCCGCTTGAACGCGCCTTGGTCCAGCGTTTCGACCTCCATGAGCTGCTCGGCGATTTTGTTCAGCAGATCACGGTACGTGGTAATGATGTGGCGGGTGCGCTCGTGAGCTTCGTTGACGATGCGCTGTACCTCGCGGTCGATGGCCTCGGCCACCTCTTCGCTGTAGTTGCGCTGCTCGGCGATCTCGCGGCCCAGGAACATCATCTCTTCCTTGTGGCCGTAGGTCAACGGCCCCATGCGCTCGCTCATGCCCAGCGCCGTCACCATACGCCGCGCGATGCGCGTCACCTGCTCCAGGTCGTTGGATGCGCCCGTGGTCACCTGGCCAAAGACGATCTCCTCGGCGACCCGGCCGGCCAGCGCCACCGAGATTTCCTGTTCCATCTCAGTGCGGCTGCGCAGCATGCTGTCCTTGTCCAACGGCCACATGTAGCCGCCAGCCATGCCGCGGCCGACGATAGTCACCTTCAGCACAGCGGTGGTGTGCGACAGCTTCTCCTGCACCAGGGCGTGGCCCGCTTCATGGTAAGCGATGACCCGCTTCTGCTGATCAGAAATGACGCGGCCTTTGCGCTCCGGGCCGATAGCCACCCGCTCGATGGCCTCAGTCAGATCGGTCATGGTGATGTTGCGCCGGTTGCGCCGTGCGGCCAGGATCGCCGCCTCGTTGACCATGTTTTCCAGGTCAGCGCCGACAAAGCCTGGCGTAGCGCGCGAGAGAGTTTCCAGGTCCACGTCCTCGGCCAACGGCTTGCCGCGCACGTGTACCTTCATGATCTCCTCGCGTCCCTTGATGTCGGGCTGATCCATGACCACGCGGCGGTCGAAGCGGCCTGGCCGCAGCAGCGCCGGGTCCAGGATGTCAGGTCGGTTGGTGGCGGCGATGATGATGATGTTGGTGTCGGTGTCGAAGCCATCCATCTCTACCAGGATCTGGTTCAGCGTCTGCTCCCGCTCGTCGTGGCTCCCGCCCAGGCCTGCGCCGCGGTGGCGTCCCACGGCGTCGATCTCGTCGATGAAGATGATGCAGGGCGAGTTGCGCTTGGCCTGCTCGAACAGGTCGCGCACACGGCTGGCGCCGACGCCCACGAACATCTCGACGAACTCGGAGCCAGAGATGGAGAAGAAGGGCACGCCGGCCTCGCCAGAGACAGCTTTGGCCATCAGGGTCTTGCCGGTGCCAGGGGGGCCGACCAGCAGCACGCCCTTGGGGATGCGCGCGCCGAGAGCCGCAAACTTTTCAGGTTCCTTCAGGAATTCGACGACTTCCTTCAGCTCTTCCTTAGATTCGTAGGCGCCAGCTACATCGTCGAAGGTCACAGTCGGTTTGTCGCCGGTGAACATGCGCGCCTTGCTCTTGCCGAAAGAAAAGGCCTGGTTGCCTGCACCCTGCGCCTGGCGCAGGATGAAGAAGAAGAACGCGCCGATCAGCAAAATGGGCAAGAACGCGCCCAGTATCGGCGCCCAGTTCTCCCAACGGCTGGTGGGGGGGAAGATCAAAACGACGTTGGCCAGATCCTCAGTGCTGATGCCAAAGTCATTCAGCGTCTTGACCAAATCTGCGCTGGCTTCGATGCGTGATTGCACCTGCGGCGCACCACCATCAGCGCCCGTGCCAACATACGTCACCGTGAGAGCGCCGTCTTTCTCTGAAATCGACTGGACCTTGCCGGCCGTGATATCGGCGGCGATTTGGCTGATAGGCACCGTCTGCACTGTCTCGCGGCCCTGGCGCAACGTGGAAACGATGAACGTCGCCAGGATAGCCAGCAGGATAATGTAGAGAAACCCGTTTTTCAGTGAACCTTGTCCCATGCTTTCCTCAAATAA
This sequence comes from uncultured Anaerolinea sp., assembly GCA_964626845.1. GTDB lineage: Bacteria > Chloroflexota > Anaerolineae > JAAEKA01 > JAAEKA01 > JAAEKA01. Next base: position 1,976 of record CAZVGR010000083.1, read on the forward strand.
TGCTGCGTGTTCAGCCGCCCAGGCGTTGGTCGTGCCCGCCGAAGGCTGAGTTACTTTTGATTCGGGTATATTATGCGCAGTCTAGCACAGCGGCTAGATCATGTCAATTGATCGTATCATCGACTGGCCGGTTGGGCAGTAGGGGGCATTACCGGACTGGCCGGCGGATTGAGCATTTTTGTCGGCTGGTGGTATAATCCCGCAGTCTTGTGCTTGTGGATGAGACAATTTCTGCCTGGGTGTTAGCCAGACCCACGAGTTGATAGCGATGCAGACGATCGTCGTTGCCGGCGTCAGCGGCTATTGGGGACAACGGGTGGCGCAGCAGTTGCTGGCCATGCCGGATGTGCGCGTCCTGGGCATAGACCGCCAGCCGCCGCCGCAGTTGCTGGATGGCTTGGACTTCGTTAAAGCTGACATCCGCAATCCGTTGCTGGTCGAACTGTTGCGCGCCGAGCGGGTGGACACGTTGGTGCATCTGGCCTGGCGCGAGCGGCAATGGCGCAAAGAAGAAGACTTTGAGAGCAACGTGCTGGGCGCCATGCACTTGTTGGGCGCGTGCGTCGATGCTGGCGTGCGCCAGGTGGTCTGGCGCAGCACGATGGCCGTCTACGGCGCTCGCGCGCAGAATCCGCTCTACCTGCCAGAGACAACACCGCTGGCTGCCCGTTCGTCCAACGCCGCCATCCGCGACGCGCTGGAGGTCGAGCGGTTCATTGCAGGCTTTGCTGCCGACTATCCCGAGCTGAACATGGCCGTGCTGCGTCTGGCCAGTGTCATTGGCGTGGACGTGGATTCTCCCTTCACCCGCCTGTTACGTCTGCCTGTGCTGCCGGACCTGTTGGGCTTCGATCCGCTGTTGCAACTGATCGACGCAGACGATGCTGTAGCGGCCCTGGTTCATGCCGCGCTGCATCCTGTGCGCGGTCCGGTCAACATTGCGGCTGAGGGCGTTGTCTCGCTGTGTCAACTGGCCGGCAAGCTGGGGCGCCCCACCCTGCCGATCGTGCATCTGCTGGTCTATTGGGGCTGGCCGCTGCTGGCTGGCCTGCCCGCCGGGCGCGATCTGCTGCGCTGGTTCCCGTTGGAACCCGATTACCTGCGCTTTCCTTGGGTGGGCGACCTGACGCGCATGCGCAGCGAGCTGGACTTTGCCCCGCAGTGGGACGCGCGTCAAGCTGTGCAGCGTTACGTGGAAGGGATGCGCGTGCAGCGCTATCAGCCGCCGGCCGCCGCCCAGCCCTACGCCGCCGATCAACTTGACATTGCTCTGGCCCAGCGAGCAAAAGCCGCGCAGCCGCGCGCCAGGATCGATATCGCATGAGCCAGCCGCCCGACCTCCGCTGCCAGGCCATCGCAGCCGACGGCTCACCCTGCCCCAACCCGCCGCTGGCTGGCGGCGTTTTTTGCGCCTTGCACAGCGCTGCGCACGCTGACGGCCAAAGCCTGGACGACGCCTGGCTGGCTATCGACGATCGTATAGCCCCAGCTCGGCCGGTCACGCCAGCGCCGCCGGCTGCCAGCGCTGAGCCAGTGGAGGGGGCAGGGGAGCTGCGGATCGACGACCGCCTGACCGAGCAGCGTGTGCGGGAGGCCGAGCGGCAGAGCCGGCTGCAGGGCGAGCTGGCCCGCTTTGCCCGCGCGGCGCAGCGCCTGGCATCCCCCGGCGCCGAAGCCGCCGCCCCCAGCGTGCAGGAGACCCAGCGCCTGCTGAGCCAGCTTATGGGCCCATTCTACCCGCGCCAACTGATCGACCAGGGCGGCGTCTGGCTCAGCCCCGATCTGTGGAAAGGCGCGTGGTATGTAGCTACCTACCTGCTGCGCGCGCAGACCAGCAGTCTGCGCCGGCGGCTGGAAGGCAACTATGAGATCGACGACTTCGGCCGTGACGAGGAGTTCCTGAGCGTCGTCCTCTCTCTGGCCCAGTTCTTCTATCAAAGCTATTGGCGCGTCGAAGTCAGCGGCAGCGCCCATGTGCCCGAGCAGGGGCGGGCCTTGTTGGTCAGCAACCATTCTGGCGTGCTGCCCTTCGACGGACTGATGATTGCGCTGGCGCTGTACAACGAAACGCCCAGCCAGCGCCTGCCGCGTGCGTTGGCCGACTCCTGGTTTCCCACCCTGCCCTTCGTCTCCACCTTGTTGCAGAAGACCGGCCAGGTGCAGGCGCACCCCCTGAACGCCCTGCGCCTGTTGGAGCGTGATGAGCTGGTGGCCGTCTTCCCCGAAGGCACCAAAGGCATCGGCAAGCCTTTTCGCCAGCGCTATCAGTTGCAGCGTTTTGGGCGGGGCGGGTTCATCAAGGTTGCCTTGCAGGCTGGCGCGCCGATCATTCCTGTGGCCGTGGTGGGCGCTGAGGAAATCTACCCCGTGATTGGCCGGGTAGAGCCGCTGGCGCGGCTGTTGGGCATGCCGTTCTTTCCCTTGACCCCCACCTGGCCCTGGATGGGCGCGCTGGGGCTGGCGCCGCTGCCCACCAAGTGGTTTATCGACATCGGCCAGCCTATCCATCTGGATGGCTACGACGCGCGTGCTGCCGCCAATCCAGCGCTGGTAGCTCGCCTGACTGACCAGGTGCGCACCACCATCCAGCGTATGTTGCTGGAACGGCTGGCCAGGCGAAGGTCGATCTTTCTGGGCTGAAGTGATCGTCGTTGCGCGGCGAAAGCCCGGCTACGGCGAGCGCCGGACCGTCAGTCCTAATCTTGATGAGAAGGTTACTACTCAGCCATAGGTGCCGGGCACTGGAATCTGCGCCTGCAACCAAGTCTGTGGAGCCGATTTCAGCCGTCCATGAGATGCAAGTGCCCGGCACCTGAGTGGCAACAGGAGAAGTTCAATGCCTGTCTACCAAACAGCAGAGCAGTTCTATGCCGTCATGCGCGAAGGCTTTCAGCGCATGGTTGCAGACCCGAATGCCTTGAGCGACTTTCAACGCCGCCGCATGCTGGTGTCGATCACCACCACCAACCCCAATGCTGTAGTGGTGATTGATGGCCGCACCCAGCCGGTGCAGGTGAGCTATGACCAGCCGACCGGCAAGGCTGATCTGGGGCTGCAGATGCCAACCGACCTGCTGCACGACATCCTGATGCAGACCGCCGGCGTCAAATCATCCTTCATGTCAGGCGCGGTTCAGGTGTCGGGCAATGTCTTTCGCGCCATGCAGTTGGCCGATTTGTTCCATCAAATTCAGCGGGTTTATCCCCAGGTGCGCAAGGATTTGGGCTATGACGGCTAGCCGTGGCCGCGCAGAGTGGATCTTTCCAACCATCAACAAAGCCGCCGAGGATCTCCTCGGCGGCTTTGTTGATGGTTCAGCAACTGCTAAGACGCCAGATCAGACCATCCGATCGATCTGCTGCTCCAGTGTGTTCAGTGTCTGTCTCAGCCTGTCCAGAATGCTGCCAGAAGGAGCGGGGGCAGGTTTTTTCGTTACCTCGCTGCTGCCGCCTTCCAGGATGCGCTGCACCACCTCCGGCCGGTGTTGGGCTTCCCGCATCCCCGCCAGATCGGCCATCACCATGCTGCGCGAAATCTGGATGCCGTAGCGAGCCAGCGTCTCTTTGAACGTCTCATAGCCGCCGGCCAGGTCGACGCTTACCGAACGGAAGCCATGCTCGGCAATCTTCACCCGGTCTTGCAGGCGCATGATGTTGGCGAAGAACATCATGCTGTCGTCGGGCCTCGGCTCAATCAGAATGATGTCCACATCGGGGTGACGGCGCTGCAATTGCTTGATCTGGTACTTCAAGCCGGAGTGGAGCATGACGCGCGTGGCCTGGGCGCTGACAGCCTCCAGCCCGCGCTGGCTGATCAGCTCGCCAGTGGGTCCCTCCTGGCCGCTGGAGTCGAAGGGCACCAGCGAGTTGATGCACACCACCAGCTTGGCGCCTTGTTCGATGGCCACGTCCAGGCTGGCGTTGCCGCGCGCCGCCCCGTCGATAAACTCCTTGTTGCCGATGCGGAACGGCTTGTAGACGATCGGCACAGCCGAGGAGGCGGCGACGGCCTCAGAGATCGTCACATCTGGAGTTTGAGCGCCGAAGACTACCCGGTGGCCCGTGTCCAGCTCGGTGGCGATGATGTAGAGATCGCGCGTCAGTTTGTCGAAACGATCAGAACAGCCGGTGATCGCCAGTGTCTCAGCCATCCATTCCCTGTAGGCGCGGTTGTCGTAGATGCCGGAGGGAAGGGCGGTGCCCAGCCCGCTGAAGACCATGTCCAAGACTGAAAGCCGCCCCCGGCTGACCAGGGCGTCCTTGCCTGTGCTGATTAGCCGCTTGGGCAGGCCCAGGCTGCGACGCAGAATCTCGCCAGTGTTAAGGCGAAACAGATGTTTGGGTTCAGGGAAGGCGGCGACAGGGTGGGTGGCGTTGACCACGCGCATCAGGTCGACCGAGGACATGCCGTTGGCCAGATAAGCCGACACCAGCGCGCCTGCGCTGGTGCCCACATAGATGTCAAAATCGTTGACCGTGCGGTTGACAAGCAGCTCGTCGATGGCGCGCAGCGCGCCGATCTCGTACACGGCGCCGCTGGTTCCGCCGCCGGCCAGGACCAGCGCTGTGCGACCGAACGACTGTCTTGCGTCAGCCATGACTGCTTGTGCTCCTCGTCACCGTCAGCGTTGTCTCTTACTCTTGGGGTGCATCTGCCTCAGTTTCGCTGACCAGCATGCTGTCCAGCGCCTGATTCAACTGCTCCAACTGAGCCTTCAGGTTGATGATATCCAGCCGAGAGGGGATGTTCAGGCGGTGCAAAGCGGCCTCAACCCGTGTGTCCACCAGTCGCGCATCGATCAAGGTGGACAGACGCTCCCGGCTCAGCTCCTCGCGCAGGCGTGACGCGTCTTCTTCAGCCATCTCGCCTCGCCGCACCAGCGCGTCGATGCGCTCGTCCACCTCAGCCTCCAGCGCCTTGACCGCGTTGAGCGATGCCTGGAAGGAGCGCTTCACATAGCCAAAGGTATCGCCGCCAGCCCGGATCAAATTGGTGAGCAGGGTGTTGGGCAGATAGCCGCTGTCCTTTTTCTCGCGCTCGAAGATGATCTGCGAGAGGGTCACGCCAGTCAGATCTTCGCTGGTTTCGTGATCCCGCACCTCAACGTCGTAGCCATCACGGATCAGATCGGCGATACTATCCAGGGTGATGTAGCGCTTGGCATCCGTGTTGTAGAGTTTGCGATTGGGGTATCGTTTGATTAAGACAGTAGGCATGATAGCTTCACTCCTGAGGCGATTATACCGCGCTGTGTCAAATGTGTCCAAATTAACTGCGTATCGGTGCCCGGCACTTTGGCGACGATTCGCACATGATCAGAGGCTCGTGTCAAGTGCCGGGCACCTCAACAACTGAGTAGCCCGAACGCAAAAGCGCTGGCAGAGCTGTGTGCCGTTGGCACGCACTCTACCAGCGCTTCTGGTCGTCATCTGCGCAACTCACAGGTCTCGGTTAAAACGGTCGTTGGCGACCGGCTGGCCGGGATTGCAAGCAGCAGAGGAGCTATCCCTGCCGCAGGGCATCCACCTTTTCGGCCAGCAGAGAGATTTTCTCGCTCAGCGCGTCAATGTCGTTCTTGGTAGGCACATTCAGGCGGCCCAGGATGTGTTCGATGCGCTGATCCAGCATCGACTCGGCGCGCGTGATCTGCTTGCCTGTCTCTTCCTGCATTTTCTCGGCGACGCCTTCAACCTTGCCCGCTACTTCCACCGCCTCTTCGCGCTGGCGATGGAGCACTTCGCGGATCAGCCGGCGGCCGTCCTGTTCGGCGATCTCGCCGCGCTCGATCAACTTGCTGACGAATTCCTCGATCTCGTCTTTGGTGAGAACTACGACGCCGACGCCGGCCATCAAGACCCGGCGTACAGCGGCTACCATGCCAGTGGCGGCGTGCTCAGCAGTCTCGGCCATCTCGGCCGCATCGGTGGGCATTGCCTCCGCGCTGCTCTCGACGATCTCAACCGCTTCGGCCACGGCTGCTTCCATTTCCTTTTGCATGTTCAACCTCCAAGTTGGGCAGGCGCAGACGGCGCCTGCAGGGAAATCAGTTTTACTTTAGATGACGCAGTGCGTCATTGGGGATTATAACACAGCGCAGCAGGGGAGTCAAGTTCGGGAAATCACGAAGTACTTGCAATTGATTGACACAGCAGGCTAACGAGCGGTATAATTTATACTGGTTACTACTTAGGCCCAGGCGCCGGGCACTTGCAGTTGCGCCTGCTAATGAAGTCTGTGAGCCGATTTCAGCCGCCAATGAACTGCAAGTGCCCGGCACCTGAGTAGCTACTTATGCTGATGACATAGCCGCCGTTAAAGGCGCAGAGTAAGCCACTGCGGCGGCCTCAGTTTTCTCCTCATGAGGTGACAGACATGGAAAAACCCTGGCTAAACCACTATGAAAACGGAGTCCCGCAGAGCCTCTCCTATCCTGACACACCGCTCTATCAGATGCTGGTCGACACGGCTACCCAGTATGCCAATCAGCCGGCTGTCAGGATGATCCTGCGCTACTTGCCGGCTGGTCTGACCATCGGCGCCCAGCTTTCTTATACTGACTTGAAGGACAAGGTCGACCGGTTGGCGACGGCTCTACACGAAATGGGCGTGCGCAAAGGGGATCGTGTAGCCGTGCAACTGCCCAACTCGCCTCACTCGTTGATTGCCTTCTATGCCGTGCTTCAGCTAGGCGCTATCGTGGTCAACACCAACCCCATCTACACCCCGCGCGAGATGGAGCACCAGTTCAGCGACTCTGGCGCCGAGACGCTAATCCTGCTTAACAGTTTCTACCCCAAGCTGCAAGAGATCCAGGCCAAGACGGCCATCAAGCGGGTGATCATTGCCCACATCAACGACTTCACCGGCTTTCCCTTCAGCCTGCTGGTCAAGCGGGCCCAGGCCAAGGAGGGGCAGTGGGTGGACGTGCCCGAGGGCAAAGGGGTTTATCATCTGGCCACGCTGCTGGAGAAATACCCGCCCACGCCGCCCAAGGTCGACGTCCAGCCGGACGACATTGCGCTCTTCCAGTACACCGGCGGCACCACGGGCGTGCCCAAGGCGGCCATGCTCAGCCACCGCAACCTGGTGAGCAACGTCTTGCAGTGTTCGAGCTGGCTGACCGACCTGGAGCCCGGCCGCGAGGTGGTGATGGGCGCAATCCCCTTCTTCCACGTCTTCGGCATGACCGTGGCCATGGCGTTGAGCGTCTCCATGGGCGGCAAGCTCGTTGTGGTGCCCAACCCGCGACCCATCGACAACGTGATGAACCAGATCCAGCGCGAGCGGGCGTCGATCTTCCCTGGCGTGCCAGCCATGTACATCGGCATCGTCAACCACCCTGAGGTGGCCAGGTACGACTTGAAAAGCGTCAAGGCTTGCATCAGCGGCGCCGCGCCGCTGCCGATGGATGTGCAGGAGCAGTTCGGCGCCATCACCGGCGGCCGGCTGGTGGAGGGCTATGGCCTGACCGAGGCCGCGCCTGTCACCCACTGTAACCCCGTCTACGGCCTGCGCAAGGCCGGCTCTATCGGCATCCCCTTGCCTGACGTGGAGGCGCGGCTGGTCTCGCTGGACCCAGGGCCTGAAGGGCGGCCGGTGGATGTGCCGGTGGGGCAGGAGGGCGAGCTGGTGCTGCGCGGCCCGCAGGTGATGATGGGCTACTGGAACAAGCCAGAGGAGACGGCCAACGTCAGGGACGCCGACGGCTGGCTCTACACCGGCGACATCGCCAGGATGGACGACGACGGCTACTTCTATATCGTCGACCGCAAGAAGGACATCATCATCGCCAGCGGCTACAACGTAGTGCCGAGGGAGGTGGAGGAGGTGCTCTTCAGCCATCCCAAGGTGCAGGAGGCGGTGGTGGCCGGCATCCCGCACCCGGTGCGCGGCGAGACGGTCAAGGCCTATGTCGTGCTCAAGGAGGGCCAAAAGGCCACCTCTGACGAGCTGATCGCCTACTGCAAGGAGCAACTGGCGGCCTACAAGGTGCCGACGGCTGTCGAGTTCCGCAGCGAGCTGCCCAAGACCATGGTGGGCAAGTTCCTGCGCCGCGTGCTGGTGGAGGAGGAGAAGGCGAAGATGGCAGGGTGACAGGGTGACAGGGTGACAGGGTGACAACGGGCCGCACAGTGTCATGCTGAGGGCCGCCGAAGCATCCCCCCGTGGCCGCGCCGAGACCCTTCGCCGAGCCTCAGGGTGACACACGCGTTAAGCAGACGCCCAGGCGGGAACGTTCCGACCCGTCAGGGCGTCTGTTCGCGTTTGGCGCCCGTCCAACCTAAAAGATTGACTTATGATCCAGCCTGCGTATAATGATCTGCGCTACCCTTAGCCCGTCTTCCTCTCAGTTGTCCACGTCCCGGACAGCACTGTTATACCCCAACTCAGGAGGCGCCTAGTGATGTAAGTCGGCTAGAGTCTTTGTGTTTTGAGTCTTCCCCCCAGCCTGCGCCTGTCTACGCGCAACCGGTGCGCGTGTGGGCGTCACCACGACTAAGGAGATACACCGCGTTATGAAAGGCAAACTCGTCCGCTTGATGACGCTGATCATGGTCCTCTCCATGATTGCGTCGCCTGCCTTTGCCAGTCCTCTTGCTGAGACCGCGCAGCCCCCCGCGCCGGCCGCAGCGCCTGAGCCGCAGGCAGCCCCCGTTTTCCAGGCTGCCAGCGCCCAGGGCCCATCCCTGTACATTGTCCAACTGCAAGACGCCAGCCTGGCCAGCTACACCGGCGGCAAGTCTGGCCTGCCGGCCACCAGCCCTGAGGCCACCGGCGCGCGCAAGCTGGACGCCACCTCTGCCGCCAGCGTAGCCTACCTGGACTACCTGGAGGCGCAGCAGGCAGCGGCCATCGACAGCGTCTCGGCGCTGCTGGGCCGCTCGGTCGACGTGGCCTTCCAGTATCTGGCCGTGCTCAACGCCTTCGCCGTCACCCTCTCCCCCGAGGAAGCGGCCGCAGTCGCCAAGCTGCCTCAGGTCAAGACGGTCTGGCGTGACGTAGAGCGCGAGCTGGAGACCGAGGTCGGCCCGCCCCACATCGGCGCGCCGGCCATCTGGAACGGCAACACCGGCACTGGCACCGCCACCCGCGGCGAGGGCGTGGTGATCGGCGTCATCGACTCCGGCATCAACTCGCAGCATCCCTCCTTTGCCGCCAGCGACGGCGACGGCTACACCCACACCAACCCCTATGGCGCCGGCGTCTACAAGGGCTGGTGCGTGGCCAACCCAGCTTTCTGCAACAGCAAGCTGGTCGGCGCCTACAGCTTCAACCCCGCTGGTGGCAGCCCTGAGGACACCGACGGCCACGGCAGCCACACGGCCAGCACCTCTGGCGGCAACAAGCACACCGCCAGCTTCAATGTCGGCCCCACGCCGTACAACATTGAGATTTCCGGTGTGGCGCCGCGCGCCAACATCGTGGCCTACAAGGTCTGCAACCCAAGCTGCCCCGGCACCGCCAGCGTTGCGGCCGTCAACTCGGCCATCCTCAACGACCAGGTGGACGTGCTGAACTACTCCATCTCCGGCAGCGACAGCCCCTGGAACGACCCGGTGGACATCGCCTTCCTGGATGCCAGCAACGCCGGCATCTTCGTCTCGGCTTCGGCTGGCAACAGCGGCCCTGGCCCCAGCACCGTGGCCAAGACCGGCCCGTGGAACGCAGCCGTGGCGGCCAGCACCATCAACCGCGTCATTGCCAACACGCTGGACGTGACCGGCCCGACTACTCCCGCCAACTTGCAGGGTCTGACCGCCGTGCCCGGCGAGAACACCTCCATTGTGGCCGACGTCACAGGCCCGATCCGCTACAACCCGGCTAACAACGACGGCTGCACCGCCTTCTCGGCCGGCTACTTCACCGGCGCGATGGCGCTGATCCAGCGCGGCGGCTGCACCTTCACCGTCAAGGTGACCAACGCAGCCAACGCCGGCGCCATCGGCGTGGTCATTTTCAACAACGTCGGCGGCCCGCCCATCAGCATGGGCGGCTTGATCGGAATTCCCACCCCGGCCTTCATGTTGGACCTGGTCGACGGCACGGCGCTGCGCGATTACATCATCGCCAACCCAACCGCCGCCGCACGCGTCAATGCGGGCACCTCCTACATGGTCAACAACGACTGGGAGGACATCGTGGCCGGCTTCAGCTCGCGCGGCCCCAGCCAGTTCGAGATCCTCAAGCCTGACTACATTGCTCCTGGCGTTAACATTCTGGCTGCGGTAGCGGCTGGCGCGACCCCTGCTCAGTATGGCTTCTACCAGGGCACTTCGATGTCTTCGCCCCACGGCGCAGGCGCAGCGGCTTTGATGGTTGGTCTGCGTCCCACCTGGTCGCCAGCCGAGATCAAGTCGGCCATGGCTTCTACAGCCACGGGCGGCCTGTTGAAGGAAGACGGCGTGACCCCGGCCAACCCCTTCGACGTGGGCTCCGGCCTGCTCGCCTTGGGCGGCGCCAGCGCAGTGGGCCTGGTCTTTGATGAGACCGGCGCTAACTACGCCGCAGCCAATCCGGCCATCGGCGGCGATCCCAAGACGCTGAACCAGCCCAGCATGGTCAACTACAACTGCGCTGGCACTTGTTCGTGGACGCGCACGGTAACGAGCACGCTGCCCATTCCCGCCACCTACACCGCGGTAACCAGCGGCCCGGCCGGCATGACCATCACGGTGACGCCCAACAACTTCACCATCCCGTCCGGCGGCACGCAGCAACTGACCATCACGGCTGATGTCAGCGGCCTGCCCCCGAATGTCCACGCCTTCGGTTCGGTCACGCTGCAGACTAGCGCGGTGTGGCCCGATGTGCGCAGCGCCAGCACAGTCGATCTGCTGAACGAGCAGTTCACCGACACCGCCTTCCCACCGACCGGTTGGGCCAGCTACAAGCTGGCAGGCGCCGGCACGGCGACGTGGATCCGTGACACTGCCCAGTTCACCAGCTCGCCGGCCTCTGCGCGGCGCATCTATGGCGGGACCGCCGACGGCGACCAGGATGACTGGCTGGTAACGCCGGCGCTGGCGCTGGACAACTCGGCCCTGACTTACCGCGACCGCGGCCAGTGGATGACCGACTACGGCTACAGCGGCGTCTGGATTTCGACCGACAGTTGCAACCCAGCCGACGGCGACTTCGTGGAGCTGTTGGAGACGGATGACATCCCCAACGTTGCCTGGCGGGCCACCCCCGTCAGCGTCGATCTCAGCGCCTACACCGGCCAGACGGCCTGCCTGGCGTTCCGCTACAGCGGCGACTTCGCCCACACCTGGTGGATTGACGACGTCGTCGTGACCAGCGAGCCGGCTGACGCCGTGCCGGTGACCGACAATACCCTGCCCGTGGTCGTCCGGCCGACGTCGGCGGTGCCGGCCATCAACGTCACCCCCGGCAGCCTGGCATCCACCCAAGCGCCTGACACCACCACCAACCAGGTGATGACCATCGCCAACGTGGGCACGGCCCCGCTGATCTGGCAGATCGCCGAGGCGCCGGGCACGCTGGTTCCTGTCAACGTACAGGGCCCGGTGGTTGCCGATCAGAGCGGCAGCTTGGCACAGTCGCCTGCAAGCGCCTTCGCCAAGTCTGGACCGGGCGGCGGCGAAGCAGCCACTTATGCCGGTCCAAACGTCGTTCTCTATGACCAGACCAACAACGTTGGCACCAACGGCTTCCCGTCCCAGGACTTCGAGCCAGCCAATAACGCGTTCGACAACCAGGGCGCTGATGACTTCGTGATCCCGGCCGGCGACGGCTCGTGGACCATCGACGAAGTCTACATCCTGGGATCGTACAGCGCTGGCGGCGGTCCTACGCCTGCCGTCAACGTCTTCTTCTATCAGGACGCTGCCGGCCTGCCCGGTACACAGGTGTACAGCGCGCTGGGCGTGGCGCCCTCATCTGACGTAGCAGGCGACCTCACCATCCCGCTGACCACACCAGCAACCCTGCCTGCGGGCAAATACTGGGTCTCAGTTCAGGCAGCCATGAACTTCAGCCCGCTGGGCCAATGGTTCTGGAGCACAAGAACCGTCCAGTCGAACAGCCCCTATGCCTGGCGCAACCCTGGCGGTGGCTTCGCCGTAGGCTGCACGAGCTGGGGTGCAGGCGCGGCGACCTGCGGCGTTGGCGGCGGCGTTGAGCCGGATGCGCTTTTCCGCCTCTCCGGCACCATCGGCGGCGGTGTTCAGGCCTGCGACAACCCGGCCGACGTGCCGTGGCTGAGCGTGGCCCCCACCGGCGGCACCACCAGCGCCGGCGGCAGCAGCAACGTCACTGTGAGCCTGAACTCCACCGGCCTGGCTGTGGGCGCCTACAACGCGGTGTTGTGCGTCACCAGCAATGCCCCGCAGACCCCGCTGGTCGAGGTGCCGGTCAGCCTCGAGGTTGTCGACGTTGTGCCCGAGCCCAACATCGACGTCGACCCGCTGAGCCTGGCCAGCACGCAAGCGCCCAACACCACCACCCAGCAGACCCTGGACGTCAGCAACACTGGCGACGAGGACCTGGAGTGGAACATCTTCGAGGATGCCTCCGCCGCGCCTGAGCTGGCCGACTGGAGCGACAACTTCGACACATACGCCACCGGCAGCCAACTGCACGGCCAGGGCGGCTGGAAGGGCTGGCAGAACAATCCGGCCTACGGCGCACTGACCAGCAGCGCCCAGGCGCGCAGCGCGCCCAACTCGGCCGCCATCCTCGGCGACAGCGACCTGGTGCATGAGTACGGCGAGACCGACGGCCAGTGGGTCTACACGGCCTGGCAGTACGTGCCGACCGACTTCACCGGCCAGTCGTTCTTCATCATGCTCAACTCCTACGACGACGCCGGCTCGAACCTCAACTGGTCAACCCAGGTGCAGTTCAACGGCGCCACCAACCAGGTGATCAACGACGGCGGCGTCTCCGGCGGCACGCTGGCGCTTATCCGCGGCCAGTGGGTTGAGCTGCGGCTCGAGATCGACCTGGACGCCGACACCGGCGCCTTCTACTACAACAACCAGTTGCTCTACTCCGGCACCTGGAGCGGCCAGGTCAGCGGCGGCGGCGCGACCACCATCGCGGCGGTCGACCTGTTCGCCAACGGCGCGTCGGTGGTCTACTACGACGACATGAGCCTGGTCAACGTGACTCCTGCCGCAGTCTGCGATGCGCCCGACGACATCCCGTGGGCCAGCGTCAACCCGGTCAACGGCGTCACCTTGCCCGGCGGGACCACGCCTGTGGACGTAACCTTCGACTCCACCGGCCTGGCTCTGGGCACCTACACCGGCAACCTGTGTGTGGAGAGCAACGACCCCGACCCCGGCCCCGGCAACGGCACCGACCTGGTGGTTGTACCCCTGCGCCTGGTAGTCGAGACCGCCGGGCCCAACATCGACGTCGATCCGCTGTCCATGAACAGCACCCAGGCCCCGGACACCACGACCCAGCAGACGCTGAGCGTGGCCAACACCGGCGGCGGCACGCTGACCTGGGAGATCGAGGAAGAGGATACCACCGTCTTCCCGACCATCGTGGTTGGCGAGCTGGTGGCCCAGCCCGCGACTGAGGATGTGGGCGCGCCGGAAGGCGCAGCGCCGGCAGCGGCCCCGAGCCCTGCGGCCCTGTGGCAACGGCCCGACGCGATCCTCTTCGACAACGGCCCGCTGGTCACCAACCCCGGCGCAGGCTTCGGCGGCGCTGACGCCAGCGTCCTGCAGGGCAGCCTGGGGCTGAACACCTTCGGCTTCGGCCATGCGGTCGCCAGCGGCTTCCGCGTCGCCGACGACTTCACGGTGCCCGCCGGCCCCGGCTGGACGATCGAAACCATCACCTTCTTCGCCTACCAGACCGGCTCGAGCACCACGTCGACCATGAACGCAGTCAACCTGCGTATCTGGGACGGCCCACCCGGCCCTGGCAGCAACATTGTGTTCGGCGACACGACCACCAACCTGTTGAGCAACTCGGCCTTCATCAACGCCTACCGGGTGACCGAAACGGATCTGCTCGGCAGCACCCGACCGATCATGGCCAGCACGGCGACCGTCAACACTTACCTGGCTCCCGGCACCTACTGGGTGGACTGGCAGACGGGCGGCACGCTGACCTCCGGGCCGTGGGCACCGGCAGTGAGCATCCTCGGCCAGACGGCCCCGGCTGGCGCCAACGCCGTGCAGTTCAGCCCGACGGCCGGCACGTGGTCTCCGCTGGTGGATACCGGCACTGCGCAAGCAGTACAGGATCTGCCCTTCATCATCCGCGGTGAAGAGGGTACGCCGGAAGGCGACTGCCTGATGCCGTCCGACATCCCGTGGCTGTCGCTGAGCGCCACTGCTGGCTCCAACGCTGGCGGAACCAACACCGACGTCACCGTGACCTTCGACTCCACAGGCCTGGCTGTCGGCGCCTACACCGGCAACCTGTGCATCAGCAGCAACGATCCTGACCCCGGCCCCGGCAACGGCACCGAGTTGGTGGTCGTGCCGGTGGAACTGATCGTCGAACAGCAAGAGCCAAGCAGCTTTGTCTGCAACGCGCCGGCTGAGGGCTTCGAGAACGGCGTGCCGCCGGCTGGTTGGTCGGTACAGACCAACCAACCCAACGGCCCGCAGTGGAGCACCATCGCCGGCTGCGGTGAGACGGGCAACTTCACCAACGGTTCCGGCGAGGCCGCCTGCGTCAGCAGCGACCTGTTCGGCGCTGCCGAGATGGACACCTCGCTGGTGACCCCGATGTTCGACCTGACCGGCTACGGCACGGCCTCGTTGAGCTACACCGCTAACTACCAGAACTTCGCCAACCTCGACTTCCTGAACGTGGACATCAGCGCTGACGGCGGCGCCACCTGGACCACGCTGCTGAGCTGGAACGAGGACCACGGCACGTTCCGCTCACCGCCAGGCGTGAACGTCACCATCGACCTGTCGGCCTACGCCGGCCAGAGCGGCCTGATGCTGCGCTACCGCTACTATGACCCCAACACGGGCGACTGGAACTGGTACGCGCAGGTGGACAACGTGGGTCTGACCTGCGACACGGGCGAAGCGCCCAACATCGACGTGGATCCGCTGTCGCTGACTTCGACCCAGGCCACCAACACCACCACCCAGCAGACGCTGGACGTGGGCAACACCGGCGATGCAGACCTGATCTGGGAGATCGAGGAAGCGCCTGCCAGCGTCCTGGCCCCGATGGACGACGTGCTGATGAAGCAACTGCTGGACACAGGCGCCGGCAACCTGCGTCCTGCCAACAGCGGCGACACCGGCAGCCGCGGCGCCCCCAGCGGCGGCGCTGCGCCTGTCGAGTATACCTCGTTGGCCGACTTCACTCAGGGTTTCGAGGACATCACCACTCTGCCCGGCCAGGGCTGGTTCTTCCAGAACAACTCGGCGCCCCTGGGCGTGACCGACTGGTTCCAGGGTAACGATACGGTGTTCCCGGCCCATGCCGGCGCGCCGACGGCCTACATCGGCGCCAACTTCAACAATACGGCGGGCACAGGCACCATCAGCAACTGGATGCTGACGCCGGAGTTGAACCTGAGCAACGGCGACACCATCTCCTTCTGGACCCGCACGTCTGCGGGCAGTATCTGGCCCGACCGGGTGGAGCTGCGGCTGAGCACCAACGGGGCCAGCACCAACGTGGGCACGCTGGCCACGGACGTGGGCGACTTCACCACGCTGTTGCTGTCGGTCAACCCGACGCTGGTTTCCGGCGGCTATCCTGAGGCGTGGACGCAGTACTCGGCCACGCTGGCTGGCATCCCGTCGGGCGCGACCGGTCGCATCGCCTGGCGCTACTATGTGACGGGCGGCGGCCCCAGCGGCAGCAACTCTAACTACATCGGCATCGACACAGTGGAGTACGTCAGCGCGGCTGAGCCGGGTGTCTGCGACGCGCCGGCCGACGTGCCGTGGCTCTCGGTCAGCCCGACCAACGGGACGACTGCTCCGGCCGCCATCACCCCGGTGGACGTGACCTTCGACTCGACCGGCCTGCCGGCTGGCGTGTACAACGCCAACCTGTGCATCAGCAGCAACGATCCTGACCCCGGCCCCGGCAACGGGACGGACCTGGTCATCGTGCCGGTGGAGCTGGTAGTCACTGAGCCGCAGGAGCCGGCTATCGTCATCACCAAGACCGTGGGTCTGGTGGATGGCGTCTGTGCGACCACCAGCGAGATCGACGTGGCGGCTGGCACGACCGTGTACTACTGCTACACCGTGACCAACACCGGCGACGTGACGCTGAACCTGCACGACCTGGATGACGACGTGCTGGGCACGATCTTCAGCGGCCTCAACTACGCCCTCACCCCCGGCTCCAGCGTCAACACCGTGGCGGCCGGCCTGTCGATCCCCTACGTGGCCAACGCCAGCGTGACCAACGAGGCTACCTGGACGGCCTACATCCCAGACGGCCCGTCGGCCACTGCCACCGCCACCGCCACCGTCAACGTGGCCAGCATCGAGCTGGTTAAGACTGTGGGCACCGACTCGGCAGTCTGCGCAGCCACCAGCAACATCACCGTGCCGGCTGGGACCGAGGTGTACTACTGCTACACCGTCACCAACACCGGCGACGTGACCCTCAACCTGCACGACCTGGACGACAGCGAGTTGGGCAACATCTTCATGGGGCTCAACTACGCCCTCGGCCCAGGCGAGAGCGTGAACACGGTGGCGGCTGGGCTGACCCTGCCGGCTGTTATCACCGTGCCGACCCTGAACACGGCGACGTGGACCGCGTACAACGACGGCGGGCCTGAGGTCTTTGCCGAGGCCAGCGCGTTCGTGGACGTGATCTACTTCTCCTGCCAGAATCCGATCGAGGACTTCGAAGCGGGCGTGCCCGCGCTGGGCTGGTCGGTGGTCAGCAATGTCCCCGGCGGCCCTGAGTGGACCAACATCGCCGGCTGCGGCCAGGCGGGCAACTTCACCGGCGGCGATGGTGATGCGGCCTGCATGAGCCCCGGCTCGATGATCGAGAACCCCTTCGATGCAGAGATGCGAACGCCCGTGTTCAGCCTGGTAGGCTACAGCGACGCGACCATCAGCTTCCTGATGAACTACCAGAACTGGGCAGGGATCGATCGGCTGACCTTCGACATCAGCACCGATGGCGGCGCCACCTGGACTGCGCTGCGCACCTGGACCACCGACCAGGGCGCCTTCCAGAACACCCCTGGCGTCTTCATCACCACCGATCTGGCGGCCTACCTGGGGCAGCCCAACCTGATGCTGCGCTGGCATTACTTCTGGAATGACCCGCTGGCGTTGGGCTGGTACGCTCAGGTGGACGAGGCCGAGTTCAAGTGTGTCAAGATCCCGCCGACCGCGGTGACTCTGGACAGCCTGAACGCGACCCCGGCCGCGGCCGCTGGCAGCCTCTCGCTGTTGGCGCTGCCGGCTGTGGTCAGCCTGGCCCTGGGTGCCGCCTACGCGCTGCGCCGCCGCACCGAGTAACGACCTTCCGCAGACCCTTGGGGTTTCGGAAACCCCAAGGGTC
>CAZVGR010000083.1:19484-23089 GCA_964626845.1 uncultured Anaerolinea sp.
TCGCGGCGCTCGATTTGTCATGAATGGCAAGATATGACATCTCTAGCGCCCCTAAACGTTGCCCTACGCTTGCCTATGCCGTTCACATCGCCCACTGTCACTCCAGCCGCCCTGCCGGTCGTGCGCCGATTCTCGCTGCGTCGTTGGCTGACTTCGTACGATGGCCAGGTGCGCCTTTTTTTGTTGCCCTTTTTCCTGGGATCGCTGTTGTTGGTGGCGCTGCCCGCGTTGATCACTGTGGGCATTGCCTTCACCCAGTACAATGCCATCGAGCCGCCCCGTTGGGTGGGACTGGATAACTTCCGCCGCCTGTGGGAGTCGCCCCTGGCCCGCCTGTCGCTGCGTATTTCCTTGCAGTTTCTTTTCCTGGCCGTGCCGCTGCGCCTGTTGGGGGCGCTGGGCATGGCGCTGCTTTTGCAGCTCAGCGGCCGCTTCTTTGCCGGCTCGCGCGCGGCCGCCTATCTGCCGACGATCATCCCTGAGGGCGCCTACGCCCTGCTTTGGCTGTGGATTCTGAACCCGCTTTTCGGCCCGCTGAACATCGCGCTGGGCTGGCTGGGACTGCCGCAGCCGCAGTGGTTGGTGGAACCTGACGCCACGCGCATGGGCTTCGTGTTGATGGCGCTCTTCACCATCGGCGAGGGCATGGTGGTGCTGCTGGTGGGGCTGCGCACCATCCCCAAGGTCTTCTACGAGGCCGCGCGGGTCGATGGCGCCGGCGCTGTCGCCGCCTTCTGGCGCATCACCCTGCCGCTGTTGCTGCCTTGGCTGCTGCTGTTGACCCTGCGCGACCTGGTGGTGGCCTTGCAGAATACCTTCACGGCCTCGTTCGTGATGACCTACGGCGGGCCATACTACGCTACCACCTACATTCCGCTGCTGCTTTACGAGCTGGCCTTCGACTTCTTCGACTTCGGCCTGGCCGCAGCGCTGCTGCTGGTGTCATATATCGTGACCGCCATGCTAGTGGTGGGCATCGTCAACCTGGCCGGCCTGGATGAGAACGTCGATGTCGCCTAAGCTACGCCGCGGCCTGCGCATGGCCGCCACCCTGGCCATCGTGCTGCTCTTCGTGCTGCCGCTGTGGTGGATGATCGTGGCCTCGCTGCGGCCGATGGGCCTGCCGCCGCCCCGCACCATCGAGTGGTGGCCGGCCAACCCGCAGTGGAGCAACTACGCCGAGATCTTTCGCCAGGTGCCCATGGGGCGCTATGCGATCAACTCGCTGCTGGTGGTGCTGGTAGCGGTGCCATTGACGCTGCTGACTGCCTCGCTGGCCGGCTTTGGCCTGTCACAGTTGCGCGGCAAGTGGCGCAATCGCCTGCTGATCGCGGCCATCGCCCTGTTGATGGTGCCCGCGCCAGCCGTCTGGCTCTTTCGCTACCAACTGTTGAGCTGGCTGGGCTTGCTGACCTCGCTGTGGGCGTTGGTGCTGCCAGCCTTTGCCGCCGGCAGCCCACTGCTGGTGCTGCTCTTTTACTGGACCTTCCGGCGCAATCCGCTGGAACTGTACGAGGCTGCGCGCGTCGAGGGCGCGGATGCCTGGACGACGTGGCGCAGAATCGCCATGCCCATGGCCCGCCCCACCACGGCTGCCGTCCTGGTGCTGGCCTTTGCACTCTATTGGAACGATTTTACCAATCCTGTGTTATACTTGTACCGGCCCTCGACCTATACGCTGCCGGTGGGCTTGCAGATCCTGAAGCAGATGGACGCCACCAACTGGTCGCTGTTGATGGCCGGCGCGGTCGTGGTAACGCTGCCCATCGTACTGCTCTTCCTGGCCTTGCAGCCGCTGTTTCTCAGCGACAAGGCGCTGGCGGAGCTGTTGGAGAAGGGCTGATGGGAGGTTTGGAGCACGAAGGAGCGAAGGTCGCGAAGCGCGAAGGAGTGAAGCAGCGAAGGCGCGCTCGTCTGCTTTGGACGCGAATGGCGCGTTGCAACATCTGCGGAGTCGAGCACCCCCAGGCGCGGGGTTTGCGCCGACAAGCCGCACCTGGGGGTGCTCACGCCGCGATCAGTCGTGAAGCTCACAAGACACAAATCGATCCATGCCCAACAGCCCCCTTCACGCGCCACATCCTTCGTGTCTTCGTGCTTCCGTCTTCGTCCACTCCGCGCCTTCGTGATCCAGAATTCTGCGCCTCCGTGATCCAAACGCCTTGGTGACTCGTACAATACTGTTAGGGCCATGTTCAGGAAAGCTCTCCTTCTCACGTTGCTCATTGCGCTACTAGCTGGCTGCGGCCGGCCGGACAAGCCCACCGTCTCCTTCATGGTGTTTGGCGGGCCGGAGGAGTACGCCGCTTATCAGACCCTGGCGGATGCCTTTCACGAGGCCCAGGACGACGTGCGCGTGGAACTGCGTTACGTGCCTGACCAGGCTGAGTATCGCCGCCGGCTGGCGGCCGACTTCTCAGCCAACGTGCCGCCCGATGTGATGCTGCTCAACTACCGCCGCTTTGCCACCTTCGCCAGCCAAGGCGGTATGCAGCCGCTGGACGACTACCTGGCCAGCAGCGCCGTGCTCAAGGAGGACCAGTTCTTCAGCTCGGTGATCGAGGCCTTTCGCTTCGACGGCAAGCTGTGGTGCATCCCGCAGAACGTCTCCAGCCTGGTGATCTACTACAACCAGGACCTGTTCGACGCGGCCGGCCTGCCCTATCCCGGCGACGACTGGACCTGGGGCGAGTTTCTGCTGGCGGCGCAGCGCCTGACCATCGACGCCGACGGCGACGGCCGGCCCGATCAGTACGGCGTGGGCATCGAGCCGACCCTCAACCGGCTAGCGCCTTTCATCTGGCAGGCCGGCGGCGAGCTGGTGGATGACCCAGCAAACCCGACCCGGCTGGCGCTGGACAGCCCGGCCGCACTGGCGGCCTTGCAGTGGTTCGTCAGCCTGCAAACCGAGCACGGCGTCGTACCCGATGCCGTAGCGGCCAGCGCCGAGAGCAGCGAGAGCCGCTTCCAAAACGGGACCCTGGCTATGTACTTCAACAGCCGGCGCGGGGTCCCGACCTACCGCACCATCACCGAGTTCGTCTGGGACGTGGCGCCCCTGCCGCGCGGCGCCCAGGCGGCCAGTGTGTTGCACAGCGACGGCTACTGCATGGCTGCGCGCGCCAAGAACAAGGACGCAGCCTGGCGCTTCATCGAATTCGCCAACTCGGCTGTGGGCCAGGAGTTGATCGCTGCCACCGGGCGCACCGTGCCGTCGCTGCGCACCGTGGCAGCCTCGCCCGCCTTTCTGGAGCCTGATGAAGCGCCGGCCCGCAGCCAGGTCTTCATCGACGCCATGGAGGTCATCCGCGCCGTGCCGGTGATGGCCAACTGGCCGCCCATCGAGGACACGGCCAGCCAGGACATCGAGCAAGCCTTTTACGGCCGCGTCTCGGTGGCTGAGGCGGCGGCCGCCGCCATCGAGCGGACGCGGCAGTTTTTTGGTCCGTAGTCGGCGAAGACCCTTTGGGTTTCTACGTGCTCACGGCGATTCGTGGTCGAGTGCGGAAACCCGAAGATACCGTGTTGTACTACATCCTGCGATCCGTTGTAGCGCAAGATGCCATCTTGCACTACATCCTGCGCATCCGTTGTAGCGCAAGATG
>CAZVGR010000084.1:0-22858 GCA_964626845.1 uncultured Anaerolinea sp.
GTTCAATCATCCACAAACGATGAACTGAATTTCAACCGAAAGTCATACACTACCGGCCGAAGCTCGTCACGTTGCTAACGTGGCCTGTGAAGCAAAATACGCCACCCGCATCACATGCAGTTCGTCGAAGGAGATCGCGCCGTCCAGCGCCTGAAAGACGGGGGCCAGCGCTTCGGCGCCCAGCTCGTCGAACAGGGCCAGCACTCGGTCTTGCTGCTCCGCCGTCAGCGTGGAGGCGGCGCGCACCCGTTCACTGTCCACCGCGCCGCCCTGCTGCTGGAAGCGGGACAGGTGGCCCAGAATGGTGCTGCGCTGCACGCCGTACTGCGCCTGAAGCTGCTGGATCGAGTAGCCGGCCGCGAACAGCTCACCCACCTCGACGAAACGGCGCTTGGCCAGGCCGCCGGCGAGGGTGGGCGGCGCGTGCGGGGCCTTGGGCCGCTCGGCGAGGCTATGAGCCGCGCAATACTCGCGCAGCACGGCCAGAAACGCCTCGCCGTAGCGCTCCAGCTTGACCCGCCCCACGCCGTCCATGTCCAGCAGGCGCTCCGGCGACTGCGGGCAGTAGGTGGCCATCTCCACCAGCGTGCGGTCGGAGAAGACCACGTAGGGCGGCACATTGGCCGCGTCGGCCAGCTCACGGCGCAGCTCGCGCAGCGCTTGGAACAGCCCGGCGTCGTAAGGGGGCGGCGTTGGAGCCTCGGCCGGCCGCTCCGGCGCGGCTACCAACACCTGCCGCTCTCCGGCCAGCACCTCACGCCCGGCCGCGGTCAGGCGCAGGCTGCCGTGCTCCATGTCCTGCTCCAGCAGCCCCTCGGCGATGAACTGCTGGCCGAAGCGGCTCCACTGTCTGTCGGAATGTTCGCGGCCGCTGCCGTGGACGGCCAGCCGGTCGTGGCGGCGCTGCAAGACCTTCTTGGCCTGCGAGCCGCGCAGCACGTCAGCGATGTGCGACACGCCGAACATCTGGCCGGTAGCCTTGACGCAGGCCAGGAACTTGACCGCCGCCTCGGTCAGGTCGACCTTCTCGCCGCCGGCCTGCTCCCGCTGGCAGTTGTCGCACGCGCCGCAGGTCTCCTCCTCGAAGCGCTCGCCGAAGTAGGCCAGCAGTGGAACGCGCCGGCAGCCGCCGGCCTGCGCATAGCGTAACATGGCCTGCAGGCGGGCCGTGGCGCCAGCCTGCTGGGAGGGCGCGCCCTCGTCGATGAAAAACTGCACCGTCTGCACATCTTTCAGCCCGTAAAGCAGCAGGCAGTCAGCCGGCAGGCCATCGCGGCCGGCCCGCCCGATCTCCTGATAGTAGCTTTCGATGTCCTTGGGCAGGTTGAAGTGGACGACAAAGCGCACGTTGGGCTTGTTGATGCCCATGCCAAAGGCGATGGTGGCCACCATGATGGCCACATCGGCGCGCACGAACTGGCGCTGGTTGCGCCGGCGGGTGGCATCGTCCAGGCCGGCGTGGTAGGGGATGGCCGGCCAGCCGGCTTCGACCAGCCGCGCGGCCAGGCTGTCCACCGTGTCGCGCGTGGCGCAGTAGATGATGCCCGACTGCTGGCGGCGCGCGTCCAGGAAGCCCAGCACCTGGCCCAGGCCGTCGCTGCGCGGCCGGCTGGCCAGGTGCAGGTTGGGGCGGTTGAAGCTGGCCACGAAGGTGTTGGCCTCGGCGAAGCCCACCTGCGCCGCGATGTCCTGGCGCACCCGTTCGGTAGCTGTGGCGGTGAAGGCCAGACAGACGGCTTTCGGGTAGCGCTGGCGCACCGGCAGCAACTGGCGGTACTCCGGCCGGAAGTCGTGCCCCCACTGCGAGATGCAGTGCGCCTCGTCGATGGCCAGGCAGTCCAGCCGGCTTTGGTCGAGCATCACCAGCGTTTCCGGCCGCAGCAGCGTCTCGGGCGAGGTGTAAAGCAGCTTGACCTGGCCTGCGCGCACGGCGTTCATGGTTTCGACGTAGCTGCGGAAGTCCAGCGTGCTGTTGAGGAAGGCGGCCGGAACGCCCAGCGCCCGCAACTGATCCACCTGGTCCTGCATCAGCGCGATCAGCGGCGAAATGACCAGGGTCAGCCCATCGAAGAGCAGCGCGGGAAGCTGGTAACACAACGACTTGCCCCCGCCCGTGGGCATCACCGCCAGCGTATCCCGCCGCGCCAGCACGTTGTCGACGATCTCGGCCTGCAAGGGCCAGAAGTCGTCGTGGCCAAAGACAGACTTGAGGAGGACGTGGGGGGAGGGAGGGGAAGAAGGGGAACTGGGAGGAACTGAGGGGAACTCTTGGGAACTTTCACCCTGACCGAAGGCGCCGAATGGTCTCCCATCCTCACCCGTGTCACCCTGACCGAAGGCGCCGAAAGGTCTCACATCCTCACCCGTGTCACCCTGAGGTCCGCCGAAGGGTCTCGGCTCGGCTGCCGCGGCGGGGGATGCTTCGGCACCTGCGGTCAGCATCACAGGCGTAGATGTGCCGCCGCTGTCACCCTGACCGAAGGCGCCGAAGGGTCTCGGCTCGGCTGCCGCGACGGGGGATGCTTCGGCACCTGCGGTCAGCATGATGGAATCGGGTAGGAAGTAGCCCGACAACTGCACATGGCAGCGCAACTCGTCGTTGGGCCGGTCGTCGGGCCGCCACCAATGGGATAACGAGACCCGCACCAGCGCGCCGGCCGGGATGACCTCGATCGGCTCCTGGAAGCTGACGAAGGTCAGCGTTCGCCCTCCATCGGACGTCGGATAGCGATAGCGCAGGCGCTTGCTCTCCTCGATGCGGGTCAACGGCTGGTCGGGCCGCCAGAACAGGGTGCTGTAGGGCGGCACGCCGCTGCGCTCGGCTATGTACAGCGCGCCACCCGGAGCTGCCTGGGCCAGTCCTTCGTATAGCGTCTCAGGGCCGCCGGCGCGCGGCGGCATGTGGCGCTCGATGAAGCGCTCCGGGCTGTTCATGGGGCCCAGGCGGCGCTTGCGCTGCACCACGATGTTCTCCACGTGGGGCGGGATGAGCTGCGCCGGGGCCGCGCCCTCCACCTCCCACACCTCACCGACGTTGTACTCCAGCCCTGCGTGCTCGTTGAACTGCGCGTCAGCCGCGATCAGCCGCACGCTGCGGCCCTCGAACGTGATCCCTCCGATGCAGGCCCCGCCGCCCTGGCGGGTTTTGGCTACGATTAAGACTTTCATGACGCGTACTCCACCCGGAACTGGTAGATTGGTAGACTGTTAGACTGGTAGATTGGTAGATTGGTTCTGTGCGTGCGAACCTCTCCGGTTGTTTGAACCTCTGAACCTCTGATCCGTGTTACTCGTGAACTGCGCCAGCGTCTGGCAGCAGGTGGCGCACTTCGACGCCCAGGTCGCGTTGCAAGCGGGTGGCCAGCAGGGAGCGGTGGCAGGCAGCCGGCTCGCGCTCGACGCAGAACAGGGCCACGACGCGCGCCTCCGGCCCCAGGTCGGCGATGAACTGTCGGCTGTCGAAATCGGCCAGACGTTCCCGGCGATAGGCCGCGGCGAAGGCTGGGTCCAGCACGGTGCGCTGGCGTTTGGCGGTCTTGCTGGCCTTGTCCGCAGCGTATTGCTGGCCGCGCGTCTCCGGGCTGGGGGCCAGGTCGGGCCGGTGCAGGTAGCGGATGCCCAGCTCGGCCAGCCGCGCTTGCAGGCGCTGGCTGTTGGCAAAGGCGTAGGCTGCGCCGCGCACCCCGCGGCGGCTGCGGATGTCCACGAACACGTCCACGCCAGCCTGCTGCAAGGCGTCGAAAAAGCTGGCCTCGTCGCTGCCGTAGACGCCGATGGTGACGACAACCGGGGTGTTGGGTGGGTGCAGTGTGCTTAGAAATGACTTTTCTCCGAGAAAAGTCATTTCTGGCGGCTGGCCATGCTCACTCATCCTCTTCCTCCTCGCCTTTGCTCGAATGGCTGTAGCGCTTGCGCGAGGTGAACTCCATGTCGCCGAACAGGCTAAGCTGGCCGCCGGTCAGGCGCTGGATCACCTCGTCCTGGCTGCGCAGCACGTCGTTTTCGTCGATGTGCGCCACGGGGATGCCCAGCGCGGCCAGCGACTCGCCGATCAGCTTGCTGCGGTGGCACTGCTCAGGCTTGCCTTCGCTGCACATCAGCACAAAGCGCACGCCGCGCTGCCAGGCCGTGCGCACCCGCTCGATGCCGGCCTGGTAGAACGCCTTGCCCTTGACCCGCTCGTAGTCCACCTTGTCGTCTACGTAGCAGTCGGGGTCAGCCGGCCGGCCGCCCAGCGCGTCGCCCAGATACACGTAACGGATGCTGCTGGCCTTCAGCTCCCGTTCCAGCGCATCCTTGGAGAACTCCGGCTTGAAGCGCGAGTAGGGCGCTGTGCGCACGTCGACCAGGAAAACGATCTGGTGCTGGCGCAAGGCTGCGATCAACTGGTCCACCGTCCGCGCGCCGTAGCCGATGGTGTAAACAGGTGGGCTATCCGGCGCGTCGTGGGCATCGCGTCCCTCCTGGTTGTTCATCGCGCTCCTTTCACGACCTGGCCTGCACTTGCTTCAGGCTGGCTGCAGCCGCCTTGCGCACCTTAGCCTTGGGATCGGCCTGTGCGGCTTGCAACGCAGGCACGGCAGCGGCTCCGCCCAGCCTGCCCAGCGCCTGCGCCGCGGCCTCGCGGGCCATGCTGGAGTCGTCCTGCGCCAGACGTTCGGCGACAGCAGGCACGGCGCGCCGGTCGCCCAGGTCAGCCAGACCCAGCAGGCTGGCCGCGCGCACCTGACCCGCGCGGTGGCTGAGCGCGTCCAGCAGAGGGTCTAGCGCAGCCGGGCCGCCATAGCGCCCCAGCCAGCGCGCGGCCCGGCCGGCCTCGGCCACGTCGTCGCCGTAGAGCCGTTCGATCCAGTAGGCTGCGTCCTGGTCGATCTCGTCGCCGAAGCGCACCTGGTCCTTCTCACTCTCCACGAAACCGCGGTAGATGTCGGCAAAGCCTGGGTCGCGCGGATCGGGCAGCAGCTCCGGGGTGGATGTCGTTTTGGCTTTGCGCGGAGCAAACTGGGCGGCGAACTGGGTAGCCGAGCGCACCTGGCCGCCGGCCGAGCGCACCTGGCCAGCCAGCCCTTGGTCGTTGGTGACCACCGTAAACTTGCCTGCCGACCGGCTGGCCCGCACCATCTGCACGATCACAGCGTCCGCTTCCACACCCGGCGGCGCGAAGCGCACGACGACGCTATCATCGGATAGCTGTCCTGGAGAGGTCAATCCCGGCCCGCTGTCGAAGACGACGGTCAGCTTGAGCCGCTTGGCTGCCGCATAGGCGCGCAGCCGCTGCACCAGTTGCCATTCATCATCTTCGTCGCCAAGCTGGACGCCGGGCACCAGTCCAGTGCCAATCAGATTGTGGCCATCGACAAGCAGGATCATGCGAGTATTAAATCAGCAAAGCGATAGAACGGCAAGTTGACAGGTGCTTGGCGTTTTCTTGTACGGTGCGTATAATTCCACTATCATCGTTCCTACGCTGCCACGTATCACGCCGTTAACTCACCGCCTCTGCACACGTTCTAGCCTATCAACCGAATCATGACCAATCTCAATATCGTCCTTACAGGTTTCATGGGCACCGGCAAGACTGCTGTTGGTCAGATTGTGGCTGAGCGGTTGGGCCGTTGGTTTGTCGACATGGACGCAGCCATTGAGCAGCGGGCCGGCAAGCCGGTCAGTGCGATTTTCGCTCAAGACGGCGAGCGGTTGTTTCGCAGAATGGAGGCGGAGCTGTGCCGCGAGCTGGCCAGTGAGCATAACCTGGTCATTGCCACCGGCGGCGGCACGCTGATTGCCGAAGCCAATCGGGCCACGTTGCGGGACAGCGGTGTGTTGATCTGTCTTGATGCGTCAACGGATGTGATTATGCAGCGGCTGCAGGGCCTGCATAACCGGCCGTTGCTGGGCGCGGCTGACCGCCAGGTGCGCATCGAAACGTTGCTGACCCAGCGCGCTGCTGCCTATGCTGCCATTCCCCACCACATTGATACCGACGACTTGACAGTGGAGCAGGTAGCCGAGCGGGTGATTCGCCTGGCGCGGCAGGCCGGCGGCGGACCACTGCGCATTGGCGTGCGCGGCGCCAGCGGCGACTATGACATTTTGATTGGCGATGGCATGTTGCGGGAGATAGGCCAGGCGATGATCGGCGCTGGCCTGCGATCGTGCCGCTGCGCCGTGGTGACTCAGCCTGCTATTGCCGCGGCTCACGCTGACCGGTTGATAGAAGGCGCGCGCGAGGCAGGCTTTGACCCGATTGTGGTCGAAATACCCGACGGCGAAGCGCACAAGACGTTGTCTACGGTTGCTGGCCTATACGATGCCTTCGTGGACGCTAGTCTGGACCGGCGCAGCTCAGTGATCGCTTTGGGCGGCGGTGTGGTGGGGGATGTAGCCGGTTTTGCTGCGGCATCTTATCTGCGCGGCGTTCCCTTGGTGCAGGTTCCCACCAGCCTGTTGGCGATGGTGGATGCCAGCGTGGGCGGTAAGACCGGTGTTGATTTGCCGCAAGGTAAAAATCTGGTGGGCGCGTTCAAGCAGCCGGCGTTGGTGGTGGTGGATCCGGAGATGCTCAGCACGTTGCCGTCTGACGAGTTCCGCAGCGGCCTGGCCGAGGTGGTCAAGCACGGCATGATAGGCGATCCTGGTTTGTTTGAGGCCATGGAAGGCCGTAGAGGCCAGGGCGCCCTGCCTGGTCGTGCTGGTGCGCTGCTCTTGCCCGACGAAGGGACGCCGCCTTTGCAACTGCGCGATCTGGTGGCGCGCGCGGTGCGAGTCAAGGTAGCTGTAGTGCAGGAAGACCCCTTTGAACAGGGCCGGCGCGCCGTGCTGAACCTGGGCCACACCTTCGGCCATGCTTTTGAGACGTTGTCGGGCTATCAGTTGCGCCATGGTGAGGCTGTCAGCATCGGGCTGGCCGCAGCTACGCGGCTGGCGGCGCGGCTGGCATTGTGTGATCCGGCGCTGGTGGGGCGAGTCGAAAGCTTGTTGGATCGGCTGAGCTTGCCGATCCGCGCTGCTGGGTTTGCGCCAGAGCAGGTGCTGGCTGCGATGCGCACCGACAAGAAGCGGGCCGGCAACCGGCTGCGCTTCGTCTTACCCTGTGCAATCGGCGATGTGGACGTGTTCGACACAGTGGCTGACGAGCATGTGCTGGCTGTACTGGGCGAAGTGACCGCCTGACCAGCGCCGACCTACAGCGCCTTGCACTGTCAGCCATGTGCGCAGCGAGTTGTAAACTTGCCATCACTGTATCCTTGTGCTATTATCCACGAACGTAAAACTTAACCCGAACATGATCGTCAGGCCACATCAGGTCTGCGCCCGCCAATCCCCCATTCAGTAAAGGACAAGGAAAGACTATGAAGATCAACCATCCAGCTAACTTGAAACACGAAAAACTGCGCGCCTGGGTCGAGGAGATGGCTGCCCTGTGCAAGCCAGACAACGTCCACTGGTGCGACGGATCGCAGCAGGAGTACGACGACCTGTGCGCGGGCATGGTCAAGTCGGGCACCTTCATCAAGCTCAACGAGGAGAAGCGGCCTAACTCCTTCCTGGCCTTCTCCGATCCCAGCGATGTGGCGCGCGTCGAGGATCGCACCTACATCTGCAGCATCAACAAGAACGATGCCGGCCCGACCAACAACTGGATGGACCCGCGCGAGATGCATGCCATCATGGACAAGCTGTTCGACGGCTGCATGAAGGGACGCACGCTCTACGTCATCCCCTTCAGCATGGGCCCCATCGGCTCCTACATCGCCCAGATCGGCATCGAGATCACCGACTCGCCCTACGTGGTGACCAACATGCGCATTATGACCCGCATGGGCAGCGCCGTGGTGGACGCGCTGGGCGAGAACGGCGACTTCATCCCCTGCATGCACACCGTGGGCGCGCCGCTGGAGCCTGGTCAGGAGGACGTGCCCTGGCCGTGCAACCCCACCGTCAAGTACATCGTCCACTTCCCCGAGGAGCGCGCGATCTGGTCCTACGGCAGCGGCTACGGCGGCAACGCGCTGCTGGGCAAGAAATGCCTGGCCCTGCGCATCGCCTCGGTCATGGCTCGCGACGAGGGCTGGCTGGCCGAGCACATGCTGATCCTGGGCGTCGAGGACCCCAAGGGCCAGAAGACCTACGTGGCCGCGGCCTTCCCCAGCGCCTGCGGCAAGACCAACTTCGCCATGCTGATCCCGCCGCCGGCCTTCGAAGGCTGGAAGGTGACGACGGTGGGCGACGACATCGCCTGGATCAAGATGGGCAAGGACGGCAGGCTGTACGCCATCAATCCCGAGGCCGGCTACTTTGGCGTCGCCCCCGGCACCTCGGAGAAAACCAACCCCAACGCCATGCTGGCGTGCAGCCGCGACACCATCTTCACCAACGTGGCATTGACCCCCGACGGCGACGTGTGGTGGGAAGGGATGACCAAGACCCCGCCCGAGAAGGCCATCGACTGGCAGCGTAACGAGTGGACGCCGGACAGCGGCCGCAAGGCAGCCCATCCCAACGCCCGCTTCACCGCCCCGGCCGACAACAACCCGGCCATCGACCCGGCCTGGGAGGACCCGGCCGGGGTGCCCATCGAGGCCTTTATCTTCGGCGGCCGGCGCAGCGACACTGTGCCGCTGGTGATGCAGGCCATGAACTGGCACCATGGCGTCTACATCGCCGCGACGATGGGCTCGGAGATGACGGCGGCGGCCTTCGGCAAGGTGGGCGTGGTGCGCCGCGACCCCTTCGCCATGCTGCCCTTCGCTGGATACCACATGGGCGACTACTTCAACCACTGGCTGAACTTCGGCCGCAACATCCCCAATCCGCCGCGCATCTTCAGCGTCAACTGGTTCCGCACCGACAAGGACGGCCACTTCGCCTGGCCCGGCTTCGGCGAGAACATGCGGGTGCTGAAGTGGATCGTGGAGCGGGCCCACGGCCGCGCGGCCAGCGTCGAAAGCCCCATCGGCTGGATGCCGCGCTACGAGGACCTGGACTGGACCGGGCTGGACTTCAGCAAGGAGCAGTTCTACGAGATCATGAGCGTGGACCGCGAGCAGTGGAAGCAGGAGATCCTCAACCACGAGGAGCTGTTCATCAGGCTCTACGACCGGCTGCCCAAGGAGATGCTGTTCAAGAAGGAACTGCTGCTCTCTGGCCTGTGGCGCTCGCCAGAGCATTGGGAGCTGGACCCGGAGAAGGTGGCCCAGCCCCGCTAGGCGCTGAGGCTGATCCCTGCCCTGTGTAACAACAAGGCCGCATCCAGTCGGATGCGGCCTCATTGTTTTCGGTGCAGCGCTTAAACCGCAGTCACTGCGGCCTGGCGCGGGGTAGAACTCGATGTCTTGTTCTGTCTCTAAAGCATACCACTCTAGAGTCCAGCGACTACCGGGATGATCTCTTTGCCAAAGGCTTCCAGCGGAGCGATCTCGTAGACGTCCGGCATGTTGAAGATGGCGTGGGTGAAGCCCATGGCGGAGAGAGCCTGGAGTCGACTCAGGGTGCTCGCCACCGTATCGCTGCCAGAAAGATGCACCGTGGAGAGCGATGTTTTCTCCACGGTGTTGTAGTCGCGTTCCAGCGCCTCGCAATGCCCTTTGAGCGCGTCGAGGGCTTGTTGCATGTTGTCTGCGCCGACCCACTCGCCGATGTTGCAGGCATCCGCATATTGCGCCACCATGCGCAGGGTCTTCTTCGGGCCGGTACCGCCGACCATGATGCGCGGGTGCGGGGTGGACAGCGGGCGCGGGTTGTTGGTGATGGCCGGAGCCGCGAAGTGCTTGCCCGCGAACGCTGTCTCATCACTTGCCCAAAGCGCCCTGGCCAGCTTCAGATTATCCTCCAGTTGCTCGAAGCGTTCGGCGGTAGGCGGGTAGGGGATGCCGAAGCCTTTTGCTTCGTCTTCGTACCAGGCCGCGCCGATACCGAGATAGGCGCGACCGCCGGAGAGGATGTCGAGGGTGTTGACCATCTTCATCAGCACGGAAGGGTGGCGATAGATCACGCCTGTGACCAGGACGCCGAGATAGGCCTTTTCCGTCAAGCCGGCAAAATAGCCAAGCGTGGTATAGCTCTCCAGCATCGGGTCGGTGTAGGCTTCGCCGAACAGCCCCTTGATCTGATAGTAGTGATCCATCACCCACAGGCTATAGAAGCCTGCTTGCTCCGCTGTTGTGACGATTTCCTTCAGCTTGGGGCGGATCGCAGCCGTGCCGTCTGGATACTTGAAAGACGGAATCTGTAGTCCAATGTGCATGATAGGTCTCCTATTCGCGTACCGGGTTGTGCTACCCGGGATCGGCCCCGGAGCGAAGTCCTGCCTGCCTGGGCAAGGCGATCAGCGGCGCAGGGTGTAGCGCAGCGCCGCCACGCCGCTGCCGAAGCGGCGTACTTCGAGCAGGTCCAACGACGTGAGCAGCGAGTAGATCAGCCTGGCCATGCGTCTCGCTTTAGCTCGCTGCTTTCTTCACCAGCGCGGCAATGGTTGCCTCTTCGGCGGGGGTCAGCTTGATCAGCGCAAACGAAGCCGGCCACATGTTGCCTTCGTCGAGGTTCGCATCCGGTTGGAAGCCAAACGTCGCGTAGCGCACGTCGAACTTGCTGGCAGCCTGGAAGAAGCAGATGACCTTGCCGTCCCTGGCATAGGCCGGCATCCCGTACCAGGTCTTCGGCCACAGGTCGGGGGCGACCTCGCTAACGATCTCGTGGATGCGCGCGGCCATGGCGCGATCGGGCTCCGCCATCTCGGCGATCTTGGCCAGCAGGTCGCTTTCTCCGGCTGCCCGGTTCTTGGCTGCGCGCGCTTCGGCCTTCAGTTCCTTGGCGCGCTCCTTCATGGCGGCTTGTTCTTCGGCCGAGAACTTCTGAGCTGTAGCGCTCTTTGGGGACTCCTGTGGCTGCTTCTTTTGGCTCATAGAAACCTCCTCAAATTTGGTGGGACGCCTGGCGATCAGGTATGATTCGCCCACAGCCGCACGTAGGCCATCTGCTCCGGCGTCTCCGGCGAGCGGGGGTGGCGCGTGCGCTTCTCCATGGTCTGCCAGTGGCGGGCGATCTCGGCCAAGGCATCGTCGCCGCTGAGGCCGCGGCGCACCAGATGGCAGCCGGCCACCGTCCCCGTCCGGCCGACGCCGCCCCAACAGTGGACGTAGACGGTGTGGCCCGCGGCGCTGGCCTGATCGATCTTGTCCAGGATCGCGGCCATGAACTCCGGCGAGCGGGGCAGGCCCAGGTCGCGGATCGCCATGCGCTGGTAGAGGACGCTCCGACCGGAGGGTCCGTGATCTGGCAGCAGGTCGCGATACGGGACCAACTCGCCCTCTTGGGTCAGGTCAATGAAGCAGGTGACGCCGGCGTCGAAATAGGCTTGCAGGCGCTGGCGGGCGACCGCGTCGTCCCAGTGGCCGGGATACTCGCCGGCCAGCAGGCGCTCGCCGGCCCAGTAGGTGTTGTCGTTGGGGCGAGGCCGGACCGCCAGCGTCCCGTCGCCGTCCAGCGCCAGCCAGTCGCCGGTGCGTAGCCGGGCGAAGTCATGCTCGGCCAGCGCCAGCAGCGGCACGGGCTGGCCGTACATCTCGTCGGCCACCACTGAGGCCAGCGCGAAGAAGGTATCCACGCCGGTGGTGATGATCGCGGCCGGCGCAGTGCCAGCTTTGACGGCCTCCAGCAGCACGGCTGTGGTGGTCGACGAGCCGCGCGTGAAGGGCAGGCAGAGAATGCGGCCGGCCGCGCGCTGGCCCGACAGCGGGTGGCGGCGGTCGATGATCTCGCCGCTGGCGTGGTCGTAGCCGCCCCAGAAGCTGAGCGGCTCATTGGCGGCCAGCGCCGGCCCGGCTGCCTGACCGGGGATGACCGCTTGGCCGTGAAAGATTTTGCTCATCTCACCACCCCTCCTGCCGCACAACCCGACCGGCCACGGCTGACTGCACGCAATCGGTCAGGCTGCCGAAGGTGACGCGCGTGCTGAGCATGCCGGGCGCGTAGTAGGCGTATTTGGCCGAGTTGGTCATCAGCAGCTTGACCTCAGGCGGCAGCATCGGGGTGGCCAGGATGCAGGTGTCCACGGTCAGCTTGCCGCCGAACTGCTCCAGCGCAGCGAGATAGCCGGCCTGGCGGGCCAGCAGGGCCATGCCGCGGCTGGAGGTGACCAGGAACTGCACATCGGGGTGCGCCCGCCGGCCGGCCAGCAGCGGCGCCAACTGTTTGAACTCGGCCAGCGAGAAGTGCGGGCTGCCCAGCACCACCATGTCCAGCCGGTCGCCGTCGGCGGTGGTCAGCTCGGCGCGGGCGCGGCGCAGGACGGCCATGTCTACGTCCACGACCTGCTGCGGCTGGCGGCCCTGCATGGCGGCCTCTAAGGTTGGCGCTTCTGGCGTGACGCCGACGATGTGGAACAGCGCCACCGCGCCGGAGCTGGCCGTGGCTGCGCCCAGCGCCTTGAGCTGATCTTCGCCCGGCGCGACCTCGATGCCATCGACCACCGGGATGCGGTCGCCGCAGACCTGGCCCAGCAGATGGCCGAGCACCGGGTAGAAGGTGTCGTCGGCCTGCACGGCGGCTGGTACATCCAGCAGGCGGAACAGCACCTGGCCGGCGCGGTTTTCGACCAGGTGCAGGCCCACGGCCGGCGCGCGGCCGGTGACCGCGCAGCAGATGTCCAGCAGGTCAGGGTAGCGCTCGGTGCGCGCGCCGATCACCGAGTTGGCGAAGACGATGGCGTTGGACTCGCCCCAGGCGACCTGCTGGCCGAAGGAGGGCCGCTGCTCGGTCTGGTAGGGCGCGCAGGTCCAGGTGGGGACCGCGCCCATGCTCTGGTAGGCCACCATCTGGCGGTGGGCCTTCTCGGCCCAGCCGGCCGGCACCGGCCATTCCTGCCAGTGCTGTTCGTCCAGCCCGCTGACGTTGAGGGTGGTGGGCACGCGCACCCGCGCGCCCAGCCCGGCCAGTCGCTCGGCGTACTCCAGCCCGGCCTCGCCGATGTAGATGGTGCTGTCGATATGGGCGCCTTCGATGTCCAGCAGCGCGGGCGCGCCCCACAGGCTGGCCATGCGGCTGAGGATGCGCATGGCCAGTTGCGCGGCCGGGCCGTGGTCGCCGGCCAGCATGGCTTGATCGCTATTGGATAGTTGGAGCGACATTAGGTTATCAAAACTCCGTACAGCCCGCCATCCATACTGCGCCATCGCGGGCCAGCAGCTCGTCAGCTTCGCGCGGGCCCCAGGAGCCTGGTTCGTAGAAGGCCAGCGGGGCCAGCCCCTGTTCCCAGCCCTCCAGGATCGGGTCCACCACCCGCCAGGAAAGCTCGATCTCGTCGCTGCGGGCGAAGAGCGAGGCGTCGCCTTGCAGCGTGTCCAGCAGCAGGCGCTCGTAGGCCTCGGGCAGGTCGCCGCCGAAGTCGTCATCATAGCGGAAATTCATGTCTACCGTCTGGGTGCGCATGCCCGCGCCGGGCAGCTTGGTGTTGAAGGTCAGGTGAATGCCCTCGTCGGGCTGGATGCAGATCTGTAAGCTGTTGGGAGGACGGATGCCCTGGTAGTCCTTGGCGAACATCAGATGGGGCACCCGCTTGAAGCGCACCACGATCTCGGTGGTCTTGGTTTTCAACAGCTTGCCAGAGCGCACGTAGAAGGGCACCCCCTGCCAGCGCCAGTTGTCCACGAACAGCTTGAGCGCCGCGTAAGTAGCCGTCTCGGATTGGGGATCGACCCCCTCCTCGCGGCGATAGGTCGGGCCGTTTTTCGACCGATACTGGGCGCGCACGCTGGTAGTACTGACCTCGCGCGCTTCGATGGGGCGAATCGCCTCCAGCACCTTGACCTTTTCGTTGCGCAGGGCGGTGGCGTTGAGGGCCACCGGCGGCTCCATGGCTGTCAGTGTCAGCAATTGCAGGGCGTGGTTCTGGATCATATCACGCACCACGCCGGCCTGGTCGTAGTAGCCGCCCCGCTTGCCGACGGCCACACTTTCGGCCACGGTAATCTGCACCGAGTCCACGTAGTTGCGGTTCCACAGCGGTTCAAAGATGGCATTGGCGAAGCGGAAGACCAGCAGGTTCTGCACGGTCTCCTTGCCCAGGTAGTGATCGATGCGGTAGATCTGATCCTCGCCAAAGACCTCATGGACAGTAGCGTTGAGCTGGTGGGCTGACGTCTGGTTGCGGCCAAAAGGTTTTTCGATCACGATGCGCCGCCAGCCTTGGTCGCTGGACGCCAGACCGGCTGCGCCCAGATGCGTTGTAATCGGCGCATAAAGCTGGGGCGGGGTGGATAGATAGAACAGGCAATTGCTGCTGCCCAGGGCCGCGTTTATTTCGTCCAGCCGTTGCGCCAGGATGCGATAGCTCTCTGTGTCATCGTAGTCGAGCGTCAGATAGCTGAGGTTGTTGGCGAACTGCTGCCAGGGCAGTCGCTCGTCGGGTTTAATGCGGCCGTGGGCGGCTACGCCTGCGCGCTGCTGCTCACGAAAAGCCTCGTCGCTGAGAGGGCTGCGCGCCACCCCCAGCACTGCATAGCGCTCCGGCATCAAACCTTGGCTGGCCATGGTGTGCAGGGCAGGCACCAGCTTGCGCTGGGTCAGGTCGCCTGATGCGCCAAAAATGACGAACACAAAAGGTTGAGCAGTGTTGGCGCCGTTTTTATCGCGGCGTAGCGCGGCGCTGGGCAGCGGTTGGGTTGAATCAGGCATGGGGAAAACTCCACATCAGCGTATGAGATTGCGTGTTCTCAGGCTTTTCGTAATAGGGCTGGCCATCCAGGGTCAGCCAGGCATGGCCGGCGATGTCATCGCCCAAGCGGCGCGCGCCGAAATGGATCACCACAGGCAGTCCGGCGCGGCGCAGAAAGTAGTAGCGCAACAAGGAACGGCGCAGACAGATGCCCAGCGGCCGGCCGGCCCCGAAGGCTGTCAGCGCATCCACAAGCTGGCGCATGGTCGCGGGATCTAACGGCTGGGGCGCAGCGGGGGGCGTCAGCAACTGCAAGGCAGCAGGCAGCGGCTGATCCAGCCGGCCGGGCAGTTCCCGAGCCAAGGCCAGCGCCTCTTGCACGAAGTGACGCTGCTGCCGGTTCGCCATGGCGGCAACCAGCGTGGCGCTGTAGTTAAGTCCGCGTCGCCCGCGGACGATGGCGCGTCGCAGAACAGGCATGGCGGCAATTATACTATCGATTAGGTGATCATGCTAAACGAATGTGTACAAAAAAGTAGCTAGTACAGACTAGTGTGTTTATATTTTGTAGAGTTATCCAGGAAAACTTGCCAGTGAAAGTTAATAAGAGGTTAAAATATTGAACAAAGCCTTGACAAGACAAACAATTTCCGCTATAATCCCTGTGTAAATCAAAAAAACAGGATTACTACTCAGCCATAGGTGCCGGGCACTTGACTTTACGCCTAATTACGAAGTCTGCCGAGCCGAATTCAGCCGATCCTGGGCTGCAAGCGCCCGGCACCTGAGTAGTGACAAAACAGGATCAAATCGCTGGCATCTATTTGGAGCGCGAAAATCTTCAGTCACAGGAGTTAGAAATGTCCACACAGCAGAAGCGAAAAACGCCCTTGTCGCAGCTAATTGCATCAGTAACTGAGAGTGACGCTGATTTCCAACAGGCCATTACCACCCGCACCTATCGCGCTGGCGAAGTAATAGCCACTCCTGAAGACCTTTCCAGCAAGCTGTTCATTTTGATGAACGGCAAGGCGCAACTGGTCTGCCAAAACAAAGAAGGCCGGCGCATGATGATGTCCCGAGTGGGACCTGGCGCAATTTTTGGCGACGGTGCAATGATCACCCGTGAATCAGCGCCTGCTACCTTCGCCGAAGCGCTGGAAGACACGACGATCTGGGTGCTGCCCGAGACCCATGCACGAGCGATGACCGAGCGCTACCCGATCATCGGCTGGGGCATGTTGCAGACTTTCGGTCGTCGCCTGCGCCAGGTTGAAGATCGTCTGGAAGAAGTCGCTTACAAGAAGCTGCCCCAACGGCTGGCGAAGCTGCTGCTGGATCTTTCCACCAGCAACGACCGCACGGCCATTCGCACCAGCCATCAGTCGTTGGCTGATATGCTGGGCACATACCGTGAGACCGTGAGCACGATTCTGCGTGGGTTCAAAGCTGATGGCATGGTAGAGCTGGGCTATCGCCGCATTTATGTGACCGATCCCGATGCTTTGCAAGCGCTGGCCAGCTCGTGGGATTGATCGAAATAAAACAAAGCAACAGGTGAGATGCATCGACAGTTTGATTGATCGGGTCAGGGTTGTATGATTGGTTGAGATGGATTGAGTTAACAAGTGAGTTATCGAGAAGCATGTGCAAGCCGCTGATCTCTGGCGGTCAAAACGATCAAATCATGTAGTGTATGACAGCGACTGTGACGAAGTGTATAAGACCCGCCAGAGATCAGGGGAGCAAACGAGAGTTTTGGTGTGTGGGTGTGGTGTGAGGCAATGCCGGGTAACGCAAGAAGCCCGGCATTGTCGCGTCTGGCAGCGACGCGACCGCGCTCGCAGATTGCCACAACGCCTGACTGGTTGTAAAATAGCCGTCGGCAGGCCTTGTGCGCTGCTGAACGATCTTTGTCAGGAGTACCCTTCATGGACACAGTGCTGCGATCCCCCCAACAGACGGTTTATATCGGCCCTGGCCGCCCCTTTGTGATCATCGGCGAGCGTATCAATCCGACTGGCCGCAAGGCGTTGGCTGCTGAGATGGCCGCCGGCGACTTCAGCCGTGTCGTCGCCGATGCCAAGGCCCAGGTCGAGGCCGGCGCCCATGTGTTGGATGTCAACTCTGGTGTGCCGCTGACCGACGAGGCTGAGATCATGGCTGAAGCGATCCGGCTTGTGCAGGCCACCGTCGATGTGCCCGTGTGCATCGACTCGTCGGTGCTGGCAGCGCTGGCGGCCGGGCTGAAGGCTGCCACAGGCAAGCCGCTGGTCAACTCGGTCACCGGCGAGGAGGAGCGGCTGGAGGCGGTGCTGCCGCTGGTGGCCGAGCGCGGCGCGGCCGTGATCGCCATCAGCAACGACGAAACCGGCATCTCCTACGATCCGCGCCAGCGCTTTATGGTCGCCAAGAAGATTGTGGAACGGGCTGAGCGCTACGGCATCCCGCGTGAGGACGTGTTGATCGACCCGCTGGCCATGCCGGTGGGCGCGGTGCAGGGCGCGGGCAATCACTTGTTCCAGATCGTGCGCATGGTGCGGGAGGAACTGGGCTGCAACACCATCTGCGGCGCCAGTAACATCTCCTTCGGCCTGCCTAACCGCAAGACGCTCAACGCGACCTTTGTCGCTATGGCCATCGCTGCCGGTCTGCCCTGCGCCATTACCAACCCGTTGGAGCCGGAGATCATGGCTGCCATTCGGGCCGCCGATGTGATGATGGGCCACGACGAGAACTGCGCCAACTGGATCATCTATCAGCGGCAACTGGCAGCCGCCCAGGCGCCGGCCAGCGGCGCGGCCGCGCCAGCCGATGACCGCTCTGCGCGGCGGGCGGCGCGCGAGGCAAGGCGCACAGGCGGGTAGCAGGTAGCAGGTAGCAGGTTGCAGGTAGCAGGTTGCAGGTTGTAGGTTGCAAGTAGACAAGTAGGCAAGTAGACAAGGGCAGAGAGCGGTGTGGCTCATCGGTAACGGTGGCCGCCGCGTTATCTGCCCTTGTTGGTTTTCACCCGCCGAGACCCTTCGTCGCCTTCGGTCAGGGTGACACGCTATACGAGGTATTCATGTCCCACACCAAGCTATTCATCCCCGGTCCGGTCGAAGTGCGCCTCGACGTGCTTCAGGCCCAGACTGCGCCCATGATCGGCCACCGCAGCAGCGACTGCGACGCGCTGATCGCCAGCGTCGAAAGCAAGATCAAACAGGTTTTCATGACTGAGAACCGCGTCTATATTCTGGCCGCATCCGGCTCCGGCCTGCAAGAGGCCGCAATCCGCAACGGCGTGCGCGCGGAACGGCGCGTGGCAAACTTTGTCAACGGCGCGTTCAGCCAGCGTTGGCATGAGGTGTCCGCGGGCTGTGGCAAGCAGGCAG
The DNA here is from genome assembly GCA_964626845.1 of uncultured Anaerolinea sp. Lineage (GTDB taxonomy): Bacteria > Chloroflexota > Anaerolineae > JAAEKA01 > JAAEKA01 > JAAEKA01. Next base: position 18,028 of record CAZVGR010000084.1, read on the forward strand.
CTCGGTTCGACGTACCCTGGGGCCAGCCGGTGCGGCCAGCCGATGTGGACGCAGCCCTGGCCGGCGGGGACTGGGATGCCGTCACTGTAGTCCACAACGAGACCAGCACGGGGACCACCAGTCCTGTGGGCGAGATTGCAGCCCTGCTGCGTGAACGCTATCCCGACACCCTGCTCTTCGTGGACGCGGTCAGCAGCATCGCTGGCGACTGGATCCCCACCGACCAGTGGGGGCTGGACATTTGCCTGACTTCGTCGCAGAAGGCGCTGGCCCTGCCGCCCGGCCTGGCCTTTGCCGCTGTCAGCGACCGCGTGCTGGCCAGGGCCAAAGAGGTGAGCGGCCGCGGCTGGTACTTCGACTTCTTGCTGCTGGAGAAGTACCTGGTCAAGAACACCACGCCAGCCACCCCTGCCATCAGCCTGCTGCGCGCCGCCGACCGGCAGTTGGACCACATCCTGGCCGAGGGCATGGCCAGCCGCGTCGAGCGCCACCGCCGCCTGGCTGTCATGACCCAGCAGTGGGCGCTGGCGCATGGCTTCGGCCTATTCGCCGCTGAAGGTCACCGCTCGCAGACCGTCACCTGCGTCGAGAACACCCCCAGCATCGACTACGGCGCCCTGAGTAAATTCCTCAAAAACCGCGGCCTGGCCATCTCCAACGGCTACGGCGATCTGAAGGGCCGGACCTTCCGCATCGCCCACATGGGCGACGTGGCCGACGCTGAGATGCGCGAGGTATTGGATGCGATGAGCGAGTTTCTTGCTGCGTAGAGAATTCCCTTGGGAGACTCCTGGATCACATCCAGGTTCTCGTACGTCTCAGGACCCGTCTTAAGCCTGACGCCCACGATCCGCACGATGGCTGCGTCTTCGTCGATCTGATAGATGATGCGCCAGCCGTTCAGATACAGGCGATAGACCCCCGGCGGGTCCCTCAGTTCGCGCACGCCCGCCGGCCGCGGCCGGCGGGCCAGTCCTTCGATGATCCGCTTCGCCCGCTGCCTGTACTGTCCGGGCAACGACCGCAAGCTGCGCCGCGCCTCCTGAGTGTACTTAAGCCGGTAGTTCACCTGCGGCCTCCAGCGCTTCTAGCTCAGCCTATACTTCTTTATGGTCAAAGGTCGGCGCGCCTGCTTGGACCCAGCAAGGCTATCTTCCTCTCGGCGTCTTTTGTCGATTCGGACAACGTGGTATACACTCCCGATAGATATCATACGCTACGTGGACATACGCCACGCCCAACGATCAGGAGAGTAGGCAATGGACACAGCTAAGGTTTTCCAGAGTGGACGCAGCCAGGCCGTCCGGCTGCCAAAAGAGTATCGGTTTGACGACAAGCAAGTGTTCATTAAGAAGGTGGGCGATGCCGTCGTCCTGCTGCCCTATACGGCCGGCTGGCAGACATTGTTCGACAGCCTGGGACAGTTCTCGCCGGACTTCATGGCGAGCCGCGAGCAACCTGAGCAGCAGACACGGGAGGATGCCTTCGCGTGAGACTGATGCTCGACACTAACATCTGCATCTACATCATCAAACAAAAGCCTCCCCAGGTGCTTGCCCACTTCCGCAGCTATCAGATTGGTGACATTGCGGTGTCCTCGATCACAGTGGCAGAATTGCAGTATGGCGTGCGCAAGAGCCAGCAGCCGCAGCGCAATCAGTCCGCACTGGGCCAGTTCTTGTTGCCGCTGGTGGTGGCTGAGTTCGATCATAGCGCCGCCACAGCCTACGGTGAGGTGCGCGCCGCGCTCGAACGCCAAGGCCGCCCCCTGGGGTCGTTGGATATGCTCATCGCCGCTCATGCCCTTAGCCGCAAGCTGGTGCTGGTCACCAACAACGTGGGGGAGTTTGGCAGGGTGCCGGGGCTGACAGTGGAGAATTGGGTGTCGCCATGATGATCGAGGGCGCCCTGTAATCTCGAAACCCATCAAGAGCGAGGCGGATTGCGAGGCGGCGCTGGCGGAGATCGTGCGCCTCTGGGATGCTGCGCCAGGAGTGTACGACCCAGTTGCCGCCGCTCAGGCTTTTGGCGGTATGACCCGTTCAGAATGACAGCGAACACCTGGAATACTAAGGACCGATCCATGACCAGCACACCCAAAATCGCCACTCTCACCCTCAACCCGGCCATCGACCTGACCGTGTCCGTGCCCAACTTCCGGGCCGGCCAGGTCAACCGTGCCCAGTCGTCGCAGGCTGACCCCGGCGGCAAGGGGGTTAACGTGGCCTCCTGGCTGGCCGACTACGGCTTCGCCGTGGCCGTGACCGGTTTCCTGGGCGCCGACAACGACCAGATCTTTCGGGCTCTGTTCGAACGCAAGCAGATCGACGACCGCTTCGTGCGCATCGCCGGCAACACCCGCACCGGCATCAAGGTGGTCGATCCGGTGTCGCAGCGCACCACCGACATCAACTTCCCCGGCCAGGCGCCCGGCGAGGCCGACCTGGCCCAGCTCACGGCCATCGTCGAAGCGCTGGCGGCCGGCCATGACTGGCTGGTCTTCTCCGGCAGCATCCCGGCCGGCGCGCCGCTGACCGCCTATCGCAACCTGCTCCGCCGAGTGGCCGGCAAGAGCGTGCTGCTGGACACCAGCGGTGAGGCCTTTCGCCAGGCGATGGCCGTCACGCCAACCATCATCAAGCCCAACGTGGACGAACTGAGCGAGTATCTCGGCCGGCCGCTGGAGAGCGAGGCAGCCATCCTGGCCGCAGCGCACGAGTTCTTGCAGCGCGGCGTGCAGACCGTGGTCGTGTCCATGGGCAGGCAGGGCGCTTTGTTTGTGGAGGACGGCGAGGCTGTCCACGCAGCGCCGCCCGACGTGGTGGTCAGGAGCACCGTGGGCGCGGGCGACGCCATGGTGGCTGGCATCATCGCCGGCAAGAGCCGCGGCCTCTCCCTGGTCGAATGCGCCCGACTGGCCACCGCCTTTTCGCTGGACGCCATTACCCACGTCGGCTCCGGCATGTCGTCACCCGAGGCCGTCGCCGTCTTCATGCCCCAAGTCGCCGTGCGGACCGTGCAGCCGGAAGGAGGCAGCCCTGATACCTAACCACGCTCGGGCCGGTCTCCGACCGAGCCCGTTTAAGCGGCCGCTGGCCCAGGTCGAGCCAGCGGCCAGCGCGCCGGCAGCAGCCTGACAAGCGCTCTGCCCGCAGATCTGATGGGTTCTCAGTCCAAGCTCGAAGCGTCCCCGCAGCCGGGGGCGCTTCTTGTTTGACAAGCGTGCCAGGAGTTGCCGCAAGGTTCGTCTCATGTTAGAATTCCAGACATACTCGCGCCGATCGAAGATTTTCTCCTGTCAGGCGCCGGGCGCTTGCGCTTCATGGATTCAAGTGCCCGGCGCCGATGGCCGAGCAGTTACGAAAGCAGGCAATCACTATGAAAAAAGGAAGAACCGTTCTCCAGGCCAAGCGCTATGGCATCCATAGCTGCTCGGCTAACACATCGCTGTTGGTGGCAGTGCGCACCATGGTCGAGGAAGAGGTCAGCTCGCTGGTGGTCGAGGACGACGAGGGCTGCCTGTTGGGTCTGATCACGCGCATCGACATCCTGCGCGTCCATCTTGAGCGGGACAACTGGGCCAGTCAACTGGTCAAGGATCACATGCAACGTGACATCCCCGTGGTGACGCCCCAGACCCTGCTGGCTGACGCGGCTCTGTTGATGATCAACTTGCGCGTGCGGCAAGTGGTAGTCGTGTTGGAGACAGATGGCAAGCGGCGTCCCGTGGCTATGTTGACCGACGGCGACCTGGCCTATCACATGGTTAAAAGCAACTGACAAGGATTTCTATGACCTTACCCCATCTGGTCAGCCGCAACGGCTGCTTGATTGCCTCGTCTGACGCCCACGTTTCGATCTTCAACCCGGCCATTTTTGGCGCGTTTGGCGTCTACGAGTCGATTCAGCTCTACCAGGGCGTTATCTTTCGGCTGGATGACCATTTGCAGCGGCTGGCTGACTCGGCTGCAGCTATCGACCTGGATCTGCCAGCCGATCTGGACACCGTCGCTCGCTGGACGCAGGAAGTGATTGCAGCCAACGGCTGCCGCGATGCGCTGATCCGCATGTTCGCTCTCGGCCCGGCGTCAGGCTACGCGCCGCAACTGTTTATCTGGCCAGAGACGCCGCGCACACCCGGCGCCGAAATCTACGAGCAGGGGGTGGGCGCGGTCACTTTCCGCGGAGAGCGCGCGTTACCCCACGCCAAGTCGCTCAATACCCTGGTCAACCATCTGGCCCGCACGTATGCGATGGAGGCGGGCGAGCACGAGGGGTTGTTGGTCGATCGCGCTCTGTGCGTCACCGAAGGCTCCAGCAGCAACCTGTTCGTTGTTCAGGACGGGGTGCTGCTCACTGCGCCGGACGAGGATGTGCTGGCCGGCGTGACTCAGTTGGAACTGCTGAAGCTGGCGGGAGAGATGGGCCTGCCTGTGTTGCAGCGGCCGCTACTTTTGGCTGAGCGGATGCACTGGGACGAGGCTTTTCTGACCAGCACCAGCCGCCACGTGCTGCCCCTGGTGCGCATCGACGGCCAGCCGATTGGCGATGGCCGGCCGGGGCCGGTGACGTTGCGGCTGCGGGAGGCGTTCGAGGCGCATTTCCTGGCGGAGATCCGGCGCGCCTTGGTCGAGTAGCCGTCCCGCAGGGCCGTACACCTGCACTGCGCGCAGGCGCACGTGTCGGGACCGTCTGGGTTTCGATAGGCCGGAATCCGCCGACGTCATGCCAGTCGCGCCCCCTCAACCCGCTACTCAACCCGCGAGCGGGGGCTGTTGAGTACATCGTAAACAAAGTTGTTGAGGTGCCCGGCACTTGACACGAGCCTCTG
>CAZVGR010000085.1:0-22298 GCA_964626845.1 uncultured Anaerolinea sp.
GGACGGATCACACAGCACAATGGCGCTGTGATTGATGAACGCACGGTAGCCTGGAGAATCGATCCAGCTATGCCGCAGACCTTCACTGCAACCGCCCAGGTGCTCTCGGTGCCGGCCATCGTGGCGTTGGTGTTCACTGTGGGCGTGTCGCTGCTCTTGCTTGCACAGACCATGTCCGGCAGGCGCGGCCCAAGCGGATCAGTGTTTTCAGGCGGCGCTAGTTCGAGCGGCGCTACGGCCATCGCGCCACGCAACTCGGCGCAGCCTGGCCGGCCGACTCCACCTCGTCGGCGATAAGGATCAGCCATGCCAGCGCCGTTGTTTCGAATTCTGGTCCTCGTGCTTGGCATCGTCGGCTTCGTCGCATTGGCGTTGGCTGTTTTCAGTCTGCTCGACGGCGACTGGGTGCCGCTAGCCATTGTGCTGCCAGGTGTGGTCATGTACATCATCTTGATCTGGCGTGGTTAGTGGAAGCTGAATATCGTCTCACTGAGATGGTCAAACTTGTGCCCTGGTAGGATAGACAAATTGTGACCAACCCTTACCTTCACATTCTCTCAACGTATCCAGGTCTCCATCATACCTTGTTCGCGGCAGAAGTGCCGTCGATCCCTGACCTGTCCTCCTACCGGCAGTTCGAGCACGTGGATGAGATCGAACAGTATCGTCGCGTGATCAACAGCCAACGCCTGTTGCTGATGGGCCTCAATGTCCAGCCTAATCTGGAGCAGGTGGGTGGTCGCGCGTTCGAATTGCGCTACATCTGGGATGGGCGCAAGCTCCGGCTGGCGTTTCTGGGCAAAGGAACAGCCGCCGACGCAGACGTGGCGTGCGATCTTGCCGACAGCCTGTGGAACGATCTGCTCAAGCTTTTCCCAACGGATTTCTACCGTGGCGGATTGCGTGCAGCGCAGGACGAAGAAAGCTTTAACGCCCTTTATGAGCCTTTTTCGTTTGACAGCGCTCAGGTTGTGGCGCTTGAGAAACAGGTCGAGACCCATCGACTGAGACGCGCTGGCCATGAATATGCGGTCCCTTATCCCTACCAGTGGGGGATCAGCAGCATGGCGGGCCTGTGCAAGACTTTGCTGCGCCAGGAAAACCCTCACATCGTCAGCATTGGCTTGGTGCCTTGGCGATTGGGCGCGGAGGATGGGGCGGCGCTCAACAGGCTGGCAGGCATCTTACGCAAGGCCGGCGAGGGGCGGGATCGAAGCCGCCGACTGGGGATGGCATCGACGCAGGCCACCGGTTATCGCCAAGTGGCCAGTCGTGATCAGTCGGGGATGTCTGGCCGCGAGACGTTCATGCCGGATCATCAGGCTCGTCTGGCGGCTGCCGTCTATGAAGGATATTTGGAGCGCTATGAACGGCCACTGCTCTTGCGCCTTTACGTCGCCTCCGACGGACATGTCGACCCCAGCGTCATCGGAGCACTGCAGGCTGAGATGGTCGGTCACGTACCATCGACCAACGATCCTAAGCAGGAAACGGCCATGCCGCACTTGCCGCGCGAGGTGTGGCTTGCAGAGCTCGCCCTGGCGCGCGCCCGGGAGAACCTGAAGCATCTCGAAGCCGTTGCCGTCGCCGGCGACCTCAACCCAATGCTTCAGGTGCGAGGCGAGTTGGGCAGTTCGTGTGCTGCGCTCGCTCACCTGCCCTACCTGGTGGACATTCGGGAGGCCAGTTGCGCCTTTAGACTCCCTGCCGTAGCCCATCCTGACGAAATCGGCATTCCTACCCATTCCGGCGCGTTCATAGCCCGCACGCCCGGCCAGATCGAGGAGCCCATGGTCGTGCTGGGCTTGCAGGGCGATGGCGCTCCCTTCCCGGTGCATCTGCACGATCTGACCAAACACGTGCTGGTGGCAGGTACAACGGGCAGCGGCAAGACCACGACTTGCCTGCACTTGCTGCACGAGTTGGCTCAGTTCGACGTGCCATTCCTGGTCATCGAGCCGACCAATGCTGAGCATAATGACTACCGGGCGCTGTTGCGCTTGGACGCATTGCGTCATCGCCTGCAGGTCTTTACCTTGGGGGATGAAGAAAACTTGCCCTTCCGGCTGAATCCCTTCGAGGTTCAGGCCGGCATCACCATCACTGAGCACATCTCCTCCTTACTGACAGCGTTCAAAGCGGCGATCCCCATGTGGGAACCACTGCCGCGCTTGTTCCTCAAAGCCCTCAATCGTACCTACTATCGCGCCGGTTGGACAGCTTCTCAGAAGCCGGTTGCAGGGAGCCGCGCCCGTCCGTTTCCGACCTTGAGGGACTTCTATCAGCAGTTGTCACAGGTTGTAGAACACGAGATCGAGCATGCCGGCGAGGTGAGGAGCAATATCATTGGCGCCAGCAAGTTGCGCGTCGAGGCGTTAATGGAGGGTAGTTGCGGCCGCATTCTGTCGGCCCGGCGCTCCATTCCCATCGAATCCTGGCTCGAGCGGCCAACCATCATGGAGCTGCGTCACATAGGGGATGACGAGGACAAGGCACTGATGATTGCGTTCATCTTGATGATGGTCAACGAGTACCTGGAGAAGAGCCGGCCGCGGGTGGTAGGTCGCAATCGGCTGCGCCACATCTTGCTTATTGAGGAGGCGCATCGGCTTCTGTCCAACACCAGCGACGAGACCAGCGCAGAGCGCGCCAACACCAAAGGGCAGGCAGCGCAGGCGTTCGCCCATGCCCTGGCGGAGACACGCAAACACGGCGAAGGCATCATTATTGCTGAGCAATTGCCGACCAAGTTGGTCCCTGATGTCATTGGCAACACGGGCCTGAAGATCATGCACCGCCTGACCTCCGCCCAGGATCGCGAAGTCATGGGCCGTGCCATGCGTTTCGACGAGTTCCAGGAGGAGTTTGTGGCCGGTCTGCGCACAGGGCAGGCAGCGGTTTATGGGTTGGGCGCAGAGGAACCCACGTTGGTGCAGGCGCCCAACTTCTGGCAGCGGCTGGAGACGAAAGACGCGCCGGTTAGCGTCCTGGTCAGCGATGCTGAGCTGTCTGGTTTGATGGCGCCCTTTCGACAGCAATATAGCGACCTGTATGTGCCCTATGCGGGATGCCGGATTTGTCCTGCCCCCTGTACAGCGCGCGACCACGGCGAGGCGTTGCTGTTCGACAAATCCCTTGATCTTTTGGGTCAATTCACGGACGTTGTCGCAAGTCTCCAACCTGAGGAGGGCAGCGAGGCCATGATGAGTCAATTGGTTGACTTTTGCGCCGCTGCGACTGCCCGGCACGTAAACAACGCGCTGACGCCACAAACAGGATTTGCCGCTACCTATTGTCTTTATCTACATCTACAAAATGCAAGTGGTCTGTTTGCTGAAAAGAATCGTGACATCTGGGAACGCAACTTTCGCATCGCGCAGGAGAACTCACGATGAGTGCAGAAACACCCTTCAACCACGGCGTCATGGCGGATGGTACGAAGCCGGCTAGCATCGATAAGGCGGCCAATCCCGCCAAGAAGAACATCGAGCAGCTGTCAAAAGTGCTGGAGAAGAACGGCGTGAAACCGCGCAGCCAGAGCGCAGAGCAGCTCATGCGCGGTCAATCGGACGTGCCAATAACCACGAACGCCTCCCCGGAAGAATTGGGACCCCGGCCAGAACGGTTACAGCCGTCACAAGATCGACTTATCGTGTTGGAGACATCCAGTGATTCCGATGAATCACCGGTATCCAGGCGACAAGCTGCTGAGGAAGCCAGGGAGATCATGGAGGAGTGGGGATCAGAATACTCTGACGACTTGGATATGGATGCCCTTGAGACAGCGTTGACCAAGTACCCTTCAGACGCCATCTATGGTCTTGTCGGCTCCGTCTCCGGTTACCCATCGGAAATGCGCACCCAGTGGCTGAACGATCGTCTTGTGCAACTGAACAAAACGGCTGACATCCCAGGGATGACCGAACTGGTTGATAAGTTGACAGACCAATTTGCTGTGCCTACTCAGCAGGGCGCCGAGTTCGAGCTTGATTGGATTGCGGCCCATGCCAGCGAGATTCGCAGTGTTGGTCTCGAGACCGTCGAAAGCATCGACAGCGATGGAAGGGCAAAAGGAATGAAGCAAGGCGTCGATGTCATGCTCAAGGATGGCACAGCCGTCGAATTGAAATGCTACGATTTTAGCCGGCCCAGTTACCAGAAGGGGGCTGGAGTCGAGGGCCCGCTCAGACAAGTGGAGCGGGACATCGCCCGACAGGGTTTCTCGCGCGTCAAGCTGGTATTCGATACATCGTTTGGTGATATGCCCGATGCCTTCCGTCGGCGCCTAGAGGCAGGAATTGACGATCTGCGTGCTCGCTTTCCCGGCGCCAAGATCGATTACGAGACCTGGAAGCGGAAGTATTGACCGGCGATGAAGTGGATGAATTCGGATCAACAAGCCCGGACATGTAATGGCGGTTTTGGTGGATGCCATCAGTTGTGGCACGTCATTCTGGTGTGCTCCTGTCTGCTGATCTCAGGCTGTGCGCAGTCTGAAAACCCGTCTGTTGAGCTTCGCCTGGTCTCGAGCGTTCCCGACGCTTTGACGCTCCCTTCGTCGATTGCTGTGAAGCGAACAGGCGAGCTGGCAGTAGCTTCTGTGACAGGTGCGCCTGAGTATGCGATCCAGTATGTCGAAATCGGCCACTCTCCAGAAATCGTCGGCGTCGCTGGCAATGTGGAGCGCCTGGAGGTTGCACTCAGTCTGGCTTTCACTAAAGAAAATCGTCCCATGATCGCTTATACTGATGACCGCTTCGGCGATCTTGTGTTTGCTGAACGGACTGCAAGCGGATGGATGACTGAGATTGTTGATGCCTCTGGCCAGGTAGGTTACTTTCCGTCGCTGGCCGTCGACTGTGCTGATCAACCCCACATCAGCTATTTCGACAATACGCGCAACGACACGAAGTATGCCTATCGCAGTCCAACTGGCTGGCGCATCGAGACTATCGATGCCGAGGGCCTGCCCGGTTTCCACATCCCGGCTGGCTTTACACAGATAGCCCTGCAATTAGGACAGGATGCAGATCAATGTCTGGCAGCACAGCCGCAGGTGGCCTATCTGGCGTATCGCTATAAACCGTATGACGGCGAACTGCGTTTCGCCACGCGCCACCATGACGGCTGGCAGATCGAGACTGTGGACTCGGCCACGGGCGCTGGCGGGTTTCCCTCTTTGACGCTCGATGCTGCAGGCAATCCGTGGATCAGCTACTATCGCGCGGGCACCTGGGATTACCACAGTGGTGAATTGAGGGTTGCCAATCGCAATAGCGGCCGATGGCGAGTAGACATCGTTGATCGGAGCGCGAATGCCGGTCGGTTCAATGCTATAGCTGTTTCCGTACTCGGTGTCCCTGTGGTCGCCTATTATGCAGCCAAGACAGGCGATCTGCGTCTGGCGTGGTGGAATGGGCATTGGCGGACTCAGACGCTGGCTGCTGATGGTGATGTAGGCGCCTGGGCCCAGTTAGCAATTGATGGCCAGAATCTGGCTCATTTGACCTATGCGGATGCTGAAGCAATGACGACACAATACGCCGTTTTCACGGCCCCGTAGCATAACTCTGGAGGAAGATAGCCATGAAGAAACGCCTACTGCTCACGGTCTTCTCTGTGACCATCGCCCTGGTGGGTGTGGTTTTGCTGATGACAGCCACATCGCAACCTTGTCTGGCCTGCACTGCCCAGACACCGCCATCGCCGTGTGGAGTCAACCTCTCCGCCATTACTATCAACCAGAACGACGCCAAAGATGCGTGGTGGAGTTTTCTTGCGCCACGTGATGAGCGGGTTGCGCACGTCTATCTCGGTCTGAACAACAACAAAGGCACCAGTAACACGAGCTACACGTACCAGATTGCCTACGGCGGCGACTGGGATCCTGACGTGGCTGGTGTCGTCACACCCACACTGGGCAGTGGCCAGTTGGGGCCGGCTGGCAGTCAAAAAGCCAATGACACAATCAAGATATCGGTGCCTTATAGCCTGACTCAATCCGGCAACCTGGTCATCACGGCTACGGTGCAAAGTACTGATGGACTGTGCATCTTCCGTACTCCTGTCACGACCACACTACGCCTCAACAACAGCGGACCTACCGTTTGGCCCATCACACCTCGCACCTGCCCCAAAGCCGGCGCCAAGCCGCCGCTGACATTCGGCGTGCGCAATCCGACGGCGAGCAAGGAAACCTACAACGTAGTAGCTCACGCCTACAATCCGTTAGGTGGCACTGCATCGGATCAATTCAGCCTCAATGGTCAAGGAGCGACCGTCAATCTTGAGCCACTGACATTAAGGCCAGGGCAGTCGAAGCAGGTCAAGATCGATTGTGAGACCTTTGGTTATTGCATGACCGGTGGTGAGAATCAAGTCCGTCTGGAGGTGAGTCCGGTAAGCAACAGCGACGTTGAGGCAGTGGCATGGTCGAATGTTACTATTCGCGATCCCGAGTCGGTATGTCCTGAGGTCAAGGATTGGTGGTTCTTCATGCCGCCTGCCTTGATGGCCGGACTGATTGGCATACCCTCAGCCGCAGCCGCTCTTGGCGGCGGGGCATATGCGGTTCGCAGGAAGAACACGGGTTCCAGAGGCAAACCAAAGTCCCGTGATCAGATTGCCGGCAAAAACGTGACAACGACGGTTGATCCGCAATCATCTGGTCGGAACATCACCCATGGCAAACCTCGAAAGCGAAGTTAGCATCTCGCGAGTGGCGATCGTAGGTGATGGAGTCGGAGCGCTCATTGTGCTGGCAGTGCTGGCTCACTCCGGCATACCTTCGGAGAAAGTCACTATCTATGGAAGGAGTTTGCATCCGCTGAGCAACCTCCAGCGCTACGCGATCGCCTTGGGTCAAGATCGCATGCGCTCAGAGAGCAACGGTCACTTGGCGCCCATAGATTTCCCTGGGATGGCCTGGAGTGATGCCTACCGACTACGTTCACCATGGCCGCTCATTGCCTCGCTTTTGGATCGCTACAATCCACCCATAGAGTTGCTGGTAGCGCAGGCCGATGCTTTGATAAATCGCTTTGGCTTTCATCACTGCAGGGTTCCAACGCACATCTCACAGATCCTGCGTGTGCAAATGCCAGAGCCATTGTTCTTACTCTTGGGTGCAGATGGCAGCTTGGTAGGCGCCGCCCGCCACGTTATCCTGGCTTTGGGCCATGCCGGGTTAGCCTGGCCAGAGGCGGTGCGTCCTTGGTGGTCGCACCCTGGCGTGGCGCATGCCTACCATGAACCGAGCTTTCAAGCCGGAGAACGTGTGGCCGTTATCGGCAGCGGGATGGCGGCCGCACACCTCTGGTCTCTTGGCCTGGCGAAAGGAGCACAGGTGACCGCGTTGCACAGGCGTCCCTTGCGTTGTCAACGATTGAATGCGCCGCGCAGCGCATTCAGCGCAGCGGGCATCGACGCCTACCGGCGCCTCTGCCCCGCTGCGCGGCTGGCGACTCTGCGCCAACTAAGCCATGGTTCATTTCCCTGGCGTCTTTCCTGGCAGCGACAATGGCGTCGCACTCGCCTTCGGGGTCAGTTTCGATCAATCCAAGGTGAGTTGGTAGCGATGGAACCGGTAGCGCCGGGCGCCGAAGATGCACTCTCTCTGCATGTAGACAATGGCGAAACAATCGAAGTGGACAAGTTGGTGTGCGCTACCGGCTTTATCACGTCCGCTCTATCCTATCCGCTGATTGCACAAATGGTCGCAACCCACGACCTGCCAACCATTGGCGGCCATCTGGCGGTTTCGGATGATTTCACCTTGACATCTCTCAGCCAGGGAGACAGCATCTGTGGTGTGGTTGGCGCTCTTGCGCGTTGGGCGCTGCCTGTTGCAGACACATTCGCCGGCATCAAATATGCTGCCAGGCGCCTGGCCCCCCAGTTTCTGAGCTGACCATGTGGTTCACCTTGACCGGCCGTTTGCACACGCGCCTGGCCAGCCTCGCAGGGCCACTGGCGCTGACTGCCGTGATTTCAGCCGTTACTGGCGACTCAGACTATTGGCTGCTGTTTGCTCTGATGGCAGGTGTTGGCGTCGCCCTGGAGATGGGCGTTTACGGTTGGCTCATTGGCTACCAGCCTCGCTGGTTGACGATGGGCCTGGGCATCGTGGAGTTTCTACTGCTCAAATGGATCGTCGAATGGCCTTATCCGTTCGAGATTCGACTGCATACGCGACAGGCATTGACCTTCTATGTCGTTGCCTGGTTGTTGATGTGGCTTACCACACAGGCCATTTTGCCCCTGCTGCGGCCGCGTTGGATGGAGGATGGCGGCGAGTTCAGGCCGGCACGCACGATGCACATCGTGCGTCATACGCCTCGCCTGGGTGACCTAACGACGAGACGCACTGCCTATCTGAGCAGCTTGGCAGCGCTTCTTGTGGTGGCGCTGCCCTGGCTGGCGGCGATGGCTTGGGCACCCGCAGGACAGAGGTTTGTCGGGCTACTGTGGCTGGAGCAAGCGCATCTACGAGCTCTGGCGGACGTGTATGCCGGCAGCAGGGACACAGTTGTGCAATCTTCTGGTTATCTGCTCGGTTTGCTGGCAAAACTTGGACGTTGGTCAATCGTGCCGGTGTATCAAGTTGCCTGGGTGCCCATGGCATTTGGCTGGCTTCTTGGAACTACAACGCTTTTTGCCCGTGAACGACCCAAGCTACTGGTTATGGCGGCATTTGGCTGGCTTCCCATCCTGTTGCTACCTGTAACCTGGCTGTTCTACGGTAATGTCGTTGTGTGGTCACTGATACTTGCATCCAGCTGGCGGCCATCTCTAAGAGGAGCATTGCATAAGGTCGCGATCTTCTTGGCGGCGGCGTCAGTGTTGATCTGGACCCTATCCTGGCTGCGCATTACGACGGCGCCTTACGTCTACGTCAGACAGGACGTTTGGCAGATGCTGTCATGGCTCGGGCAAAGCCTGCCGCCCGATACTGTCGTCTTTGCGCCGCCGGATCTGTCTGAACTGGTTCGATCATTAGGAGGCCGACAGGTTATCACACATGCATCTGAAACAGCAGCCTACCAGGTCTTGACAGGACCAGACTGCATTGGCGCTTCAACGATCTTTGTTCATGGCGACACCTGCGTCGCCGGCCCGTGAACTGGAATAGGACGGAGAAATGGAGCATTGATGATCGATCATGATACAAAGACCGCCGCAGTGCTGATGCGGCGCAACTGGATATTGGCGACTCCAGACGGCGACAAAGACATCTGGCGCAACCTGGTGAACGATGTCCGAGGCGCGTTGATCGAAAGCCGTCCATCGAGAGTAGCTCCTGAGAAAGCTCTGGATCGCGCCATAACCTACGCCTACTGCCCCATCCTCCTCGCCGCCTGCCGGGAGGATGGCAGCGACCGGCAAGAGCGCGCGTTTACCGAACTCCATCAGTGGATCTATCCTCGGGTCTTTGCCCGTGTTGGCAATGCCCAGGACGCGAAGGATGTGGCGCAAGAGGTATTGGTGAAGGTGCATCAGAATCTGCATCAGGTGCGAGAACCGCACGGCTTCCTTGGCTGGGTCAGTGTCATTATGCGGCGTGAAATCGTCGACTACTACCGGCGCAAAGGCAGGCTCGACCAGATTGAGCAGGAGATGACATGGAAGATCGACGACAACGGCGATGATGATGGGATGGATGATCTCGAAGGGCCAGATTCCTTCTTGGAAGCAGACGTGGATGCGGCTGAGGAGGAACTCATCCGCATGATTTACGAGTGCATGCCGAAGAAAAACAGGCGCCGTGCAGACGTGTTGGTTGCGTTGACGTTTCTGGAACAGACTGTGGCTGAGGTAGCAGAGTCGCTGGAGATCACTGCTAACGCCGTCTACCTGCTGTACTTTCAAGCCAAAAAGGACTTGCCCAAGCACTGTCCTGAGTTGATCGAGTTCTTACGACAGCAATTGACGCCGTCCCAGCGCCTCAGCATTAAGGAGGGGAAATCATGAAACCGCAACAGACCGCCGCATCGATCTGCCCATCGGCCGCAGAGGTGGATGCCTGGGCCGTGCGGGCTTTCGCCAGCCGGGCGATCCCCGACCTGCCGCTGGCGCTCCATCTGCTGGCCTGTCCGCGCTGCCGGCGGCGGGCGGCTATCACGTGGGCGTTGCTGCCTGAGCCGTCGTGTGCTACAATGCCCCCCACACCCCGACCCGATCTATCCTTCCTGAAGCCGGTGAGCGCCGACCTATGACCGATCAACGTGACGAGCAGTTGCAGCGCCTGGCCCAGGCGCTGCGCAACACCCAAGTTCCGCCAGACGACCCGTTGCGCCGCCTGGCCGAGACGCTGGTTGATGACGACAGCTACAGCCATGAGCAGGCCGAGCTTGACCTGCCTGGCTATGTCAATGCCACACTGCTGGGCCGGCCGGCGGCGCAGCAATATCCCGCCCTGCACCGCCACCTGTTGCACTGCCATCGATGCACGAAGCTGCACGTGGCCATGTTGCAGGATTTGACCGCCGAGCCGCCGCCAGTGTCCGTGCCTCAGCCTGACCTATCCTTCCTGCCTGGGGCCTATATGCGCCGGTTGCGCCGCGCGACCCTGCGTCTGGCGCAGCAGATCGGCGCTGTGCTGTTCCCGGATTCGCTGCCAGCGCTGGCTGACGTGGCCGAGCTGCTGCTGGACGAGTTGCAGGAGATGGGGCTCAACCTGCGGGCGTCGCCTGCGCCGGGCGCTGCTCTGGGCTTTGCCAGCGGCGATTTGCCCGACGAG
Organism: uncultured Anaerolinea sp.; assembly: GCA_964626845.1. Lineage (GTDB taxonomy): Bacteria > Chloroflexota > Anaerolineae > JAAEKA01 > JAAEKA01 > JAAEKA01. The sequence goes on from CAZVGR010000085.1 coordinate 10,739, forward strand.
ATCAGGCTGCTGGCGGCTACGTGGGCGGCGGCCGGGCGGTTGGGCGAAGCCCTCAGCGCCAGCCAGATGGCCAGCTTGCAGCAGTCTGGCGCCTGGCCGGAGGCGGCTCGCTCTGCGGCGCTGCAAGCGGCCATCGATTTGGACTTCGACCCGCGCCAGGCCGAGCGCTTTGCCCGCGAGTTCGCCGCCCTGGCTGCGGCCGATCCGGCGACAATACCCGCCCAAAAGACAGCATGAGGAGTGCGCCATGGCCCAATTCGATTATCTGCAAGATGAAGACGCCAGCGCTCTGATCGCTCGTCTGGCCGCCGATGCCGCCCAGGCGATGGCGCCGGAGGAGGCCGACCTGGCCGATTTGGTCGCCGAGGAGTATCTGGAGGAGGTGCGCGCGGCTGGGGCTTTGCTCTATCCCGGCAAGGCGCGCGATTTGAGCCTGGGCATTGGCGAGGCCGAGCTGTGGTTGTTGGTGGTCTTGCCGGTGCTCACCGGTTTTGTGGCTAACCTGATGGCCGCGTTCAGCGCCTGGACGGTGCATGGCCTGCGGGAGAAACTGGCGCACCACGAGTCGACGGACGCGCCAGCGAGCACCCTACAGATGGATCAGGTGCGCCAGATGCTGGCCCTGCAGGCGCGCCTGGCCGGCATGAGCGATGCGCAGCTCGAGCAGCTGATGCCCGTGGTGTGGGCCGGCCTGCTGGCGGTGCTGTTGGCCGGCCAGCAGGGAGGCGGCGCGTCATGAGCCAACCGGCAGGGGAGCCATCGACCTCTGAGGCTTTGCCCAAGCTCAATGTGCTGGCCTTGCCCAGCTTCACGGCGATTCTCTTTGGCTTGATCGCCCTGGTGGTGTTAGGCGCGGTCTTTGCCAGTATGTTGCCTGGATCGCAGATGTGGTGGCCGCCTATTGTGTTGGGCTTCACCCTGCTGTCGTTGCGCGACTATCTGCGCCGGCCGCGCACCTGGCTGCGGCGCCACCGTTTAGCGTCTGCCGATGCCGCATGGGTGGACGGAGGGCAAGAGGACGCGCAGCTTCGTCAGGCCGCGGAAAGCATTCAACACGAGTTGGCTGAACTGGCCGGAGACAGCCCGCCGCCGTTGGTGACACTTCGTTTGCCGCCGCTGGGGATCCATGCCTTTGGCACAGGCCGCCAACGTTACGTGGGGATGGGGCAGAAGAACGCGGAGTCCCTGAGCAATCGCTTGAGGAGCGCCAACGAAAAGAAGCGGCTGCCGGTGCGTGCAATCCTCGCCCATGAGCTGGCCCACTTCCTCAACCGCGACGTGTCGATGATGTGGCTCTCCTACAGCCTGCTCAAGATGATGATCCTGGTCATGCTGGCCAATCTGTGGATCAGCTTCGGCCTCTCGCTGTTCATCATCGACGTCAGCCCTGAGGTGCTGCAGCCGGCGTTTTGGGAGCAGATGGAGCAGTTCTGGGCAGGCCTGATGCCCGGCCTGCCCGCGCCGGACCTGGATTGGGTGCTGCCATGGTTGGAGCAGAAGAACCCGGCGGTCTTCGAGCGCCTGGTTGATCCTGGGCAAAGTCCATCGATCTGGACGAGCTTCTTCCTCTTCCAGGTGTCGGCCTACCTGCCCTTCATCGTCAGTGGGATTGTGCTGTTTGGCCTCTTCTGGCGGCGCTTGCTGCGCGTGCGTGAGTTGTATGCCGATGCCCGCGCCGCCACACTGGTGGGCAGCGACAAGGCAGTAAGGGATGGTTTGCTGCTGCACACAACGTGGACATTGAGCACAGCAACCTCCAATTCCAGGCGTTTCTCCATCGTCTGGCCACGTCTCAAGTCCATCTATCAGGCGCTTGTGGCGCCCCAGTTTGCCAACCACCCAGATTTTGGGGTGCGCAGAGACTGCATGGCTGTGCCACAAAAGGTGTTTGGCTCCTGGCGCTCGATGGCTATCTCGGCCGGCCTGGCGGTGTTGATGCTGGAACTAGTCTTGCGCGGCGCCTTGACGGCCGGCTTGATCTACCAGCCAGGCGCCCACCTGGCCCTCGGGGCTGGTTTTATCGTTTTCAGCCTGTGGCTGCTGCCCCAATGGTGCCTTGGCAGCCGGCGAGATGTGGACTTGAAGCGGGCCATGCTGGGCCTGATCCTGTGGTACACGGCGATCAAACTGGGGCCGTATCTGTTGGACCTGGCGGCTGTGCTTCTGGTGATGGCCACCAACGCCGAGGACTGGGGCATGGCGCTCGACCTGTGGATCTACGCGCTGGCCGGCGTCACCGGCGACGATTTGCCGCGCCTGATGGGGGAAGAGGTCACCTGGCTGCAGTTCATTCAGTGGCACATCCTGATGCCGCTGGCCTACTTCGCTGTGGTGATGCCCGTGACGCTGCTGGGCTTTCTGGCACTGGACGGCGCGCTGAAGCGGCGCACGCTGACCTGGTACGGCCTGGGGAGCCGGGTGCGGCGGGTCTGGCTCGTCGAGACCGTGGTATTGCTGGCCGTCCTGTTGCTGGTGATTGTCCCGCTGACCAGCCGGCTCTTCTTCCCGTGGGTCTACGAAACCTTCACGCCCACGGCGCTGGCCGGCCTCGGCGCAGGGCTGGCTGTGCTGGCCGCGGGCGCTGCCGCCTACCTGTGGGCCAGCCGCCGTTGGGCCAAGCGCTGTCGCTGCGGAGCAGCCGTGGCCGGCGACTTCGATCTGGGCGACACGTGCCCCACCTGCCGCGCCCGGCTCCATGAGTGGCTGATAGCCTCCTACTGATGAACACACAACACCGAAGGCGACTTATGCTCCTTGGGACGATCCTGCTGTGGGGCAGTTTTTTGCTCTGTAACCTGCTGCTGGTTGTGTCCATGAACGCAGCGCTTGATCTCCTGGGCGTCTTATTGCTGTTGCTCGTGTTTCTGGGCCAGTTCGTACTGTTGGTGCGCCACGTGAAGCTGGTTGCCCAATGGCGCAGCGTGGTGGCCTTTTGGGCAATCTACAGCCTGGCGCGCATCGCGGCCTATCACTTCAACGACTCGGGGCAAGGCACGGCCGCTTCTGTAGCCATGTTGGGCGCGCTGTACATGATGTTCGCCGGGTGGTTCGCCATTGTCGCCCTGGCCATTCGCCGCGATGTCAGTGTGGTCTATCTGGCCATCGCCTTGCTCATCGGTCCGATCCTGCTGCGCGCGCAGATTATGGTGTCGGGTGGGGTGATGGCCTGGCTGACTGCCGGGCGAGGGGCTGGCGCGGCTGCTATCGAGCCCTTCAGCATCATGGAGCCGGTAGTCATGGCGCTCTCCTGCATGATGACAATGGCCTTGCTGACCTTCCTGCCGCACTTTCTGGTGTTGTTGTGGCGCGAGTGGCGTGGTGTTGCAGGTCCTGTGCCGCCGGCTTCGGGGGACCCCGGCAGCGATACCCATGCCATTGGCTCGCCAGGTATGGCGCCGTGAGTAGATCCAAACCGCCGCGTCCCCGTAGTTCCGGCCAGGCTTCGCGTCGGCCTTTGCTGCTCATCGTTGGCGGCGTGTTGTTGCTTGCGGTAGGGCTTGCACTGGGATGGCTGCTGTTTGGCCGTGACCAGGACTTGTCCCGGCATGAATCGGCGCCTGTGGTCACAGCAACGAGCGTTGTGGTCGCCGGATCGCCCACAGTCCAACCATTCGACACGGAGTCGGCAACCGCAGCGACCATTCCCACAAGTACTCCCATACCGGCTACGAGTCCACCCACAGTAACCCCAGCGCTCCCAGCAACCTCCAGCCTGCTTCCACCAAACTTGGCCCGACTGCAAGCCCAAGCCATCGACCTCATCAACCAAAGCCGCGCTGCCGAGGGCCTCTTCCCCGTTGCGTGGGACGCCGCCGCAGCCCAGGTGGCCCAAGCCCACGCCGAGGACATGCTGCAAGGTCCGTTCTTCAGCCACTGGAACCGCGATGGCTACGGCCCCGACCACCGGGCAGCGCTGGACGCCGGCATGACGGATGCCGTCTTCGAGAACATTTACACCTTTTGGCGTCGCACCAGCGACGGCCAGCCTGCGCCTATCGAGGACTGGCCGCAGCGCATCCTGGACGCCCACCTGGGCCTGATGGACAGCCCTGGCCATCGCCGCAACATCATGGACCCCGCCCACACCCACGTCGGCATCGGCATCGCCTACCGGCCGGAGATCGGTGAGCTGCGCCTGGTGCAGTTGTTTGTCAATCGCTATGTGGAACTGGACCCGCTGCCGGCCGAACTGCCCGTCGGCACGGAGGTGGAGATCAGCGGCCGGCTGCTCGACGGCGCCAGCGATGTGCTGATCAACCTGGCCTACGAGCCATTTCCGCAGCCCATGTCGCTCGACCAGTTGAACGCGACCAGCAGCTATCAGCCCGCCGCGCGGTTCTTCAGCGCGCCGCGTACCACCGTGGAGGGCGATCGCTTTCGCTCGCGGGCTATCCTCGACTTCGAGGGTCAGCCCGGCCTGTACCACGTCTGGATATTCATCAATGTCGAGGGCGAGCGTGTCATGGCTGCGTCTTCTATCGTTGTCGTGCGTTAGGACAATCGCTTCGATGCCTTCTCTGCTTATAGCGGCTACGGTCTGCTTCCCTTCTTGATCTCTAGCCTTTAGTTTAATGCAGCGAAAGCGCACTTCTGGCGGTTTGCGAGATACGGGCAAGGGGCCATGCACTAACTTGCAGCAGCGCAAGGTCCAGCCTGCGGTCGTGCTCAGCAAGCCAATTTACCACACTACTGAGCTGGCCTTGATCTTGGGCGTTATCACTACCACTTGGCTGCGGCTACTGCATCCGTGTCCTATCCCCTGCCAATTGGACTTGACTCTTCGGTGTCATTTGACGTTTTCCCAAAACGGGAATAGACTATTCATGAGAATCGTAGCCATCAAGACTCTCAGCCAGTTCTGGGCCAAGCACGGCGACGCAGAGGAACCGCTTAAGACGTGGTATGCCGAGGCGGCCAGCGCACAGTGGAAGACGCCACGGGACATTCTCGACCGCTACAGCAGTGCCGACATCCTGCCTGGCAACCGTGTGGTATTCAACATCAAAGGCAACCGCTACCGGTTGGTTGTCAAGATCCACTACAACACGGGAATCGTTTATATCCGATTCGTCGGCACGCATGCCGAGTATGACAGAATCGATGCGGAGACTATCTGATGCAACCCAAAGTGATCAAGACCGAAGCAGAGTATGAGGCGGCGCTGGCCCACGTGGCGGAGCTGATGGACGCCCCGCCGGGATCGCCCGACGAGCAGGAGTTGGAGTTGTTCGCGCTGCTGGTCGAGCAATTCGAGCAGGCGCATTACCCCATCGCGCCGCCCGATCCGGTGGAGGCGATCCTGTTTCGCATGGAGCAAGAAGGCCTGACGCGCAAAGACCTGACTGCGTATATCGGCAGCCCGAGCAAGGTGTCGGAGGTGCTCAGCCGTAAGCGTCCCCTGAGCTTGTCGATGATCCGTGCGCTGCATAGGGGCCTCGGCATCCCGGCAGATGTTCTCGTGCAGGAGCCGCGCAGCTCGGCCGCGTACACATAGGACTCGACCACGCGCCCCCGGGAGGCGCCCATAAACTGTCCCAACTGCAATACCCCCAACCGTGCCGACAGCAGGTTCTGTATTCGTTGCGCCCCACCCAAGGCTTCGGTACAAACGCCCCCAGCCCAGAGATAATCGCTGCCAGCGCCGGGCTACACTATCAGGCCAGCCAGCGGCGTCGTGGTGACCGACGTGGGCATGACCTTTCGCTCCATGGTCGTGTTTCAGCTCAAGTGGACGCTCAGTACCTCGTAAACAAAGTAGTATCGGTGCCCGGCACTTGACACGAGCCTCTGATCATGTGCGAATCGTCGCCAAAGTGCCGGGCACCGATACGCAGTTACTTTGTTTACGGTGTACTCAGGACTTACATAAAACGCTGGTCGAGCAGGCCCGGTGGGTTTCGATACGTAGAATTCTAGCCCGCCTGTGTAGTTTCGACCGCTACTCTACCTTCAGATCGAGGAGGCTGCCGCATCGAGACCCGTTTTGCGCACGCCCTGATCTGTGCCAGCGCACACAGCCAACCGATAACTTGCCCAATTCCAACCTAACCCGTATAATAGGCTCCGTCGTGGAAGCCAAGCTACAGACAGACCAGAGTCTGGCCGGCGTTTCTGATCGCAACAGCGTTGTTGTCGTTGCTTTCCAGGGGTGGCCTGTGATCCATCGCCCCTTGTTGGATGTCCCCACATTGTGCCGCCTCCTGGCGCCGGCGTCTCCCTGGCTGAACACTCGGCTTCGCGACTAACACATCCGCCTGGACTGGCGCCAGGCTGCCGCTTATCCTAGTGGGTTTTTGTTTCGCTCGAGAAGAGGGTCGCCTTTATGACCAAACCGGCATCATCTTTGTTCGTTGTCTTTCTGGTTGCCGTCGTTGTCCTGGGAAATCTCCTCCTGCCTGCTGCCTCAGTTGCTCAGAATGCGGGTTCACCCTGGCTGCGCATCGCAAAAATCGATGTCCAGCGTTTTCCCAACGTGGAAGTCTATGTCATCGGCCAAAACCTCGACGCCGACCTGGCCAGCGCAACGCTGACCCTGGCCGAGGATGGCCGCATCCAGCCGGTGCTGGCCAGCGAGATGGTCGAGATAGGCGGCCAGACAGTGTTCCTGCTGGATGCCTCGGAGGACATCCGCAAGCCGGGCGAGACCGGCATTCCGCGCTATGAAGAAGTCAGCGAGGCCGTGCGGCGCCTGGTCGATGACCTGCGCTTCCTCAACCAGGCCGACTGGGTTGCCGCCTACGCCCCCTCTGCCGAGCAGCGTATCGAGGCTATCAACGACTGGACGCGCGACCCTGGTGTCCTGCGCAACAACCTCTATAGCTACGCCCCGGTGCAGGGCATCGGCGAGACCCCGCTGTTCGAGCTGATCTACTTCGGCCTGGACAGCTTCAAGGATCCGCAGCTTGAAGCCGGCGCCGAGCGGGCCATGGTGCTCTTCTCCGACGGCATCGACAATGTCAGCGGCCTGGAGCTCAACGACGCCATCCAGCGCGCCAACGAGATGGGCGTGCGCATCCACACCGTCCAGCTTGGCCCGCCCAACCGCGACGGACGCGCCAACCTGGAGCGCATTTCCATTCTGACCGGCGGCCAGTTCGTGGCGCTCAACACCGTCGAAGCGCTGGACCCCATCTGGAATACCATTGCCCAGGGGCGCCAGCAGCGCCGGCTCAGCTACCGCACCGGCAACATCCAGCCGAAAGAGCTGTTGGTGACCGGCCAGGCCGCGCGCGGCGCAGTGGAGGCCCGTTCGGCCTTTCCGGTTGCGCCGCGCCTCGATCCGGTCGCCATCCAGATCGTCCAGCCTACGGCCGGCCAGCAGATCGTGCGCCGCGGCGATACCTACACGGCCACCCTGGCCGCGCTGACGCCGGCCGTGCTGCCGATCGAGGCAGCCTTTTCCTGGCCCGACGGCAACCCCCGCACGATCCAGCGCGTCGAGTACTCGGTGGGCAGCGACACGCGCGTGGTCGAGGCCGAGCCTTTCGACCGCATCGAGTTCCCCATCGAAACCCTGGGCGAGGGCACCTACGCCGTGCGCGTGCAGGCGGTGGATGAGCTGGGGCTGGTGGGCCAGTCCGACCCCTATTCCGTCCGCGTGCTGGTGGACAGGCCCCAGCCCACCCCTGTGCCTACCCCCACACCACCACCACCCTGTGAAGGGCTTAGGTGCATTGTCGAGCCCCAGAACATGCGTTGGCTGACACTGGCCTCGCTGGTTTTGGCGCTGGTGGCGCTGTTCTTTGCCATTTTCGTGCTGCTGCGCAAGCCGGCCGTGCGCACCGCAGTCCAGGACGCCTGGACCGGCACCATCAAGGCCGTCACTCAGCCCTTCACCCTGGATCGGCGCATGAAGGGCCATCAGGCGGTCAAGGCCAAGCTGGTGCTGGTCGAAGGAGAGGCGCATATGCCGCAGACAGTGGAGATCCACGGCAGCAACACCCGCATCGGCCGCGACCCCAACCTGTCCAACGTGGTGCTGGACGACCCGCGCGTCTCGCGCTATCACTGCCGCATCTCCGAGGAGGGCGATGGCAGCTTCCGCATCTTCGATGAAGGCAGCACCAGCGGCACCTACGTCAACTACAAGCCGGTGGACATCCGCGGCCAGGTCTTGCAGCACGGCGACCAACTGCACATTGGCCCCATCGGTATGCGCTTCGAGGTGACCCAGCCCGGCGCAGAGGAGCCGGCCGACGCCACCGAGATCTACACGCCGCAGTTCGACGCCAGCGAAGATGAGGATGATGACCCCTTCAAGACTGAACCGTTCCGGCTGTACCAGCCGGAGCGCAAGGACGACTAAATAGCGGGGCGCTAACGTATGACAGAATTGCAGCAAGGCAGCGGGCTCGGCCCCTATCCCTATCGCATCCTGCGCCGCCTGGGCCACAAGCAAGGCAACATGGCCGACGTCTATCTGGCCGCGGTCGGCGACAGCCTGGAGGAGAGCCAGGCCCAGTTGGCCGTGGTCAAGATCACCCGGCTGGATGAGAAGCACGGCGAGTTCTTCAAGGCCACCCTGGAGAACGAGGTGGAGCGGCTGCGCCGGCTGAAGCATCCGGGCATCGTGCGGCTCTATCCTATCCAGAAGACCGGGCTGCGCAACCTGCCTTACATGGCCCAGGCCAGCCTGCCCGGCCGGCCCTGGTTCTCGGTGATGGAGTACCTGGCCGGCGACTCGCTGGCCAACCTGCTGCAAGGCCAGCGCCAACTGGACATCGGCCCCGCCCTGGAGATCGGACGCAGCCTGGCCGCCACGCTGGACTACATCCACAACCTGAACCAGGTGCATCTGGACATCAAGCCGGAGAACATCCTTTTTCGCCGGCCGCTGCGGGCTGGCGAGGAGCCGCAGCCGGTGTTGATCGATTTTGGCATCGCCCGCGCGCTGGGCCAGGCCGGCCTGGAGGCCGGCACCTTGCAGTGGTCGGCGCCGGAGCGGGTGCGCTTTGTGCGCGGCGACAAACCACCGGAGCTGATGGTGCGCCCCCATCCCTCCATGGACGTCTACGCGGTGGGCATGGTGCTCTATGTGATGATTGCCGGCCGGCTGCCTTTTGCCGAACGCACCCGCAAGGGTCTGACCACGGCTATTCTGGAGGGCAACCCCACAGCCCCTTCGCAGTACCAGCGCCTGGTGCAGAAGGAACTGGACGACTTGATCCTGATGGCGCTGGCCGCCAATCCGGGCGACCGGCCCACGGCTGACGAGCTGGCCCGGGCCTTGGAGGAGCTGGCCATCCGGCTGGGCTACCGGCCGCACTACGGCTACCTGGGCGCGGTTCCGGCTGCGCCGCTGCCTCCGCCTGTCAAGGGCGCAGCCGGCGGCGGCTCCCGGGCCAGGATCGCCGCTGTGGCCTTGGGCGGCATTGTGCTGCTGCAAGGCGCGGCCCTGGCCGTGACGCTGGGGCCGGATGTGATGGCGGCTCTCAATGGCGGGCAGCCTGCAGCCGTGGCAACGGCCAGCCCGACGCCCAGCCCGGCCGCGCCGGCCATAGCCGACCAGCCCAGCGCCACGCCCTCGCCCACCAGCCCGGCGCCTACGTTCACGCCTGCTGTGCAGCCCGCGCCCACTGACTCGCCCACGGCCACCCCAACCAGACCGATCTCCACGGCCGTGCCCACCAACACGCCGTCGCCGCAGCCCACCGTCGTTACGCCAACTGCGCCGACCGGCAACACTCCTGTGCAGCCGTCCCCTGCGCCCACCGTCGCGGCGCCGGCGCTGGCGGTGACCCTGGCCGGCCCGGCCAACGGCAGCACGTTGCGCGGCCGCCAGACCTTCTCCTGGCAAACGACCGGAGCGCTGCCGCCAGGCCAGGCCTTCGAGGTGGTGATCTATCGGCAGGGCCAGAGCTCGCTGGACGGCGCCGGGTTGACCGGTCCGGTCACAGGCAATGCCATCACTGTCGACCTGGACGCCCTCAATACCGACTCCACACATCCGCTGGCGCCCGGTTCGTGGCTGTGGGGCGTCAACTTGGTGCAGAGTCCGCCCTCCTATCGAAAGTTGCAGTCGCTGGCCGGCGGCTGGCAGTTCACCTACGCGCCCTGACCCTCCGCTGGTTGAGTAGGTCCGCCGTATCGAAACCAGCCCCCGGCCTCCGCTGGTTGAGTAGGTCCGCCGTATCGAAACCAGCATCCTTTTTCACGGAGCAGCCCGCATGCCCCCCAACAGCGATATCGACCAAGCCTTTCTGATCGGCAGCGCCACCCATGCCGGCCGCAGCGGCAAGAACAACGAGGACGCGCTGGCCGTGTTCGAGGTCGACTGGCAAGACGACCTTAAGCTGCGCCGCGTCCAGGTGGCCGTGGTGGCCGACGGCATCGGCGGCAACAACGCCGGCGAGGTGGCCAGTAAGATCGCGGTCGACCAGGTGCATGCCACCATGCGCGCCGAGCCGACCCTTGCCATCACCGAGCGTATGGAGCTGGCGCTGCAACAGGCCAACCAGGCTATCTTCAACACCGGCCAGAACAGCTCTGAGCTGCTGGGCATGGGCTCCACTCTGGTGATGGCCGCCATCGCCGACGACGTGCTCTATGTGGCGCACGTGGGCGACAGCCGCGCCTACCTGCTGCGCGGCGGCGTGGCCAGCCGCCTGACCCTGGACCACACCTGGGCCCAGGAGGCCATCGAGATCGGCCGGCTGACGCCGGAAGAGGCGCGGCGTCACCCCAACCGCAACGTCATCAAGCGCTTCCTGGGCGTGGACGAGACCCTGGCTGTGGACCACCAGATCATCGATCTGGCCCAGGCCGCGGGCGAGATCGAGGGGCCGGGCCGCTGGCCGATGACCGGGCAACTGCGCTTGCAGCCGGGCGACACGGTGCTGCTCTGCTCCGACGGCCTGACCGACGAATTGACCGACGCTGAGCTGCAGGCCGTGGTGCGCAAGTACGAGCCGCAGGCCGCGGCCGACCAGTTGGTGGCCCAGGCCAACGCCCACGGCGGCCGCGACAACATCACGGTCGTTTTGCTGCGTGTGCCGGGCGGCGGGCCAGTTCCGACCGCCAAGCCGCCAGCCGCCGCCGCCGCCAGCGGCGGCGCCGGCAAGAGCCGGCTGCCGTTGGTGGTGGGAGCGATCCTGGGGCTTCTGGTGGTGGCTGCGCTGGCCGCCTTGTTGTTGACCCGCGGCGGCGGCAGCGAGACCGCAGCGACGTCAACGCCGGTGGCCGCCGTCGCCGTCGATACCACCGTGGCTGAAGGGGCGGCGACCATTGATCCGCTGCTGGCGACGCCGGTTGGCCCGGCTGCCGCGCTGGAGACCCCCACCGAGACCCCCACCGTGCCGGCCGTGGCGCCGACCGCGGCCGGCGCGATCACCGCAACCGTGGGAGTCGTTTCGACCGCCGTGCCAACGCGCACGCCCAGCCCGGAGCCGCCGACGCGCACGCCGGCGCCGACGGCCCGGCCGGGTGCAACGAGCACCAGCCCCAGCGGCGGCGGCGTCGCAACGGCGCCCGCCAGCCCGGCCGTGCCCGGCAGCCTAAACGTGGCGTTGCTGGAGCCTGCCGAAGGCGACACACGCCAGGCCGAGGCGATCTTCCGCTGGTC
>CAZVGR010000086.1:0-22250 GCA_964626845.1 uncultured Anaerolinea sp.
TCTTGCATTCCGACGGCTGCGCAGGATGTGGCGCAAGATGGCATCTTGCGCTACAACGGATGCGCAGGATATAGTGCAACACGGTATCTTCGGATTTCCGTAGTCGACAGTGAATCGCCGTTGACCACGGAAACCCGAAGGGTCTCAACCGATTTCAAACACACTGTAATCAATAGCCCATGCTGCGCATCACCCTGTTGGGCTCCTGCCAGGTCTTTTGGCAGGAACGCCCCTTTTCACTGTCTCGCCGCCAGACGCGCGCCTTGCTCTATCGCCTGGCCGCCGCGCTGGAGCCGATGCCGCGCGGCCAACTGGCCTTCCTCTTCTGGCCCGACACGCCTGACGCCCTTGCGCGCCGCAGCCTGACCCGCCTGCTCTCCAGCCTGCGCGCGGCCCTGCCCCACCCCGACCTGCTGTTGGTCGACGAGGAGAACGTTGCGCTGGATCGAACGCGGGCCAGCAGTGACAGCCAGCAGGTGCTGCAAGCGGCGCCCAGCGACGACCCGGCCGCGCTGGAAGCCGCCCTCGCCCTCTATCGCGGCCCGTTCATGGCCGGCTTCACCTTGCCCGACGCGCCGGAATACGACACCTGGCAGGCGCAGACCGCGCGCCAACTGGAGGCGCACTATCTGGCCCTGCTGGAGCGGCTGGCGCAGCGCTACGCCGCGGCCGGCGACGCGGCGGACGCCATCCGCTGCGCGCAGCGCTATTTGGCCGTGGACGAGCTGGCCGAGGCCATGCACCGCCGCCTGATCGGCCTATATGTGGCGGCCGGCGACCGCGCCGCGGCACAGCGCCAGTACGAGCAATGCGCGCTGGTGCTGGAGCGGGAGCTGGGGGTCAGCCCGCTGCCGGAGACGGCCGCGGCCCTGCAGGCTATCCCCGCGCGGCCGGCCGAGCTCCATCTGCCCGTGCAGCCGTCGCTGGACCTGCCCCTGGCCGGCCGCGCGGCCGCGCTGGCGCAGTTGCAGGGCGCGCTGCAACGCCAGGAGCGTGGTGGAGTGATCCTGCTGCACGGCGCGCCGGGCATGGGCAAGACGCGGCTGCTGCGCGAGTTCGTGGCGCGGCAGGGCGACCGCAGCCTGGCCTTGGCCGGCGCCAGCTATCCCGGCAGCCAGGCCCTGCCCTACCACCCCTTGCTGCAGGCCCTGCGCGCCAGCCTGGCCCAGCAGGAGCGGTGGCAGCCTGCGCCGCGAGCCTGGCTGAGCGAGATGTTGCCGCTGCTGCCCGAGCTGCGCACGCACTTCCCCGACCTGCCCGCGCCCATCCCCGCCCCGCCGGCCCAGGCCCAGGCGCGCCTCTTCACCGCGTTGAGCCACGTCCTGCACGCGCTGGCTGCCCCCGGGCCTATGCTGCTCTGCCTGGACGACCTGCACTGGGCCGACGAGGGCACGCTGGGCTGGCTGCGCTACCTGGCCGGCCGCTGGGTGGATGCGCCGCTGGCCGTGCTGGCCACCTGCCACTCGCCCACCGCGCCCGCGCTGGCTCCGCTGCGCCAGGCGCTGCTGCGCGCCGGCCGGCTGGCCGAGATCGAGCTGGCCGGGCTGGAGGTGGACGCGGTGCAGGGGATGCTGGGCAGCCTGCCCGTCCCGCCCTCCCCGGCCCTGGTCCAGCGCCTGCACGAAGTCAGCGGCGGCAATCCGTTCTTCGTCCTGGAATTGGCGCGCGAGCTGCAAAGCCGCGGCCAGATCGCTGATCCGCCAGCCGACCTGCCCCTGCCCACCACCGTGCGCGAGGCCATCCTGGCCCGGGCCAGCCACCTGACGGCCGCGGCGCGCCAGGTGCTGGAGGCCGCGGCCGTGCTGGACCCGCTGCTGGACGATGCGCTGCTGCAAGCAACCTCGGCTCGCAGCCCGGCCGAAACGGTCGACGCGCTGGAAGAGCTGCTGGCTCAGCAGTTCTTGCAGATCGGCCCAGCCGCGCCGGCTGTGCTGGCCTTCCCCCATCGCCTGATGCCACAGGCCGTGAGCGAGGCGCTGACCCCCTGGCGGCGCAAGCTGTTGCACAGCCGCGCAGCCGAAGCGTTAGCCCGTGCGCAGCCGCGCAACGCCGCCGCGCTGGCCAGGCACTACACCGAGGCGGGGGCTTGGGAGATGGCCGTGCGCAGCTTCGAGCAGGCCGCCGAGCAGGCCGGGCAGGCCGCGGCCTATACGACGGCGCTGGCCTTGATCGATCAGGCTTTGGCCTCATTGCCTAAGCTGGTGCGGCCGGAGGCCGCGCGCCTGGGGTTACTGCGCCGGCGGCTGGCTTTGCAGCGCGTGTTGGTGCGCATCCCCCAGTGGCAGGCCGATGCGCACGAGGTGCTGCGCCTGGCGGCCCGCGCGCGCGACAGCGGCGCCCGGCTGGACGCGCTGGAGGCGCAGATCAGCCTGCACGTGCTGCTCTCCGATTTTACCCAGGTGGAGGCGACGGCTGGGGAGGCGTTAGCGCTGGCGCAGGACGCGGGCGATCGGGTGGCCGAGGCGCGCGTCCGCCAGACGTGGGGCTGGCACCTGGCCGACGCGCTGGGGCGCGCGGCCGAGGGGCTGGCGCACCTGGAGGAGGCCTGCCGCCTGGCCGAAGCCGCGGGCGCCGACGATGTGCTGTACGAGGGGCTGTGCAATCTGGCCTTTGCGCAGCGGGCCGAGGGGCGCTGCGGAGCGGCCAGCGCCAGCGCGCTGCAGGCGTTGGCGCTAACCCCATACCGGCCGGGCGATCCGCCGCAACCGGCCTTCGCCGACGCGCTGCGCGAGCTGGCCGAGGCCAACGCCTACCTGGGCCGTTGGCAGGAGGCGCTGGACCTGCTGCGGCCGCTGCTGGACCTGTACCGAACCCTGGACGATCCGTGGAACTACGGCGCGGTGCTGCACAACTACGGGCTGTACTGCGCCAGCGTCGGCCAGCACGGCGAGGCGGTGGCGGCCATGCGCCGGCTGGTGGCGTTGAGCGAAGCCGTGGGGCTGCCCGCCGACTCGGACTACGGCATCTGGCACCGGGCGGGGCTGGCGCGGGCGCTGCTGGCGGCGGGGCAGGTCGCTGAGGCTGGCGAGTTGTTGGCCGGGCTGGACGCCGGCAAGCTGACGCCGGGCCGGCCCTGGCTGGCCTGGGTGCGCGCGGCGGCCGAACACCGGCTGGCCGTCGGCGACGCAGCCGGCGCGCTGGCCATGGTGCAGCCGGCCGTTGACTGGTGGCGGCGCTCGGCCAGTCTGCACGACGTCGATGTGTTGTTGTTGGGCGCGGAGGCGGCGCTGGCCGGCGGCAACAGGGTACTCGCGGGGAATTTGGTGGCAGAGGCGGCAGCGCGCCTGGCGCCCAGCGACATGCGGCGCTACCATGTTCGGCTATACGGTGTGCAGTACGCGGTCACCGGCGATCCCGTAGCGCTGGCGGCGATGCAAAGGGAGGTGGAGCGGCAAGGGAGAACCGCGGATTAGCGGGAGACGCGGATCGAAGGACGTTTTCTAGTTCGAGGGCAACCCATCAGGGCTAAATCCAGATCAGGTGTGGCTCTTATCCCAGAAAGTTGCGCCCACTGCCTATCGCAGGGGAAGGTAGTTCGCCTTGTACTTTGTAACCACTAATGACTCGCCGCGAGGAACTGCGAGGTAGAACTCCCTACCTTTCTGTTCTACATGAAACTTCACCTCCCCACGACTACGCGACAATCGCTCCCACAAGTCACCGAGATCTGCCAGAGGCAGCACAAGGTCATGCATCGACCGATCTAGCGCACGGCACAACAACACTACAACATCTGTCGACTCATCAGGCAGACCCAAGAACCACTTTCCGGGACGCTCGGCAAGTTCATTTGCCGCCGAACAGACTTGATCATTCGCCTGGTGGGTGCCACTGGCGTGCGATCCACAAGGCACGCGCCTCGACGACATAGTCGTTGTTCAGCCGCAATACCAGGACGGTTACGCGGCCCGTGGCGGTCAAACCTACGATGTGTGTGCCGCCGTTGGCCCAGGCAAAGTGGTCGCTCCATCGGTTCAAGCGGGGATCGAACAGCGGCACAAATTCACCGGTGGTCGGGTCCAAGCCGTGGGTTCTGCTCCCTTTGTATTCGTTGCAGCGATAACACGCAGCGCAGAGGTTGTCGATGTCGTCGCTGCCGCCCAGCGCCTTTGGCTGCACGTGATCGACAACCAGCGGCATGCCGATCACGCGGCGCGAAGTCAGGCAGTACTCGCAGCGATGCCCCGCCCGATCGAAAACCTGCTGGCGCAGCGCGCCCGGCAAACCGGCCATCATTCACTCCAGGGGCAGCTCATCCAAACGGGGTGTCGTGACACCGCGCCAGCGCAGGACTGACCAAGCATAGGCCTTGCGCACCATCATGCGGTCGGCTGCCAGCCGCAGTTCCTCCAGTTCCCCCTGCTCGTCTGGCGTCAGGTCGCCAGCGCTGTTTCTCTCCAGCAACGCAAGGTGGCGCGCCTGGTCGGACGGAGGAACCTGTTGCGCGGCTATTCGACTCAACTGCTCGACAGACATGGCTTGCATCGAAAGAAGCTCATCGCGCATTCCAGCAGGCGCAGTTGCGACCGGTGGCGGCAGGTTGCCCTCCACACTCTGGCGGACGACCTGCTCCAGCGGCCGCTTTGTTGCGGCGGCTATCTGGCTCAAGTAGCTGAATACCGGCTCAGGCAGTTGCAGAGTCACGCTCGTTGAAGTCATACGTCACCTCACTGCAGTTTCACGCAACCGCAGTATACCGCAAACCTGACAATCCGGCAACCACAGGGCGGCGCCGGGATGGACGTGCAACTCGACGCCGGCGGTCGAGTCCACAACAACTGCTCACGGATCACACGGATGGCACGGATCTGAGAGAATCTGATCTGTGTCATCCGTGTGATCCGTGAGCAGTTCTGCGGACATTTTGCGGACACCACTCTGCTATCCTGGGGCCGATGACAACCGAAATCACCGCCTACACCTCCTACCTCGTGCGCATGTGGCAGCAGAGCCGGCCGGGCGCCCCGGAGCCGGCCGTTTGGCGCGCCGAAGCCGAGCACATCCAGACCGGCCAGCGGCGCACCTTCGACGATCCGCAGCGGCTGTGGGCGTTCCTCAACCAGCCAGGAGAGCAAGATGAACCAACAAGCAACAACACTTGACCATCCTAAGACAGACCGAACACCATTCCGGTTACGTGTTACGCATTACGCATTACGCATCACCGCCCTCCTCATCCTGCTGGCCACTCTGCTCCCATCGGCCACCCCCACCCGCGCCGCCGCGTTCACCGTCACCACCACGGCCAACAGCGGCGCTGGCTCGCTGCGTCAGGCGATTCTCGACGCCAACGCCACCCCCGGCGCGGATACCATCACCTTTGCCATCGGTGCGGTGGGCAGCCAGCAGACCATCCAGCCCGCATCGGCGCTGCCCACCATCACCGAGCCTGTGACGATTGATGGCTGGAGCCAGGGCGGGGCAGGCTACACCGGCCCGCCGCTGATCGAGCTGAACGGCGCCGTGGCGGGCAGCAGCGTTGTCGGCTTGAACATCACCGCCGGAAACAGCGCCGTGCGTGGATTGGTCATCAACGGCTTCGTTGGCACGAACGGCGCTGGCATCCGCCTGCAAACCGGCGGCGGCAACTGGATCTACGGCAACTACATCGGCACGGATTTTGCCGGAGCGACGCGCGTCGCCAACCAGCGCGGCATCTGGATCCAGGGCGGCTCCAGCAACAACCGCATCGGCACGAATGCGGATGGCGTGAACGACGCCGCCGAACGCAACGTCATCTCCGCCAACATTGACCAGAACATCTGGATTTACCAGCCCGCCACCACCGGCAACCTGATCATGGGCAACACCATCGGCCTGAACACGGCCGGAACGGCTCCGGTCGGAACAAGCAACACCACCGTCGCGACCAACGGCATTCTGGTGCAGGAAGCCGCTTACACCGTCATCGGCACGGATGGCGACGGCGTGGGCGACGCCCTGGAAGGCAACGTCATCGGCGGCAACACCTACAACATCCAGCTCACAGGAACCAGCGCCAACCGCAGCCACCACAACCGCGTCTCCGGCAACCTGATTGGCACCAACGCCGCCGGCACGGCCAGCGCCGGCTTGCAGGTGGAAGGGGTGCGCGTCAACGTCACCGAGCAAAACATCATCGGCACGGACGGCAACGGCGTTTCCGACGCGCTGGAAGGCAACCTCATCTCTGGCCACAGCGATTGGGGCGTCCTGGTGCAGCAGACCGCCGCGCTGAACAATGTCATCGCGGGCAACAAGATCGGCACGGACATCACCGGCACGAACGCCATCGCCAATGGCTTCGGCGGCTCGCCGCGCGGCGGCATCTACCTGGGCGGCTATGGCAACCTGATCGGCAGCAACTTCGACGGCGTCAGCGACGACCTGGAGCGCAATCTCATCTCCGGCAACGCCAACAACAGCACCAGCGGCATCTTCTCGCAGTTCGTCAGCGTGACTGGCGCTGTGCCCAACACCATCGCCGGCAACTGGATCGGCGTGGACGCGACCGGCCTTGCGGCGCTGCCCAACAACGTTGGCATCGGCGGCGCGTCGCAGGGGTTAACAGTGCGCAACAACGTCATCGCCGGCAACACCTTTGAAGGCATCAGCCTGAACCTGACCAGCTCTGTCCTGACCGGCAACCTGATCGGCGTGGGCGCGGACGGCGTGACGCCGCGTGGCAACGGTTATACCGGCATCCGGCTCACCGCCGGCAATGACAACCAGATCGGCGGAACTGGCCCTGGGGAGGCGAACATCATCGCCCATAACGGCTATGGCTCCGCCAATTTCCCCAATGGGGTTCGGGTTAACGCCACTGTTTTGCGCAACACCCTGCGCGGCAACCGCATCTACAACAACGCCCAGATCGGCATTGACCTGCTCAACCCGGCAGGCGTCAACATCAACGACCCCGACGACCCGGACACTGGCGGCAACAATCTGCAAAACTACCCAGTCATTACTTTCGCCCAAGGCTACGCCAATGGCACGACGGTTATTCAGGGCACGCTGGACAGCAATCCCAACACCGCCTTCACCCTGGATTTCTATTACAACGCCGAAGCGGACCCTAGCGGCTATGGCGAGGGTGAGTTCTATCTCGGCGCGGCCAGCGTCACCACCGACGCCAACGGCGACGCTGCGTTCGACGTGACCCTGCCCGCCGCCATCCCGCCCAACCACTTTGTCACCGCCACCGCCACCCACGCCGACGGCTCCACCTCGGAGTTTTCGCTGGCTTTTGCGGCGGGCGGGGTGCTGGATGTGCCTATCGAAGGGCTGGCGCTGCAGGCGTCGCTGCCCATCTACGAGGATTTACCGGCGCAGTTCAGCGCCAGCGTCAGCGCGGGCACCGGCGTCAGCTACAGCTGGGACTTCGGCGATGGCGGCGTGGGCAGCGGCGCGCTGATCGAGCACACCTTCACCACGCCGGGCGCCTACACGGTCAGCGTGACAGCCGCCAACAACAGCAGCAGCGCCATCACCACCACCCTGGTCAGCGTCCTCGAACCGGCAAACATCAACGGCTTTCGCTGGATCGACCGCGATGGCGACGGCTTTTTCGGCCTGGGCGAGACGATCAACACGCTGGGGCAGGGGATTGTGATCACGGCCACGCTGCAAGCGCCACCCTACACCGCGCTGAACGCGACCATCGTCAACGGCAGCTACCAAATCTTCACGCCGCAGGCCGGGGTCTACCTGGTGGAGGCCACCAACCTCTACGTCTGCTCCATCATCGCCAACTGCATTTCCACCCCGAACCCGGTAGCGGTGGCGATGGGCGCAGACGGCGGCACGGAGATCAACTTCGGCATCATGCCGGTACCGTTCGTGCCACAGGCCGATGACGATGGCTACATTGTCGGCCGCGCCTGGATCGACAGCAACGCCAATGGCTACCCTGACCCGCACGAGTTTCCGCTCAATAGCTACACCGTCCGCCTGCTGGACGCCAACGGCAATCAACTCGCCACCCACGTCACCGGCTCAAGCTGGAGCCACGGCGCCTACGCCTTCCGCATCAGTGAACCTGGTCTGTACCGTGTGCAGATGAACGTGGCGAGCGGCATCTATCCCGCCAGCCGCGAGGTCGAGGTCTACGTGGCGGGCATGAATATGGTCAGCGTGCAGTTGCCCTTCGCCGCCGGCGGGACAATTGGCGGGCAGATCAGCGACAGCAGCGGGGCGGCCGTCAGCGGTGCAGGCTTGAACTTACAGCCGGGCAACCTGCAACCGCTGTTCCTCCCCAGCGGCGGCTACGGCTTTTTCGGCCTGGACACCGGCAATTACACCCTGCAGCTCACCCCGCCCGCCAACTACGTGACCGCCGACGGCGTGACGCAGCGCTTCGTGCCGGCCACGCTCAATGGCAGCGCAGTGGAGAACTGGACGCTGCTGAAGAAGGGGGAGCTAACCATCAAGGCGGTGCAGGTGGTCAACGGCCAGGCGCTGCCGATTACCTTCCTGCCCTTCGAACTGCTGCTGGACGGCAGCCAGGCGCGGGTGGCTTTCACCAACGCCCAGGGCGAGGCGCGGGTGGAGGGGTTGGCGCCGGGCACATACACGGTGCGGCCGTGGGGCGAGATCGCCAACCTGGTCCCTGGCTTGCAACTGACGCCAGCGGAGCGCACGGCCGTGGTCAGCAACGACAGCGCCGCCACCCTCAACTTCAGCGGTACGCTCTCCCGCTCGCTGAATATGTTCTGCCAACTGCCCGTCGCCGGGCAGCCTGGCTTCGCCTGCACCTACGAAGTGCGCACGCTCAGCGGCAGCCTGATCGAAACCGGCTACCTGCCCGCCAGCCAGCCCACCACCAGCAACTGGAACCTGAACCCAGCCACGCTGGAAGTGCGCCTGATCCCCGACCCGAATGTGCCGGGGCAGGCAAGTTGGCCCACCTCCAGCCAGATCGTCGTCATCGCCAACAACACCCACGTGGACGTGCGCTACCCCTGGAACCCCACCAATCCGCAGACCATCGCCGGCTACGCCTTCTGGGATCGCTGCGCGCCGCAGGGCGTGCGCGCCAACGGCAACAACTGCACCGAGAGCAACGTGCCATCCAACAATGGCATTCCGGTCGCGCTGTACGACGCCAACGGGATAGAGATCGCCAACACGCTGACCACGAATGGAACCAACTGGAACACCGGCTACTTCAGCTTCCCCAACCTGCCGGTAGGCACGTACCGGGCGCGGGTCAATCTGCCGCCGGGCTACGCCCCCACCACTGGCGTGGAACGCTGGTACGAGCTGACCGGCGTCGGCGCGGTGGAACTGCTGGAGGTGGGCTACCAACTCAACGAAAGCCAGTCCGTCAGCGGCCGCGTCTTCTTCGACAACAACGGCAACAACGTGTTCGACGAGGCGTGGGATGATCCCATCGCGGGCGCGGCCATTGTCATCGCCACGCCTGGCGGCCAGGCGGTCGCCAATCCCACCACCGGCTCCAGCGGCTGGTACAGCCAATCGCCCATCAACAGCGGCGAATACCGCGTGACGCTAACCCACGCCGGGCAAAGCTGGGTGCGGGAGGTCTCTGTGCCGCTCAATGGGGGCGTGCCGTTGGTGGATTTCCCCGTGCCGCCGGGCGACGGCCGTCCGCGGGTTCTCATCTTCATAGATGGCAACCACAACGGCGCGGCTGACGCGGGCGAGCAGCGGCTGGCGGACGTGGCCGTGCGCCTGCGCAACGCGCCCTGCGGCAGCAGCGGCGCGGATCTGCAGATTGTCAGCAGCGACAGCGGCGGCATCGTCGCCTTTAGCCCGGTGGCCGCCGGTCTGACGCCAGTCTGCGCCCAGGTTGTGGACGGCCTGCCCGACAACCTGCTGCCTGCCAGCCTGAGCGGCGTGGACGTGCCGCGCAGTGGGGGCGAGCCAGTGGCCCTGGCTTTGCAACCGGCAGGGGTGTTGGCGGTAAGGCCGTTTCTCGACAGCAACGGCAACGGCCTCAAAGAAAGCGGCGAGCCAACCCTCAGCGGCGGCAGCGCCACGATCAACGGCCTGACGCGCAGCTTCGGCGTCAACGGCGCGACCTTTAGCCTGCCCCCCGGCAGCTATCCGGTGACGGTGTCCCCGCCCGCTGGCTACGCTACGGTCTGGGCGCAGCCCATCGGCCCGGTGGTGATGACGGCGGCGGCGCAAACGCTGTGGCTGCCTCTGCGCGACGCCAGCGGTATCAGCGGCAAGGTGTGGCCGCCCGGCGGCAGCTTCTACGCCGGCGGCGGCTCGCCTGCGGCCGGATTGACAGTGCAGTTACAAAACACCGCCAGCAACGCCATCGTGGAAACGACCAGCGACAGCAACGGCAGCTTCAGCTTCAGCAACCTGGCGCCAGCCACCTATCGCCTGCGCCTGCCCGCGCCGCCGCCCGGCTACGTCGCCGACAGCGAGCCGCTGATCGCCTACCAATCCGGGCAAATCCTGAGCAATAACAACCTGAACCTGGTTCCCACCGGTCACGTAGTGGGCGTGGTCTACAACGACAACAACGGCAACGGCCAGTGGGACGGCAATGAGCCGAGCGTCAGCCAGTACAGCGTGCGCCTGGTGGGCGCGGGTGGGCAGCAAATCGCCGTCGCCGCCCCTGACGCCGCCGGCTACTTCCGCTTCGAGGGGCTGAACGCCAACACGCCCTTCGCGCTGCAACTGGTCGGCCTGCCGTCCGGCGCGTTCCTCACCAGTTCGCCCGGCGTCTTCACCGTCGGCGCAAATCCGACGACGGTGCAGCTTGGCATCGGGGTGGCGGCCCCACCATCGGCGGGCAACCAGTACGTGGGCGGCATCGTGCGCTACCAGCAGGGCGAGGCTTTTGTGCCCATCGCTGGCGCGCGCGTCGTTCATTACCAGCCAGTGAACGGTTCCTGCAATGTCGCCAATCCCATCATCCAATATGACCAATACACTGGCCTGGACGGCGGCTACGGGGATCAGGGCGCGGGCGGCTGCTTCAAAGTGGTAGATGTACCTGGCTTTAACAATTCCTCGGCCTACCACTGGGGATGGTGTACATCCTCCTTCGTAGCAGACTGCTTCCTGATCAATGGGGGATATGGAAGATACATCAACGTCACCCTCACGCCCGTCGTTTTGCAAGCCAGAGCCAGCGACGCAGTGCAGGTCGCCTGGTCCGCCTTCCGCGACCACAACGGCAATGGCTACCGCGACGCCGACGAGCCGGGGCTGGCGGGCGTGACGCTGGCGGGCGGCGGTGGCAGCGGCGTCTCCGGGCAGACGGGCTGGGGCGAACCGCTGACGCTGGCTGATGGGCTGCACACGCTGACCGTCACGCCGCCGGCCGGCTATCTGGTCAACGGGCCGGCAACGCGGGTGGTGTCGGTGCAGGGCGCGGATGTGACCCTGCCCGCCATCCCTCTGCGCCCGGCCGGGTTGACGATTGTCCAGGCGTTCGTCGATCTCGACGGCGACGGCCAGCAGGACGAAGGCGAGGCGGGCGTCGGCGGCGTCAGCGTGACCTTGAGCGGGCCAGCGCCGGCCAACGGCGTCACGTCGCCCAACGGCCGCATCCAGTTCGCCGGCCTGCCCGACGGCAGCTACACGGCGACGGCCGCACCGCCAGCGGGCTTCGCCGCCGTCCCCGCCCGTGCGGTCACTTTGGCGCAGGGCGGCGTGCTCCAGCTTCCCCTGCAACTGGCCGGCCAGGTCAGCGGGTTGGTGTACTTCGACTGGGACGGCGACGGCCGCCAGCAGCCGGACGAGCCGCGCGTTGGCCTGCCTCTGACGCTGACCCTCAGCAGCGGCGCAGGGACGCAACTGGCCGAGGGCATGGGCGGCCTGGGCCTCTTCCTGGGCACGCCGGCCGGCAGCTACACCCTGGCGGCGACGACGCAGGCCGTGCAAGGGCAGGCCATCACCCTGGCCGCCGGCGAGGGCATCGGCGCGGCGCTGGCTGCGGTCGGGCCGGGCCAGGTGCGCGGCTTGGCCTGGCTGGACGGCAACCGCGACGGCCAGCGCCAGCCGTGGGAGGCGCCGCTGGCCGGCGTCTCGGTGACGCTGGCCGGCGAGACCGCGGTCACCGACGCCGATGGCCGCTTCGTCTTCCGAGACATCGCCCCAGGGACGTACACGCTGAGCGCGGCCCTGCCGGCCGGCTTGACCGCGACGCTGGGGCCGGTGACGGTGAGCAGCCAGCGCGGCGCGGTCGTTGGCATTCCGGCCGCCGCGTGCCTGGACTGGAACGGCAGCGGCCGCACCGACGTGCAGGACATCATGCAGGTCGCCGCGCGCTGGAACAACCCGGCCGCGTACGATCCGACCTACGACGTCGCGCCGCCGTTTGGCAGCCCGATCGATATCCTGGACATCAGCGCCATTGCCGAGCAATGGGATACGGCGTGCCAGTGAGTGGCGCTTCCCGTCAACCTTTCTTCGTACATCCAGCTGGCAAAGAAGAATAGCCGAGCGGCGCAGGATTGTCGATCCTGCGCCGCTTTTTTTCTGGAATTCGCGGCTCCAGGGTCTTGACAAGGATTACATTTCATGTTAATATCGCTAACATGAAAACAAAACCAACAAGCTCCGCCCGATCCTACCAGATGCGTGCTCGGGCCGAGCAGGCCGCCGAAACCGCACGCAAGATCATTCAGGCTATCACTGACCTGTGGCGCGAGAAATCTATCGACGATATCACCCTGCAGGAGGTCGCCGACCGGGCCGGTGTGACGGTGCAGACTGTCATCCGCCGCTATGGCTCGAAAGAGGGACTGATCGAGGCCGCCATCGCCTCGGGCGACACAGGCGTGCGTGATGACCAGGACGAGGCGCCGGCCGGCGATATCGAGCAGGTCCTGGATTACATCCTGGCGCACTACGAGCGTGACGGCGATGCCGTACTGCGCACGCTGGCGCTCGAGGATAAGCTGCCGGCCGCCAAGCGGCTCGCTGAACATGGCCGGCAGGTCCATCGTGACTGGTGCGCCCGCGTCTTTGCGCCTTACCTGCCCGCCGTTGACGACGCAACGTATTCTGTCCGGCTGGACGCCTTTGTGGCCGCTACTGATCTGTACCTTTGGAAACTCATCCGCCGCGATCTTGGTCGCACGGCGGATCAAACGCGCCGGGTGATCAGCACGCTGCTCCATGCCTTGGCCGATCACAACACTGTTGGAAGCTGACGAGGAAGGAAACCATGAAACGTTCGTACCTGTTTGTGACCTGGGAAGGCGGCGGCAACGTGCCGCCTGTGCTCGGCGTGGCCCACCGCCTGGCGGCGCGTGGCCACTCAGTGCGTGTTCTGACAGAGCCGTGCCTGGAGCCGGCTGTCCGTGCAGCAGGCGCAGACTTCGTCCCCTTCACGCGCTATTTCACGCGCGCGACGCTGGGGGAAGACCTGATGGGCGACTGGCAGGCCAGGTCACCCATGGGCGCGTTGCGACAAACCATGAAGCACGTCCTGTTGGGTCCCGCCCGCATCGTGGCTGAGGAGACGCAGCGCGCCCTCATGCAGGCCCAGACCGACGTCCTGGTGGCCGACATGATGATGCTGGGGTCGTTGGCGGCGGCCGAAGCGGCCAGGATTCCGCGTGTCGTGCTCTTTCACATGCCCGAGTACCTGCCCGGTCCCGGCCGGCCGGCGGCCGGCCCCGGCTTTCTGCCGCGCACCGACCTTATAGGTCGCCTACGCGATGGGCTGCTGACAGGACTGCTCTACCGCACCGTTGGCGACTTCCTGCCTGCCTTCAACGATGCCCGGCGGGCGTTGGGGTTGGCGCCGCTCGAGAGCGCGCAGGAGCTGCTGGGCGAATACCACCGGGCCGATCTGCGGCTGATCCAGACGCTGGAGGCGTTCGACTTCCCCATCACGCCGGCGCCGGCCAACGTGCGCTACGTCGGCCCGACGCTGGACGACCCCAGTTGGACCGAGCCCTGGCAGAACCCCTGGCCGGCCGAGGACCAGCGCCCGCTGGTGGTGGCCAGCCTGTCCTCGACGTTCCAGAACCAGCAGGGCCTTCTGCAGCGCATCATCGCTGCGCTGGGCAGCCTCGACGTGCGCGGCCTGGTGACGCTGGGGCCGGCCATGGCCGATGTGGCCTTCGACCTGCCGGCCAACGTCATCGCCCTGCCGGCGGTCTCCCACGCCCAGGTTTTCCCGCACGCGGCTGCCGTCGTCAGCCACGCCGGCCATGGTACGGTCATGCGCGGCTTGGCGCACGGGCTGCCGCTGCTCTGCCTGCCCATGGGCCGCGACCAGGCCGACAACGCCGCGCGGGTGGTGGCCCACGGCGCAGGGCTGCGCCTTAAGTCCTCCGCCAAGCCGCAGCAGATCGGTAAGGCCGTGCAGCAGCTACTGGACCAGCCCGCCTACCGCCGGCAAGCCCAGCGGCTCGGTCAGCTTATCGCCGAGGATGCTGCCAGGGACAAGGCCATACACGAGCTAGAACGCGTAGGCCTGGCGCCGGCTGGCGTTCCCGCGCAGGTCCTCGCCAGATCGGCCGCCACCAGCCCACAGCCAGCGCTGCATCCGCTCGAAAATGCTCGTTGACAGGCGCCCCGGCTTGTGAGATAATCTACACAGCAGATAGCTGCGTGCCCGTTCAAGCCCTGGTAGTAGCCGGGTCATCGAAGCTCAACATCAACTCAGTCCTGACACCATGACGCCCCACCGCCCGCCATCCCCTGGCGGGCCTGGGGTTGTTGTTCCTGCGCTTTCTGGCGCCGCCTATCCGACCAGCTTGCGGAACATCGCCCCCTGTCCGCTAACGACTTCCCGCCTTACCGCTCCACCAACATCATCACATCAGTTGAAGTGCCCGCTGTGCAGCGCGCTTCAAAGGCGGCTGCCAGTGGCCTAGCAGGAGGCCACCATGCATCCCACCCGACCTGTCCCGCTGGTATTTGCCGCGCTCGGCGCAGCCTTGGCGCTGTTGGCGCTGCTCTTCTTGCTGGGGATGTACCATCCCGCAGCGGCCAATGCACCCAACGACACGGGTAGCCCGCAGTCAATCACGGCTCCAGACGCCCCGGCCCTGGACCCCACGCCGCACCCGATCCTCAGCGATCTCCAGGTGCGCCGCGCCATTGCGCACTGCACCAACAAAGACGCGCTCCTTGCCTCGGTCTACCCGGCCTTGACCCCGGCCCAGCGCGCAGCCCTGGTCATGGACTCGCCCATCCTGCCGACGAGTTGGGCCTACAGCCCGCCGGCCACCGCCTATCCCTACAACCCGGCGGTGGGCCGCGCGCTGCTGGACGCGGCCGGCTGGACCCTGGCGCCGGGCGCGACCTACCGCAGTAAGGACGGCAAGGAGCTCTACCTGACGCTCCATGCGACGAGCGGCGCGTTTCGCGAGACGTTTCTGGCCGTCTTTGAGACTCAGATGCGGGCCTGCGGCATCCACGTGGTGCGCAATCACACCAGCGCCACGTGGCTCTATGGCGTTGGCGGCTTGTGGGGACGCAATTTTGAGATGGGTGAGTTCGCCTGGTTCGGCGTAGATGCCCCAGACCTTGTGGATCTATACGGCTGCGGTTCCATCCCCAGCCATGCCAACCACTGGTCGGGGAACAACATCATGGGCTGGTGCAACCCGGCGGCTGACGCGGCTGCCACGCAGGCCAACAACACAACCCTGACGCAAGCGCAACGCAGGGCGTTCTATGCCACCTTCACCAACCTGTTCGCGGCCGAACTTCCGTCGCTGCCCCTGTTCCGCCGCGATGGGTCCGACATGTGGGAGCACATCGACTTCAACCTGCAGACCTATGCCCAGGACAAGCGTGTAGGCCCGGCCGGCACCGGGGCCACGCCGCTGCTTTACTATCACCACAATGACCTGCCCACCATTGTCGTCGTGCCGGCCGGCGCGGTGGCCGCAGCCATCGACCTGCGCTTCACCCCGCTGGTCATGAACGCCAATTCGGCGCCGCCAGGGCAGATTGCGGTCTCGTCCTTCCGGCTGGACGGCGTACAGGGCGGCGTGCCGGCGGCGACCTACAACCTCGCCGGCCCGGCTGTTGTCACCGTGAGCTATCCCAACCCGGCGCTCACGGGCAACTTCGTGGAAAACACACTGGAGCTGCATGTTTGGAATGACGCCACGCAGGCCTGGCAGCCGGCCGTGGAAACCTGCCCGCCGGGCCAGCAGTACGCAGCGTTGAATACCGTCCAGCGCACGGTGATGACCAACGTATGCCACTTCAGCGAATTCGCGCTGCTGGCCGAGCCGCTGCTCTACGTGGACGGCGCAGCGGGCCAGGACAACGACGCCTGCGGCGCGCAGGCAACGCCCTGCCGCACCATTGGCCACACGCTGGCCAGCCGCGCAACCGGGGGCGCAACGCTGCATGTTGCGGCGGGCGTCTACCCGGAGAACCTGACCATCGACAACCTGGCCGTGACGCTGCGCGGCGGCTACACGCCGACCCCTGCCGGCTGGATGCCGCGCACCGGTGAAACCGTTATCGACGGCGGCGGCGTGGAACGCGTGCTGCTGGTGCATGGCGGCAGCGACGTCGTGCTGGAGGATCTGACCCTCACCGGCGGCCGCGCGCCGGAGCAGGCATGCTGGGGCGGAGGCCTCTCGGTCACCAACGGTCACGCCACGCTGCGCCGGGTTGTCGTGCGCGACAACGTGGCGCGCTGCACCAGCGGGCAGAGCGGCGGCGGCGCGGGCGGCGGGCTGGACGCCAACAACGACGAAGGGCCGGCCAGCCTGCGCGTGGAGGACAGCCTGATCCTGCGCAACCAAGCCGGCGACCACGGCAGCGCGCTCAGCACCTGGCAGACGACCGTCGACTTGGTCAACGTGGTCGCGGCCGGCAACAATCGCCACGTTATGGCGATCTACGCAACAACCCTCAACGCGGTAAACATCACCGTAGCAGGCAACGACCAAAACGGCGCGGCGCTGCTCGATTTCAACCAGCCCTCTACCATTTCCCTGCTCAACTCGATTGTTTGGAACTCAGGCGGGATTAGCTGCGGCGCGGGCGGCGGCGTCTGCGACTTCACCTACTCCGACCTGCAAGGAGGCTGGCCCGGCGCGGGCAACCTCAACATCGATCCCCAGTTCGTGGACGCGGCCAGCGGCAACTATCGCCTGCGCTGGGAATCACCGGCCATCGATGCGGGCGCCAACAGCGGCGCGCCGCCCTTCGACCTGGAAGGCGTCGTCCGCCCGCAGGATGGCAACTTCGACGGGATCCGCGTGACGGACATGGGCGCCTACGAGCGTGCGCCACACAGCATGTACCTGCCGGCGATCAGCTGGCGCGTGGCGAGTCTGCAATAGCGGCAAACGCCAGGCGGAACCAGCACAAGAGCTCGCAGCAGCCCGTGATGTGCCGAAACGGGTCGGATGTGGTATACTGACCATGGAGATTCCGAGCCATGACTGAATGCCCATCCGACCCGCAGCAACGACTGGACGCAGCGGTAATCCGCGAGGCGCTGGCAGGCTACGCGCTGGCCAATGAGGTGATCGAGGCCGAGCGTCAGACAACGCTGGCTCACATGACGTGCGAGAATGCACTGGCAACTTGGCGCGACCTCATGAGGGGCTTCAATGAGCGGCCGGAAATGCAGCGCAACCTTGACCGGATCGATCTTTGGCAGGTCGAGGGTCTGCTCACCATTCGAAGAGCGCTTGACCTGATGGCGCAAGCGACCAAGGCGCCATGAACGATCAAGAAGCAGCCGCATGGGAGATCCATCAGTTCTTCCAATCGCTTGAACTGCCTTATGCTGTTATCGGCGGCTTGGCCGTACAGTGGTGGGGTGAACCGCGCATGACGAAGGATGTCGACCTCACTGTGGTCGCTCCATTGGATCAGCCGTCCAGCGTCTTTGTCCAGAGCAGCGGGCAGCCGGGTTAATTGCCCGATTGTCCCTTTCATGTATAATACCAGCCGCCCGGCAATCCGTCCGGGCGGCTTTGTCATTCGCGGGTACGAACCCCGCCCTGGAGACGTAACTCGTAATGCGTAATGCGTAACCCAGAGTCTGCGCCTTTGACAGCCCTCTTTGCAGGCACACACCCTTCCGGATTACGTATTACTCGTTACTCGTTACTCGTTACGTCAACCAGGCCCAACGAGTAGGAGCCACACATGAACCCTCACATGACGCCCGCCGAAATCGGCGGGTTCTTGGAGCGCACGTTGTTGCGCGTGCAGAAGCCGGCGCGCTACACCGGCGGCGAGTGGAACTCGGTCGTCAAGGACTGGGACGCGACGCCGCAACGGGTTGCCCTGGCCTTCCCCGACATCTACGACATCGGCATGAGCAACCTGGGGCTCGCCATTCTCTACGACCAGATCAACCAGCGGCCCGACATGCTGGCCGAGCGGGTCTACGCGCCCTGGCTGGACATGGAGGCCGAGCTGCGCACCGCCGGCGCGCCCCTCTTCAGCCTGGAGACCCGCCACGCCCTGGCCGACTTCGACATCGTCGGCTTCTCCCTGCCCTACGAGCAGCTCTATACCAACGTGCTGAACATGCTGGACCTGGCCGGCCTGCCCTTGCGCGCCGAGGACCGCACCGCCGAGCACCCGCTGATCCTGGCCGGGGGCAGCGGGTGCTACAACCCCGAACCGATGTCCGCCTTCTTCGACGCCATGGTCATCGGCGAGGGGGAGGAGGTGATCTTTGAGGTGATGGAGGCGTACAAGGAGTGGCAAGTGGCAGGTGGCGAGTTGCAGGTGGCAAGCGGCAAGTTGCAGGTGGAAAGCGGCAAATTGCAGGTGGCAAGTGGCAAGTGGCAGGTGGCAAGTGGCAAGTGGCAGGTGGCAAGCGAGACTGTGGACACGAATCACGTTTCACGTTTCACGCCTCACGCATCACGCCTTGACCTGTGGCGGCGGCTGGCGCGCATTCGGGGGGTGTATGTGCCGCACCTGTATGCGGTGAGCTACCACGACGACGGGACGGTGGCGCAGGTGGAGCCGATCGACGACGCGGCGCCGCCGGCGGTGGTCAAGCGCATCCTGCCGGCCCTGCCGCCTCCCACGACCAGGTTCATCGTGCCCTTCGTCGACACCGTCCACAACCGGGCGGCCATCGAGATCCAGCGCGGCTGCACGAGGGGCTGCCGCTTCTGCCAGGCCGGCATGATCTTCCGGCCGGTGCGCGAGCGGCCGGTGCAGGAGGTGCTGGACGCGGTGGACAAGATCCTGGAGGAGACCGGCTTCGAGGAGATTGGCCTGCTCAGCCTGAGCAGCAGCGACTACAGCGGTGTGGCCGAGCTGGTGGAGGCGATCATGACCCGCCACGGCGACAAGAAGCTGAGCGTCGGCCTGCCCAGCCTGCGCATCGAGAGCTTCTCCGTCGACCTGATGGAGCAACTGGCGCGCGGCCGGCGGCGCAGCGGCTTCACCTTTGCCCCCGAGGCCGCCACCGACCGCCTGCGCGACGTGATCAACAAGCCCATCGCCACCAACGATCTCTTGCAGACTGCCGAGCAGGTCTTCAGCCGCGGCTGGACCACCATCAAACTCTACTTTATGATCGGCCACCCCACCCAGACCCTGGAGGACGTGGACGCCATCGCCGACCTGGCCCACGCCGTGCTCAGGATCGGCAAGAAGCACATCGGCGGCAAAGCCAAGGTGCGCGTCGGCGTCAGCACGCTGGTGCCCAAGCCGCACACGCCCTTCCAGTGGGTGCCGGTGGAGGAGCTGGCCACCCTGGACGCGCAGATCAAACGCCTGCAAGCACGCATCCGCGGCAAGGGCTTCGAGTTCAGTTGGAACGACCCCAAGGACACGCTGGTGGAGGCTTTTCTGACGCGCGGCGACCGCCGGCTGAGCGCCGTGATCGAACGCGCCTGGCGGTTGGGCGCGAAGTTCGACGGCTGGCAGGAGCAGCGACGCTTCGACGCGTGGATGCAAGCCTTCGCCGAGCTGGGGCTGGACCCGGAGTGGTACGCCCGCCGCGAGCGCAGGATCGACGAGGTGCTGCCCTGGGAACACATCAATGCAGGCGTAAGCAAGGAGTTCCTGACCCTGGACTACATGAACTCGCTCAAGGGCGCGGTGGTGGACGACTGCCGCGAGCACTGCTTCTCCTGCGGCATCCTGGGGCTGTTCAAGCACGACCGGCGCAACGTGCCCGACGACGCCTGGGGCTGCCCAGCGCTGGGCCGCGGCAAGCAGCGCCAGCCGGTGGACGTGACCCCGGTGCCGCTCTACGTCAACCCGGACATGGCGCCGGAGCTGGCCGCGCAGTACGGCCCGCGCGTGCCGCAGCGGGCGGGGAGCAGGTGATAGGACTGAATAGCTATCGTTGCGCACAGCGCGAACTTGGAGTACAATGACGCAAAGGTTCATGCTGCTGGCAGAAGGAGTTGGAGATGAACGTTGCAACCAACGTCTTGACTATACCCTATCCGCAAGACCTGTTGCTTTCACTGAAAGAGGACGAGCGGGGCTTTGAAGCCGAGGCCAAGCTGTTACTAGCCGTCAAGTTGTATGAGATGGGGCGTGTTACGACCGGCATGGCTGCGCGCCTGGCCGGCGTTGACCGGGTGTCGTTCATGTTCGAACTCGATCGTTTTGGGCTGTCACCCATAGGCGTAGACGCCGACGACCTGGAGCAGGACATGGCCAATGCTTGAGACGCCATCGCGAGTCGTCAGCAACACCACTCCCATTATCGCCTTGTCGGTCATCGGTCAACTGAACCTACTGCACGATCTTTACACAGAAGTTGTGATACCGCCCGCCGTCTACGGCGAGGTCATAGCTGGTGGCGCCAGGCGGGCAGGAGCTACAGAGCTTAGTCATGCCGATTGGATCAGAACAGTGTCACTACAAGATCCAAGGCGCGCCGACCTGTTGCTAGATTTGGATCGCGGCGAGGCTGAAGCCATTGCCCTGGCAATAGAACTCGACGCAGACCTGTTGCTCATCGATGAGCGTCTAGCGCGCCGCTATGCCATGCGTGCGGGCTTGACCATCACGGGTAGCCTTGGCGTTCTGCTCAAGGCCAAGGAAAAGGGGCTGGTGCCAGAACTCCGTCCTCTCATTGAGGAACTACGCCGCAACAAGATTCGTTTGAGCGAGGATGTGGTCCAGCATGCCTTGCGGCTAGCCGAAGAATGAGGGCGCCAACCAGCTCATTTCTCCGTTCACTGTTTGCTGATTATCGAGAGGAACCATGCGTCCCATCTACTTCCTCCTCATTTTCCTGCCCGTCGCCATCGTTGCCGAGCTGCTGCACTGGCCGCCATTGGTCGTCTTTGCCGCCTCGGCGCTGGCAGTCGTTCCGCTGGCCGGCCTGCTGGGCGAGGCCACCGAGGTGCTGGCCGAGAAAGTCGGCCCGCGCTTCGGCGGGCTGCTCAACGCCACCCTGGGCAACGCGGCCGAGCTGATCATCACCATCATTGCCATCCGCGCCGGCCAATTGGAGCTGGTCAAGGCGTCATTGATCGGCTCCATCATCGGCAACGTGCTGCTGGTGCTGGGCTTGAGCATCCTGCTGGGCGGTCTGAAGAACGGCGTACAGCGCTTCAACCGCGACAACGCCGGCATGGACGCCACCATGCTGATCCTGGCTGTAATCGCCATCAGCGTGCCGTCAATCTTCAACGCAGCCATCGAGCCGGACACCCTGCGCGTCGAGGAGCTGAGCCTGACCACGGCAGCCGTGATGCTGGGCATCTACGTGCTGTCCATCGTCTACATGCTGCGCCTGAAAACGCCGGGCCAGAACGGCGGTCCGGGCGTCGAGCCGTCGCATACCGCCCATCGCTGGAGCCCGGGCGTGGCCCTGGCCGTCCTGGGCGCCTCAGTGGTGGGCATCGCCGTCATGAGCGAGTTCCTGGTCGGTTCCATCGAGCCGGTCACCGAAAGCCTGGGGCTGACCCCCTTCTTCGTCGGCATCATCATCATCCCGCTGATCGGCAACGTGGCCGAGCATCTGGTGGCGGTGCAGGTGGCCATGAAGAACCAGATGGACCTCAGCCTGAGCATCGCCAACGGCTCCAGCCTGCAAATTGCTCTCTTCGTGGCGCCGGTGCTGGTCTTCCTGTCGCTGCCCCTGGGCAACCCGTTGACGCTGGAGTTCAACAACTTCGAGTTGATCGCGTTGACCGCATCGGGCGTCATCGCGGCCTTCATCTCGGTTGATGGCCGCTCCAACTGGCTGGAGGGCGCGATGCTGCTGGCGGTGTACGTGATCCTGGGGCTGGCGTTCTTCTTCCTGCCGGCTATGGGGTAGGGGGAGAAGGGAGATACCACAGCGAATGATAACAGCGAATGGTCGGAGTGAATGGAGATACCACAGCGAATGATAACAGCGAATG
>CAZVGR010000087.1:0-22111 GCA_964626845.1 uncultured Anaerolinea sp.
ACCGTGTGCGGCTGGACACGCTCTACCATTCCGGCGAGGCAGCAGATCGCGTTAGCCTGGTGCTGGACAAGCTGATCGGCGCCCGCCTGGTGCGCATAACCGAAGGCGATGTGGCCAGCGACACTCAAATAGAGATAGCGCACGAGGCGCTGGTTCGCAACTGGCCCAGCCTGGTGGCCTGGTTGGAGGAGGAGCGCGACCGGATACGGCAACGGCAACGGCTGAGTGACGCTGCAGAGCACTGGGCGACACTGGGACGCGATCCAGGAGCCCTGTTGCCGCCCACACTGCTGGCTGTGGCAGATCGATTCATTGCAACCACTGGCATGGAACTGAGCAGCCTTGACAGGGAATTCTTACAGGCCAGCCAGCAAGCAATTGCTGCTCAACAGGCGCAAGAAATGGCCAGGCAGGTTGAGCTGAAGCAGGCCCAGGTAGACGCGCAGCTCCAAACGTTGAAGGCCCGTCGACTGCGCAAGGTGGCAACTGCCCTTGGGTTACTCCTGCTAATCCCTTTAGTCCTGATGGTAGTTACGCTGCAACGGCGGGAGTCTGCGTGGCAACCGCTGGAGAACTTCCCGCGCGATCCTGTGCCTGCGCTGGCAGCCGTTTGGAACAAAGAAAATGATAACCCCTTGACGATGAAGCTCTGCGCCGGCACCAGCAACATCGGCATCGGTTGCACACGAGAGGGGCGCACATGGAATATATACCAGCAGAACCTGCCCACCGGCGATCCAGCTAACTCCAACAGAAGCGATTTTCCTGGCACGGTGCGCGGTGTTCAGGCTATGGGTATCGATGCTTCCAATCCACAGCATATCGCAGCTTCCTTCTGGGACGGCAAGATGTACTTCAGTGAAAACGGGGGGATGCTGTGGCACGCAGCAGGTGAAGGGCTGCCTACAAAAGGGAACTTCGTGCGCAATGTTGCCATCCATGGCAATCTAGCGTTGGCGATTGTCGGATCAGAGTTGTATGGCAGTCAGGACCGTGGAGGCAGTTGGCAAGCGATGGGCCGCTATAGCCAGCCTTTCTGGGGCCAGGTTTACGACACCCATATCGACGCCAGCAGTGGTACGGCCTATGCCGCTACCGACAATGGCCTGTATGCCGCCAACCCGATCACATCTTCGTGGGATTGGCAGCAAATTGCCCAATTGCCCAACGTACGACACATCGCCCAGTCGGCGACAGGTGACGGGGAACTGCTGTTGGCAGCCCAAAGACCAGGCAGCCAAAGCACGGTATATCGATGGGCAGCAACGCAGTCGCTGAAGGCGCTGACCTCTTTTCCAAGACCAATTCTAGCGCTGGCAGTAGACCCGAATCCTGCCAATAGAAATGCCTTTTACGTGTTGCTAGACTCAGGCGAAGTAATAGCGGTCAACGAGATGGGAGCGAAGCATTCTTTGGGCCGACGTCCTGGTTGGCCTTGGGATCAGGCCTTTGATCTGCTGGCTGTGCCAGCAGCATCGGGCAACGAAACGCTTCTGCTGCTCGGTCATACCGATGGCTTGCTACGCTTCACTGCGCCATCGAGCTTTCCAAAACAGGGTGATAGGGTGTTTGCCAATTCTTTGTGGCATGAGTAAAATACCAAATACTGATACACGGAAGGGGTAGTCCGTTATAACTACTACTCTTGGATGACGGTTGTGGCTGGGATTGTCCAATCATGGCTAGCCTAGAATAGGCTGTTTGATCAAAAAGATGGCTTCACAGGAGGTGCCTTGCAGCTTTAGGAGAGTCTTTTCGGGAGTCGCTAGTACCAAAATCCTATTGACTCCACACTTCCGGTTTTCGTATAATTATGTTAAACCTGAGTAGACTTGACTAAATCCTGACGCAACCACGAATAAACAGACTGCTCCTTCAACAACTGTCAAGCTCCATATCCATGCTCTGATCGTCTTCACCCGTCCAGATCATCAGAATTGGGTTCTTGACAATATATCCTATCTGAGAGAGGTTAGCAATGCACCCTACAACGAAAACCTCCAAGCCGGCTATCCTTCTGTTAGCCATTGGACTAACCATCTTAACTCAGGTCAGCGCAGTCAGCCCCAACTATTCAGCCGGAGCAGTTGCCGCGTGCCAACCGCCGCAGGTGTTGGCGTCTGCCACGGCGATTCAGCTTCCGGCAGCAGTTGCAGGACTGGGATGGGCTATCGGTGCATCTTCCGTACCAGCATCGATTGAAGCCTCTGTCTGCGACCAGTGTCGAACCGTCTGTGCGCGGAGCTGCACTACATCCGCCTGCAGGTTATGCATGCGGTCGATTAAGTGTGGCAAATTGGTGCCTTGGTGCGTGACCACCAGACGATAATCTGAATAAGCTTTGCCCGATGTTGCGAGTCTGCCCTCAGGCCCGCACACGAAAAGTTGCTGTTGAGTCCGAGGCGCCTGGCGCTTAAGACCGGCATATATTCAGTCTCGGTAGTTGACGATGCGCCATTCACAGTGAAGCATTCACTGTGAATGGCGCATCGTTAACTTTTGAGTCCAGGTTTCTGGCAAGCCTGGTGAATTGGGGATCACGGGGGTATGATGCTATACTTGCTTTGCAAAGCTGGGCGGCGCGTTGATACGAGATCGATTGGCTGTACAGTCTCTCAGCCAGTCTGTGTTTTACGTACAGCGTGATGCTGGTTTTTGCATTAACTCATTCATTCAATTCGTCGGTGAGAATCCAGGAGGTCACATATGTTGTTAGCGGGCGACATTGGAGGCACCAAAACCCATCTGGCCCTTTTCTCCGCAGAGAAAGGGCCGCATGAAGTTGTCGTCGAGCATATCTATCCCAGCGGGCAATATCCAAACTTGGAGTCAATAGTCCGGACCTTCATGAATGAAGTCAACCTGCCGGTGGAACGCGCTGTCTTTGGCGTGGCCGGCCCAGTGACCAACAACCAAGCCACTATTACCAATCTGCCATGGATCATTCGCGCCAGTCGCATTCAGGAAGTGCTGCAGGTTGGTTCGGTCACCTTGCTCAACGATCTGGAAGCAATAGCCTACTCTGTGCCTTTCCTCGAGCCGCACGAGTTGCACACCCTCAACGACGGCGACCCCGAGCCCTATGGATCGATCGCCGTGCTTGCTCCTGGCACCGGGCTGGGCCAGGCCTATCTGACCGCACACAATGGCCACTATATCGCCCACGCCTCAGAGGGTGGGCATGCCGACTTCGCTCCCACTGACGAATTGGAGATGAGCCTGCTGCGCTATATGATGCGGCTCTATGACCATGTCAGCTACGAGAAAGTTTGCTCCGGCCTGGGCATTCGCAATTTGTACTTCTTCCTCAAGAACACCGGTTATGCGCCAGAGCCGCCGTGGCTGGCCAGGCAACTGCTGGAGGGCAGCGATCCCACGCCGCTGATCGTGTCCGCCGCGTTGAACCATGAAGAGCAGCCCTGCGAGCTTGCTGTGGCGGCGTTGCGTTTGTTCGTGTCGATTCTGGGAGCCGAGGCTGGCAACCTGGGCCTGAAACTGATGTCTACCGGTGGCCTCTATCTGGGCGGCGGCATTCCGCGGCGCATTCTGCCGTGGCTGGAACATAAATACTTCATGCAAGCTTTCTTGAACAAGGGTCGCTTCTCCACGGTGCTGATCCGCTTCCCTGTGCATGTGATCCTGCACCGCAATGCAGCGCTGATGGGCGTCGCCTGCTTTGGCTTGGACCTGTAGGAGTATTGATGATGAGTACCTTGGCTGGCAAAGTCGCGCTAGTAACCGGAGCTTCCGGATCTCTTGGCAGCGCAGTAGCGCGCGGCTTGGCCGCCGCCGGCGCACAGTTGATCCTGGCAGACCGCGCAGCCGACCGGCTGCCCGGCCTGTTTCCCGACTTGGCCGCCTCGCCTGATCACATGCTGTGCGGCGTGGTCGATGCCACCGATCCCGACTCGGTGCAGCACTGGGTGGATGCAGCCATCGCCCGCTTTGGCCGCATCGATGTGCTGGCCAACACCATCGGCGGCTACAAGGCCGGTGCGCCCACCCACGAAACAACGCTGGAGACCTGGGACTTCATGCTGGGTCTCAACGCGCGCTCTGCCTTCATCTTAAGCCGCGCCGTGCTGCCGTTCATGCTGGCACAAGGCGGTGGCCGCATCATCCACACAGCCGCGCACGCAGCGCTGGCCGGCACAGCCAACCACAGCGCCTACAACGCCTCCAAGGCCGTGGTCATCCGCCTGGTGGAGAGCATGGCCGCAGAGACCAAGCACCAGGGCGTCACCGTCAACTGCGTGCTGCCCGGCACTATCGACACGCCCCAGAACCGCGCCGATATGCCCAACGCCGATTGGAGCAAGTGGGTGCCGCCGGCCGCCATCGCCGACGCCTTCGTCTTTTTGGCCTCGGATGCGGCCAGCCACATCACTGGCGCGGCGCTGCCGGTCTACGGTCGCAGTTAGTCCCAACGGAGCGTGCAAGATGAGCGACACACCAGCCAACGCACCGCCTTTTCCAGGAATGGACCCTTATCTTGAGGCGCCGGATATCTGGCCGGACTTTCACCACCGGATTGCCGCCATCATCAGTTCGATGCTCAATGCGCTGCTGCCGGAGAGATACTACGCGCGCCTCGAGAAGCGCACTGAACTGGGCATCGTCATGCCATCCAGCGTGAGGAAACGCATCATCCCCGACATCAGCGTGATGCGGCGACAATTTCGGGAGGCACCTGTGGCTTACGCCACCGCGCCAGTAGCGGTCCTGGAGTATCCTCGACAAGAGGCTACACCGGCCGTCGATCTTCGCATTCCCGCCGACCCCATCTTGCATCGCTTCGTCGAGATCCGCGACAGCCAGCGCGGTCACAAGCTGGTGACGCTGATCGAGATCGTCAGCCCGTCCAACAAGCAGCCAGGACCGGACCGCCGTGCCTACGAGAGCAAGCAGATGGAGGTCCTGAGCAGCGACGCCAGCCTGATCGAGATCGACCTGCTGCGCGGCGGCCAGCGTCTCCTGCCCTATCCGGAGCTTGAGGCCGCGGTCTACGACCTGGCCCCCGATTATCTGGTGCTGCTCAACCGCAGCGCTCTGCGCGAGGGATATTGGATGGACTTCTCGCTCTACCCCGTGGCCCTGCGCGAGCCGCTGCCCTGCATCCTCGTGCCGCTGGCTGGCGACGACCCTGACGTGCTGCTCGACCTGCAAGTGGCGGTCAACCGTGCCTATCGCGACGGGCCATACACCCGTATGGTGGACTACACCGTCGAACCCGACCCGCCGCTGCGGCCAGAAGACACAGCCTGGGCCGACCAGCTTCTGCGCTCTGTTGGCCTGCGCTAACAAACTGCCCCAAAAACTCTATGACCATCTACGACATCACACTGACCATCACCCCTACCTTGCCAGTCTGGCCGGGCGACCCAGCCGTGCGGCTGAGCCAGCCGTCTCACCTGGAGCGCGGCGACATCTGCACCATCACCCGGCTGGACATCGGCGCCCACACCGGCACCCACCTGGACGCGCCAGCCCACTTCATCCGCGGCGGCGCAGCCGTCGAGACCCTGGACCTGAACGTACTGATCGGGCCGGCCCTGGTTGTGGACGCGCGCGGCCGCGGCCATCTCACGGCTGCGGACTTTGAGGCGCTGGCCATCCCGCCTGGCGTGCAGCGCTTGCTGCTGCGCACCGATAACTCGGCCATCTGGCAGCGCGGCCAGACCGCCTTCGCCGAGGACTTCGTGGCCATCGATCCCAGCGGAGCGCGCTGGCTGGTCCAGCAGGGTGTGCGGCTGGTGGGCATGGACTATCTTTCCGTGGCTTCCTTTGACGACGGCGTGCCGACCCACCAGATCCTGTTGGGCGCAGGCGTCATCGCCGTCGAGGGCCTGGATCTGAGCGCCATTGAGCCTGGCGAGTATCAACTGGTCTGCCTGCCCATGAAAATCGGCGGCAGTGACGGCGCACCTTGCCGGGCTGTGCTTATCCGTTGACTGGGACGGGAACTGGGAGGAATCAGAGGAACTCCAAGCGCCTTGGCAAATTCGCCGTCACGGCGCAAATCGACGCACGAGTTCCTCTGGTCTCCTCGCAGGTCCCCCTGCGCAGATATCTGCTTATGACCCGCGAACAAATTCGACTAACTTCCCTGGCTGCCTGCGCTGGCTGAGCGTCCAAGATGGCCCCTGAGGCCCTGGCGCACGTGCTGCGCCCTCTCGCCAACCTGTTCAGCCAGGCTGACTATCCCGACCTGCTGGTGGGCCTGGGCCGGGCGGACGACGCTGCCGTCTACCGCCTGAGCGATGACCAGGCCCTCGTGGCCACGGTCGACTTTTTCACGCCCATCGTGGACGATCCGTACACCTATGGCGCAATTGCCGCGGCCAACTCCCTGAGCGACGTGTACGCCATGGGCGGCCGGCCGCTGTTCGCCCTCAACATCGCCGCGTTTCCGCCCGACCTGCCGGCCGAGATGATCGGAGATGTGCTGCGGGGCGGCGCAGAGAAGGTGATGCAGGCCGGCGCGGCCATCGCGGGCGGCCATACCATCCAGGACAAGGAGCCCAAATACGGCCTGGTGGTGCTGGGTCTGGTCGATCCCCGCCGCGTGCTGACCAAGGG
Source organism: uncultured Anaerolinea sp. (assembly GCA_964626845.1). Classification (GTDB taxonomy): domain Bacteria; phylum Chloroflexota; class Anaerolineae; order JAAEKA01; family JAAEKA01; genus JAAEKA01. The sequence goes on from CAZVGR010000087.1 coordinate 6,580, forward strand.
CGGCGCGCAGCCGGGCGACAAGCTGGTGCTCACCAAGCCGCTAGGCACGGGGGTCATCACCACCGCCTTCAAGCGCGACCTGACCAGCGACGAGCAGATGGCCGCGGCCACCGCCAGCATGTTGCAACTCAACCGGGCCGCGTCTGAGGCCGCGCTGCTGGCCGGCGTGCGGGCGGCCACCGATATCACCGGCTTTGGCCTGCTGGGGCACGCCTCCGAGATGCTGAAGGCGCCGGGCGTTGGCCTGCGCTTCTACTTCGACCGGCTCCCCTGGCTGCCCGGCGCACAGGCATTCGGCGACGACTGGATCTATCCCGGCGGCGCGCACAACAACCGGGCCTATTTTGGCCCGCGGGTGCGCTTTGACCCACGCATCGACGAAGCTATGCAAACCCTTTGCTTCGCCCCAGAGACCAGCGGTGGGCTGCTGCTGGCCGTGCCTCCGCAGTCTGTCGACGCCATCCTGTCTCACGTCGAGTGGGCCGTTGTGGTCGGCGAAGTCGTTGTCGTCGACGACGCGCCGATGATCGACGTGATGCTTGCTGCATAGCCCGGCTCTGATGACGATCGCCCTATGGAAACACCGCGATCAGCATACTTGTCTGCACTGGATGATTTCGACCGCCTGCATCGGCGGGCCGCTATGGAACGCCTGTGGAAAGGCGTCAGCGGCCAGCAGTCTGACGAGTTGCTCTCTTACGAAGAGGTCAGCCGGCGGTTGAAGGTCACTGGCCGCGCTGCATCGGGGATACAAGATATTCCTTTGGATGCCATTGTCGGCAGCGTGGGGCGCTATCAGGACTTCACCCGCAACTTCTTACCGAAGCACAACACCGGGCGCGAGCGCTGGGCGCGGGTGCGCGCCTCGCTGGACGACATGGCCGGCTGGCCGCCCATTCAGGTCTACCAGGTTGGCGACGCCTATTTTGTGCTGGATGGCAACCACCGGGTCTCAGTAGCGCGTGGTCTGGGGAGCAAAACAATCCAGGCCGACGTGACCGAGATTCGCACCCGGGTGCCCCTGACGCCGGATGACACCCCGGACGACATCATCGCCAAGGCCGAGTATGCCGACTTCCTGGAGGAGACCCGGCTGGACGATCTGCTGCCAGATGCGAACTTGCGCCTGACCATCGCTAACGGCTACCCACAGTTGCGCCAGCACATCGTCGTCCACCGGCACTACATGGGGCTGGAACAGCAGCGCGAGGTTCCCTTCGCCGAAGCCATGGTCCACTGGTATGAGACCGTCTATCTGCCCCTCGTCGAGATGATCCGCGCTTCGGGCCTGCTGCGCCGTTTCCCCGACCGCACCGAGGCTGACCTGTACCTGTGGATCGCCTGCAACCAGACGGATCTGGCGCAGGAGCTGGGGCTGGAGATCACGCCGGAGAACGTGGTCATCGGCCTGGCTACGCAGGATGCAGAGGCTGCCAAGCCCGGCACATGGTACGAGGGCAAGGCCAGCGCCCGCCGCCAGATCACCCGCTTCGATCTCCTGGTGCCGGTCAACGGGCAAGAGATCGGCTGGAACGCGCTGGAGCAGGCGCTGGCTATAGCCGCGCGCGCGCCGGTGCGGTTGCACGGCCTGCACGTGGTCGCCGCGCCAAACCTGGCGTCTTCTCCCGATAGTGAAGCGATCAAGGCAACCTTTGAGGAGCGCTGCCGAACGGCCGGCGTCGACGGCAAGCTGGTGATCGCTGCAGGAGACGTGGTGAAGGAGGTCAAGCGGCGGGCGCGATGGACCGATCTGATCGTGGTCAACCTGGCCCACCCGCCTGGCAGCAGGGTGTTGGACAAACTGCGGCCGGGCTTCCGCTCGTTGCTGCGCCAGACCGCATGGCCCACGCTGGTGACGCCCAGCCACACATCGCCGCTGGCCCGGCCGTTGCTGGCCTTCGACGGCAGCCCGACCAGCATCCAGGCCCTGTATCTGCTGACCTATCTGGCCGGCCGCTGGCAGTTGCCCATCACCGTCGTGACCGCCAACGAGGGAATGCGGGTCAGCGGCGAAATCCAGCGGTTGCCCAAGGACTACTTTCACGCCCGCGGCATCGGCCGCGAGCAAGTCACCTTCGTCGAGGAAGAGGGGCCGCCTGGGCCAGCCATCCTGCGCGCTGCCGAGCTGCACGAGTGCGATTGGATCGTGATGGGCAGCTATAGCCGGCGCGGGATTAGCGACATTGTCGCAGATAGCACGCTGGACGTGGTCCTGCGCAGCAGTTGGTGGCCCATGTTGATTTGTCGATAGGATGCAGCGCTGCTTTCGCCAGCCGGTCGCCGTGCTACAATCAAGCTATGTCTGTTCTTCCAACCACTGATCAAAAAGCCGCCTATGTCAACCAGATGTTCGGCGGCATTGCCCCGCGCTACGACCTGATGAACCGGCTGATGACGCTGGGCCAGGACGTGCATTGGCGCGAGCTGCTGGTGCATGCCGCCGCGCTGCCGCGCGGCGGCATGCTGCTGGACATCGCCACCGGCACCGGCGACATCGGCTTCGAGGCGCTGCGCCAGGCGCCCGACGTGCAGGTCACGGCCGCCGACTTCTCGCTGCCCATGATGGAGGCGGGCCGCGCCAAGCGCTACAGCCACCGGCTGGCCTGGCTGGGCGCAGACGCGCTGCGCCTGCCCTTCGCCGATGATACGTTCGACGCCGTGGCGTCCGGCTTCTTATTGCGCAATGTGGTCGATGTGCCAGCCGCGCTGGCCGAGCAGCGCCGTGTCGTCAAGCCGGGCGGGCACGTGGTTTGCCTGGAAACCAGCCCGCCGCCCGACAACCTGCTGCGCCCGGCCATCGATTTGCACCTCAAGGTAGGCATTCCCACGCTGGGCCGGCTGATCAGCGGCCCTGGCCAGGCGTATGAGTACCTGCCCCAGTCCTCCATTGCCTTCATGGCTCCGGACGAACTGGCCGCGGCCTTCCGCGCCGCTGGCCTGCGCGAGGTGCGCTACCTGCGGCTGATGTTTGGAACCATCGCCATCCATGTGGGCGTCAAGTAGCCGATGTCAAACGCTAAACGTCTTATCGTCGCCATGTCCGGCGCCAGCGGGCAGATCTACGGCATCCGCCTGCTGGAGGTGCTGCGCGCCGCGCGCCAGCAGGGTGGTTCGGAGCCAATCATCGAAACGCATCTGGTGCTGAGCGAGGCGGCCGGCATTACCATCACGCAGGAGACCGCCTACACGCCGCGCCAGGTTGAGGCGCTGGCTGATGCGGTCTATCGCCAGCGGGACATCGGCGCAGCCATCGCCAGCGGCAGCTTCGACACGCTGGGCATGGTGGTGGCGCCGTGCAGCATCAAGACGTTGTCGGCCATCGCCAACTGCTACTCCAGCGACCTGACCAGCCGTGCGGCTGATGTGCAACTCAAGGAGGGGCGGCCGCTGCTGCTACTGGTGCGCGAGACGCCCCTGCACCTGGGCCACATCCGACTGATGGCGCAAGCGGCTGAGGCTGGCGCCATCATCATGCCGCCCGTGCCAGCCTTCTACAGCCGGCCGCAGACCGTGGACGACATCGTCAACGGCACGGTGGGGCGCATGCTGGCCCGATTGGGGATCGAAAACGAGCTGTATTACCGCTGGCTGGGGGTGGGCCAGGCAGCTCAGGATGATTCCTAGCGTTGGATGGCATCCAGAAATGACTTTTCTCGAAGAAAAGTCATTTCTGAGAGTCTCACCCTCAGACACCATGACCGAGTTGAGACAGCTCTTGCAGGCCTTCCTGGTCCAACATAACACCATGACCCTGGCCACAGTGGACCCCGCGGGGGCGCCGCAGGCCGCGGCTGTCTTTTATGCGGCCGATGACGCGTTGAACCTGTATTTTCTTTCCAGCCCCAACAGCCGGCACAGCGTCAATCTCGCCCACCAGCCGCGCGTTGCGGCCACGGTTCAGGCCGACAACCAGGACTGGCGGTCGATCCAGGGCCTGCAGATCGAGGGCACAGCTCAGATGGTCGAGGGCGCAGCAGAGCTCGCCAGGGCTGCCTTGCTCTATGCCGGCCGCTTCGAGTTCCTGCGCGGCCTGCTGGGCGGCGGCAACGACGGCCCGGCTGCGCTGCGCGGCCCGCTGGCCAGCAGCCGCTTCTACACTCTGCGGCCAAGTTGGATCCGTCTGATCGACAACACCCAGGGCTTCGGCCACAAAGAGGAGTTGCACCTGTGAACGACACTGCCATCTTCGAAAGGCAACACAGCCCGCAAGCCGCCTTGCGCGGCGTGCCGTCGCTGGTCTGGCGGGCAGGGCAGGATCGGCGCATGAACCTGATCCGCCAGTGGGCGCCGCTGGACGGCGCGCGGGCGTTGGTGGATGGCTGTGGCGTGGGCATGTACGTGCGCGGCCTGCAAGTGCAGGGCGCCAAGGTGTGGGGGCTGGACGTGGAGCACGAACACGTGGTTGAGGCTGCGACCAACGCGCCTGGAGCCTGCCTGTGCCAGGCGGCCGGCGAGGCGCTGCCCTTTGCCGATGGTTGGTTCGACCTGGTGTTAAGCCACGAGGTGATCGAGCACGTACAGGACGACCGCGCCTATGCCGCTGAGATGGTGCGGGTGTTACAACCGGGGGGGCGGGCCATCGTCTTCTGTCCCAACCGGCTCTATCCTTTTGAGACCCACGGCCACTACTGGCGCGGCCAGTATCATTTTGGCAACACACCGCTGATCAATTGGCTGCCCGACCCGCTGCGCAATCGCCTGGCCCCTCATGTGCGCGCCTACACCAGAGCGGGACTGCGCCGCCTGTTCGACGGCCTGCCCGCGCGCGTGGTGTATCACACCGTGGTCTATCCTGGCTATGACAACATTGTGTACCGCCGGCCTGAACTTGGCCGTCTGCTGCGTCGTGTCACCTACGCGCTGGAGCAGACGCCGCTGCGCTGGTTCGGCCTGTCGCACTTGTTGGTCGTCGAAAAGTTTTGATGATACAATAGTACACCTATGAGTTACGAATCTGAACACATACTGATCAAACGCCGCCGCCGCGACCGGCGCTGGCAGCACCGGCCGCGACCGATGTTGCGGCTGGCGCAGATATTGGCCGTTGTTTTGGTAATCGTTGTCGGTCTCAATGCCCTGATGGTCGGCTCTGCCGTGGGCGCAGTAGCCGGCGTCTATACCTTCTTTGCTCGCGATCTGCCTGAGGCCAGCGCCATCGAGACCGAGCAGGTGGAGTTCGAGACGGTGCGCATCTTCGACCGCACCGGCCAGGTGCTGCTCTACGAGAGCTTCGACCCGCGCCCCTTCCGCGGCGACCGCACCTATCTGCCGCTGGAGGAGATGTCCACCTGGGTCATCAGCGCCACGGTGGGGCTGGAGGATCGCAGCTTCTGGGAGAACCCTGGCGTGAACCCGGTGGGCCTGGGCCGCGCCTTTGTCTCGAACCTGCGCGGCAATCAGGTGCAGGGCGGCAGTTCTATCACCCAGCAGTTGATCAAGAACATTATCATCGACCCCGAGGAGCGCTACGAGCGCAGCTACACGCGCAAGATCAAAGAAGTCATCATGGCTATGGAGATCACGCGCCAGTACCCGAAAGAGCAGATCCTCGAGTGGTACTTGAACTACAACTTCTACGGTAACTTCGCTTATGGCATCGAGGCGGCCTCACGGGTCTACTTTGATAAGCCAGCCACCGATCTGACCATGGAAGAAGCCGTGATGCTGGCGACCATCCCGCAGTATCCGGCGCTAAATCCTGTGGACAATCCTCAGGACGCTTACCGCCGCCAGCGTAAAGCGCTGGACGCCTTGGCTGCTGAGGCTGGCCTGTTGTCGCAGGATGAAGCCAACGCGGCCAAGAAGTATTACGACGACGCCGTTTTGAAACGACTTTATGATCAAGAGCTGATCACTCTGTACGATCGTGAAAACGCAGCCACTGACAAGGCCGCCAGCGACCGCGTTCTCGATGCTCTGGTAACCTATGGCTGGATCGATCAGGCCGAGGCCGACGAGGCGAAATCCTACGGCGGCGTGCGCTGGATGTTCCTGCGCGAGCGGGCTACTGAGCGTTTCGAGAATCTTGCCGCCCCGCACTTTGCTCTTTACGTGTTGGACGAGCTGCAGCGCCGCTTCAACACGGTGGACGATCCCTATGCCATCTGGCGTCAGGGTATGACCGTTTATACAACGCTGGACTATGACTTGCAGAAGGCGGCCGAGTGCGCAGCGCGGGTACGCATTGCTGCGTTGAACGGCACGCGGCCTGCTGAGTACATGCCGCCAGAAGGCGCCGCACCCAATGTCTGTGATGCCTTCAAAGACATGGATATGCAGGCCAACCTGCCAGATGTGGAGCATAACGCCCACAACGCCTCAGTGGTGGCCATTCGCCCGCCCACCGGCGAGATCCTGGCCATGGTTGGCAGCGTCGACTACAACAACAAGGACATCGACGGCCAGGTCAACATCGCCATCTCAGCCCGCCAGCCAGGGTCGAGCTTCAAGCCCTTCACCTATCTGGAGTCCTTCTTACAGGGCTACACGCCGGCCACGCGCATCATGGACGTGCGCACGGTGTTCCCCAACCCGCCAGAGCCGCCCTACGTGCCGGAGAACTACGACCGCAAGTATCACGGGCCGCAACTGTCCCGCTATGCCCTGGCTCGCTCTTATAACATTCCGGCTGTCTGGCTGATGGACAAAGTTGGCGTCAAGAACGTGATTGACCTGGCCCACAAGCTGGGCATCAATACCCTCGATAAGGAATACTATGGCCTGAGCCTGACCTTGGGCGGCGGCGAAGTGCGCCTGTTGGATATGGTCTTCGCCAACTCGGTCTTTGCCAACGGTGGTGTCATGGCCGGCCAGCCTGTGCCGCAAGACCGTCAGCGGCCCGGCTATCGCAAGCAGGACCCGGTCAGCATCCTTCAAGTGCGCGACAAAAACGGCCAGATCGTCTATCAGTACGAACAGCCCGAAACCGAGCGCCTGGTGGACGAGCAGCACGTTTATTTGCTGACCGATATCCTGTCGGATTACAATGCCCGCCTGGCCGGCTTTGGCGACTGGTCGCGTTTCATGGAGCTGCCGGACCGCAAGATCGCGGCCAAAACCGGCTCGACCAACGGCTGGAAGGACGGCTGGACCATTGGCTATACGCCGCAGTTGGCCGTCGGTGTTTGGGTGGGTAATGCCGACAACGATGCCATGAAAGAGGTAACGGGCAGTCGCGGCGCGGCGCCGATCTTTCGAGCCGTCATGGAATATGCGTTGACCAAGCGCGGCGAGCCGGTGCTGGAGTTCCAACGTCCGCCCGGTATCGTCCAACGTGCTGTCTGCTGGGAGTCGGGCTTGCTGCCGACGCCAGACTGCGGCCGGGTGGTCAACGAGATCTTCATCGCTGGCACCGAGCCGACGCGTTTCGACACAGTCTGGCAGGCTTTTGAGATTAACCGTGAAAACGGCAAGCTGGCAACGATGTACACACCGGCCGAGTTGCGCGAGCGTCGAGTCTACCAGATCTATCCGCCTGAGGCGGCTGACTGGGTGAGAGAGCAGGGCATTGCCCAGCCTCCCACCGAGTATGACACGACAGTCGATGCCGGCGTCGTGGATTTCGAAGCTGCGATCATTTCTCCAACGCCCTTCACCTACGTCAAGGGACCGGTACAGATAGTGGGCAATGCCCGGCTGGACGGCTTTGCCAACTACCGGGTCGAATTCGGCGAGGGCATCAACCCGGCCGGCTGGGCTCAGATCGGTTCCACCCATGGCGAACAGGTAGGCGAGGGGCCGCTGGAGGTCTGGGATACGACTCCGTACAACGGGTTGTACAGCCTGCGGGTGGTGGTGACGCGCGGCGATGGCAGCACTAAAGAAGGCGTGATCCAGGTCACGGCCGACAACCAGGCGCCCAGGGTCCGCATCGAAGCGCCGGCAGAAGGCGAACGCTTCATCACTGAGGACAACGAGTGGATCAGTATCACAGCCAATGCCACCGATGACTGGGCCATGGATCGCGTTGACTTCTATCTGAATGGCAGGAAGATCGGCTCCAGCACTGTGGCGCCTTACAGCCGGCGTTGGGACCTGCAACTGCTGGGCCAAAACTCTGCGCAGACTATCGAGCGGCCGGTGATTCAGGCCGACGGCAGTGTGATCACAGAGACGATCCCCGCTGCAGTTTTCAGCCTGCCTGAGACTGGCCCCGACGGCGCTCCAACCGGCCGGCGCTATACCGTCTACGAAAACGGCTTCGGTTTCCTGGTGGGAGCCAGCGGCGCCTACACTGAAACCCATTTGATCCAGGTGCGAGCTTTTGACCGGGCCGGCAACGAGACTGTGAGCGAGGCTGTGCGGGTCTTTGTCGCCAAGAAGGTCAAAAATGAAGAGAAGGCCACTGGCAGGCTACCCGACCCACCCGTTGCAGTGCTGCCGGCTGGCCGGCTAACCTGATATCCGTGCAGCGCCAACTGCAAGCCAGGCGCAATCACTTCTAACGCCTAAAACGGCCCCATTCAGTGGGGCCGTTTGCGTAGGAAAAATGTGGCTGTTGATCTGTTATTAACATGCTTCACTAGACAGCACTCACAACTTGTGTTAAACTCCAGTCATGAGCGAAAACACCAGGCTTGCTCAACATGAGGCAACCAAGCGCTATCAGAGCGCCAGGCGCAAGCTGTTTTTTCAGGAACTGCTGAGCCTGGTGCGCGGCCGCTCACCAGAACTGCTGTCGTTTGACTCAGTGCAAGCGGCTCTTCAGGCTTGGCAGCAAGTGGAAAAGCGCGAGCCTGAGATGGTCTCCTTGAACAAGATTGTAGGCAGTGTTGGCAGATACCGCGATTTCAATCGCGAGTTTTTGCCCAAGGGATCAATCAGTCAGGAGCGGTGGCGGGCTGTTGATGCCGCTATGAACAGCCAGGCTGGCCTGCCCCCAGTTGAACTTTATCAGATCGGCGATGCTTATTTCGTGCGGGATGGCAATCACCGCGTGTCTGTAGCGCGCGCCAATGGGCTGAAGGATATCGAGGCCTATGTCACCCGGATCGAAACGCCTGTGCCGATCGATGCCAATACTCAGACCGAAGACTTGCTGCTGAAGACGGGCCTTGCTGAGTTCTTGCGCAAGACTAATCTGGAGGATATCCGGCCGGATGCCGACGTGGAAGTCACTGAGGTCGGCAGCTACTACGATCTCTTGCAGCACATTGAGGTCCATCGTCATTACCTGGGCATCGAGCAGCAGCGCGAGATACCGTGGCAAGAGGCTGTGGCAAGCTGGTATGACCACGTTTACCTGCCGGTAGCAGCGGCGATCTGGGCATCTACGATCCTCGAAAAATTCCCTGGCCGCACAGCCGCTGACCTTTACTTATGGGTCTGCCAGCACCGCGAGGAGCTGGCCAGCGAGGACGGCCAGCTACCCTCGCCAGTGGCGGCTGTCACTGATCTTGCCAGCGCACAAGAGGAGTCAGCTGGCCGCATGGCCCAGTCAGTGAAACGTGTGCTCGGCCCCAAACCCAAGTCGGCCGACCTGGCCGCTCAAGCTGTACAAATCACCAAGCAAGAACAGACTGTCGCTTCAACCGATAACCCATCACCCTAGTCAAGAGAGGAGTCATCCATGCAACGGACGAAAATCGTCTGTACCATCGGTCCGGCCACCCAGTCGCCTGATATGTTGGCTCGTTTGATCCAGGCAGGCATGGACGTGGCGCGCATCAACATGTCCCATGGAGCGCACGAGGTTCACGCCCAGAACATCCAGAATATCAGGGCCGCCTCCCAGGAAGCTGGCAAGGCTGTGGCGATTCTGGTAGACCTGCAAGGCCCCAAGCTGAGGGTGGGTCAGATGCCGCCCGAAGGTGTGCTCCTACGCAGCGGAGAGGATGTGGCGTTGACGATCGACGACGTGCCAGCCACTGCTGAGCGCGTGCCTGTGCAGTTCAAGCGACTGCCAGACGCCGTCGAGCCTGGCGACCGCATCATGTTGGACGACGGCCTGCTCGACCTGGTAGTCGAAAGCAAGGACGAAACCAATGTCTATTGTCGCATTGTCACCGGCGGCGTGTTGACCTCCAACAAAGGGATCAATCTGCCCAAAGCCAGCTTCTCCATTGCGTCAATATCTGAGAAGGACAGAGAAGACCTGGGCTTTGCTCTGAGCCAGCGGGTCGATTGGATCGCCCTGTCTTTCGTGCGGCGTGCTGAAGATGTGCATGAACTGCGCAATCTGATCCGGCAGCAAGCAGAATTCGGCCGTCTGACGCCGATCATTGCCAAGATCGAGAAGCCAGAAGCGGTCGAGAACATCGTGGAGATTGTCGATGCGGCTGACGGCATCATGGTTGCCCGCGGCGACTTGGGCATTGAGGTGTCCCCTGAGGGGGTGCCTATGATGCAAAAGATGATTATCGACCTGTCCAACAAAGCCGGAAAGCCGGTGATTACAGCCACCCAGATGCTGGACTCGATGATCCGCAACCCGCGGCCGACGCGAGCCGAGGCGAGCGATGTGGCCAATGCTATCCTGGACGGCACCGATGCAATCATGCTCTCAGGCGAGACGGCTGTGGGTAAGTATCCCATCGAGGCCGTCGAAACCATGGTGCGCATCGCCTCAGAGACTGAGCCGTATGTCCGCTTCGGGCCGCCTAAGATGGGTGACGCCAAACACTCGATCAGCGAGGCAGTATGTTATGCAGCCACCGACACGGCTAACATGCTGCGCGCCAGCGCCATCATCACCCCCACCATGTCCGGGGGCACAGCCCGCATTCTCTCGCGGTTCCGTTCGCCCAGTCCTATCATCGCCATCACGCCCAACCCGGCGGTGCAGCATCAGTTGGCGCTGTTCTGGGGTGTTCGTCCCTTGCTCAGCCGGCGAGCGCCTGACACAGACACTGTGATCGAAGAGGCGGTCAACACGGCTGCTAACGCTGACTTGGTCCGTGAAGGTGAAACTGTGGTCATCACGGCTGGTACAGGCGGCCATATGGTCGGTACCACCACGCTGATCAAAGTACACGTCCTTGCCAGGACCCTGACCCGCGGGTATGGCGTGGGTAGCAACACGGTGGTCGGGCGAGTGCGCCGGCTGGACGGTCCACTGGACAAGGATGTGGTGCTTTACCACGACGAAATTGTCGTCACTCAAAAGACAGACCGCTCCTTTGTCGCAGTGCTTGAGCACGCCGCCGGTTTGATCACGGCAGAAGGCGGGTTTAACTCGCACGGATATCTCCTGGCGGCAGAGCAGGGCCTGCCAGCCATCGTAGGCGCCGACAACATCGATGTGCTGCGTGATGGCGACTGGGTCGTCCTGGACGCCAAAGAAGGCTTAGTGGTCGAGCGTCAAGGGACGCGCAAAGTGATGCGCTGAACCCTGACGTTTGCTTAACAACAAACAAGCCCTTGCTTTAGCAAGGGCTTGTTTGTTGTTTGAGACGGACAGAGAAGTGAGGTTACTTGACCTCGACTGCGGCGCCAGCGGCCTCGAGGGCAGCCTTGGCTTCGGCAGCAGCTTCCTTGGACACGCCAGTGACCACGGTCGCAGGAGTCGACTCGACCAGGTCCTTGGCTTCTTTCAGGCCGAGGTTCGTGATCTTGCGAACTTCCTTGATGACGTTGATCTTGTTGTCGCCGACGGCCTTCAGGATGACGTCGAACTCGGTCTTCTCTTCCTCGGGCTCAGCAGCAGCAGCGGCGCCGGCAGCAGCCGGGGCCGCTGCCATGGCCATCATCGGAGCGGCGGCGCTGACGCCCCACTCGTCCTGCAGTTCCTTGGCGAGCTGAGCAGCCTCGAGCAGCGTCAGCGAGTTCAACAGTTCTTTTACCTGTGCGATCTTATCAGACACGGTGAAAACCTCCAGTTTGGTTTGATGGTACTTGGTTACTAGTGAATTTTGCTCTGCTGTCATCTTGATGGCAGCAGGCGGCGCCAAAGGCGCCTCGACGTTAAACGGCTCAGGCGTTGGCCTGAGCGCCCTTGTCGGCGTACGACTGAATCGTTAGCGCCAGCTCACGCATCGGCGCTTGCAGCGTGCGGTAGAGCTCGCTGGCAGGGGCTTCCAGGGTGCGCACCAGTTCACTGGCCGGCCCCTGAATCGCGCCCAACAGTTGGGCCAGAACATCGGTCTTGCTGGGCAGATCGCGCAGCTTGCGGGCGCCTTCGGCGTCAAGAATCTGGCCGTCCAGGATTGCAGCCCGGACTTTGATGTTTTCCAGATCCTTGATCGAGTCAAAGAGCGCCTTGGCTGAGCTGGCAATGTCCTCAGGCAGATACACTACGGCGGTCGGTCCCACCAGATATTCTTCTGGCGCTGGCAGGCCCGCTTGCCGCAGGGCAATGACCATCAAGCTGTTCTTGACCACCTGGACATTGGTGTTGTGCTCCCGCATCTGGCCGCGCAGCCGTTGGATCTGCTGCACGGTCGTGCCGCGGTAGTCGGTCAACACGATAGCCTGGCTTTTGGTCAACTGCTCGACGTACGACTCGACGAACTGTTCCTTTTTCTCTCTTGAGATCGCCAAGCGCTTAACCTCCTTTACCACAGGGTTATCGAACGAAGCTGGCAGCAGCGTAGCAACAAAAAGAGCCTTCCCATCAACCGATGCGAAGGCTCGAAGACAGCATGACGTTTGAAGCTGCCATCGTTGATGATAGCAACTCCAACACGACCAGACGCAGCCGCTCATCTGAGGGGCTGGCCGGGGAATGCTCTCCAGATCCTGTCGCTTCGGCGGGCTGATGGATTAAGCCGTTTCCCTCCCGAAAGAGGGGTTTGGCGCCTGCTGTCACCAGCAACAATCTCGGAAATAAATGGGTTGTTAACTCGGCCTGAACAGAGCTTGCCGTTCGGGCCAGCAAAAAACACTCAGGCAGTCCGCAGTGCTGCGGCCTGATTGGCGTCCAGCTTGATGCCAGGGCCCATGGTCGATGTCAGGGTTGCCCGCTTGATGTAGGTGCCCTTTGCGCCCGATGGCTTGGCGCGAATGATAGCTTCCATGACAGCCGACAGGTTAGCCATCAATTGTTCTTCCGTGAAGCTGATTTTGCCCAGTGGGACGTGAATGTTGGCCGTTTTGTCAACCTTGAACTCGACACGTCCCTGGCGCGCTTCTTGGATCACGCGCGGCAGGTCATCTTCTTCGACAATGGTGCCAGCCTTGGGGCTGGGCATCAACCCACGCGGGCCCAACACGCGACCCAAGCGGCCGACCTTCTTCATCATGGGCGGGGTAGCAATGGCCATATCGAAGTCAGTCCAGCCAGACTGAATTTTGTTGACCAACTCATCGCTGCCAACAAAGTCCGCGCCCGCTTCTTCAGCAATTCTGGCTGCGTCTCCTTCGGCAAAGACGAGAATGCGTACCTCTTTGCCGGTTCCGCTGGGCAACAGCACAACGCCGCGTACTTGTTGATCGGCATGGCGCGGGTCAACGCCCATGCGCATATGCACCTCGACAGTGCTGTCAAACTTGGTGAAAGCAATGTCCTTCACCATCTTGATGGCGTCGGCCGGTGGGTAGTATTGAACTGGATCGAACTGCTTTTTGGCTTCGAGATACTTCTTGCCGTGCTTTGGCATGTTTTACTCCTTGTGGTGTTAGCGGAACCGGTCAGCGTGCCAGGTTCCTCCCACCAGCGCTGGCCAGTGACCAGCAGACTAGTCGACGACGGTGATGCCCATGCTGCGGGCAGTTCCCTCGATCATCTTGACGGCGCCATCGATATCGATAGCGTTCAGGTCCTTCATCTTCTGCTCGGCGATGTTACGCACATCGGCGCTGGTGACCTTGCCCACCTTGTTGCGATTGGCCGATGCGGATCCCTTGGGGATGCCTGCGGCCTTTTTCAACAGATCGGTGGCAGGGGGGGTCTTCAGCGTCAAATTGAAGGAGCTGTCCTGGAAGATCGTAATCTCCACAGGGATAATGCTTCCTACCAGGTTGGCCGTCTTGGCGTTGTATTCCTTGCAAAAGCCCATGATATTGACGCCATGCTGGCCCAATGCAGGACCAACGGGCGGCGCAGGATTGGCTTTACCAGCCGGAATCTGTAGCCTGACGATTGCCTTAATCTTTTTTGCCATGCGTTAACCTCAAATCTGTTGCCTTTTGGCTCCAGGAAATCACTCTGTAAGATCTGTGAGTAGGCGCTTAAACCTTCTCTAGCTGCAAGAAGTCCACATCAACCGGCGTGTCACGGTTGAAGAAGGAAACCATCACCCGCGCCCGGCCCTTGTCAGGATGCAGCTCTGTGACGACGCCAGTGAACTCAGCAAACGCGCCATCGACGATGCGCACTTTCTGGCCTGTCTTGAAGTCAACCTTGATTTTCGGCTCCTCAGACTCCAACTGGCGCATGATGCGCTTGACTTCTTCGTCTGGCAGGGGCGTCGGCTTATTGCCCATGCCGACAAAGCCTGTCACGTTAGGCGTGTTGCGCACCACATACCAGGACTGCTCGTCCATGATCATCTGGACCAGAACATAGCCTGGGAATACCCGGCGCTCCACCACCCGGCGCTGGCCGTCCTTGAGCTCGATCTCTTCCTCGGTAGGGACAACGACCTGAAAGATCTTGTCCTGCATAGCCATGGACTCGATGCGATGCTCAAGGTTCTTCTTGACCTTGTTCTCGTAGCCGGAATAGCTGTGGATGACGTACCAGGCGGCCTCGGCTGGAACCTCGCTTATATCAGATTGTTCAGTTGTTGGCCTGGCCGCTTCCGGCTGGACCGTTGCACGTTTGTCTGTCTTTGCCACGGTTCGTCTCAGCTAACAGCTTCGAAGTCGAGTCTTGTGTGGTGATCTTGCGCCTGGTCTAGCCGATCAACGCCGACATCACACCGGAGAACAAGATGTCCAATATCCAGAGCAGGACTGCCATGACGACTGTCACTGCCAGCACGATGCCGGTCAGATGAAGAGCCTCTTGGCGAGTAGGCCAGGTCACCTTGCGCATTTCAGCCCGCGCCTCGCGAAAATACTTGACGACGCGGTTTTCTTTCTTTTCGGTCTCGGCTTTGCTCACGGTTGAATTCTCACTTACGATTGAAGACACCGCCTGAAGCTCAGGGCGGTGTCTTGCTCTAGACGTAGCTCACTGCTTTTTGGGCGGAAAATGGCAGGCGTGGCAGGGATCGAACCCGCAACCTACGGTTTTGGAGACCGTTGCTCTACCGATTGAGCTACACGCCTGTGCTAATGATCAATGTTCAATTGTCAACTAACGCCCACAGTACATTTTACGCTCGTTGACAATTTGCAATTGAACATTGACAATTGAACAGTTACTTGGTCTCCCGGTGCATGGTGTGATTCCGGCACCTGGGGCAGTACTTCTTTAGCTCTAACCGCGCCTGGTCGTTGCGGCGGTTTTTCTCGCTCGTGTAGTTGCGCTCTTTGCACTCCGTACACGCCAAGGTAATAACAATGCGAACTGCTTTCTTTGCCATCAGAGTCTCTCTGTTTCTGCGGAGGGAGGGGTGAATTCACCTCTCCCTCCGATTATTTCGTCTCTAAAGCTGCTCAGTCCATCACCTTGGTGATGACACCGGCGCCGACCGTGCGGCCGCCCTCG
>CAZVGR010000088.1:0-22030 GCA_964626845.1 uncultured Anaerolinea sp.
GTCCGCCGCTCACCCAGCCTCGCAATCCGGCGGATTGCGCTACGACTGCACTCGATCGCGTAACGCAATCCGCTGGATTGCGTCCGCCGCTCATCCCAGCCTCGCAATCCGGCGGATTGCGCTACGTGGCTCGTTACCTCACCGCCGGAAACACCATCACCCGATGATTATCCGCATCGGCCACGTAGACCCGATCGTCCGGCCCGATGGCGATGCCGTTGGGCAGGGCGAAGCTCTGTGCGTCGCTGCCGTAGAGGCCGAATGCAGCCTTGAACTGGCCCTCGCTGTCCCAGGCCAGCACGCGGAAGCCTTCGGGATCGGTGGCGTAGACCGTGCCCGCGCTGTCCACAGCCACGAAGGGCTTGTTGACCACGCTCTGGCTGCTCCAGCCCTCCACCGGCCACTCCTTGACGAAGCTGATGACCAGGTCGCGGCCCTCGCCGGAGCCGCTCAGCAGGTCATCCACAGCCACGTCCAGCTTCTGGATGCGCCGGTTCCAGGTGTCGGCCACGAACAGCGTGCCGCCCGGCTGGCCGTCCTCGCGCGGGCTGATGGTCAGGCCCACTGGCTCATCGAAGCGCCCTTCGACCACGCCGCCGCCGCCGTACTGGGTCAGGAAGCGGCCCTCCGCGTCGAAAACCTGGATGCGCTTGTTGCCCGTGTCGGTGACGTAGACGTTGCCGGCTGCGTCGATGGCGACGGCGCGCGGGCCCCAGAAGCCGCCGGGGCTATCGAACGCCTCACCGCCAGTGGTGGCGAAGACGCCCCACTTGGCCACGAAGTTGCCCTGTGGATCAAAAACCTGGATGCGGTGGTTCCACGTGTCAGCCACATAGACATTACCATCCAGCCCCAACGCGATACCCCATGGCTCGCGCATCTGGCCATCGCCAAGATCCAAGGGGCCAGCGCCGTCAGGGTCGACGCAGCCGGGCAGGCCCTCGGCATACAGCTCGCACGAGCTGCCCCACTGGCGCAGGAAGTTGCCAGATGCGTCGAAGACCTGGATGCGGTGGTTGCCGCTGTCAGCCACGTAGACCGTGCCGTCGGCCGCGGCGGCCATGTTGCGCGGGAAGGTGAACTGGCCGGGCGCATTGCCGGGGCCGCTGCCGATGATCTGCTGGCTGGCGAAGTCCTCGCGGAAGCCCTGCTCGTAAGGATCGACGATGGCGGCGACGGCGGCCGGCTGGGCGCCGAAGTCCCAGAGCTGCGCGGCCACATCCTTGCGCACAAACAGTGAATAGCGGTGTACCAGCGGCCACTGGTTCATGGGCGTGGGGAAGCGCCGCCACAGCACCACGTCCAGGAACTCGCGGCGCTTCTGCGGGTCGGTGATGCCCTGCTTGATCTTGTCCCAACTGGTGTTCTTGTAGTCCTCGTTGGGCCACCAGATCAAACGCCGGTTGAACTCGTGATAGTCCCGCTGCAGGAAGGGGCGGGCGCGCTCCAGGTTCTTGCTGCCGACCAACACCACCGGCGCGTCGGCAAAGGTCTCGCGGCTGGGCGCGCTGCCATAGTAAACCGCGTTGGGCCACTCACTGAGGTACCAGTTGAAGGGCCACGAGGAGTCGTCGTCGTAGGCTACCTTCATCTGGCGGTCGCCCACCGTGCGCCGGCTGATGGATTCCATCTGGCGCAGGTCGGCCAGCGGGTCGGGCGAGGCGTGGGCGTAGAAGAGGTACTCCTTGACGTAGTCCTGGTTGACGAAGTTGAGCTGGTAGGTGACGCGCAGGGACCAAAGGCCCAGCAACGCCAACAGTGTAAGCCCGACGACGCGTACCCCCTGCCGGCGGTCGATGCGCTGGAAGAGCCAGACCAGCACGCCCAGGACGATGACCGCCACGATCAACGCGGCCAGCCACTGCCCGGTCTGGCTGAGCTGGCCCAGCGCGCGGCCCTGGAAGGGCTGGCTGTTGATCACGCCCAACAGCGCGGCCAGCAGCACGATCACCAGCAGGGCGATCCACACCGCCCGCCAGCCCAGCCCGCGCCAGTCGACCCGCTCCACCAGCCGGCCCAGGGTCCAGCCGCCGGCGATGGCCATGGGCAGGGTGATGGAGGTGGCCAGCCAGGGCATCTTCTCGCCGGCGATGGTATAGGCGACCCAACTGAAGAGGATGAAGAAGGGCAGGAAGGCCAGGAAGAGTTGGTTGCTGCGCGGATGGCGGCTGAGCCCGCCCCAGCCCGCGGCCAGCAGGATCACGGCCATGGCCGCGCCGGCCACCGCCTTGTAGACCATGCCGGCCCGCTCAGCAGCGTCGGCGTTGAGGGCCAGCAGGAGCCAGCCAGCCAGCAGGACGAGCGACAGCACGCCCAGGGCCAGCGAGACCTTGTTGCGCTGCACGAAGGCGGCCAGCACCACCGGCAGGGCCAGCAGCAGCGGCAGGAACTCGTACAGCGGCACGAGGAGCAGGTAATAGTACCAGGGCTGGCCGCCGCGCGCCACCTCCTGCTGGGAGATCCAATAGCCCAACGAGCCGATGACGCCGGTGGCGATGCCCTGGCCGTTGGTGAAGAAAGCAGTAAAAAAGACCACGAAAATGGCTGTGAAGATGCCGGCCGAGATCAGCCAGCGCCGCGGGTTCCACAACAAGCCGACCACGGCGGCCACGCCGATGGTGGCGGCCAGCACGGAGAGCGTCGGTACGATGCCGGTGGTATAGTTCAGCGGATCGTAGCCCAGCGCCAGGATCAGGAAGGGGGAGATCCAGGGCAGGATCAGCGTAGCCAGCAGGATCACCATCTCCATGGCGGGGCTGAAGGTCAGAGCCATGGGCGTGCGGTGGCGGCGCAGGCTGTACCACAGGGCCAGGCCCGCGGCCGCGGCCGGCGGCAGGAGGATCAGCGCCAGCGACGCAACCGTCTGGACGTTGGAGGCCGTGCCGGCCGTTGCGGCCAGGTTAAGAATACGATAGAGCAACGTGCCCACGAAGGCCAGCGCGATGCCCCCGGCCAGCATCAGCCAATCGTTGCGCCCCACGTAGAGCGGACGCTCGTGCGCTTCCTCGGGCAGGCTGGGCTCGAGGCGGCGCGCCACTAAGCGGAACAACACGATCAGCAGCAGGAAGCCGCCGATGGCTGCGCCGTGGATAAAGGCGTCCTCCTTGCTGGCCAGGGCCAGCGCCAGCGACGCCGCGGTTATGTAGACCCAGCGCTCCCCCTTAGCGTGGCCGATCTCCAGGTAGCGGAAGATGGCGATCAGCATCAGCACGGCCCAGAAGATCTCGTAGATGTCGTGGCGGGTGTGGCGCGAGTAGTGCAGCAGGGCCGGCGAGAAGGTGATCAGCGCGGCCGCGAAGAACGCGCCCGGCTTGCCCAGCCAGCGCCGCGTCAGCCACATCAACCAGACGATGCCGAAGCCGAACAGCGCCGTCGGGATGCGCGCGGTCAGGTCATCGGCGCCAAACAGCACGTAGAACAGGGCCATGGCGTGGTAGATGAAGGGGCCGTGGTAGATGGGGTTGTGCTCGTAGCCCTTGCCCATGTACAGGTTGTGGGCAAACCAGGCGTGCTGCGCCTCGTCGTGGCTGGCGGTGCGGTTGTCCAGCGCGGCCAGCCGCAGCAGCAGGGCCACGGCCAACAGCCCGGCCCAGGCAATTTTCTCCCAGTCCCAGGCCATCAAGCTCGCCAGCGAGCGATCCAGCCAGGAGGCGTGTCGGGTGTCGGGTGTCAGCGTGTCAGATGCCAAGTTCTCGGCGGCGGCCTGTTCAGCCAGTTGGGTCGTTTCGTTCATAGTTCAATGGTAGATTGGTAGATTGGTCAAGTCGTTGCCGCCATCGGGCATTGGCGCATGGGCCGCTGATCACCGATTACGGGTTACGCTCCGGGTTACGCATTATGAGTTACGTGTTACGGATCACTCTGCCTGCACCCAGAGCACAGCGCGCTGCTCGCCTTGCAGGGCGTCGAACTGGCCGAAGAGCAGCCAGCGCCACAAGGCCCGGCCGCGCAGGCCGTCTGGCGTCCAACTCTGCGCCAGGCGGAAACTCTGCCCGCTGGTCGCGCCCCCTCTCCCCGTGGAAGAGGGCCGGGCTGAGGGCGAGTCTCCTGGCGCAGCGTCGCTGTCCAGCCCCAGCCAGACCAGGTTCGCGCTGCCCAGGGCGGGCGAACCTGGGGCTGCGTCGCGCGCGTACCAGCGCAATAAGGCCGGGATCTCGTTGCCGGGCGCGATCAAATAGGCAACCGGCAGATCGCGCAGGTCAGTGCCGCGCTGCATGGCATAGCGCTCCAGCGCAAGGCGCAGCTCCGGCCCGCCGCTGGCGCCGGCCGCGGTGGTCATGGAACCCCAGCGCAAGCCATCGCGGTTGTGGCTGGTGAGCAGCATACCGCGCAGGCTTAACAACAACAGCACGCTCACGGCCAGCGCCAGCAGCACATTCAGCGCCAACCGCCCATCAAAAACCACCACATAGGCGACCAGCAGTGTGATCAGCACCACCAACGCTGCGCCAGCGCTGATCAGAAAGGCCATCTGCGGCTGAGCCTTCCAAGACTCGGTGTACTGCGCCAACCAGATAGCTATAGAGAGCAGAATTGCCAGCCCGGCAGCCAACAGCGCCAGCCCTTCTGCCCGCTGCTCCCCAAGATCAAAGCGCTGGGCAAAGGCTGCCAGGGCCAGGCCGCCCAGCAACGCCAGGGGCAGCGTCACCACAGCCAGGTCGGCAGGGGTGCGGCCGGCCCGCGCCAATAACAACAACAGGCCAATCGCCAGCCACAGGCCCAAGCCCTGCGCCAGCCAATGACGACGCCGCAGGCCCACCGCCAGCCCGGCCAGCCCCGCCGCCAGCACCAGCGGCTCCAACCACAGCAGGTTGATTGCCAGCCCTGACATGCTGCTGGTCGTTGCCAGGCCGGACGACGGAAGACCGAACCCGCGCAGCCACGCCGCCGGCAGTTCCGCCACGGCCGCCAGCCCGCCCGGCAGGAAGAAAAAGCCCGTGCCGCCCAACAGCAGCGCCAGCATAAACACCAGCCCGGCCACACCCAGTCCTGCTCGCTCAGCCCGCCGCTCGTCATTCGGCCACAACGCCATCGCAGCCAACGGCGCCGCCGCCAACAGAATAGAATAGCCTATCGGCGCGGACAGCAACAGCCCGGCCAGCGCGGCGGCCAGCCAGACCAGCCAGCCGCGGCCGCCGCTGCGCCGCCAGCCAGCTAAGCCGACGATCAAGGCCATGGCGGCCAGCAGGGCGAAGCTCTCGCCGGTGGCGCTGCGGCTCCAGAAGACCAGCGTCGTGGAGACGGCCAGCAGCAGGGCTGCGGCCAGCGCGCCCAATCGTCCAAGCTCGTGGCGCAGGCCAGCCGCCAGGAGCACGGTGACAGTCCCGGCCAGCGCCGGCGCCAGACGGGACGAGGTCTCGCCCGCCTTGGCGATCAGAAAGAAGAGCCAGTGCAGGTCCAGCAGCAGCGGGCTGACGCCGGCCGCGGGCAGCGCGCTGCGGTCGGCCAGCAGCGCCAGCGCGGCCACGGCCTGCGCCGCCTCGTCGGGCCGCATGGGCGCGGCGTGCAGGCTGGCCAGGCGCAACACCAGCGCCAGCAGAGCGATGGCCGCGTAGGCCAGCCGCTCCAGCGTGATCCAGCTTAAGACACGCGTCCACAACGTGTCCTGCATAGGGTTAGCCGTCATCGATACACTCATAAGCAAACTCTCATCAACGATGCCGGGCACTTGACTCCGTGCTTGGTACGTCTACTACACAGCGAGTTCATGCCGCTGATTGGACGCAAGTGCCCGGCATCTGAAACGCACGCTCACCACCCACCGGCCTGCCGGTTGCGGTAGATGCGCACGCCGTCCACATCGTACACCAGGTCCATGATCTGGGCCAAGCGCGCCTCGCTCTGCGGCGTGACGCCATAGGCCTGCCGCTCCTGACCACCCACCAGCACGTAGTCGATCTGCCACTGGTTGAGCAGCCCTTGCAGCTCGACGCCGCTGGCGCTGCCGTAAATGCGCTGCAAGATCGGTTTGCGCCGGTCCTGCTCCACCGTGTTGCCGCGCCATTGCAGCTCGTGCCCCTCCCAGCCCAGCAGCGTGGGCAGGCCGGTCTGGGCCGAGATGCGGCCGGCGTAGGTGTAGGAGCCGCCGTGGGCTTCCAGCACCGTGGCCACTCCGGACACGTTGGCGCGCAACCAGTCTACGGCCGCGGCGTCGGCCGGGTTCTGCCGCGCCAGATAGGCCGTGCCGTCCAGCGTCGGCTCGGTCTGGAAGCGCTCGGCGCGGGTGTAAGTGGCGAAGACAGGATAGAACAGCCCGGCCACCACCAGCAGGGTGATCACCGTCAAGCCGCCCCAGCGCAGCGCCCGTCCAGCAAAGCGCGCCAGGTAGACCACGCTGAACGACGCCGTCAGAGCCAGCAACACCCAGGCCTGGAAGTAGAACTTGAACACCGTGTTCATGCGGGTGCCAAAGGTGTCGCGCAGGTAGACGAACTCGACGCTGAAGGTGAGTAGCAGCGCGGTGAACAGGGTGAGGAGGGCGAAGGTGATGACGGGTGATTGGTAGATTGGTACGCCGCAGCGGCGGGTAGATTGGTCAGTACTGTCACTGCTCGGGCCGGTCTCCGACCCTGCCCGCCGCGCCGCGCCCTCCGTCAACCCAGGGTGTAGCGCAAGATGCCATCTTGCGGCACCGGTCTCCGACCCTGCCCGCCGCGCCACGCCTGCCAGCAGCGCCAGCACCCAGCCGATCATGCCGGCCAGCAGCAGGTAGGTCCACGGCGAGCCCAGGCGGATCTTGCCCACCTCGACGGCGAGCTGGCCCAGGCTGGCGACACCTGCACTTGCCGCAGGTGCAAGTGTGCCGGCCTCCTGCACCATGGGCAGGCTTTGCAGCCGCGCCACCAGCGCCTGACCGCCGGGCGTGGCCAGCCCGATGAGCAGCGCCACGCCCAGGAACAGGATCGGCAGGACGGCAGCCGCGGCCGAGAAGCCGGCCCAGCGGCGCAGCAATCCCCGCTGGCCCCGGCTGAGCGCGATCAACAGGAAGATGGCCGCGGCCAGCAGCGGGCCAAACATGACCAAGAAATGCGGCAGCCGGGTGGGGTTGATGAAGTTGGGCAGGATGCCGCCGGCCTGCGACTGAAAGCCGATGTAGAAGGGCAAGTAGAGCAGCACGCCCACCGCGCCCAGCGCCGCAGCGCCCAGCACAGCCTGCCCCGCCGCCCGCCAGCTCAGCCCGCCCTGTCGCCAGGCCAGGGCCGCGCCCAGCGACAGCATCACCAGAAAGACGTAGATCGGGAAATCCCAGGTGTTCAGAAAGGCCAGCCCGCCCAGGCACAGCGCATACAGCGCAAAGCCGGCGCCGCGCAGGGGGAACGCGTCCAGAAGCTCGCTGATCGGCGACCGGTGATCGGTGACCGGTGTCCCGACTGCTCCGACGCGCCCAAATGCTTCCTGCCCATCCTGTCCCTTGCCCCCGCGCAAGACCAACGCCAGCGCCAGCCCCACCGCCAGCAGCACAAAGGGCAACCCCAGCACGTGGGGGTGCATGTCGCCCAACAGAAAGCTGAAGAAGGGGAACTCGTCGATGACCTCCATGGCATTGCCGGCCAGGTCGCGGTCGTTGATCACCCGGCTGGCCCGCCACCACCAATAGAAGCGCTCTGGCAGCAGCCCTGTAACCTGGGGACAGTTGGCGATGGGCTCGGTGAAGCCTGGCCCGCCCAGGCAGTTGAGGTCCTTGATGTCCAACCAGCGCCAGAAACGCAGCGAGCCCAGCCCGATGCCCTGCATGGACTCCAGAAAGCCGGCCAGGTTGCCCAGCAGGGCCACGAAGAGTGCGCCGAGGAGGCCGCCGATAGCAGCGAGGGGGGAGCGGGAGGTAGATTGGTAGATTGGTACATTGGTGCGGGCCAGCAGCGCGGCGGCCATGTCGTAGGCCACGCCGAAGGCCGCGACGACGGTCAGGGCGAACCAGGCCGCCAGGCCGACGTTGAAGGCCACGCCGGGCGCCAGGCCGCTCAGTTGGGTCAGCGCCGCCAGCATGACGTAGCCGAAGTAGTAGTAGCTGATGGCAAAGCCGGCCAACCAGGGGTCCAGCGGCGGGAAGCGCTCGCTGCGCAGGATGCCGTTGAGGAAGGTCAGCTCCATCCACTTCTCGCCGCCGGCCGTGGTGATCTCCGGGCTGTAGCTGCGCACGAAGGCCCACAGAGCCATGGCGGCCAGGAAGAGCACCTCGGTCAGCAGGACAAGCCGCCAGTTGGCGCGCAGGGTGGCGAGGAGCGGCAACTCGTGAAACGTGACACGTGAAACGTGATCGGAGGCGCTTGCGGCGGCCTCGTCATCGCTCACGCCGGTCCGCTCCGGCGCTGGCGCGGCGCGGCGCAGCCCGTCCCGCCCCAGCCAGAACGACACGGCCGCCACCAGCGCCAGGCTGGCCAGCACGCCGCCCACGCTGTTGCGCAAGAGCCCCAGGCTGCCGCCCATCCACAGCACGTAGGTGACCAGCAGCAGCCCCAGCGGCTTGGCCAGGGCATAGCCGCGGCTGGGCAGCGCGCCGAACAGCCGCCAGGCCAGGGGCAGCGCAACCAGAGCGAAGAGTTGTATGACCAGCCAGAAACGCAATACTTCGATCATTTCACCACTCGATACAGCGTCACCTGCTCGTTGCTGTACACGACCTCGAGCAGGCCATCAGCCGCCATGCGAGCGAACTTAGCCAGGCCCTCGGCCGGGTAGACGATGCGCTCCAACTGGCCGAGGTAGATGTACTCAATGCCCATCTCGGCCATAAGCTGCTGCGCCTCGGTCACGTCGGCCGTGCGCCAGAAGGACTCAGCCTGATTGCGCCGGGGGCCGGTCTGCCAGCCGTAGCGCTGCTCGCCCTCCTGGTGGAAGCCCAGCAGGGTCGGGAAGCCGGTGAAACTGGCCACGCGCAGGCCGCCCTCGCGGTAGTAGCCGATCAGCGCCTCGGCCACCACCGGTGTGCCCGCGATGTTGTCCAGCATCCAGCGCAGCGCGTCGTAGTCATGGCGCAGCTCGATACGTGAGTTGGGCGCCTGGGCCGGGTCGGGGTGCCAGGTGTACGTGCCTGCCTGCATGTAGGCCATGCCGTCCAGGGTGCCGATGGGCGGTCGGTTGGCGCCGTTCAGGCCCTCAGGGAAGCGGTCGTCCAGTCGGGATGGTGTGCCGGCCACCAGGAAGACCAGCGACAGCGTCAGCAGGTAAGCGAAGCCGACCACCCATAGCACGCGCCACGCCGCACCCCAGCGCCGCCGGATGAAGTCCCAGATGCCCGGCAAGGCCACGGCCAGCGCCAGGGCCAGCATCACCCAGACCTGGATGTAGAACTTGAAGAGGGTGTTCATGCGCCGCCAGTCGCCGCCTTGCAGGTGGTCCTTGAGGTAGAAGATCTCCACGCCAAAGAGCACCAGCAGGCCGGTGAAGACCAGCGCGGCCACGAACAGCGCCTCGCGCGGTACGCTGCGCCGCCAGAGCAGCAAGAACGCCGCCAGCAGCGGCAGGAGCAGGACGCCGGCCACCGCGCGGTCAATGATGATCAGCGCCACGGCTGCAGCCACGGCTACGGCGATGGCCAGCAGGCTGTTGGCGCTGAGCTGCGGCGTCAACTGGACAAGGCGGGCCAAATGGCTGAAGCGGTCCATGGCCAGCCGCAGCCAGCGCAGGAACAGCGGATCGCGCGCCAATCCGCCGGTCGAGTAGCCGTCTGCGGCGTAGCGAGACCTCTGGGTTTCGATACGCTGGCTGCCCTCGCCCTCATGCGAGTCGTCTGCCCTCAACCCGCTACTCAACCCGCATGCGTTGGCGGTCTCGTCGTTGGTCGAGTAGGCGTCCTCGCCGTATCGAGACCCCTGCGCGGCGTATCGAGACCCCCTGCGCCGCAGTTCGACCAGCACGAAACTGATGGCCAGAAAGGCCAGAAAGCCCCACATGTTCAGCCACTTGCCCAACGGCGATGGTTCCGGAACCAGACCGACGCCGCTGCTGGCCAGGGCCTGGTAGTTGGCAAAGAAGGGCAGGTAGAAGAGCAGGGCCGCGCCCAGCAGGCCGGCCGAGAACAGCCCGGTACGCACCAACGCTTGCAGCGGCGCGGCCGTCAGCCGGCCGGCGCGCCCCTCGCGCATCAGCCAGATCAACACAGCCAGCCCGAAGTAGGCCGGCAAGTCCCAGGTGTTGATCACCGCCAGCGCGCCCAGCGCCAGCGCCAGCACGACGTACAGCCCATCGCCGCTGGCTGCGCGCAGCACGTAGGCGCTCCAGGCACGCCAGCCGTCCCCCATGCCCGGCGCAGGCCGGCCGCCGTTGCGCGCCAACAGGCTCCAGGCCAGGGCCAAAAAGAGCACCGTGAAGCCGATGCCGATCATGTGCGGGTGCAGGTCGGCGAAGAGGAAGCTCCAGTAGGGGAACTCGTTGATGGTGTTGGGGATCACCCGGCTGGGGTCCCAGTAGTTGTAGCCGGGCAGGCGCTCCGGCCCGATAACCTTGGCCAGGCCGCCTGCGGCGCGCACGGCGGTCTGCACGCCGGGCAGGTTGCTCTCGAAGCTGCTGCCCGACAGCGCGGCCAGCTTGCGCACCAGTTGCCCGCCCCCGTCCACGTTGCCCAGCATGGCGACGAAGAAGGCGGCCAGGAGAGCGGTGAGGGCGGCGCGGCGGGAGGAGACAGGGTGACAAGGTGACAAGGTGACTGGGAGATTGGATGACTGGGTGACTGGGTGACTGGGCGCGAGGCGCAGGGCGAGGTTGTAGGCCAGGCTCCAGACGTTGACCACGGCCAGGGCGAAGACGGTGGGGATGGCCAGGTTGAAGGCCACCGACGAGGCGATGCCTGTCAGCTTGATCAGCACGGCGACCAGGAAGTAGCCGAAGTAGTAGTAGTTGATCACCCCGCCAGCGAAATAAGGGTCCAGCGGCGGAAAATAGGGGCTGCGCAGGATGGCGTTGAGGAAGGCGAACTCCATGAACTTCTCGCCGCCTTGCCAGGGCTGCCAGATGTCCGGGTTGGCTATCCGAAAAACCACAAAAAGCAGGAAGGCTGCGGCGAACAGCGCCTCGCCGCCCAGCACGAGCCGCTTCTGCTCCCGCCAGAACCGGGCCATGGCCGGCCGCTGGCGCAGCCAGAGCAGCAGCGACAGCAGCGCCATCAGCCCCAGCGCAGCGAAGACTACCGGTGTGCGGAACTGGACGACGCGCAGGCTGGCGCCGATCCAGACGACGTAGCCCACCAGCAGCCAGCCCAGGCTGCGCGCCAGCAGATAGCCACGGTCGTGCAGGCTGCGGAAGAGGCTGAAGGTGATCGGCCAGGCAGCCCAGCCCAGCAGCGCCACCGCCAGCCACCAGACCAGCACGGCCAGCGGAGTCGAGTTGCTGGCCACTTGGTTCCAGCGGAAGTCCTGCACCACCGGCAGCTCGCCCACCGGCCCGTCCAGCAGCAGGCTCTTGCCCTGGCCGGGCCCCGGTTCAGGCTTGGGCCCGCCGGCCCGCGCCCTGCCCTCGCTGCTGGGCCAGATGCGCTGCAAGAAGGTCGGCTCGCCCACGTACCAGGGCCGCGCGCCGGCCCACGAGCCGCCCAGCAGCGCGTCCCACTCGGCGTCGCTCAGCTCGCGTACCTTCTGAAAGACCAGCACGCGCGGATGGTCGTACAGCGTGAAGCTCTCGTCGGCGTTGCGGTCGTCGATCGCGATGCCGAATAGCCGCGGCGAGTTGACCTGCTCCAGCGCCAGCTCGTAGCCCAACTGGCCGTCGAACAGGAGCTGGTAGTATCGGTTGGTCATGGGGTAGCGCTCAGGCAGGTTGTCCACCGCGCCGTAGATGCGATTGGAGGACAAGACCAGCACGTCGGCCTGGCGCAGCGTGGCCTTCAAGCGCTCGAACTTCTCAGCCGTGTCCTCCTCGAAGGGCCCCCAGTCGATAAAGCGATAGCGACCGCGGCTGGAGTTGGGCTCCGGCAGGTCGTAGGGCAGCGAGTCGTCCCACTGCTCCCAGGCGATGGTCGAGTCATCGGGAATGTTGGCGTAGATCCAGCGGCTGGCCTTGATCCAGGGGTGCGTGTCGTTGTAGACGCCGTTGACGTAGGCCAGCGACCAGAGGATTGCGCCGGTGAGGGCGATGCCTGCGATGCCCGCGGCGAGCCAGCGCCAGAGCGGTGAGCGGTGATCAGTGGTCGGTGAACGGTGACCGGTATCCGGCAACTGTTCACCGTTTACCGTTGACTGTTCACCGTTTACCGTTAACCGTTCACCCTCCCCCATCCGCCACATCGCTGCAATCAAGCCGGCCGCGAAGACCATCAGAAACGGCGTCACCGGGACCATGTAGCGCAAGAACTTGGCCAGGAAGAGGCCGGTCAGGGCGAAGTAGGGCACGACCCAGCTCAGGATGATCAGCTCGCCCGGCCGGGCGCGACCGATGACCAGCTTGACCAGCACCCAGGCGAAGCTGGCGAAGGCCAGAATGCCCAGCGGCCAGCCGATGCCCCAGCGCACAAGCTGCTCGATCTGGTAGAGGTAGGGCGTGGTGCCGCGGTACTGGCGGGTGAAGGGGAAGTCGGCCATGCCCCGCACCATCGCGCCCTGCTCAGTCAGCACCGCCCGGCTGAAGTTCGCCCAGTCCAAGATCGCGAAGGGAGAGGTGACGGCGAAGGTGAGGACGGCGACGGCCAGGGCCAGCAGGGCCATGAGGGCAGCAGGAACGATGAACGATCCACTCCGGGCCTCCGCCCCTCCGGGACTGTGTGAACGATGAACGCTGCCTGATGAGTCGCCGCCATGTTGCGCCGTACTGCGCTGCTGCCACCAGTAGATCAGGCCGGCGGCGACGGGAGCGGCCAGGATCGGCAGCGCGCTGAACTTGGAGGCGATAGCCAGCCCCGCGCCGATGCCGGTGAAGATGGTCCAGCCCCAACTGGCTCGGTGGCTGGCTCGGTGGCTGCGCACAGACCGGCCAGAGCTGGCGTCCTCAATTTCCTCCGAGTTCCCCTCAGTTCCCTCAGTTCCCTCAGTTCCCTCCTTTCCCCCATTTCCCCCTCCCCTCCCCTCCACCATCCGCAACGCGCCGTACAACGCCATGGCCGTGAAGGTCGTGCTGATGGGGTCGACGGCGAAGAAGTGGCTGAGCTGGATCTGGAGGACGGTGAAGGCGGAGAAGGCCGCGGCCAGCAGGCCGACCCAAGGCGCGTGCCGTTGGTTGCGACGCCGGTAGGTGCGCTCGGCCAGCAGATAGACGAAGAGCACGGTAAAGACATCGCCAATGGCCATGATTAGCCGGCCGACCACGGCAAAGCCCGGCACGCCGTTGGCGGTGCGCAGGGTATCCACCAACTCGGGCGACGCGCCCAGCCGCTCGGCCAGCGGCGCCAGCTCGTGCAAAGCGTTGGCCGTCAGCACCAGCAGATAAAGCGGGAAATGGCCGTAGGTGAACGAGCGCCGCTCCTCCGCCTGGATGTTCCACAGCGGGTTGAGAGGCGACTGGCGCTTGTCCAGCAGGCTGACCCCCTCCGGCGGCAGCTTGATGGTCGGCGCGTAGAAGGCGACGGTGGAGCGCTCGTCGGGATGAGGCAACTGCCCGTCGGCCCAGTCGATGTGCCAGACGCGCAACACAAAGCCAACCAGCAAGATGAGCAGCAAAAGGCTGCCCACCAGCCAGTTGCGCTGGGCATGGCGGGATGAAGAAGTGATCGACATGCTCAAAAGACAGGTCAACGCTGCAAACAGGCCACTGAGGGCGTGTTTGGCAAGCGATAAGTAATCTGATAAGAGGGCGGCGGCGCTCCCAAAAGATAGACGTCGACGCAGCGGTTCCACGGCGCCATCTGGCCTACCTCGAAGCCCAGATCGATCCAGCGGCCCTTGACGCCGCCGCCGGTGTCGCCGGCGACTGCCTGACCATAGCCCGGCACGTAAAGCTGTGTGTACAGCCGGACCACGCTGGGATCCACCGCCACCACACCATAGCCCGCACGCATCCCGGTGCGCGTGATGCCATAATAAGGCGAGCTACGGGGAGTACCTGCATCGGCTGCCGTGTACGATGTAGCAAACATGCGGATTCTGCGCCAATAGGTCAAAGGACCGTTGGGCGTCTGCAACTCACGCAACACGATCTTGGAGCCATACTTGTTCACGCGCGTTACGGGCACCTGGGCCAGCCAGGTGTCGTCCAGGGTGCGGGTGATGGGCTGGCTGTCCTCCAGCACCACCCGGTAGCGTTGGCGGGTGATGCCGTTGACGCCCTCCTGGTCCAGCCGCTGGGTGTCGATCTCCATCTCCGGGTCGGCTTCCCAAACGGACTGGTAGGGCGTTACCTGCTCCTCGACCTCAAAAACGTGTTGCACCCGCGTGATGCGCACGGCCATATCAGCGACCAGCGGGGTGTCCAACCCTGGCTCGACCCGATCCTGACCGACCAGCAGCAGGCCATTCTCCGCCAGCAGTCCAGCCACACTGTCGGCTCGGCTGCGGGTGTTCAAGCTGGCGCCAGCCGTGTTGATGACCACCGGCTTGCTGCGTTTGATAACTACCTGCTGGCTGGCTGGCAGCGGCGTCCCCAGGCCCGGCTGCACCTGGTCGCCCTCATAGAAGACCAGGCCCAGACCGGCCAACGCCTCACCGACGGTGCTGGCAGTAGTCCAGGCTGTCCACTGCAAGGAACCGATCTGCACTGCCAGCGGCGTCGCGCGACGCACCACCACAGCCACCGGCTCGATCTGCGTACCTCTCCAGGGATATACGCCCGGCACACCGGGAAGGTTCCGCCCCCCGGTGGAGACTGGCGCTGGCAGCGAGGCTTCAGCCGCAGCCGGCTGGCCGTCGATGCTGACCAGGTCGTGCTGTTGGACCACGATGTTCCGCTCGGCCAGCGCCTCAGCCAGCGCCTCAGCCTGGGTGTGCAGCAGGCGCACCCGACCGTTGTCGTCCACCAGCACCGGGCGGGCGCGCTGGATCGGAATCTCGAGCCCGTCGTGGAGGGGCGTTTCGGCGGCCAGCAGCAGCCGGTCCTCCGGCCGCAGGCTGAGCTGCATCTCGGCCAGCAGATCGGCCGCAGTGGCCTGGTGGGTGTAGACCGTCGCGGCCATGCCATCCACCGTCACCGTCACACGCGCGGCCGTAGCCAGAAAGCCGTACACCAAACCGGCCAACAGCAGACCCGCCAACAGCAGCGCCGTGAGCGCGGTCAGCCGCCAGGCCCAGCGGTTGGTAATCGGTGGTCGGCGATCGGTGATCGGTAATCGGTGATCGGTAAACACAACAACACTACCTGCCACTTGCCACTTGCAACTTGCCACTTGCAACCTGCAACCTGCTCACTTGCGCACCGGCAATACCAGGTCCTTGGGGAAGGGGGTCAGGCTGTGGAACGCGCCGGTCGGATCGCAGTAGACCACGTCCTCGATGCGCACGCCGAAGCCCTTCTCCGGGAAGTACAGCCCTGGTTCCACGGTGAAGACCGAGCCGCGCTCGACCACGGCGGTGTTGCCCTCGTAGGCATAGAAGCTGGGCGCTTCGTGGATCTCTAGCCCCAGGCCGTGGGCCAGACCATGAACGTAGCCGACCTGCGTGCCCGGCGAGGTCAGGATGGTGGGATAGTTGAGCGACTCGTAGTACTTGCAGGTGATCTGTTGGTAGGTAGATGTGCGCTTGCCCACCTCCAGCGTCTCCATGACCAGCTTGAAGACAGCCATGGTGTCCTGGTAGGCGCGTTCGACCTCCTTGGGCGCGTGGCCCAGACACCAGGTACGGGTCATGTCGTGGAAATAGCCGCCGCCCACCGGCCGCGGGAAGAAGTCGAAAATGATGGCCTTGCCCAGCTCCAGCACGTCGTCGAGGTTGCCGGAGTTGTGGGGCACGCCGGCGTCGGCGCCCAGCGAGAAGATGTTGCCGCCCGGCTGCTCCAGCCCCTGCTGCACGCACTGCTGGTGGATGAACTGTTTGATGTGGCGCACGGTGAGCGGTTGGCCGTCAGGCGCCAGCAGGTAGCCCCTGGCCTCGCGGCCCTTGCCGGCGCCGTTAGCCACCGGCCGGCTGGTCAGCATGTCGGCCAGCGCGGTCACCACTGCGTTGGCCCGGCTGGCCACCTCGCGCATGGCCGCGATCTCGTCCTCGTCCTTGGTGATGCGGGCGGTGCTGAACAGGTCGTCCTTGAACTCCACCACCACGTCCACATCGGCCAGCGTCTGCTCCAGCTTGCTGAGCAGGGCGTGCGCCTGGCCGATCTCGCCGTGGCCGTAGAAGCCGACGCGGCCGGCGACGCCGTAATCGGCCAGGATGCGGCGCAGTTGCTCAGCCTGCGCGGCCAGAAGGTCGCCGCCCAAATCGTTGGCAATGCGGCGCACGTCCCAGCGCGTGCTCGGCGCGGTCTCCATACCGGTCAGCGCCGCATCGTCCCGCTCCATCGGGCTATGCACCAACACCCCTGGCCGGCCAGGCCGCAGCAGAATCGTCACCCCTTCGAGCTTATGCCCGTCCAACAGATAGCGCACCGTCGGGCTGTCCAGCGTGCTGCCGCGCACCACTGCAGCATCCAAATTGCGTTCCGCCAGGAGGCGGTCGATATCGCGTTTCATGTATTCTCGCACCTTGTAGCAGTTTCGTTTGAGCCTGGACCCGTAACGAGTAACTCGTAATACGTAACCCGGAATCGCGCACACGCTTCGGCCTTTTCCGGGGTTACGTGTTATGAGTTACGGGTTGCTGGTAACCGCACACGCCTTCCTCTCTTCCGGCATTACGGGTTACGTGTTACTCGTTACGGTACGATCAGCCGCTCCATACGCGCCGTCTCACGCTCCACAATCGCGTCCAGCAGCGGGTCGATGGGCCGGGCGCGGGTGATGGCCTCGTGGCCGCGCAGCAGGAAGTCGACCACGTGGCCCCAGCCCAGCAGGCCAGCCGCTGGGCGGAAGAGGCGCAGTTGGGTATGCACCAGGGGAACGCGGCAGGCCAGGTCCAGGGCATGGCCGTTGCTGACCAGCAGATCCACCTGGCGCTTGCGGTCCAGCCAGCGGCCAGCCTTGGCATAGGCCGCTTCCCAGGCCGGCCGGGTGATGCCCGACTCGACGCCGGCCGCGCGCAGCGCCAGCACCACATCCTCGTCCAGTGAGTCGGTCAGCTCATAGAGCTCGATGGAGTGCGCCAGCACTGTCACCGGGTCGCGGCCGATCAGGTCAGTCAGCCAGTCGTGCAGCCGGCGAAAGGACTCGTTGCGCAAGCCAAAATCGGCCGGCGCGTAGAGCGCGGTGAAGAAGAACTCCGACAAGTCGAAGAAGCGCGGCTGGGCCTGGTAATCGGCATAGTCATGGCGCAACAGGTCGGTCTGAAACGCTTGCAACTCCAGCTTGAGCGGCGTTGCGCCGTGGTTGGCCGCTGGCTGCGGTGCGCGCGGCGGCCGCAGCAGTCCCAGCCGCAGCACGTTGCGCAGGGGAATACCCTGCTTCGGTTGTTGATCAGCCACGTTAGCGCTCATTCGCGTCAAGTGATCTGCAAGTTACACGTCATCCTGCGGCGTGTCCGGCTGGCAGCCAAACACGCACGGTCGCACAACACTTTGGTCACAATCTGGCAATTGTAACCGTAAGACAGGCGCGCGGCAAATCGCCAACCGGACAATCATGCCCCTGCCTTGTACAGAAACGCCTGACCATTTATAATCATGGCGTCATACTGCGCCGTTTACATCCTGCCAGCAAGGCATGAGATGCTATTACTACTCAGGTGCCGGGCACTTGCACCCCGTGGACGGCTGAAATCGGCTCGACAGACGTCGCTGGATGCGCAAAGGCAAGTGCCCGGCACCTATGGCTGAGCAGTTACGAGATGCTCAAATCGGCAAAGGCTTTACACGATTTATGATTACCATCCTCTTCCTCACCGCCAGCCCCCGCGATCTGATCCCCTTGAACCTGGAGCAGGAGGCTAACCTGATCCAGCAGGCCATCCTTCACCGCTCGTTCAGCCAGCAGTTTCAGGTGGTGCAGCGCTGGAAGACAGCAGCGGGCGACCTGCAAACGCTGCTGGCCGACTACCGGCCCGACATTGTCCACTTCAGCAGCCACGGCTCTGAGGACCACGAGATCATCCTGGAAGATGCGCTGGGCAAGCCTATGCCGGTGTCCGCCGCCGCGCTGGGCAAGTTGTTCGCGCTGCACAAAGGCAACATCCGCTGCGTGGTGCTCAATGCCTGCTATTCACAGGTGCAGGCCGCGGCCATTGCCGCGCACATCCCCTGCGTGGTGGGTATGAGCGACGCTATCGCCGACAGCATGGCGCAGCAGTTCACCGCAGCCTTCTACGGCGCGCTGGCCGACGGCAGCGATCTCCACTCGGCCTTCGGCCAGGGCGCCTTGCAGATCGAGCTGCACGGCGACGCGGACGAGGCCAAAGTGCCCGTCTTGCTGCCCAGCATGGACGCTGGCAAGGGCCTGATTCTGGCCACGGGATCGCGCCTGCCTGCGGCGGCCAGCGCCCAGCCAGATCAGCAGCGCTACCGCAGCACGCTGGAGGAGTTCCTGCTGCCCTTGCAGATGCATCTGGCCATCACCCGCCGCACCTTCGAACGTTTGGTCAACGAACAGAGCCAGCTGCGCTTTCTGGAGCTGCCGCTGGCCCGGCTACAAGACTTCTTCGCCGCCCTGCCAGACAACGACGCACACAAAACGCTGTGGATAACCTACATCGACCTGTTGGTCAGCGAGAACAGCAAGGCCGCGCGGCTGGTCGAGGCCCACTCTGGCCAGATCGTGCGCGGCGAGTTCCAGTCGGCCTGCCTGGATTATCTGGATCACGTCAAGACCTGGGAGGCGGTTTGGACGGCGATGCGCGCGGGCGCGCCCGTGCCCTCAACGGTTCCCATGGTGGCGCCCCGCTTCCCTGGCGATTTCGAGTTCGCCCTGCAAGGTGAAATCGATGAGGTCAAGCGGCGCGCGGGCCTGCTGTGATCTCCACGAAGTTGCGCAGGATCTGCAACCCCACGGCCTGGCTCTTCTCCGGGTGGAACTGCACCCCCCACAGGTTGTCGCGACGCACGATGGAGGCGTAGTCCAGGCCATAATCGGTGGCGGCGACCACATCCCGCGACTCGGCCGGCGCGCAGTAGTAGCTGTGGACGAAGTAAGCGTAGCTGCCACTGTGTACGCCGGCCAGCAGCGGGTCGGAGCCGTCGTGCCAGAGCTGGTTCCAGCCGATCTGCGGCACCTTCAATCGCTGGCCAGTCGCATCGACCATGCCCTCGGGGAAGCGCAACACCTGGCCGGGTAGCAGCCCGAGCCCGGCGTGCTGGCCCATCTCCTCGCTGCTGTCGAACAGCAACTGCATGCCCACGCAGATGCCCAGCAGCGGCTTCCCAGCCTGCGCGGCCTCCAGCACCAACGCTTCGAAGCCGCCGTTGCGCAGCCCCAACGCGCAGGCGCCAAACGCGCCCACGCCCGGCACGACAACGCCGTGCGCCGCCCGCACCACGCCAGGGTCCGCCGTCAGCCGCGCGTCGCCGCCCACGTGCAGAAAAGCCTTCTCCACGCTGCGCAGGTTGCCGATGCCGTAGTCGATGATAGCGATCATGGTCTGGCCAGCGCCTCCTGAATGCGCCGCAAATCCACCTGCCAGTTGCGCACCATGGCCGGCGGAAAGCGGCGCTGAGCGATGGCTGCGGTTAGCCGGCGCACGTGTTCCTCAGCCCAACGGGCCTCGTCAGGCGTGAGCTCGCCGCTGCTAACCGCAGCGTCAAAGGCTGCTTCGTTGCTCACCGTGACCCGACCTTGGGGCGAGATCCAGATGTCCAGCAGCAGATCGCGCGTCGTCCATTCACGCTCGCCGATCTGCAAGGGCATGCACAGATCGACCTGCGTGCCCAGCGTGTTGCCCTGGGCGTCGAAGTAGCGCTCAACCACCTGATCGTCGCGCCACAGCCAGAAGCGATACCAGATGTGGCCGTGCCCAGTCTGCACGCGCCCACCAGCCGTCACTGCGTTAGCCGCATGGGACCAAATCGCGCGTTCGATCAAGACATCGTCGATCAGGCCGGACAGATAGTCGAACACGCCAGGCAGGCTCTGCCACTCGCCGCTGCGTATGGTCGCCATCAGAGCACACCCTTGGTGGACGGCACGCCGGCGCGGCGCGGGTCGAGCTGCGTGGCTGCGTCCAACGCCCGGCCCAGCGCCTTGAACAGCGCCTCGCAAGCGTGGTGGTCGTTACGGGCGTAGAGCACACGCGCGTGCAGGTTCAGCCGGCCATGGATCGCCAGCGTCTCGAAGATGTGGCCGATCAGGTCCGTGCCCAGCCCGCCCAGCCGCGGCGTGCGCCAGTCGGCCTCGAAAACGCAGTAGGGCCGGCCGCCCAGGTCCACGGCCACAAAGCCCAGCGCCTCGTCCATGGGCACGTAGCTGTGAGCGGTGCGCACGATGCCGGCCCGGTCGCCTAGCGCCTGATCCAGCGCCTGGCCCAGACAGATGGCCACGTCCTCGGCCGTGTGGTGCTCGTCCACGTGCAGGTCGCCGCGGGCCGCCACGCGCAGATCGAACAGGCCGTGGCTGGCCCACAGCGTCAGCATGTGGTCGTAGAAGCCGATGCCGGTCTGCACGTCGGCCTGCCCCGCGCTGTCGATGGCCAGCGCGAGCTCGATGGAGGTTTCTTTGGTCGTTCTGGAGATTGTTGCTTGCCGCATATGAGTTCGCTCGCTTGTGAGCGTAACTCGTAATACGTAATGCGTAACCCGGAGTCTCCTCACAGAAGCACACTCCGGATTACGCATTACTCGTTACTCGTTACGAAATCTCGGCCAACGCCGCCAGCAAGGCATCGCTGTCCGCCGGCCGCCCAACGCTGATGCGAATGCAGTTATCGACGCCCGGCTTGGCGAAGTGACGCACCAATATGCCCTGTTGTTCCAGGTCCAGCTTGAGCTGGCGGGCGTCGCGGCCCTGGACGCGGCAGAGGATGAAGTTGCTCTGGCTGCCGGGGACGGGCTGGAGGAAGGGGAAGCGGGCCAGCTCGGTGTACAGCCGCTCCCGCTCGGCAATCAGCCGGGCCACGTTGCCCAGCAGAGTGTCCCGATCGGCCAGCGACGCGATGGCGGCACGGCTACCGGCCACGTTGACGTTGTAGGGCTGCTTGATCTTCCACAACTGCTCGATGACGGCCGGCGGGAAGACGCCGTAGCCGGCGCGCAGCCCGCCCAGCCCGGCCCACTTACTGAAAGTGCGCAGCACGACCAGGTTGGGGTGATCCGCTACCCAGTCGATATAGGAGGCGCCCGGCCGGGCGAACTCGATGTAGGCTTCGTCTACCACTACCAGCAGCGGCAGCCGCAGCAGGCGCTCGAGATCGGCCGCGGGTAGCAGCCCGCCGTCCGGGTTGTTGGGCGAACAGAGGAAGAGCAGCTTGGGCCGCGGGTAGCCGTAGCGCCCGCCGGTCGAGTAGCCGTCTGCGGCGTATCGAGACCCCTCCCCACAATCCACCGTCACCGCGTCCAGCCAACCGAAATCGTCGTAGCCGCTGGCCGGCTCGGGCGCGGCGATGCGCTCGATGGCGGCCACATCAATGGAAAAGTCCGCCCGCCGCGGTACGTTGATCAAACAGGCGCCGTTGACAGCCGCGCAGAAGGCGTACATGCCGAAGGTGGGCGGGCAGTCGATCACTGCGTCGCCGGGGGAGAGCACCAGCCGGCCCAACAGGTCGATCAGCTCGTCCGCGCCGTGGCCGGCCAGGATGCGCTCGGCCGGGATGCCGGTGTAGTCGGCCATCGCCGCGCGCAGCTCGGTGCTCTGCGGGTCGGGGTAGATGTGCAGCCAGGGATAGCCGGCCATGGCCTCGACGGCGCGCGGCGATGGCCCATAGGGGTTCTCGTTGGCGTCCAGCTTGACGATTTGCTCCGGCGGCCGGCCCAGCCGCTGGCTGACCACCTCGAAGGGATGAATCGGCACGTAGGGCTGCATGGTGGCCAGCTCGGGGCGGAAGAGGCGTTCGATGTCGTGGGAAGTGATGTTGGTCATGGATTTTGGATTGATCCGGCGATCGAACCCCCGGCCCAGGGATTGGAAATCCCTGGCTGACAGCACGAAGGCCCCTCAGGGCCTGGCAGA
>CAZVGR010000089.1:0-21990 GCA_964626845.1 uncultured Anaerolinea sp.
ACGAAGTTGTGGGCCGGCGCCGCCCAGGAGGCCAGCGCGGCGCGGAACTCTTGCCAATTGGCCGCCCGGCCGTAGCCGAGCACAGCGCCCAGCATGTCGGTTTGATCCAGCGCCACCCAGCGCAGGGCCATGGGGGTGCTTTCCCCCATTAGCTCGCTGATGATGGGGCCGTGGTGGGTTAGTTTGACCTCGATCACCTCTGGCTCAGCGCGGCCTTTGACGGCGATGATCTCCTGCACGGTCTGCATGCGCCGCCACTGCCCCTGGAACTCGTATTCGCCCGGGTTGGCCGGGTTGATGCGCTCGATGAACAGGTCTTGCGCATCCTGCCAGGCCGTGGTCAGGCCCCAGGCGCAGCGCTGGTTGTGGCCGACCAGCACGCCTGGCGCGCCAGGGAGAGAGACGCCGGCCACATGGTAGCGCCCGCCCTCCAGATGCACCTGGTACCAGATGGCTGGCATGGCCACGCTCATGTGCGTGTCGTTGGCCAGCAGGGGCTTGCCGCTGGCGGTGCGCTGTCCGCTGACCACCCATTGGTTGCTGGCGCCGGGGTTGAGGCGGATCACACCGGACTGGCTGCCGTTGGACCCGGCCGGCGGCGCAGGCGGCTGCGGCCGGGGGGCGTTGCTGGCCAGCAAGCTCTCAACCAGCTTGAGCGCCTGGAGCACCGCGGGGCTGCGCCAGCCGTTGGGGGGCGGTTCGACGCCGGGCGGCAGGCCGGGGCCGCTGACCACGGTGGGATTGTCGGCCGGGTAGGCTGGCTCCAGGTCAGCAGCCAGCTCAGCGCCCAGTTTGACGGCCAAACGGGCGCGTAGGATCTCGCTGGCCCAGTTGCCGCTGAGGACAATGCTGAGGAATTTGGCCCAATAGAGGCTGTCCACCGGCCGCCAGGGCTGGGGCTCGCAGCGCAGCAAGGTGAACTCCAGCGACCACTGGCCGGGCCGTTGCCGGATGTAGGTGTTGACGCCGGCCGCATAGGCTTCCAGGGCGCGCCGTGTCTCGGCTGGCAGGCTGCGCACCTCCTCTTCGGCTGCGCGGTTCAAGCCCACCGTGCGCACAAAGCGGTCCACTGCCACCGTTGGCTCGCCCAGGATCTCCGACAACCGGCCAGAGCCTAGCCGGCGCTGCATCTCCATCTGCCACAGCCGATCCTGCGCGTGAACATAGCCTTGGGCAAAGAACAGGTCGTTCTCGTCCTGGGCATAGATGTGAGGCACGCCCCAGCGATCACGGATGATCTCAACGGCGCCGTGCAGGCCGGGCAGGCGGAGGCTGCCTTCAGTTTCGGGCAGGAAGCGGCGCAGAAAGGCCCGCGCGCCTGCAACCAGGCCGACAAACAAGGCGAGGAGAGACACCAACAAGAGAAAGAACTTTTTCATGGGAATTTTGCTCCGGGAGAGTCACCGCGCAGGACAAGGTAGTATCGGCTACGCCGCAGCGCTGCGTTTGGTGCAAAGAATGTCTCGCCAGCCACTCACAGGCCGAGTTAGTACACCGTAAACAAATTAACTGCATACCGGTGCCCGGCACTTTGGCAACGATTCGTGCATGATCAGAAGCTCGTGTCAAGTGCCGGGTACCTCAACATCTTTGTTTACGACGTAGTTAGTCTTCCTCGCCGCCCATCTGGCTGGGCAGCTTAAACTCTACTACCTCGCCGTGGACGTTGACGGTGACGCGGAAGCCCAACATGCCCAACCAGGCGCGCATATCCTCTGGAATCGGCTGACCCAGCGCCTGCTCCCAGTTCTTGAGCGAGGAGTCAATCATGGCCTTGGTGAACAGGTCTTCTTTGCCTAACATGCGCATCATCTCGACCACGGCCTGGTCGCGGAACGGCTCCATCATCTCGCGCAGGTGCAGGAGAATCTGGCGGTCAATGTCACTCGCGGCAACGTGGCGGCGGAAATCGTCGTCCAGGATGACGTAATGCGCTTCACTGCCTATGTAGGCCACCTCGGCCGGCTGGCCCTGCTGGTTAAAGATCAGGCCGCCGAACATGGCATGGGATGGGGTAGAGTCTGGCATAACACACCTCGGCTTGTAGGTAACGCAATCCGCTGGATTGCGGCACGAGGATACGGGTAGTTGCACTAAATGTAACATGCTTGGGCGGCGGCGTCAAACTGTTCTGAGGTCGCGCCGGTTAGCTGACGCACAATTCGCCGGCGCGCCGGGCGCCTGTCCCAGCCCCTGGGCCATAAATCACGCCAACCGCTTTGACAAAACGCCCAAGTTCTGGCATCCTTGGGAACGCCGACTTGTGCCCGAACGTCCAGTGGGTGGACTTACGGCGACGAGAAAGGATGCCACCGTGCTTGCAGCCCTGCTGGCGCTCAGCCTGCTTTTCAGCCCCCTTGCCCAAAACATCGATCCCCCCTGGTATGCGGCCACGCGTTTGCCTGCGCGCGGCGAGGTGACTTTCTATGGAGCGGGCGTCATGGAGACTGCTTATCACCTGCGGCTGGAGCGAGCCCAGGTGCCCTACTGCGACCGGCCAGCCTGCGCGGGCTACATTGCTACCCTGCGGCCGGGCGACCTGGGGCGCAAAGTCTGGCTGGACGTGCCTGGCATAGGCGTAGAAGGACCGTTTCTGGTGGTGGACTACGCAGCGGCCAAGGATTTCGAGCGCCTGCGCCGGCGTGGGCTGATTGCCGAGGTGGACTACGTCACCGCCCGCCGCTGGGGCATGCGCGGCCCTGCCTACGATGTGATTATGCTGGCCGAGCCGCCGCTGATCATGCATCGACAACTGCTGCCATTGGTTTTGGTTCAGTGAAGTCGCCGTCCCTGCCGCAGAGATGGCAACTTTGTATTCTGGAAGCGCAAGGGAGCCGCTATGTCCGAAAACGAACGTGTTGAATACCGTCCCATGATCCGCGATCTGCCCACCGGGGAGAGGCCGAGGGAACGACTGCTGCACTATGGCGCCGGCGCGCTCAGCACCTCCGAGCTGCTGGCCATCATCCTGCGCGTCGGCACCGGCGGGGAAAATGTGGTGCGGGTGGCGGAGAAGCTGTTAGCCCGCCACGAGGGCCTGCCGGGGCTGGCTCAGGCTACCATTCAGGAGCTGTGCCAGGAGAAGGGTGTCGGCGAGGCCAAGGCGATCCAGATCAAGGCTGCGCTGGAGTTGGGGCGGCGGCTGTTGGTGGCTGCGCCCCACGAACGGCCGCAGATTCGCCAGCCGGCCGACGCAGCCAATCTGCTGATGGCCGAGATGAGCCTGCTCAGCCAGGAACACCTGCGCACGGTGCTGCTGGACACCCGCAACCGGGTGATTAACATTCCCACTGTCTACATTGGCTCGCTCAACGCGGCCGCGGTGCGCGTCGGCGAGGTCTTCCGCGAGGCCATCCGCGCCAGCAGCGCAGCCATGATCGTCGTCCACAATCACCCCAGCGGCGACCCCACACCCAGCCCAGAGGACGTGCAAGTGACTCGCCAGATCGTCGAAGCCGGCAGCCTGCTTAACATCGACGTGCTCGACCACCTGATCATCGGCCGGCAGCGCTTCGTCAGTATGAAGGAACGGGGGCTGGGATTCCGCTAGACTGGCGCATCGGCTTCGGGGGCGGGTCATGAGCACGAAACTACCCCCTCTTTCGTCCGTATTGGAGTCAATGATAGCCGCTTCCGCAGCAAAACCCCGGTTTCTCTAAGCCCAGCCTGAGCAGTAACCTTGCATTTTCAGCGCTTTTCGACGATAATAGCTGCGTCACCTGGATCCGTTGCTGGACCGGGATGACCTGGACAGCCTGGCACTTATTACGTCGTAAACAAAGTTGTTGAGGTGCCCGGCACTTGACACGAGCCTCTGATCATGTGCGAATCGTCGCCAAAGTGCCGGGCACCGATACGCAGTTAATTTGTTTACGGTATACTTATCACCGGCAACCAATGGACGTTTGCCTGAAGCACAACACATAACCGGTCGCTTCGGACTCTACCTCTGAAAGGAGGGTACCGTGTCAACCACCACCCCCGCCCCTGCGCCCGCGCTTGCGGCGCGCAAGAAAGTCACTACCCGCACTTTCCGCCAGAAGAAGCTGCGCGGCGAGCCGATCACCATGCTCACCGCGTATGACTTTATGACCGCCCGCGCCGTGGACCAGGCCGGCGTCGACTGCATCCTGGTCGGCGACTCGCTGGGCATGGTCGTGCTGGGCTACCCCAACACCCTGCCAGTCACCATGGAGGACATGCTGCACCACTGCAAAGCGGTGGCGCGCGGCGCGTCCAGCGCGCTGCTGGTGGGCGATATGCCCTTCATGTCGTACCAGGTTTCGGTGGCCGAGGCCGTGCGCAACGCGGGCCGCTTCCTGCAAGAGGGCGGCATGGAGGGGGTCAAGCTGGAGGGGGGCCGCGAGCGCGCCGAAGCCGTGCGCCAGATCGTCGCGGCCGGCATCCCCGTCATGGGCCACATCGGCCTGACCCCGCAGAGCGTCGCCCAGTTCGGCGGCTTCGTGCCCCAGGGCAAGACCGCGGCCGCAGCCCGGCGGCTGATCGAGGACGCCCAGATACTGCAAGAGGCCGGCTGCTTCAGCATCGTGCTGGAGTCGGTGCCGGCCCAACTGGCCGAGCTGATCAGCCAGCAGCTTGAGATCCCCACCATTGGCATTGGCGCGGGCGTGGGCTGCGACGGCCAGGTGCTGGTGATCCACGACCTGCTGGGGCTGTTCGACCGCTTCACCCCCAAGTTCGTCAAGCAATACCGCACCCTGCACCGCGACATCGTAGATGCATTAAGCGAGTACCGGGCTGAGGTCGAGAACCGCGCCTTCCCTGCCGCCGAGCACTCGATTTTCATGGACGAGGCGGAGTGGGCTTCAGTAATGCGTAACTCGTAATGCGTAACCGGAAGAGTGCAAGGCGCCTCCGGGTTGCGTGTTACTCGTTACGTGTTACCGGTTGCAAGAGCCTGTCATGACCACACCCACCTCTCTCATCCTCGTCGGCACCGGCGCACTGGCCAGCTTGTTTGGCGCGCGGCTGGCTGCGGCTGGCGTCCAGGTGACCATGCTGGGCTCGTGGCCCGAGGGACTGGCTGCGCTGCGGGAGCAGGGTGTCCGGCTGGTGGAGGCGGATGGACCGGAATGGGCCTGGCCTGTGCGCGTCGCGGCTGATCCGGCCGACTGCTGCGGCATTCCCTATGCCCTGGTGCTGGTCAAAGCCTGGCAGACGGGCCGGGCGGCGCAGCAACTGGCGGCCTGCCTGCCGGCCGATGGCCTGGCGCTGACCTTGCAGAACGGCTGGGGCAACCGCGAGACGTTGGAGCAGGCGCTTGGCTCGGAGCGAGTCGCGCTGGGCACGACGACCCTGGGCGCAACGCTGCTGGCGCCAGGCGTGGCGCGCGCCGGTGGGCAGGGGCCGGTGACGCTGGGCAGCCATCCCCGCATCGCACCGCTAGCTGATCTGCTGGCCGCGGCCGGCTTCGACGTGCGCATGGCCGAGGACGTGGCTGGCCTGGCCTGGGGCAAGCTGGTGATCAACGCGGCTATCAACCCGCTGACCGCGCTGCTGCGGGCGCCCAACGGCGCGCTGCTGGCCCGGCCCGATGCCCGCAAGCTGATGAGCCTGGCCGCGGTTGAGGCCGCGGCCGTGGGTATCGCCCAGGGCCTGCGTCTGCCCTTTGACGATGCCGCGACCGCGGCCGAGGACGTGGCCCGCC
Organism: uncultured Anaerolinea sp.; assembly: GCA_964626845.1. GTDB lineage: Bacteria > Chloroflexota > Anaerolineae > JAAEKA01 > JAAEKA01 > JAAEKA01. The sequence continues at coordinate 5,669 of CAZVGR010000089.1, forward strand.
GCACGGCTGCCAACCATTCATCCATGTTCCAGGACGTGCAGCGCGGCCGGCCGACGGAGATCGACGCCATCTGCGGCGCGGTGGTGCAGGCCGGCGAGCGCCTGGGCGTGCCCACGCCGGTCAACCGGACGCTGTGGCTGCTGGTGCGGGCGCTTCGGTAGCCGGTAAACGGTAAACGGTGATCAGTCGGATTACCGAGCACCGATTACCAGTCACCAAAACAGGAATGAACACTATGAAAATTGTAACCACACTTGACGACTTACGCCACGCCCGCGCGGCCTTGTTGGGGCCGGTAGGGCTCGTTCCGACCATGGGCTATCTGCACGAAGGGCACCTGTCGTTGGCGCGGCGGGCGCGGGCTGAGTGCGCCAGCGTGGCGGCCAGCATCTTCGTCAACCCGACCCAGTTCGGCCCCAGCGAGGACTTGGCCTCGTACCCGCGCGATCTGGCGCGCGACCTGGCGCTGCTGGACGCGGCTGGCGTCGATCTGGTCTGGACACCCACGCCAGCGATCGTTTACCCGCCCGACTTCCAGACCTGGGTCACTGTGGAAGAGGTAGCCCGGCCGTTGGAGGGCAGCCAGCGCCCCGGCCACTTTCGCGGCGTCGCCACCGTGGTGGCCAAGCTGTTCAACGCCTTCCAGCCGCAGCGGGCCTACTTCGGCCAGAAGGACGCCCAGCAGGTGGCCGTGATCAAGCAGATGGCGCGCGATCTGAACTTCCCGGTGGAGATCGTGGTCTGCCCCACGGTGCGGGAGCACGACGGCCTGGCCATGTCCAGCCGCAACGCTTATCTGAATACCGAGCAGCGCGCAGCCGCGCCGGTGCTCTTCCGCGCCCTCAGCGCCGCCGCCACAGCCTTTGCAGCCGGCCAGCAGGACGCCGAGGGCTTGCGCCAGCTCATGGCCGAGATCATCGACGCCGAGCCGCTGGCCCGCCGCCAGTACGTCTCCGTTGCCGATCCGGTCACCTTGCAGGAACTCAACGGCCCTGCCGAGCGCGCCCTGCTCTCCATGGCCGTCTACATCGGCAAGACCCGCCTGATCGACAACCTGGTTCTGGGAGAGCCCTGACCATGCTGCGACGCGACCAATTTACCAACTTACCAATCTACATCCTCCCTTGTCTACCTGTCTGCTTGTCTACCCGGTCTGGAGTTCGCCCATGCCCCTCCTAGTCATCGATATCGGCAATACGAATATCACGTTGGGCCTGTACGACGGCGACCGGCTGGGGCCGCGCTGGCGGCTGGCCACGGCGCACGACCGCATGCCTGACGAGTATGGCCTGCAGTTCCTGGGCCTGCTGGCCCACGATGGCGTCGAACTGAGGGCGATCAGCGGCGTTTGCCTGGCTTCGGTGGTGCCCTCGCTGACCGGCAAGGTCCAGGAGACCTGCCGTCGCTACCTGGGCCAGGAGCCGTTGGTGGTGGGCGCGGGCGTCAAGACCGGCGTGCGCATCCGCGTCGATTACCCACAGGCCGTGGGCGCAGATCGGGTGGCCGACGCCGCAGCCGTCAAGCACCTCTACGGCGGGCCAGCCTGCGTGGTCGACTTCGGCACGGCCACCACCTTCGACGCGGTGTCGGCTGACGGCGACTACCTGGGCGGGGCCATTGCGCCCGGCATCGGCATCTCGGCCGATGCGCTCTTCACCCGCACGGCGCAACTGCCGCGGGTTGAACTGCTGCGGCCGCCGTCTGTCATCGGCCGCAGCACCGTGCATGCCATGCAGTCCGGCCTGATCTTCGGTTACACCAGCCTGGTCGAAGGCATGGTCGAACGCTTTCGCGCCGAGCTGGGCTCGAACATGAAGGTCATTGCCACTGGCGGCCTGGCCGAGACCATCGCTCAGGAAACGGACGCCATCCAGATCATCGCGCCCTGGCTGACGCTGGATGGGCTGCGGGTGATTTGGGAGTTGAATCAGAAGAGGTAAGCAGGTTGCAGGTTGCAGGTTGCAAGTTGCAGGTTGCAGGTTGCAGGTTGCAAGTTGCAGGTTGCAGGTTGCAGGTTGCAGGTTGCAGGTTGCAGGTTGCAGGTTGCAAGCAGGCAAGGTGACGAGGTGAGACGTCGAATCCCGACCAATCTACCAATCTACCAATCTACCAGCTCACCCCCTTGTCTACTTGTGTACTTGTTTACCTTGTCTACCCTGCCTTCACAAAGGAGAATGACACAAGATGTTACGCCAAATGTTGTTGGGTAAGATCCATCGGGCTGTGGTGACTGGTGCGGATGTGAACTATGTGGGGTCGATCACGGTGGACCCGGTGCTGTTGGACGCGGCCGGCATCCTGCCTTACGAGCGGGTGCAGGTGGTGGACGTGGAGAACGGCGCGCGGCTGGAGACGTACACGATCCCCGGGACGCCAGGCCGGGGCGAGATCCAGCTCAACGGCGCGGCCGCGCGGCTGGTGGCCGTGGGCGACCATGTGATCATCATGGCCTATGGCATGATGAGCTACGAAGAGGCTGCCGCCTACCGGCCCAGGGTGGTGCTGTTGAATGAGGACAACACAATCAAACGCATCATGCACTACGGCGCTGATGACCGTTAGCGCGAGAAACCGGGAGCAGGCGCTGCTGGGCCGCAAGGCCAGGCGCGCGCCTACTCCCGGTTTCTTTGTGTGGTTCGGCTAGCTGGCCAGCTCGGACAGTTGGGCGGCGATTGCCTCTTGCAGCTGCGCCAGCAGGTCGGTGTAGCTTTGCGTTGGCACGACAGACTTCATCTCGGTCAGCAAAAAGAGCACCCAGGCTGACCACTCATCCTTGGGCTTCAAGCCGATCAACTCGGCGACAGTCTGAAGCGTTTCGGTAATTTTGGGGTCGTAAGGCAGGTTGGACACGACAGATGACTCCTTTGGCATTAGCCTTTCTTGAGCAGATCGCGAATTTCTGACAGCAGCTTGACCTCATCGGATGGCTCTGGCGGGGCTGCCGGCGCCTCCTCCTTTTGCGCCTGCATCTTGTTGATGCTGCGCACCAGGAAGAAGAGCACCAAGGCTATCAGCAGGAAGTTGATGATGGCTTGAATGAACAGCCCGTAGGCCACTGTGGCTTCACCCACCTGAATAGCCAGGGTGGTGAAGTCGATGCCGCCCAGAATCAGTCCGATCAACGGCATAATGATGTCGTTGGTCAACGAGGTCACAATGGCGGTGAAGGCGGCGCCCAGGATGACGGCGACTGCCAGGTCGATCACATTACCCTTGGCGATGAACTTGCGGAACTCTGCAAACATATGGCGGCTCCTTTCCTGCCTGTCTCTGAGATTGTCGAATATCCCGTCGCTGGGGATGGCAGCCGGGCTTCATGGTTGCAACAGCCAGGGAAACGGATTATACACCGCCTGCCAGCAGGGTAAAAATGGCCCGCGGCATTCAAAGCTGTGGGCTTTTTCTGTCCTTAGAGGTTACTACTCAGCCATAGGTGCCGGGCACTTGACTTTGCGCCTAATTACGAAGTCTGCCGAGCCGAATTCAGCCGATCCTGGGCTGCAAGTGCCTGGCACCTGAGTAGTGACCCTTAGAGGTTGTTTTCCGGCGCGCCGGCTGCTGCGTGTCCTCCAGCGCTATCAGCAGCGGTTGCCTCGACCGGCCGCAGCCGCACCTCGCTCTGGCGATGGGGATACCGCGGCGTTTTGTCGGCGAAGAACTCGCGCAGGATGGCCATGTCGGCCTCGATGTCGCCGCTGGGGAAGATCTCAGCCTCGATCCCCACCACCTTGCGTCGATAGTCGGCATAGCCCAGCATGACAGGCACCCCTGCACCCAGCGCTATATAATAGAAGCCAGTTCTCCAGTAGCCCGCTTCGCTGCGGGTCCCCTCGGGTGCAATCGCGATGCGCAGGCGGTCAGTGCTGGCATACATCGCCACGATCTGATCCACAAAGTTGTTGCGGGTGGCGCGGGTGACGGGGATGCCTCCCAGCCGGCGCATCAGCCAGCCAAAGGGCCAGCGAAAGGCCGTGTCTTTGGCGATCCAGCGAAAGCGCAGGTTCGACGCAAACAGGTAAAGCATGGTGATGAAGAAATCGGAACCTGACGTGTGATGCGCGCCGACGATGATACACTTGGCTGGAATCGATGGGGGAACGACAATGCGCCAACCAACCAGTTTTGCGATCGCCAACGCAATATGCTGCGAGAGGGGTTGATGGGCTTGTGACATGCGAATTCTCTTGGGAAGTTAGCACAGGCGGGCTGGCGGCGACTGGAAACACTATAACACCGCGCTGGCGCTCTGTCAAGAACCTCACATTGACGCCCTCGCCAGCTTGGGTTACAATCCATGGCGATAATCCCGTTGCCCAGGAGGACACCATGGCCCGTCGATCCCATCTTGACCCCAGCAGCTTTCTCTTGCCGGGCGGCGCGCTGGGCGTGTTGTTGCTGCACGGCTACACGGGCGCGCCGCCAGAGATGCGCCTGTTGGGCGAGTATCTGCACAGCCGCGGCATGACCGTTGCGGCCCCGCTGCTGCCCGGCCACGGCACGTCGATCGATGACATGAACCGCTGCCGCTGGCGCGACTGGACTGGCTGCGCCGAGCAAGCGCTGGCTGAGCTGCGCAGCCGCTGTGCAACGGTTTTTGTCGGCGGCCTGTCCATGGGTACGCTGCTGACTCTTTATCTGGCCGAGCAACACTCAGATCTGCCAGGCGTCATGCTTTACTCGCCGGCGCTCAAGGTGGCCGAGCGGCGGTTGGTCTTGGCTCCGCTGGCCAGATATTTCATTCGCAGCCTGCCGAAAGGGGCTAACGCCGACCAGGACCTGACCGATCCGGCCGCTCAGCAGCATCTGTGGAGCTACGAGGAGAATCCGGTGGCGGCCGCCGCTGAGCTGTTGGCTTTACGCCGCCAGGTACAACGCCGGTTAGCCCAGGTCGCCTGCCCCCTGCTCATCGTTCACAGCACCCATGACCCCGCCATCCACCCCGGCAGCGCGCAGGCGGTCTATGATGGCGTCAGCACGCCGGCTGCCCGGAAGACGCTGCTGACCCTGCACAACTCCGGCCATGTGCTGCTGGTGGACAGCGAATGGGAATATGTGGCCGAGCAGACAGCCCGCTTCATCTTCGCCCACCTGGATTAGTGTCTGCTGCCAGGCATCTGCTCAACGGCTGCCCTGGCATGTGACCTGTTCACCGTCGCTGGTACAGCGCACCGTTCCCGCCAGATCGGTCCTGTGCCAGCCAGCCTCGCCCACCACCGCTCGCCAGGCCATCTCTACCGGCGCGGCCAACTGCCGGAAGCGATCATCTTTCTGCACGAAAACCACGGCCTGCTGCGGTTGGGCTGCATCCAGCAAGGCCTGGCTGAAGCCGTTCTGCCGGCCGCCTTGGGGCAGCTTGACCACCGTGGCCGGCTGGATCAGTCCGCTGGCCGCCAACTCGTCCTGCACGGCCTGGCTGGCGTCGCCCAGCAGCAGGAAGCTGGTGTCGCCCCAACTCAGGCGCAGCACCAGCGAGTTGTCATTCAGGTTGAGCTCGCCCGCCTTGTTCAACACCGCATCGGGGCCGGGGTGCAGCACGTCCAGGGCAATGCCGTGGCCCAGCAGGACGCGCGTGCCGGTCTCGGCCGCGGCCGCGGGGACTCCTGCCGCGCGCAGCTCGCGCAGCCAGCTTTCGTAGGCCGTCGAGGGGTAGGGAAAGGGCGCTTGCAGCGCCTGCTGCACCGCAAAGCGTTCCGGCAGCTCCACCAGCCCGCCGATGCGCTCATCGCCCGCGTGGGTCAGCGCCACCAGCTCGATCTGGCGATCGTAGAAGGGGACCTGCTGGCCCAGCGCGCTGAGCAGGTCGGTGGGGCTGTGGCCGCCGTCGATCAGCACCTGCTGGCCGTCGGGGGTGACGATCAGCACCGCCTCGCCGCGCGCCATGTCGAGAAAGTGGACGTGCAAGCGGCCGTCGGGCTGGCTGCGCAGGGCCAGCAGCAGCAGGCTGCCTGTCACCACCAGCAGGCTGGCGGTGGCGGTGGCCAGCCGTGACGAGCTCAGCGCGCCTTTGATCCGCTGCAAGCCTGGGCCAACCAGCGGCAGCGACGGCTTGCTGGCCAGCGCAATGAGTCCGATCAAGCCAAAATAGCTCCACAGCCCCAGCGCGCCCAGGTTGACCTCGACCGAGGCGAAGGGCAAGGCTGACAGCTTGTGGACCACGGCGACTGTCCAGTACAGCGCCAGCCAGGGGATGGCGGCCAACACGCGGGCCACAGGCCAAAGCACAGCCTCCAGCGCTGGGTGCAGCGAAGCGGGCAGCCCCACGATCACCGCCAAGCCGCCCCAGATCATCACCGGCGGCTGCACCGGCAACACCAGCAAGTTAGTCAGCGGGGAGACGATGGAGACGCGGCCGAAGTAGTAGGCGATCAATGGGAGGGTGAGCACCGTGGCGGCCAGGGTGACGATCAGCGCGTCGTTGAGGAAGCCGATCAGGGTCGGCGCGATGCCGGCTGGCAGGCGTTGGCGCACCGCCGCCTCGAAGCGCTTTGTCATGGGGGTGGCGAAGAGGATCAAACTGAAGGTGGCCACAAAGCTCAACTGAAACCCCACGTCCCACAGCGTCAGGGGGTTGGCCAGCGTCATCAGCAGGCCGGCGGCGAACAGAGAGATGACCGCAGTGCTCTGCCGCCCCAGGTAGGTGGCCCACACCACCAGGATACCCATTAGCCCTGCGCGCATCACCACCGCATCCGCGCCCACCAGCAGCACATAGAGCACAATGCTGGCCACCACCGGCCAGAACGCCCGTTTGGGGCCAAGGATGCGGGCAAAGATGGCGGTCATCAGGCCGGCGATGACGGTGATGTTGAATCCGGAGATGACGATGATGTGGCTCACCCCCGTGCGGTTGAACTCGTCGTACAGGTCGGGGTCGATGCCGCTTTCCACCCCGAGCAGGATGCCGGTCAGCAGGCCCGCTTCTGGCTCCGGCAGCAGGCGAGCGATGACCTCCTGGGCCTGCAGGCGCACGGCGAACAACCCTTGCCAGAACCATGCGCCGGCCTGCCGTTCCAGCACGCGCACCTCTGGCTGCTGGATCATGGTGTGGACGCTGCGGCGGGCCAGGTATTCGCGGTAGTCGAAGCCTTCGAAGACGGGTGGGGCCTCCAGTGTGCCGCGCACCGCCACCCGGTCGCCGTAGCGCACACCAGGGTAGCGGTCGATAGTGAAGAGCGCCCGGCCGCTAACTGGCACAGGGTCCTCGCCCCCCAGCGCAAGGCTCTCGGCCTGGAGCCGCACCCGCAGCCGGGTGTCGCGCTCGTCAGGCGGGCGCAGCACGACGCCGGTCACCGTGGCTCGCACCGGCTGCTCAGGGCTTCCATTATGATAGGCCAGATCGGCGGGGGAAAAGCAGGGGGTGAAAGGGCTGAGTTGGAATCTCAACCCGCCCAGCAGGACAAAGAGCAGCAGCAGCGCTGGCAGTCGCCAGCCGGGCCGCTGGCGCGCGCCGACCAGACCGGCCAGCGGTGCAGCCAGCGCAGCAGCCCACAGCCACGCGGCTGGCGCATGGCAGCCAAACACACCCAGCGACCACAGCCACCGGGAAAGCCAGATACCCACAGCCCACGCCACCGCCAGGTAAACCAGCGTCATGTTGCCCGTCCCTGTCGAACACCGAGTGATCGGCTGGCCAGCCCGCCAGCGCCGTTGCCGCCATTATACGCAGCCAGCGTCGCGCGTCAAGCAAAAAAACGTCGCGCCCGGTGAAAGATTCCCGCCTGGTTGGGCTTTCTTCCTGTGTGAATAGAAGCCGCCTGCCTGGCCAGCAGGTGGTCCCCGGCAGGGGATGGGCGTTCTAGGCGGTCTGGCCGAGCCAGGCCGTGGATTTCCAGCGCTCAGTTCTTCCAATCTCACGAAAGGAGGACTGAACCATGATACGGCGCCTGCTTCTCATTGCGGTCGTGACGGCGTCGCTGCTGGCGGCGGTTGTACCTGGTCTTGCGACGATGGCAAGCAACGATGGCAGCGCAACTGGTTGGCTGGACGTGGCCTACGCTGGCGACGTCGATGCGACACCGACGCCCACCGCCACGCCAGCGCAGCCCAACGGCAGTTGCCAGAGCGGCGGCCACTGCGGGGGCTGATACAGCACCGGGGCCTGCGGGGCGCAATTCGATCACATGGCGGATTGCGCCCCGAGCGCCGTCTTCAGCCTCGCCTGTTCGGTGTGGAAGTCGCGCATCACCCACTGGGGCCGTTCGGATAACGCATCGAGCAGGTTGCTGGCGCGTGTCAGATGATCCTGGGCTTCAGCCAGGCGGCCTTGATCGATTAGGATCTCGGCGCAGTTTGTCAACGAACTGGCGGCATACAAGTGGTCGCCATTCTCAGAATGCAAACGCATAGCTTCCTCGAAGGCTTCCTGCGCCTCGGCCAGCCTGCCCAGCGCGGTGAGGAAGATGCCATGGTTGTTGCAGACGCGCGCCAGGAACGGGCGATGGTGCAGCCGCCGGAAGGCCGCTTCAGCCTCCAGACTGAGGGCCAGCGCCTCGGCCGGCTGGCCGGTTTCGTAGAGCAGGATGCTCAAGTTGATCTGCGTGCTGGCGCTGTGCAGCGGGTCGCCAAGTTGCTGATAGAGCGCGATGGCCTCACGCAGGTAGGTTGTGGCGTCCTCCCATTCCCGGCGGCGGCGGGCGGTTTCAGCGCGGTTAAAGATGGTTTTGGCCTGGCCGCGCAGGTTGCCGGCGGCGCGAAAGTCTGCCTCGGCCTGTTCGAAGTGGGCCAGGGCTTCGCCAAACTGCTCCCGTTCCTGGCAAACAAGGCCCCAGTTGTTGTGCGCCGCTGCCAGGTCGTCGGAGCGATCCACTCCTTGCAGCAGGGCCACGGCGGCCTGGCTGGACTGAAGGGCAGCATCCCACTGATTGCGCGCCAGTTGCACCTGGCTCAAGTGGGCCAGCGCGCGGCCCGCGCCGGCCGGGTCGGCCAGGTTGCGGTAGAGCGCTAATGCGGCTTCGAAGCATTCCTGCGCGCGGTCGTTGTCGCCCAGCAGCCGCGCCACCTCGCCCATCTGGTCCAGCAGCCGCGCCTCGCGCTGGGGGCGCCCGATCTCCCGGCTGATCTGCAAACCCTCGGCCAGCAGTGTCTGCCAGCCTTGCCACAGACCGCGCAACTCGATGTGGGTCCAGGTCTCGTCGACCAGCGCCAGCCCCTCATCCCAGGCAACCGGTTCGGCCACCGCCTGCTGTACAGCCTTGGTCAGGTTGGCCAGCTCGCGGTCCAGCGCGGCCGGATCATCGCGGTGGGCCTGCACGAAATCCAGCCAGGCGGCCGCGTTGGCTGCGATCTTGCGCTGAAAACGAGCCAGGTAGTCGTTCACGAAGACCTCCAGAAATGACATGTCTTCCGAGACATGTCATTTCTGCCGCCGGACACGCGCTCTGCCCCGTTCATCAGGCCAGCTCCTCAGGCGAGTCGTCGTCCCAGCCGGCCGCAGCGCCCTGCCAGCGGATCACCTCTCGCAACAGGAAGGTCTCGGTCAAGCGATGTATGCTATAGCGTCGCGTCCACAGATCGCCCGCCACGTTGATCAGCGACAGGTGGGCCAGGCGCTCCAAGGCTTGCCCCAGCCGGCCGCCTTTGACCTCGCTGATGCGCTCGATGCTGGCCAGGTCGGCGCCGTCCTGGGCAAAAACAGGCATGCCCAGCAGCACATCCTGCGCGTCGGCGTCCAGTTGGTTCCATGCTTGCCAATAGACATAACGATACAGGTCGCTGATCTTCTGGCCGCGCGCCTGGCGTAAGTTGTCCACCACCTGCGGCAGCGGCAGCACATAAAGTTGGCCAATAATTAATTTCAATGCCAGCGGATTGCCGCCGACCGTCTCATAGATCGGCCGCAGGTCGGCGTCGCCAGCCTGGCTGATGGCCTGCATGTTGCGCGTGCCAGCCTCAAAGCGCAGCAGAGCCAGCGCGTCCGGCTCCTCCAGCTCCGGCACAGGGAGATGATAAACGTCGTGTTCGCCGGGCAGCGCCTTGCGCGAGGTCAGCAGGAAGCGGCTGGGGTTGGCCAGGCGACGGAGCGTGGGCAGCAAAGCCTCTACATCGACCAGCGTCTCCAGGTTGTCGATCACCACCAGGTGGGGCGTCAGGCGCAGGTGCGCTTGCAGGGCAGCCAGGGCGCGCTGGCTGGTGAAGGGGGCAACGCGTGCATCGGCCGGCAACAATTGCGCGGCCAGGGCCAACAGCAGGTCGTCGGCTGTCAGCGCGGGCGCATGCAGCGGCCGGATGACGCCGCTGGGGTGGAAGGATTGCTGCTGCGCGCTGACCCAGCCCACGTCCCAGGCTTCAGCGCCGCCCTGGACGATCTGCTCCAGCGCGCTGCGCGCTACGGTGGTCTTGCCCTGGCCGCCCAGGCCGGTGAGCATCAGGATCCATGCCGGCGGCTCGGCTGCGGTCAGCAGGTCCCTGATCTGGCGCAGCAGCGCTTCGATGCCGAACAGGCGTCCGTGGTCGATCCAGGGCAGCCGCAACGCAGCGGCGGCGCTGCGCTGGCTGCGCGCGGCCGTCTCCATGTCGCCCAGCACGCTGGCGAGGTTGGCGATAGCCTGCCGTTGACGCTTGTAGAAGGTGGAGTCGGCCATGTCCAGCGCTCTGGCGGCCGCAAAGACGGTCTGTTCTTCCACAAAGCGACGGCGCAGCAGGTCGGCGTCCACGGGCGCGCTGTCCTCCAGCCGGCGCAGCGCAGCGGTCAGCACGTGGTTGGCGGCGCGGCGGGCCGCCCAGCCGCCGCTGGCTTGAGCCTGCTGCACCACAGCCAGGCCAGCCAGAGGGCCAGGGTCGGGGGCAGCGCTGTACCATTCAGTCAGCGCCTGATGGACGCGCTGGTCCAGGTCGGCGGGAAGCGGGTGGGTGGGCGGGGGCGGCATAGACGAGGAGAGAGTCGCCAGATAGGCGGTTGATAGGGTTCTGATAGCTCACAGAGAGTCGGGCGCAGGTAAAGTGACAACGAAGGTCGCAATGGCCTGGAAACCTCAAACGGGTTTCGTCTGGTCCGCCGGCTCGTTGGGGAAGCACGTGCGCCGCAGTTGCGGTTGGGATCCCAGTCCTCGATGGGCCTTCATCTGTCATGGAGGTCATCGAGATGCGGTTACAGTCTTTGCGTCAGTGGATTTTGGTCTTGTTTATGGCGCTGGTGTTGGCGGCGCCAGCCAGCAGCGCCTGGCTCTCGTCCAGCCTCGGCGTGGTGGTCGCGCCGGCCGGGAGCTGCGAGGATGCCCACTGCCAGCGGTAGCTCAGGCTGGCAGGGACCTGGCCTCGTCGATATGGCCTTTGATCTCGGCCACCAGTCCCTCGTAGCCGGGTTGTTCAGCCAACTCTCCCAGCTCCGCCATGGCTTGCTCCAGGCAGGTCATGGCGGAGGCTGGCTGGCCTTGGCGCAGGTAAAGCTCGCCCAGGCTGTCCAGCGCGTTGGCCGCGCCGCGCCGGTCGCCAATCGCCCGGTTGAGGTCGATGGCTGTGGTCAAGGCTGCATGGGCCTGCTCCCACTGGCCGAGCTGGAGGAGAACGATGCCCATGTTGGCGTTGATGCGGGCCAGGCGCAGTTGATCGTGAGTTCGGCGGAAGACCGGCTCAACCAGCACGAAATGGTCCAGGGCCTGCTGCGGCTGGCCGATGGCCCAGTACAGATTGCCCAGGTTCATGCGGGTGATCGCCTGGTTGACCGGGTCGTCCAGCTCCTCCATCAGCGCCATGGCCTGGGTGAAGCTGGCGATGGCGGCGTCGTACTGGCCGGCGCCGCGCTGGGCAGTTCCCAGGTTGGTCAGGCTGCGCGCTGCCATCACCGGGTCGCCGTGACGCTGCCAGCCTGCCAGCGCCTGCTCAAAATAGTCCAGCGCCTCGGGCCAGTCGCGGCGATCGACGGCCAGCGTGCCCAGGATGTACTGGCCGTAGGTGGCCTCGGTGTCGTCGACCGGCGCCAGGCGCATGGCCTGCTGCACCAACTGGGCGGCGCTGTCCGAGCGCTGCTGCAAGCGGTCTAGTTGAGCCCAGCTATTCAGGGCGCGGGCCTGGTTGTGGCGGTCGCCGATGGCCTCGCTGCGGGCGGCGCTGGCCATGAACAGGCTGCGCGCCTCGTCCATGCTGCCCATGACCGACAACAATGTGCCCAGTTGCAGCTCTAAGGCCGCCTGACCGGCCAGGTCGCCGGCCGCCTGACAGCGCTCGATGCCGCGCTGCAAGTAGGGGACAGTGTCCTGGCGTATGCCGGCCTGGTCCAGCCTGGGGGCCAGGATCAGGAGCAGATCGCGGGCGTCCGGCCAGGATTCGGGCAATTCCATGGCGAACTCCAGGGTATGCAAGCTCTGCTCGCGCTGTTCGGCGGGCAGGGCAGGGCCGGCTGACTGCACGGCTGCCAGCGTGGCCTGCGTGCTGCGCTGGATGTAGTGGCGAAAGAGGGCCGCATAGGGGCTATCGGGCTGGTTGGCAGGCGCATCTACAGCCATTTGGCAACCTGTTCCAATAAGAAGGTGCGGGTGAGGGCGTGGATTGTGTAGCGTCGTTCGGCCAGCGACAGGCCGTAGCCGTCCACCAGGTTCAACATCACCAGCTCGGTCAGCGCGTTGCTCAGCTCGCCGCGCTCCAGCCCGCTGATCTGGGCCAGGATCTCCAGGGTGCCGCTGCGCTCGCTGACCAGGGGCATGGCCAGCAGCGCTCGTCGCGGCAGCTCGCCCAGACGGCTCCAGGCGGCTTTGTAGATGTAGGTATACAAGCTCTCGACCGGCGCGCCGCGCGCCGCGGCCAGGTCGGCCAGCACGGCATGAAGGGAGTGAACATGGGCCTGGCCTACCACGAGTCGCAGCGCCAGCGGATTCCCGCCCACGGTCTGGTAGATGGGATGGAGCGCGGCGTCGCCGGCCTGGCTCAGCTCGGGCAGGTTGCGCTGTTGCGCCTCCAGCCGCACCAGGGCCAGCGCGTCAGGCTCGTTCAGCTCTGGCACGCGCAGATGATAAACCCCCGGCTCGCTGTAGAGGCTGTAGCGGGTGGTCAGCAGAAACTTGGCCGGGCCGGCCAGTTGGCGCAGCAGCGGCAGCAGGCTGGTCACATCGGCGGCGGTCTCCAGGTTGTCGACGACCACCAGCGTGGGCTGTTGGGCGAAGTGGGCGCGCAGGGCGGCCAGGGCATGGGCTGGCACGGTGAAGCGGGGCACGCCGGGCAACATCTGCACGGCCAGCGCCTCCAGCAGGGCATCTGTGGTCAGGGCTGGCTGTTGCAGGTTGTGAATGCGGCCGGCGAAGTCGAAGCGTTGCCGGCGAGCGCTGACCCAGGCTACCTCGCTGTCCGGCCGCTGACGGATGGCTGCGCGCAGCACGGCGTCGGCCAGGCTGGTCTTCCCGATGCCGCCGCCTCCTTCGATGGCGATGAGGGAGGGGGGCGCGTCGGAGAAGAGCAGTTCCAGCAGGGCGGTTTGGTGGGCGGCCAAGCCGAAGAGTTGCAGGTAGGTGGCAGGCTCCAGCCGCTCGGCCAGCTCGCCTGTTCTCTGCTCGACGGCAGCCTGTTCTTGTTGCCACAACAGGGCAGCCAGGTGTTCGATGGCCTGGCTCTGCCAGCGGTAGATCGACGGCTCGGCCGCGTTGAGACGGCTGGCGACGCTGCGGACTGGCAGGCCGTCCATAAAACGCAAACGCAGCAGCGCCGCATCGCGATCGTGGGCTGCGTCCAGGGCGTGCATCCCTTGCAGCAGCACATTGTTGACAGCCCGGCGCGGGTTCGTAGCGCCTGCGGCCAGCTCGATCTGAACCAACCTGAGGTGAGTCAAGGCAGTGCTGGCGCTGGAATGGGCGTTCCAGGTTTTGAGCGCCTCATGCACCTGTTCGAGGAAGCTGGCAGGCAAAGCAGAGGAATGGGTGTCGCTCACGGGGAAAAAGTTGATAGGACTGTGATAGGAAGTTGATAGACCGATTATAGGAGAGATCGTGTACAGTACATCAGGAATTTTCATCCGGTCCGGCAGCCCGGCTGGCGTCAGTCAGCCGGCCAGGAGCAAAGAGTATAGCACAACTCCGCCAGACATGCTAACATCGCCCAGTGTTGCGTTCGGCTCCCGGGGGGGAGCTGAACGGCCCACAGCATTGGGTTCCAGCAGAGGGTGGTTCTTGAAATAACCGGGTTATGGAGAGAGCCACCCTCTGTGTTGTTCTTGAACAGCTACGCCCACTGAGATACTCCCCGAAGGGTGTAGTTGCAGGCGCATCGGTTACATCTGCCACCTGACGACCTGTTCAAGCAAGAAACTACGCGTGAGGTTATGAATAGTATAGCGACGCTGATTCAAATCGCCCCGGCTGTCGACCAGGTTTAGGTTCACCAGCGTGCTGAGGCCATGACGCAGGTCGTCGGGCGGCAACTGGCTGATCTGCGCCAGGTAGTCCAGATTGCCGCCATGCTCACTGACCAATGGCATGGCCAGCAAGGCCCTGCGGCATAGCTCGTCAAGGTGGTCCCAGGCGCGTCGATAGATGTAGGTATAGAGCGATTCGACCGACTGGCCTCGGGCCGCAGCAAGATCGGCGAGGACGACGGAGAGTGGATGGACATGGGTCTGCCCGACGATCAGGCGCAAGGCGAGCGGATTACCACCGACCGTTTGGTAGATCGGCAGTAAGCTGGCTTCGGAAGCGTGAGCCACCTCAGGTAAGTTGCGCAGGCGCGCCTCCTGGCGCACCAGGCGCAGCGCATCAGTCTCGCTCAGTTCAGCCAGCCGCAGGTGATAAACGCCAGGCTCAGCGTAAAAGCTGTGGCGCGAGATCAGCAGAAACTTCGAAGGACCAGTGATCAGGCGCAGCCAGGGCAGCAAGCGGTCGACATCCGGCATCAATTCGAGATTGTCCAGCACGACCAGATGTGCTGCCTGGTTCATCCGTGCCCGCACGGCAGCCAGCTTCTGTTCACGCCCCAGCCTGGCCGCGCGGTCAGCCAGGACGAGGTCAGCCAGCTCGTCGATGAAGCCGTCTGCTGTCAGTATCGACCTGGGGATGTCTTTCAGGCGGCCGTCCAGGTGAAAGTGTTGCTGTTGGGCGCTGATCCAGGCCACGTCGGCAACTATCCCTTGAGCGATGACCCTGCGCAGCAAAGCATCAGCCAGCGAGGTTTTGCCGATGCCCCCGATGCCGTCCAGCAGGACCAGGCTGGAGCCATCTGGCGAGGTCAGAAGATGCATCAGATGGTCGATCTGGGCTTCGGCGCCCACCAGCGACGTGTAGGTAGGCAGCGGCAGACGACTCTCCAACGCAGCGCGATGAGCGTCCCTGGCCGCCAGCTCCATCTCTTGCACCATGGCTGTGAGCAGGTTGATAGCCCGCTGTTGGTGCAGGTAGATGGTGGCCTCGGCCACGTTGCGGCGGATGGCCAGCAGTTGCACGGTGTTGGCATCGAGATAACGAGCCCGCAGCAAGTCAGCCTCTTCGACGTGGTAGGCCGCCAGCTCAGCCAGGGCCTGGTGGAGCACCTGGTTGGTGGCCAGGCGTAGGTTGCCGTCAGCAGCGGATGTAGCCTGTTGCACCAACAGCAACTCTGCCAGCGGGCTGCCGTGAGCCGCACCCTTGTGCCACAAACTCAGCGCTTTGCGCACTTGTTCGCCAGTCGGAATGGTGTTGGTTAATTGCTTGCTCGGCATCGATTTGTCCCTTGCGTCCGTTAGCATCAGCTCAACATCTCAAGCTGGTTGAGCGCCGTCAGTAGCTTTATCCGGAGTCTGGAGGATTGTTATAGAGTTTGTATAGATCATGATTGGAACTTCCATGTATACTACCCCATAGTCCCATTGTTCACAAATCCCCGTGTCGGCGCCGGAAGAGGCTCATGGCTCAAGACAAAATGGTATTCGTCCTGTGGGCAGATCGGTTCGACGAGACGCTGGCGGCCCTGTTCGTGGCCGAGCTGCGCAAGGCGGGCTTGCGGGTCAAGCTGGTCAGCCTGGCCGGCCAGCCTTCGTCCGGCGCCTATGGGCTGACGCTGGTGCCGGATCTGACGCTGGAACAAGCGCTGCCCATGGCCCAGCAAGCCAGTTGCGTCGTGATTCCGTGCGGCGATGCGGGGCTGAAGCGGTTAAAGAACGACCCGCGCATCCAGCAGTTCCTGGTCCAGACGCACAACGCCGGCGCTGCGTTTGTCGTGGACCAGTCCGGCGCCGCCGACCTGCAGCGCTGCGCCTGGCCATCTGCGTCCCGGCCGGAGCCGGTGATGTACTCGGATGGCGAGGATGCGCTGGATGCGGTGCGGAGGGTGGTTGGGTAGATGAACCAACCATTAGTTCGCAACCAGTAACCAACATTTCAATACCTTCGCCAAATTAGGCTGATGTGAGCAACTGTGTAAGCTCTGGTTTG
>CAZVGR010000090.1:0-9088 GCA_964626845.1 uncultured Anaerolinea sp.
ACTGCACATCCGTTGCAGCGCAAGATGCCATCTTGCGCTACCGCCCAACGCAACTACGCATCCGTTGTAGCGCAAGATGCCATCTTGCGCTACCGCCCAAGGCAACTGCACATCCGTTGCAGCGCAAGATGCCATCTTGCGCTACCGCCCAACGCAACTGCGCATCCGTTGTAGCGCAAGATGCCATCTTGCGCTACCGCCCAACGCAACTGCGCATCCGTTGTAGCGCAAGATGCCATCTTGCGCTACCGCCCAGCGCAACTGCGCATCCGTTGTAGCGCAAGATGCCATCTTGCGCTACCGCTCCCTACACCTCCACCCAATCATCTTGTCACCCCATCAATCCACCCTCTCCGCCAACGCGTCGATCTCCGCCCGATCCTCGATGATGCGGTTGATCTTGCCGTCTTTCATCTGGATGACCTTATCGACATAACGCGCCATGCGCAGGTCGTGGGTGACCATGATGCCGGCCCGGTTCTGCTCGTGGATCAACTGGGCGAAGGTCTCGACCACCTGATGGGCCAGGCTGGTGTCCAAGCTGGCGGTGGGCTCGTCGGCCAGCACCACGGCCGGATCGTGGATCAGCGCGCGGGCGATGGCGACGCGCTGCTGCTGGCCGCCCGATAGCTCGCTGGGGTAATGGCCCAGCCGGTTGCCCAGGCCCAGCCGCGTCAGTAGTTCAGCCGAGCGCTGTTTGCCCAGCTTGTTGCGCTTGCCGTTGAGGCGCAGCATCAGCTCCACGTTGTCCTGCGCCGTCAGGTAGGGCACCAGGTTATTGGACTGGAAGGTGAAGCCGATGGCCTGGCGGCGGAACTTGGTGCGCTGCCGGTCGCCCATGCGGCTCATCTCGTGGCCGTCGATCACCACCTGGCCGTCGCTGGGGCTCAGCAGCCCGGCCAGCATGGCCAGCATCGAGGTCTTGCCCGAGCCGCTGGGACCCACCAGGGCCACGAACTCGCCCTGCTGGACCTCGAACGATACGTTATCCACCGCGGTCACCGCATCGGCGCCGCTGCCATAAACCTTGGTTACGTTCTCTGCGCGAAGTGCGATGGTCATGTTTTGTTCTCCTGTGTGTTGCAGGTTGCAGGTTGCAGGTTGCAGGTTGCAAGTTGCAAGTTGCGTTCAGGCCGCGAGGCTTGCCACCTGCCACCTGCCACCTGCAACTTCCTACTGCGCCAGCCCCAGCGCCCGCAGCGGCTCGACCCGGGTGAGCGCCCAGACCGACACCAGGCCGCCGATGGGGCCGATGACGAGCAGCAGCGCGACGGTGGCGATGACGGCGTCGGGTGTGAAGACGATGGGCACCTGCACCGGGAAGGTCAGCGACAGCAGCAGGGAGCCTGCCGCGCCGATCATCACGCCCAGGGTGTTGACCGCGATGATCTGGACCATGGCGGCCGAGGCCACGATGCTGTTAGTGGCGCCGATAGCCTTCAACATGCCGATCTGCGCGACCTTCTGCAGGGTCTGGATCTGGAAGAAGCCGCCGATGACCAGCACGCCGATCACCAGGGTGAAGTAGCTCTGCGTGCTGAGCGTGCTCTGCTGGGCCGAGTAGCCAGGGGTCGCCTGGTAGGCTGTCACCCGGTCGGCCACGTCGATGCTGGCGACCTCGGCGCGCAGCCGGTCCTGCACGGCGGCCTCAGCGCTGGGATCGACCAACTTGACGGCGATGATGTTGGACACCAGCTCGCCGTTGCCCTGGGCCTCGCCGCCGCTGGGGCGGATCTTCTCCCAGGTCTGCATGGGCACGAAGACTGACGGCTGCAGGAAGTACTGGCGGCCATCGCTGATGCCGACCACGGTCAGCGGGTAGAGCTGCTCTTTGGTGCCCTGGGTGGACTTGACGATGATGGTGTCGCCCACGGTGAGGCCAGCGCGCAGGGCTGCGTTGCGATCCAGTATCGCCTCGTTGGCCCGGCTGCGGCTGAGCGCTTCGCCATCGAAGGCGGGCGGCTCGCCCGGCCGGCCCGGCTCTACGCCTACCAGCGACACATCCAGCGCCGGCCGGCCGTCGGGGAAGACCAGGGTGGTGGCCGTGAAGTTGACCTGCCCGGCGTCTGCCACGCCCTCGACCCGCCGCACCGCGGCCAGCGTCGATCGCCCCAGCCGGCTGGCCGAGATCGACAGGTCCACGCCTTCCTGGTAAACGATCAACTCGCCGTTGAGCTTCTGTAGATACTCGCGGTTGCCGTTGCCCAGCCCTTCAGCCAGGGCGGCCACAAACAGCACCAGCGTCGTAATCAGCGCCACAATGCCCGCAATCAGCAGGTAGCGCCCCTTGCTGTGCCAGATTTCTTTGAAAGCCAGATAGAATGCCATGTCGTTAATCTCACTCAGAACAATTGGGTGATCAGATGATTAGGTGATTAGGTGATTGGGTGACTGGGAAACTCTCCGGCAATCACCTACTCACCCAGTCACCTTGTCACCCTGTCATCCTGTCACCCTGTCATCTGCCAATCTCCACCACCGCCGTCATGTTCCACAGCAGTCGCGCGTCGTGCTCCGTGGGGTTGATCACCAGGGTGTAGACGATGTCGCCGCGGTTGTTCTGGCCGATGGGGCGGATGCGGTTGACCACACCCTGCTTGACCAGGTCGGGCAGGGCGTCGAAGGTCAGCGTGACCGTGTCGCCAGCCTGCACGCCGACCACGTCGAACTCGGTCAGGTCCTCGGTCTCGATCTGCCAGCGGGCGAGGTCAGCCAGGCTGATTACTGGCGCGCCGGCCACGATCTGTTCGCCCAGGTTGATGTTGAGCGCTGCAATCACGCCGGCGAAGGGAGCGCGCAGCTCGGTGTTGGCCAGCGCGGCTTCGGCCTGGGCCAGGCCAGCCTGGGCGGCGGCCACGTCAGCCTCGGCCACGGCGATAGTCTCGGGGCGCACGCCGGCCTCCAGCAGGGCCAGTTGCGCCTGGGCCTGGCGCACGGATGCCTCTGCCTCGGCCACGGCGGCCGGGTTGGTCGCGCTCAGCAGGTCGAGCTGGGCCTGGGCGCGCTGCACGCGGGCGCGGGATACGGCAACGTCGGAGGCGCTGGCGCCCTGCTGCACGTCGGCCAGGCGGGCGCGAGCGGCGTTGACGGCGTTGGTGGCCTGCTCAAGCTGCGCCGACTCGGGCCGGGCGCCGATGTCGGCCAGGCCGGCAACACGGTCGTAGGCGGCCTGGGCCTGGCGCTGGGCGGCCTCGGCGTTGGCCAGCTCGGCCTGGACGGCGATGATCTGCTGGCCGCGCGGGCCATCCAGCACGCCTTGCAGGGCAGCCTGGGCCTCGGCCAGAGCCGCGCGGGCCGCGGCGGTCTCAGCCGGCAGCGCGCCGTTCTGGATGCGATCCAGCCGCGCCTGGGCCTGGGCCAACACGGCGTTGGCGGACTCGACTTCCTGCGCCTGCGCGCCGACCTTCAGCTCGGCCAGCCGCGCCTCGGCGCGGGCCAGTTGGGCCTGGGCCTGGGCGACGGCGGCCTGCTGCTGGGCCGCTTGCAGGCGCAGCAGGGGCTGGCCAGCCTCGACCTCGTCGCCCTCGGCGACCAGAATCTCAGCCAGGATGCCGCTGGCGGGCAGGCTCAGCTCGGCGCGCTGGGCGGGGACGACGCGGCCGTCGACCAATACACGGTTTTGCTGCACAACAGGTATCTGAGCGGAGACGGCGTCCGTCTCGCTGGCGGCCTGGCTTTGCCGGCCGGTCAGTTGCATGGCTGCAAAGGCTGCTACGGCCACGATAGCGACAACAACGATGGAAAGTGCGATTTTCTTCACGGTGAACCTCTGTTTTCTTTAGTTTCCAGATTTCGGAAGTCGCCGCAGACGGCTCGCGCCAGTTTGGCGCTGCAAGGCGTAGCTTGGCTGCAACCGGCGACTTCCGAAATCTTCGCTAGTGTTAATCCGCTGCGAGCATCTGCTCGACAACGGCCAGCAACGACGCTGCTTTTTCCGGGCTGTAATGCCCGCGGGTCTGCCAGTGAACCAGGCCGTCCCGATCCACCAGCAGCAGGTAGATGTGATCCTCGTCGGGCAGGCCCAGCGCCCGGCGAAAGCGCTCCTTGTCCAGGTAGAGGGTGATGGTGCGGGCGCGCGTGGCGGGATCGGGGATGCCGCCGCGCATGCCGCTGTCGATCATCCACTGGCTCATGCGGTTCATGGAGCGCAACACAGGTAGCTCATAAGCTCGCACCACAGGGATACGGGTTTCGACTTGCTCCAGCAGCGGCATCCAGGTATCGACCTCGTTTTGGTGCCACATCTGAAAGGCCAGGGCTACGACATTCAGGTCGCCCTCCAGGCCGGCCGGCAGCGTGTACTCGCGGCCGGACAGGTTGGAGGCATTGACGGTAGGAAAGCGCATGCTTCAGTCTCCTTGTTCGTCGCGTGGACGCAGGCCGTCCAGCAGCAGCGACACGATGGCGTTCGCCATGACGTGGCGCGGCGGCGTGCCAGGCTGGTGCTGACTGGAATAGGACACGCCGTCCATCAGCGCCAGGAATGAGCCGGCTAACAGATCGGGAGAGAACGGGCGGATCTCGCCATGAGCGATGGCCTCGGCAAAGATGGCAGAAATCGGCTCGAACAGGCAGTACGTCGCCAGCCGGTTGAGACGCTGGTGATTTTCCTCGCCCAGGGCCGGCATGTCGGCATGCATCATGCCCAGCAGGTTCATGGACGGCTGGACGGCGAACCAACCGGCGGCTGCGTGCAGGCGAGACTCCAAGTCGTCGCCAGCCCGGCCCAGCGCTGCCTCCAGGCCGATCCGGTGCTGTTCAAAGTTGCGCCTGACCACGTCGACGAAAAGCTGCTCCTTGCCGTCGGGCACGTGATAGTACAGCGACGCCTGGCGCACGCCCAGCTCGCGGGCGATGTCCTGCATCGTAACAGCCCGGTAGCCGCGCTCATGGAACAGCGCTTGGGCGGTGTCCAGCAATCGCTGGCGGGATTCGCTGATGGTAGTAGCTTGCAAGTCGTTCATGGCTTTGCTCTTGTGTTTACCTACCGAACAGTAGGTAGAATAACATGATGTTTTAGTTTTGTCAAGATACTGAACAGAAAATTGTGGACAAACTTACACGACTCGGCAAACAAAAAGACCTTCGAGGCATCGGATAGCCTCGAAGGCCCAAATGGGTGCGTCGCTGCTGTTCGTGTTTGATTAGCTGTCAGCCGATGCATTGGTAGTAACGACTTCAGTCGCTTCGGGTGCGCCAGAACGACTAAAGTCGTTACTACCAACGCATCATTTTACGCTTGGCCAGACCTTGGCTGGCCGGACTGGTCAGGTAACCGCTGGTCGTTCGGCAGGATATCGCTGGTACAGCCGCTCGGCGACCACTGTGTGCAGCCGCTGCATGGCCTGGTGGATTTCGTTGAAGGAGGTGTAGAGCGGCGTGATGCCCAGGCGGATGTTATCGGGGGCGCGAAAGTCGGGCAGGACCTGCATCTGCTCGATCAGCGCGCGGTTGATGCGCCAGCCGTCGGGGTGCCCCAGCGAGACGTGCGAGCCGCGCCGGGCCGCATCGCGCGGCGAGTTGAGTTGAAAGCCCAGCGGCTGGAGCAGGTTTTCGTGTAGCGTAATCAGGTATTCCGTCTGCTGCACGGACTTGGCGCGCACGAGATCCATGCCAGCCTCCAGCAGCAGGTCCACGCCTGGCTCGATGGCGGCCAGCGACAACACGGGCGGCGTGCCGGTCAACATGCGCCGCAGACCGGCCGCGGGCTGGTAGTCCAGGCCGAAGTCGAAGGGGGCTTGCTGGCCGAACCAACCGGCGGTGGGGTTGCGCAAGCTGTCTTGCAGGTCGCGCCGCACATAGAGGAAGGCCGGCGCGCCCGGCCCGCCATTGAGGTATTTGTAGGTGCAGCCCACGGCCAGGTCGGCGTTGGCGCCGTTCAAATTAACCGGCACAGCGCCGGCCGAGTGGCTCAGGTCCCACAGCGCCAGCGCGCCGGCTTGGTGGGCCAGAGCGGTGACAGCGGCCATGTCGTAGGTGTAGGCGCTCTTAAAGACGGTGTGCGACAGGCTGACCAGCGCAGTGTCGTCGTCGATGGCCGCAGCCAGGGCATCTACTGGGCCGTGGATGCCGTCGGGGGAGGGTACGACCTCCAGCCGATGGCCTGCATCCAGCAGATCGACGATGCCCTGGAAGATGTACAGGTCGGAGGGGAAGTTGAGGTCGTCGGTGACGATCTTGCGGCGGCCAGGCTGGGTTTTTAGGGCGGCAACAGCCAGCTTGAACAGGTTGGACGAGGTAGACTCGGCCACCACTACCTCGTCCGCCTGCGCGCCGACCAGCCGGGCGATCTTGCCGCCGATGCGCTGGGCCAGCTCCAGCCAGCCTTCGTTCCAGCCGCGGATCAGCCGCTGGCCCCACTGGTTATCGACATAATCTTGCAACAGCGCTTTGGTGCGCCGCGGCAAGCGGCCCAGCGAGTTGCCGTCCAGGTAGATCAGATTGGGGTCGTCGATGACGAACTCGCGGCGAAAGCCGGCCAGCTCGTCCTGGGCGTCCATTTGGTTTGTAAAGCTGCGGTCGGGTGTGATGTTCATGGCTGGATTATACCGGGTTGGCGGCAATTGCCCAACAGCGCGCAGTCAACGAACGTTTGACGGCAATGGCACGACCGGCTATACTGTCGTTCACGTATTGTGCCATTTTTCCCTGAGCCCCTGCCGATGAGGATCTAACATGCCCACATTTCCCAAAGCACGTGGCTGGCTGTTGATAGTTGGCGTGCTAGGTGCAGCAGCGACAGGCTGCGTGGCGCCGTCAGACCCGCCTCTACCGGCCGGCAGCTCTGTGCCGCAGTTCATCGTGACCGAGCAAAAACCCGACGATCGCGTGCTGTTGACGCCAGACGGCAGCGGGCTGATCATCGACGTGTGGAGCGAGAGCGGCATCGGCAGCGCCGTGGTCAGCCTCCAATCGGGCGAGATGCCGCAGCCCATTGTGATGCGCTTCCATCTGGCCGGCCTGGAGCAGATGACCTTCGGCTTCGACGACGCAGTCGTTGCGTTGTCCGTGTCCAGCCACGGCGACGACCAGGTGCTGCGCAGCGCAACGGTGAACGAGCAGCCGGTCGAGGTGACGCTGCGCGGGCCGTATTGGATGGATGTCCAGCGCGTGGCCGCGCCCGATGGCGCCGGCAGCGGCTACTACGAAGTGACGGCCCCCCAGGCCTTCTACCAGTCCGGCGAGACCATGTTCATGATCGCCTGGATCGATTTTTATCGCTAAACAAAACAAGGAGCATTCCATGACACTGCCGATTGCACTGCAGACCTACACTGTGCGCGAACACCTGGGCCGCGACTTCGCCGGAACCATCGGCCGCGTCGCCGCTATGGGCTACGGCGCGCTGGAGGTCACCTTCGAGATCCCGGGCACGACCTGGAGCAAGGCCGCCAGTCTGTTCCGCGATCTGGGCCTGCGCGTGCCCGCCGCCCATACGCCGCTGCCGCTGGGCAAGAACCAGGGGCCGGTGCTGGACTTTGCCGGCCAGCTTGGCCTGTCCTGGCTGGTCTCCATGCACGGCCCCAATGACTTCAAGCAGGTCGACCAGATCCGCCATATCTGCGACCAGTACAACCAGGCTGCGGCCGTTGCCGCGCACCACGGCCTGAAGCTGGCCTATCACAACCATTGGTGGGAGTTCCAGGAGGTGGAGGGCCGTCTGGCCTTCGACGTGATGCTGGAGCACCTGGACCCGGCCGTGGGCTTCGAGGTCGACACCTACTGGGTACAGACCGCCGGACATGACCCGGCCGCGGTCGTAGCCCGTTTGGGTGAACGCGCCCCGCTGCTGCACATCAAGGACGGTCCCGCCACCGTGGAGGCCCCCATGGTTGCCGTGGGGCAGGGCGTGCTGGACTTTCATGCCATCGTGGCCGCGGCCAGCGGCGCGCAGTGGTTGATCGTCGAGCTGGACCGTTGCGCCACGGATATGCTGGTTGCGGTCGAGCAGAGCCACCGCTATCTGGTGCAGGAGGGCCTGGGCCATGCCTGAGCAAGTCAAGGTCGGCATCATTGGCGTGGGCAAGATCTTTCCGGCTTACGTCGCGGGCTGCCGGGCCTTCCCCATTCTCGATCTGGCTGCTGTGGCTGATATCGACGCCGGCCGCGCCAGCCAGCAGGCCGCCGAACACGGCGTGCCGCGCTCGCTGAGCGTGGACGCGCTGCTGGCCGACCCGGAGATCCAGATCGTGATCAACCTGACCGTGCCCAAGGTACACGCGGCCGTCAGCCTGGCGGCTATCGCCGCGGACAAGCACGTCTACAGCGAGAAGCCGCTGGCCGTGAGCCGCGCCGAAGGCCAGCAGATCCTGCACGCGGCCGCTGAGCAGGGCGTGCGCGTCGGCTGCGCGCCCGATACCTTCCTGGGCGGCGGCCAGCAGACCTGCCGCAAACTGATCGACGACGGCTGGATCGGGGAGCCGGTGGCGGCCGTGGCCTTCATGGCCAGCCATGGCCCTGAAGGGTGGCACCCCAACCCCGATTTCTTCTACCAGACCGGCGGCGGCCCGCTGCTGGATATGGCCCCCTATTACCTGACCAGCCTGGTCAACCTGCTGGGGCCGGTGCATCGGGTGGCCGGCTCGGCCCGCGCCTCGTTCCCTGAGCGGGTCGCCACCAGCCGCGAGCATTACGGCCGCCGCCTGCCCGTGGAGGTGCCCACCCACGTGGCCGCGCTGCTGGACTTCACCGCCGGGCCGATGGCAACGCTGATCACCAGCTTCGACGTGTGGCACGCCAACCTGCCGCGCATCGAGATCTACGGCTCCGAAGGGACGCTGTGTGTGCCTGACCCCAACATCTTTGGCGGTGTGGTGCGGGTGCGGCGGGCCGGCGCGGCCGAGTGGAGCGACATACCATTGCTGTTCGACGCCGAGGTGGGCCGCGGCATCGGCGTGGCCGACCTGGCCCATGCCATCAGCAGCGGCCGGCCGCACCGGGCCTCCGACGAGTTAGCCTTCCACGTGTTGGACATCATGACCGCCGTGGAGCAGTCGTCAGTCGAGGGGCGGCACATGCTGCTGGAGAGCGGCTGCGCGCGGCCGGCGCCGCTGCCGCTGGGGCTGCTGCGCGGGGAGTTGGATGAGTA
>CAZVGR010000090.1:9188-21644 GCA_964626845.1 uncultured Anaerolinea sp.
GGTAAGCGGACAATCCCGCCGCGTCGAGACTTGGCCTCGTCGCAGGCCAGCACTGTCAGTCCTGTCTCAGTGCGCGCTCCGGTTCTTGAACACCACCGGATTCATGGCGCCGGGTGGGGCGTATTGGTCCAGGGTGATGCTGACCGCTGCCGGCGTGACCGGGTACCAACCGCTGCGCGCCGTCTCGTAGATGGTCCACGTGCCTGGCGTCAGGACCGCCTGGGCTGCGCCGTTGGCATCGGTGGTGCTGACTTGCCGAATCGCAAAGGGATCGCGCACCGGCTGGAAGGTGATGTGCCAGCCCTGGCCCGGCTGCACCACGCCGTTGGGCAGCTCTTCCCACTTCAGCGCCGTGATGTCAAAAACGCGGCGAATCTTGAACAAAATCAGGTAGGGTTGGCTGTTGCCGGGGAGGGGGGTGCAGCCTGTGCTGGCCAGCCCAGCGCGCGCCGCTATCGGCACGATGCCATCCCAGTCGGCTGGCAACTGCATCTGAAAGTCCCACACGTCAGGGGCGAGGTTGAGTTGGAAGTATCCGTCGCTGCCCACCGGCGCATTGACCAGCGCGCCATCCGACGCGATGGCGGTTACGGCCAGCGGCGCGGGCGTGCGCGTGCCATCCACGGGCAGCTCGCGGTGGTTGATAACCCAGCCGTGGACGGTCACTGGCCCGCCGGCCAGCGCTTTGGCTGGGGCAGGGCAGAGGGGTGGAGTATCACCAGAGGCAGAGACGCCTGACGCGTTCGCCAGCAGGGCCAGCATCAGCGCAATCAGCAAAACGAGGCGAGCGGTTGGGGCGATACGTTTGTGCATGATCTTGCTCCGTGAGAACAGAGATGACAGGCTCGCTCGGCCCTTGGTCTGTGCCGTTCAGTCTCTACGCCGGGCCGGCAGGCGCAGCAGCATAATCCCTAGACCTAATGCCAGCAACGGCCATGCCTGCTCCAACAGGATGGCTGCCGTGATCACCTCCAGTTGGCTGGCCAGCCAGACAGCGCCGGTGATGGCCAGCGCGCCGCCAGCCAGCGCCCAACCGGATTTGCCGGTGAGGCCATGCGCCAGCAGCACCAGGGCCAGCGCGGCTAACAACTGCCATCCGGTGCCAACAGCCAGCAGCGTCTGAGCTGCCAGCGCCACAAGGCCCATCGTGGTCAGTGCAAAGCCCAGTCCCCGGCCTATCTGCTGCCAGAAAGCCCTGTGTTTTGTTGCGGTGCGGGCAGCTTTGGCCGTGGCAGCGCCGCTGTTGGGCTGGCTGTGTTGTGCGGTGGCCGGCGCCTTGACCAGCACGGTGGCGATCAAGTCGCCGCGCGTAGCAGGATCGAGAATCGTGGGCATGCCCAGCCCGCGCAGGCGGAAGGATTGGCCGCTGCGGGTGCCAGATGGAATCTTCAGCTTGACTGTGCTGTCCATAGTCGGCACGGCCACCTCGCCCGACCGCATAGCCGTTTCGTAGTCCACCGTCACCTGGACGCGCAGATCGTTGCCGTCACGCGTGAAAAGGCGATGCGGCTGCACCTGGATGGTCATGAACAGATCGCCGCGCGGGCGGCCGAAAACGCGTTCCCCCTGGCCGCGAATGCGCAGTTTGACGCCGGAATCGACGCCGGGCGGGATGGTGATCTCCACCTTGCGCCCATCGCTGTAGGTCAGCGTGCGGGTTGTCCCGCGCAGCGCCTCCTCCAGGCTGATCTCCGAGCTTACTTCGATGTCCCGGCCAGGGCGCACCTCGGACGGCTCGCGCGCGGGGTCTGCGTTGGCAGCGCCCCACAGATTGCCGAAGAGGGCATCGAAGAAGTCGGAGAAGTCGCTGCCAGCGCTGCCTGAGCGCGCCCGCCGGTTGGCCGCCTGACCGTAGGCCCAGGTGAAGCCGCGGAAGATGCGCTCGAAGTCCTCCTCATCCACGGTATAGGTGCGGCGTTGGTTTTGTCCCCGACCGGGGTCTTGTCGTTGCTGGCTGCCGCCAGGGGCTGCGTTGCCTGCGCTGCCAGCGGCGCCGTAGCCTGGACGGGAACTGGCGCTGCCGTAGCCCGTGTTGCTATAGCTGGTGCGTGTGCCTGGGCTGGTGCGTTGATACTGCTCGTAGCGGCCGTTGAACAGGTCATAGCGCGCGCGTTTGTCAGGATCCGAGAGCACCGTATAGGCTTCGTTGATCTCTTTGAACTTCTCGGTAGCTTCAGCCTTGTTGGCGTTGACGTCCGGGTGGTAGACGCGCGCTTGACGGCGGAACGCGCTCTTGATGGTCTGCTCGTCCGCGTCGCGGGGGATGTCGAGAATGGAGTAGTAGTCTTTGTAGTCCATGGCGCCTGCTTGTATCTATTATACGCAGGCCGGTGAAATTTGTTACTCCGTGGCTCGGTCGGAGACCGGCCACAGCAGATGTGGGTGGCTTGGTCGGAGACCGGCCACAGCGGTTTAGAGCAATCCCATCTCTTGGGCGCGCAGGGCGGCCTGGGTGCGGTCGCGCGCGCCGATTTTGCCCAGGATGTTGGTCACGTAGTTTTTGACCGTCCCTTCGGCCAGGTAGAGGCGCTGGGCAATCTCGCGGTTGGTCATCCCCTGCGCCAGCAGGCGCAGAATCTCCATCTCACGCTCGGATAGCGGCTCGTCCAGGGACTGGCTGGGGCGCGGGGCTGGTGCAGCCATGCGAGCGAACTCGGCCACCACCTTGCGCGCTACGGACGGCTCGATCAACACACCCCCCGCCATGACGGTGTGAATCGCATCGGCCAAATCCTGGATCGATACATCTTTGAGCAGATAGCCGGCCGCGCCTGCGCGCAGGCCATCAAAGACGTAGTCGTCGTCATCAAAGGTGGTCAGAATGATCACGCGCGCAGCCGGCCAGCGTGCCCGCAACCGCCGCGTGGCCTCGACTCCGTCCATCACCGGCATGCGTACGTCCATCAGCACCACGTCGGGCAGCAGCGCAGCGTGAGCATCGACTCCTTCCTGCCCGTTGCCGGCCTCGCCGACAACTTGCAGATCGGGCTCCATCTCTAGCAGGGTGCGCAGTCCCTCGCGCATCAGGCGTTGATCGTCCACCAGCAGCAGTCGAATAGGGTCAGTCATGGGCGTTCTCCGCGTCAAGGGGCAGGATGAGCGTCAGATCGACGCCGCCGGCTGGCGCCGGTTGGACGCTTGCCTGGCCGCCGAGTTGGGCGGCTCGCTCCCGCAGGCCATGCAAGCCAAAGCCGGTTGCTGTGCTGATATCGCCGGCCAGTCCGACGCCGTTATCGCGCACCAGCAGCCTGACGTCGCCGTTGTGGCGGGCCAGCTCGACCCAGGCATCGCGGGCGTTGGCGTGCTTCTGGATGTTGGTGAGCCCTTCCTGTGCGCCGCGATACAGGGCATGACGCTGATTAGGCTCCAGATCTGGCAGGTTTTCGGCCACTGTTAAATGCACCTTGATGCCCGTGGCCTGCTCAAAACCGCCCGCCAGCCGTTTCAGGGCTGGTCCCAAGGCCAGGTCAGCTTCCACCGGCGCGCGCAGGGTGGCGACTGTGCTGCGCAGCTCGCGCAGGCCGTCGCGTATCTCTTCCAACACCGCTCCCACCATGTCGGCGGCGCGGTCGGGCGCGCTGGGAATCAGGCGCTGGGCGGCCTGCAGTTGGACCGAGGAGACGGTCAGGCGATGGCCGAGGGTGTCGTGCATCTCGCGCGCCAGCCGGTTGCGTTCTCGCTGTACAGCTAATTCCTCAGCCTGGGCTGCGTAATCCTGTAGTTGGCGATGAGCCGCTTGCAACTCCTGCAACAGCCGCTCGCTGTCGGCCCGCGCTGCCTCGGCTTTGGCCGTCTGGTTGGCGAAGATGGCGAAGAAGACGTAGCCCGCTGCGTAGATGGGCACAGCAATCAAGCTGCCCGGGCCGCCAGCCGCCAGGAAGGCCAACGCAGTGATAAGGGTAAACAGGCCGATCCAGACTGCAACCATGCGCGAGGAGTACATCATGGTCACCTCGGCGCTGAGGACGAAGAACAACACCACAGCGATCAAGTGGCGAGGCGTCAGCACAATCAGCGCCAGGATCAGCACCGTTTGCAGGCTGGTGTAGAGATAGGCTCCCCAGGGCCGGTCCCCCACGATCCGGCTGCGCAGCGAGTAAGCCACCGTGAACAGCGCCAATAGTCCGGAGACAAACCAGCGGTTGGGATCGTCGCTTTGGAACAGGTCCCATAAAATCGGAATGCCCACCGCCGGCACGATGAAGTAACCGGCCAGGTTCAGCATATCGAGGGAAAAGCGGGAGGAGGTCTGGTCTGACATAACGACTATGATACTCGAAAGTGGGCGGAAAGTAAACTGGTAGAGTCACTACTCAGGTGCCGGGCACTTGCAGCCCAGGATCGGCTGAATTCGGCTCGGCAGACTTCGTAATTAGGCGCAAAGTCAAGTGCCCGGCACCTATCTACCAACCCACCAATCTACCAATCTACCAATCTGCCAATCTCCTATCCTCGCCGCTTCAGCAGGATGTAGACACCCACGGCCACCAGGATCAGCGGCCAGGCGTAGCCGATGATCTCCAGCAGCTGCAGCGCTGTCATGTGTAGTTTATTACTGTCACAGTCACCGGCGCCAGTGCCGGAAGTCATGCTTGTGGTCACATGACCGGATGTTGTGGCTGCGGGCAGGACGCGGGTATAATGGGGCGGATAGGCGTTGAGAAATGACTTTTCTCGGAAGAAAAGTCATTTCTGGCGGCGTCTGATCCTGAACTTACCCATGCCACACTGCATATGAAATTCAATCAGAACACGCTACGCGGGATGTTAGTTCTGCTGGTCGGGTTGTTCCTGGCGGCCTGCCAGCCGGCCGCCAGGAACAACCCTGGTGCGGTTGCTACGGCCAGCGACACTCGCCCACCTGTGTCGGGCACGCTTCGCCTGTCAATTGTTACCCCCGAACCAGTCGCTTCTCCTGCCGCAGATACGCCGGCAGCAGCCAGCGCGCCTACCCCGATCGTGTCCACGACAGAGGCGGCGCCGGAGACGATGGCGCCCGCCGATCCTGCGGTCTACTCTTACCGCGTGGTTAACGTCTACCCCCACGATCCGACCGCCTTCACCCAGGGATTGATCTATCAGGACGGTATTTTCTACGAGGGCACAGGGCTGCGCGGCCAATCGACGTTGCGCAAAGTCGATCCGGCAACAGGCCAGTTGTTGCAAGGCCTCCGCCTGCCTGACCAGTATTTTGGCGAAGGGATTGCTATCCTGGGCGACCGGCTGTACCAGCTCACCTGGCAGGAGAACACCGGCCTGATCTACGACAAAGACAGCTTCGAACTGCTGGGCGCGTGGGACTATCAAGGCGAAGGCTGGGGGCTGGCCACGGATGGCCGGCGGCTGATCATGAGCGACGGCACGAACGAGCTGCGCTTTATCGACCCTGAGACGTTGAGCGAGCTGGGCCGTGTGGCAGTGGTTGATACAGCGGGCCAGCCGGTAGCGCGGCTGAATGAACTGGAATGGGTCGAAGGTGAAGTCTGGGCCAACATCTGGCAGACCGACCTGATTGCCCGCATCGATCCTGCCAGCGGCCGGCTGCTGGGTTGGATCAACCTGGCCGGGCTGCTGTCTGATGACGACCGGGCAGCGCAGCGGGTGGATGTGCTCAACGGCATCGCCTACGACGCGACGACCGGGCGGCTGTTTGTGACCGGCAAATGGTGGCCCAAGCTGTTTGAGATCGAGCTGGTGCGGGAGATGCCATGACCAGGCAGCGGCCAGCGTGTGGACGGACAGTGAGACCGGGAGATTGCACAAGCCCTTGAAGGTTGCGCAAGCTCCCGGTCTTTGACGGACGGTAGATTTAGATGTTGGTGCGTTTGGCGAAGGGCGGCAGCGGGCCGATGGCGTCGCCGAAGCGGGTTTGAGGCATGGCGGCCTTTTTAGCCATCAGCGCCTCGTACTCGTCGTCTTCCACGTAGGCCACGATGCGGGCGATGCTGGCCTCGCCATCGACGAAGCGCCAGGGGAAGCAGCCGATCTGCACCCGACGGTTGAGCAGCAGGTCGATATCGCCGCCCACGCACTCGGCGTGGATGATGCCGTGCGGGAACATCTCGATGTGCATCAACTGGTACTTGTCGTCGCTGAACACCTCAGCCAGACCCTGGCCGTACTTGGCCTGGAAGTGGGCCTCAGCCTCCTTGGCCTGGCGCGGCATCCAGGTACGGATGATGGTGTTCATGGGATGGTCGGCGCTGCCGCAGTCCACCCCGATCCACTTGATCTTCTTGCGCTTGCACCACTCGGCGAACTCGCGGTCGGGGCCGGGATGCTTGACCATGTAGGCGATCTCGTCGGCCGTGGGCTGATCCCAGCCAAAGTGGTGGTAGCCGGTGTGGATGATCAGGATGTCGCCCTCCTGCACCTCGACTCGTTCCTCGACCATCTGCGAGGTGTAGATATCGTAGTCGCCGGCCGCGTCGGACAGATCGACCACCACGCCGGGGCCGGTCAGGAAGTTCAGCGACAGGCTGGCGATGTCCTTGCCCGGCGTGTAGAAGTGGATCTCGCCGTCCAGGTGCGTGCCCAGGTGGTTGGAGTGGGTCAGCAACTGGCCGTTGGCGCCGTTGGGCGCCAGGCGCTTGAAATACTTGACCTGCAGCGGCTCGTAGGTCGGCCAGGCCGGTGTGCCAATGCCGAGGGGGATTGATAGGTCGATGAACTTCATTGGTCGGACCTCCGGGGTGGTTGGGTTGGTAGACTGGTAGATTGGTAGACTGGTGCGATGTTACGATGAGTTGGGGCGCATTATAGTCGCGAAGTGGGGGGACGCCAAGCGCGCGCTGCCAGAGATTTCGGACGGCAAAGCCGGCCGGTTGTGCTTAACTGGCGGCTTCCAAGGCTGTGGGTTGAGTAGCGGGTTGAGGTGCGCCGACTCGCATGAGGTAAGCCATTTCCAGCGTATCGAAACCCTCCGTCGATTCCAACGAAAGGTCATTGGTGGGGTGTTTTGAGAAATGCCAGCGGCAACGTATAATCAAGGCGCTGTCGACTACGTTTTACAGCACTATGCCTGATTGACCTAAAGAGATCCTGTGATGCCTGAGATATCACGCTTTTACGGGATAGTTATCCGCATCTACTTCGAGGCTGACCGCCATCAGTTGCCCCATTTGCACGCTGCCTATGGCGAGCATCTTGCCAGTTTCTCCATCAGTCCGCCAGCGCTGTTGGCCGGGACCATGCCAAGACGCCAGATGCATCTGATCCTTGCGTGGATCGAGCTCCATCAAGATGAACTGCTAACCAACTGGGAACTGGCCAGACTCCAGCTGCCCCTCAACAGGATACGGGCCATGGAATGAGGTGAAGACCATGACTGATTTCGTGCTACACAGAGTAACAAGCTTCATCTATGTTAAGGACTATGTTTTGAAAGTGACCTTTGACGATGGTCTGGAGCGTACTATCGATCTGGAGCCAATCTTGATCGGCCCGATCTTTGGCCCCTTGCGTGACCGGGGACTCTTCAGGCAGGTTGCGTTGGATCGTAGTTTTGGCGCGCTGGAGTGGCCAAACGGCGCAGATATCGACCCAACCGTGCTCTACGACTGGCCCGATCACGTCGATGCGATTGTCGAGCGGCGCCAGCAACTCTTTGCAGTACCGGCCTAGACTCCTATGCCCCCCATCACCCTACTCATCATCGGCGCGGGCAACCGCGGCGCAGGCTATGCCACGGCGGCGCAGCTTCAACCGGAGCGCGTGCGCGTCGTGGGCGTCGCTGAGCCGCGCGCACACTATCGCCAGGCGATCGCCCAAACCTACCACGTGCCCGCAGCCAACGTCTTCGCCGACTGGCGGGAGGCGGCCAGCCGGCCGCGCTTCGCCGACGCCGTGGTCATCGCCACGCCCGACGCGCTGCACGTCGAGCCAGCCATTGCTTTCGCGCGCCTGGGCTACGCCATGCTGCTGGAGAAGCCGATGGCGCCCAACGCCGAGGACTGCCGGCGCATCGCCAAGGCCGTGGAGCGCAGCGGCGTCATCTTCGCTGTGGGTCACGTGCTGCGCTACACCCCCTACACGCGGCAGATCAAGGCCCTGCTGGCTGCCGGCGCGATCGGCGACGTGGTCAGCATCCAGCACCTGGAGCCGGTGGGCTACTGGCATTTCGCCCACTCCTTCGTGCGCGGCAACTGGCGCAGCGAGGCGCTGTCGTCGCCGGTGCTGCTGGCCAAGAGCTGCCACGACCTGGACTGGATCCGCCACGTGATGGGCGTTCCCTGCCAGGCTGTCAGCTCCTTTGGCAGCCTGCGCCATTTCCGCCGTGAGAACCAGCCGGCCGGCGCATCCGAGCGCTGCCTGGACTGCCAGGTTGAGCCCGATTGCCCCTACTCAGCTCGCAAGATCTATCTGGACCGCGTTGCCAGGGGGCAGACCGGCTGGCCGGTGGACGTGCTGACGCCTGACGTGACGGCCGAGGGTGTCGAGGCAGCGCTGCGCAACGGGCCCTACGGCCGCTGCGTCTACGCATGCGACAACGACGTGCTGGACAACCAGGTGGTGCAGATGCAGTTCGACGGCGGCCGCACGGCCACGTTCAGCATGATGGCCTTCACCGAGGCTGGCCACCGCCGCACCACCATCTTCGGCACGCACGGCGAGCTGTATTGCGATGGGCACACAGTCCGTGTGCATGATTTCCTGACCAACGCCACCCAGGTCATCGATGTCGATGCACTGACCGCCGGCCAGCCCGGCAGCCATGCAGGCGGCGACTACGGCCTGATGGATATGTTCTTGTCAGCCGTGGCGGCCGGCGACCCTGGCCTGATCCTCTCCGGCCCGCAGGAGAGCCTGGAGTCGCACCTGATGGTTTTTGCCGCTGAGCAGGCCCGCCGTGAGAGACGAGTGGTGCAACTTCATCCGCAAATGCCGTGAAGAAAGGATCGATCTTGACCCAAACTCTCGACCAGCCGGCTGCACAGGCCGTACTACTCGGTACCGGAAAGCCCGATGACGCAGGGCAGGCGTCGGGCTGGACCTGGCAGCCCTACGTCATCGTTTTTATCTCCAGCGCCTGCATCATGATCCTCGAGTTGACAGCAGGGCGGATCGTGGCGCCTTACGTGGGGGTGTCGCTCTACACCTGGACCAGCATCATCGGCATCGTCCTGGCCGGCATCAGCCTGGGCAACTACATCGGCGGACGCCTGGCCGATCGCTACGGGTCGCTGCGCCTGCTGGGCATCCTCTTTTTGCTCTCCGGCCTGACCAGTTTTGGCGTCCTGGCCGTGGACCTGGTCGGCACGCGCCTGCCAGCCGATTGGCCGGTGATCCTGGAGATCATGGTGTTGGTGACAGTGCTTTTTTTCGTGCCCTGCGTGATTCTGGGCACGATTTCGCCGGTGGTGGCCAAGCTGGCGGTGCGCGATCTGGCTAAGACCGGAACCACGGTGGGCAAGATCTACGCCGCTGGCACTGTGGGCAGCATTGTCGGCACCTTCGCCACCGGCTTCGTGCTGATCGCCTGGTTCGGCACGACCACCATTGTCTGGGGCGTGGCGCTGGCGTTGATCGGCATGGCGTTGATCTTCTTTTGGGCCGGCCGTTGGCAGGGGGTGGTCGTCGCCGCTTTGGTTATGGTCATCGGTTTGACCGGCGCGCAGGCTGCTGGCTGGACCAGCAGCCGCTGTACGCTGGAGACGAACTACTTCTGCATCAAGGTGCGCGCTGACGAGCGCAACGGCCAGCCTGTGCGGGTGCTGGTGCTCGATCGTTTAGTACACAGCTATTCCTCGCTGGATGATCCTACCCAGTTGGTCTACAGCTACGAGCAACTCTATGCCCAGTTGACCCGCTACTGGATGCAGCGCCGCGACGACCCGCGCGCGCTGTTTATCGGCGGCGGCGGCTACACCTTCCCGCGCTACATGGAAGCGCTCTATCCCCACAGCGAGATCGACGTGATTGAGATCGACCCAGGCGTGACCCAGGTGGCCTACGATCTGCTGGGGCTGGACCGTGACACCAGGATCCGTAGTTTTAACGAGGACGCCCGCCTTTTTCTGGAGCGCCAGCCTGACAGGAGGTACGACTTGATTATGGGCGACGCGTTCAACGATTTTTCCGTCCCCTATCATCTTACAACCGTGGAGTTCAACCGGCGGGTGCAAACCTGGCTGAGCGAGGGGGGGCTCTATCTGGTCAACATCATCGATGGGCCGCGCGCCGACTTCCTGCGCGCCTACGTCCATACTCTCCGCCAGACTTTCGACTATGTCTATCTGGCGCCCACCCAGCGCGGCTGGCGTGAGACGCCGCGCACGACCTTTGTGGTGATCGCCAGCGATTCACCCCTGGATCAGCAGCGGCTAGCCAGCAGTACAGCCAACAGTTCCCTCAATCTGAGCACGTTGCTGCTGAGCGACGCAGAGTTGGATGCGCTGCTGGCGGCAGGGCGGACGGTTACGCTCACCGACCGCTACGCGCCTGTAGATCAGATGTTGGCCCCAGCTTTCCGCAATGAAGTCCCCGCAGAAACCGTCAGCGCGTCTGAGGGTTTTTGACTGAGGCCCTGTCCCGGCATGGCTCGGTCAGAGACCGGCCAAAGCGGGAAGCGATCGGCATGGCTCGGTCAGAGACCGGCCAAAGCGGGAAGCTAACTGGGCAATTACTTACATCACCAGGACGGTGTTCAGCATCCCCAGCTCATCCAAAGTCTCGTAGGCATAGGTGTGGACGATGTGGTTTGGATCGTTCAGGGCGGGGAAGAGCCAACGCGCCGACTTGGCGCTCTTGATTTTGTGCAGGGCATAGGCGGCCCGCACTCGCACCCCATCGCGCGAGTCTTGCAGCGCATCGCCCAGCGCCGGCACAGCAGGCTCGCCAATCAGCGCCAACGCATTGGAGGCTGCCCCGCGCACCCAGCCGCTAGGGTCGGCCAACAGCAGGGTCAGAGCGGGGATGGCGCTGGCCGCCTGCATCTGGCCCAGGCCCAGCGCAGCCACGCAACGGATTGAGTCTTCATGGTCGTTGAGAGCATTCAGCAGAGCGGGGATAGCTTGCTCACGCTGCGCGGGATTCTCCTCGGCTAACTCTGCCACCGCCCGCACGCCCCACCAGCGCTGGTTGTCATCTTCTGCGCAGCTCAGCGTCATCAGCAGCGGCAAAGCGGCGCCGTTCAGTGCGCTAAGCCTGGCAACTGCAGACTCGGCAGCTTCATCATCATCCGCCGCAATGGCCTGTAAGAGCGTTTCGAGCATGGGTGCATTCATGTCAGCACGTCCTCAAGGAGGGGGGTCCAGCGTTGGCCCGTTGTCTCTTTCCGGCCAACGCAATCATGCTTTCATGATAGCAGAGAAAAACCAAAAGTCAAGAGGATTTTGCTTACAATCTGCTGCCCAAGGGATCAATACGTGATCACCACAGGCATGCCGATGTAGGCCATCTCCCACAGTGTTGCACTCTCATAAGCGCCCAACAGCACGCAGCCATAGGTCACCGGCGTGCCCAGCGAATTGCCCCAGATGGGGTAGCCGCCCGGCTGATAGGGCAGGCCGTGGATGCCGTTTTCGCTGCCGCCGGCCCAATAGATACCCAACCAGTACGGCATATAAAAGCCCCAGCGCGACCCCCACGCCTCACGGTACTTGCTTTGCACATAGAAGGTGCCGGCCTTGGTGCCGGATCCGGCCCGACCCGTTGAGCAGGTCCAGTTGTAAAGCAATTGCTCGTCGCGGTAGACCTTGCAGCGCTGCTGGCTGATGCTGACTGTCATCTTCAGGTTGCCCTGAGGCGCAGACTGCGCCGCCGGCGCCGGTGCATCGACGGGGATCACCAGGCGCTGGCCAGCCCTGATCTGCGAGGGGTTTTGGATGTTGTTTGCGGCGGCGATGGCCATGACGGTCACGCCGTACTCGCTGGCAATCTGGGCCAGACTATCGCCGCTCCTGACGACGTACTCTGAATTGACCGTCGCGGCCGGCGCGGTCGCAGCGGCATCTGTGTCTGACCCAGGGATCACCAGGCGCTGCCCAACCTCGATCAGCGAAGGATCGTTGATAGCGTTGGCTTCGACCAGCGCGGACAAGGAAACGCCATAACGATTGGCGATCTCAGCCAGGGTTTCCCCGGAGCTGACCACATGCTCGGTGCTGACCGGCGCGGTTGACTGCTCGGCTGTGCTGCCTGAGGCGCCAGGGATCACGAGCCGCTGCCCTGTGTAGATCAGCGACGCGTTGCCGATGCCGTTGGCGTCGATAATTGCCTGCTGACTGACGCCATAGCGCTGGGCAATGCCTGACAGGGTTTCGCCGCTCCTGACCGTGTGGGTCACACCTTGCGCCAAGGCAACAGGGCTGGCAAAAGAGAGAAGCAGGGCGGCAATAACAAGAGAGCGAGTTAAGCGGCGTAGTGTAGACATAATAGCCTCAGAAAGCACAATAGTTTCAGTACTGAGTACGTCGTAAACAAAGTTGTTGAGGTGCCTGGCACTTGACACGAGTT
>CAZVGR010000091.1:0-21624 GCA_964626845.1 uncultured Anaerolinea sp.
CCGTGGTGCTGACCAGCAACGTGCTGGCCGACGAGCCGGACATCCGCCTGGGCGACACCATCCGGCTCAGCATCAGCGGCAAGGAGAGCGACTGGGTGGTGGTGGGCATCGCCCAGAGCCTGCAAGACCAGCCCACAGCCTTCGCCAACCAGGATTACTTCGGACGCCTGCAGGGCGGCGCGGGCCGGGCCAACTTCCTGCGCATCCGCGCCGACAGCCCCGACCCGGCCAGCCACAAGGCGCTGGCTGCCGACCTGGAGGCGCACTTCGAGGCGCGCGGCTACCAGGTCAGCCAGGTGGGCACCGTGGCCGAGAACCTGGAGGCGGTGGAGTACCAGTTTGGCATCCTGGTGGCGCTGTTGCTGGTGATGACCCTGCTGATGGCGCTGGTGGGCGGCCTGGGGCTGATGGGCACCATGAGCATCAACGTCATCGAGCGCACCCGGGAGATCGGCGTCATGCGCGCCATCGGCGCGGCCACCGGCAGCATCATGCAGATCATCGTGGTCGAGGGGGTGCTGATCGGCGTGATCAGTTGGCTGCAGGCCGCCCTCCTCAGCCTGCCCCTGGCCAAGCTGCTGGCCGACCAGGTGGGCAACGCCTTCGTGGACGCGCCGCTCAGCTTCGGCTTCTCCACGGCCGGCGTGGGGCTGTGGCTGGTGATTGTCATCGTGCTGGCAGCCGTGGCCAGCTTCCTGCCCGCGCGTACAGCTTCTCGGCTGACGGTGCGGGAAGTGCTGGCGTATGAGTAGCGGAGAAATGGTGAATTGGGAATTGGTGAATTGGTGAATGGCTAATGGCCGGAGGGTGCGCGCAGCCCATTGACCATTCACCAATTCACAATTCACCAATTCACAATTCTCTGAGGAAAAACCAAAACACAGGAGAAAACCCTATGCGTAATCGACTGACCTTCGTTCTATTGTCCCTTCTTGTCCTGCTGGCCCTGGCCGCGTGTAGCAACCAGGCTACCAGCACCCCCGCCGCGCCAGCAGCGCAGGCGACCGACGTCCTTCCCCCTGTGCGGGCCAGCAATGACGTGGTGGCTGACGCCGTAGTCGTGCCGGCGCGCACGGCCAGCCTCAGCCTGCCCGGCGGCGGCATCGTGGCCGAGATCCTGGTGGATGAAGGCGCGCAGGTCGAGGCTGGCCAGCCTTTATTACGCGTCCAGGCCCAGCGCCAGCAGGCTGCCGTGGCCCAGGCCGAGGCTGGCGTGCAGCGTGCCACGGCCCGGCTGGCTGAGTTGCGGGCAGGGCCGCGACCTCAGGAGGTCGAGACGGCCCAGGCCGCCGTGGACGCGGCCGCGGCCCAGGTGCAGCGCATCCAGGAAGGCGCCAAGGCCGAGGACATCGAGGCGCTCAACGCCGCGCTGGATGCGGCGCGGGCCAACCTGGAACGGGTGCGCGAGGGCGCGCCGCAACAGCAGGTGATCGCGGCCGAGGCTGACCTGGCCAACGCTCAAGCTGCGCTCAACCAGGCCCAGGCGGCCTACGATCGCGTGGCCGGCCTGGCCGATGTGGGCCAGCGGCCCGAGGCGCTGCAACTGCAACAGGCCACCAACGCCTTCAACGCGGCCAGGGCGCGGCTGGACGATGTCCAACAGGGCGCGACGGCGGCAGAGATCGCCGCGGCCCAGGCCCAGGTGCGCCAGGCCCAGGCGCAGTTGGCCAGCCTGCAGGCCCCGGCCCGCGCCAGCGACCTGGCGGCAGCCCAGGCCGAGCTGCGGCGCGCCCAGGCCCAGCTCGACCTGTTGCAGGCCGGCGTGCGGCCGGAGACTCTGGCCGCCGCCAGGGCCGACCTGGCCTCAGCCGAGGCTGCGCTGCAAGATGCCCAGGCTGTTCTGGCCGATGCCGAGCTGGTCGCCCCCTTCGCCGGCGTGGTAGCCGAGCTGCTGCCCTCCATCGGCGAGCAGGTGGGGCCAGGTACCCCCGTGCTGCGCCTGGCCGACTTCTCGCAGTGGCAGGTGGAGACCGACGACCTGACCGAGCTGAACATCGTGCGCGTGCGCGAGGGCGCGGCGGTACAACTGACCTTCGACGCGCTGCCCGGCGTGACCCTGCCCGGCCGGGTGGTGCAGATCAAGCCTATCGGCGTCAACAAACAGGGCGACATCACCTACACCGTGGTCATCGCCCCCGACCAGTGGGACGAGCGGCTGCGCTGGAACATGACGGCGGTGGCGACGATTACGGCGGAGCGGTGACAAGGTGACTGGGTGACAAGATGACAGGATCTGATCACCCAACACGGCACGCCGCTGCGACCCACATGCGCTTGCGGCGGCCAAAGCGCACTTCCTCCAGGGGCAGAAGCGTCAGGAGATCCCAACCGGTAGCCAGCAGCCGGCGGCAATCGGCTGCGCTGAAGAAGCGCTTGCGGCGGCCATCGAAAGCGAACAGACCCGCCTCAATCTCCACGCCCCGCCCGTAGCCAAACTCAACGTCGTTGCTGGCGTTGACGGCAAACGCAAAAAGTCCACCGGGACGCAGCACCCGGTGGACTTCGTTCATGATGGAGAGGGTATCGTCCCAGGTGAAGTAGTGCAGGCTCAGGCCGGCCACAACCGCGTCGAAGGAAGCGTCGGGGAAAGGCAGCGGCGCGGGCAGACAATGTTGCACGTACTGCGGGCCGGGCAGCGCTGAGGCCAGCCGGTCCAGCGCCACCGCCGAGCCGTCCAGCGCCGTCACCTGCCCGCCGGCCTGCACCAGCCAGCGCGTATCATAGCCCAGCCCGCAGCCCAGCTCCAACACCCGCCCACCCAGCACAGCCCGCTCCGCAGCATCCGGCAGCACTCGCTCGATCCAATGCTCCGCCGCCACGGGCTCCACCACCGCCAGTCCTGCAAACAGCTCATCCCAGTAGGCTAACGTCTGTTCTGCCAACGCTGCACCTCAAACTTACACGCGCCAAAGCCGGGCGGGACGCCCTCGCGATCAATCACCTTGTCACCTGGTCACCCTGTCACCCAATCACCCTGTCACCTGGTCATCCCCCCATCAACCGCTCCATCGCCGCCGCCACGGCCTGCAAGCCGCGCAGCGGCCGGATCATGACGCGCAGTTCGGCGATCTGGCCGGCCTCGTCCAGTTGGAAGATGTCGACACCTTCGATCTCCAGCCGCTTGTCGGGGCCGGGCACGGTGGTGGCAAACTGCATCACCACGCCGCCGCGGTCATTCGTCCAGACGTTAGTGTAAGTCAGCGGTCCGAAGACCTGCATCACCAGGCCGAGAATGCGCTGGATTGTTACCCGGCCCTGGTAGGGCTTAAACACGGCCGGCGAGCGGAAGATGGCGTCTTCGGTGAACATGGCGGCCATGCCGTCCAGATCGTTGGCGGCCACGGCTGCCTCCCAGCGGGCGATGAAGTCGTGGGTGTTCATGAAACCTCCTGCCCAGGCTCGGTCAGAGACCGGCCTGAGCGGCGCGCCAGGCAGAGCTGGCGGGTATTTTGGCGTTGTGGCGCAATCATGCCATAATGCCAGACCTACTGCAAGAATTGCCAGCCGGCATCCCGACCCCGGAGACCATCGCCCATGAAAATTTCCCCTCGCGCCCTGCTCGTCGCATTGTTAGCCATGCTCCTGCTCGCAATCGGCATTGCCACTGCGGCCGCGCAGCCGCTCGTTCCTCCTTCCCAGGATCCGCTCGTGCGCATGCCAGGCACACAGCCCAACGAGGTCAATCTGTCGCCAGCCAACACCTGTCTGGCCTGCCATGCCGATTACGACCACGCCGTAGAGCCAGGCTTCAACTGGCAGGGATCGATGATGGCCCAGGCCGCACGCGACCCCCTGTTCTGGCCAGCCTTCACCGTGGCCGCCCAGGACTCCATGTGGGCCATCGGCTCACCCAACGCCACCGACCTCTGCCTGCGCTGCCACATGCCCAAAGGCTGGCTGGAGGGCCGCTCTGACGTTGCCAACGGCTCGGCCATGACCGGCGCTGACTACGACGGCGTACAGTGCGGCTTCTGCCATCACATGTGGGACCCACACTTCGAGGATACCTACCAGGGGACGCGCGAGGGAGACGACTGGCAAGGGTATTGGGACGAGGCCGGCAACACCGGGCCGGGCAGCGGCACGTTGGCGCAAGTGTGGGCTGCCACCGCGCGCGATTCTGACATCGACGCCACGGCCGCCATTCGCTTCATGAACGGCCAGCCCTTCTTTGGCCCAGACAACCGGCCGGCCAGCCCAGGCTACAGCGAGGCCAGCAGCGGCCAGTACTTCGTCAGCCCCAGCGGCTTCCACCGCGGCCCCTTCAGCGACGCGGCCATGTTCCACGGCATCGAGTACAGCCGCTTCCACAAGAGCAAGTACTTCTGCGCCTCGTGCCACGACGTGTCCAACCCGGTACTGGCCAACCTGGGGGCCGATCCCAGCCAGCCGCTGCCCACCGAAACTGAGGCCGCCAGCGCCTACTTCCCGGTGGAGCGCACCTTCTCCGAGTTCATGCTGTCGGCCTATGGCCAGCAGGGCGGCGCGGCTGGCATCGGCCCCTTTGCCCCGGAGGTTTTTGAGACCTCGCGGCCCGGCAACGTGATCGCCACCTGCCAGGATTGTCACATGCCCGACCGGCCCGGCCGCGGCGCAGCTTTTCCCGAGGCGCTGCTGCGCACCGGCGACCCGGCCACCAGCGAGAGCACAGAACATCCCCAGAGCGCTCAGCCTGTCCACGACCTGACCGGCGGCAATGTCTGGGTGCCCACGCTGCTGGCCAGCGCCGTCCCCGGCTCGCCCAACTACGACGCCACCAACGCGGCCCTGCTGGGCCAGGGTGCAGCCGTGCTGACGCTGGACCTGGGCTACGGCTTGGGGCTGAACCCGGCCGCGCTGCTGGCTGGAGCGGAGCGCGCGCGGCATCAACTGGAGATCGCAGCCGTCATCGAGGATGTCAACTTTGATCCGGGCAGCGGCAGCCTGAGTTTCCGGGTGCAAAACCAGACTGGCCACAAGCTGATCACTGGCTATCCGGAAGGCCGTCGCATGTTCGTTGGGATCAAGGTCTACGGCCCCGATCTAAGCCTGATCTACGAGATCAACCCCTACGACGCGGCCGTGGGCACGCTGAAAGGACTGAGCGCGGCTGGCAGCCCGCCGTTGGGTTCCAACGAAGCTTATGTGGATGCGCTGGTTTACGAGGCGTTCATGGGCAGCTCGCTGACCGGCGAGACCAAGACCCAACACTTTGTTCTGGGCGATCAGCGCTGGAAAGACAACCGCATCCCGCCGCTGGGCTTCGACATCGCCAACGCCGCCGCGCGCCACGCCGAGCCAGTCTGGCAGGGCGTCGTTGATCCGGGCTATTTCAGCGCCGCCGAATACGCCGGCGGCTATGACGCCCTCGCCGTCACCATTCCCATCACCGCTG
Source organism: uncultured Anaerolinea sp. (assembly GCA_964626845.1). Classification (GTDB taxonomy): domain Bacteria; phylum Chloroflexota; class Anaerolineae; order JAAEKA01; family JAAEKA01; genus JAAEKA01. The sequence goes on from CAZVGR010000091.1 coordinate 5,375, forward strand.
CCATCGTCGACATCAATCTGTATTACCAGACCACCAGTCGCGAGTACGTAGACTTCCTGCGCCGCGAGATCAACGGGGAACTGCCGCACACCCTGCCTGACCCCGACCCCACCACCCCGCAGAATGAGGCCTATATCGCACAGAGCGATCCCTTCTTCAGCGCACTCGCGGCCTGGGGCGACACCATCTGGCAGCTTTGGCTGCACAACAAAGACCTGCCAGGCGCGGCGCCGGTGTTGATGACCCGTGCGGAGAGCGTGTTAGCCCCCTTCTGTCACCCGGCTGACGTCCACCCCAACGCCCAGCCGGGCAACCCTGAAGCCTGCGATGGCGATGTGGATGTGGCCGACGTGCAGCGGGTGGCCGGCTGCTGGCTGCAAGCCATCGGCCCGGCCTGCCCGATCCGGCTGGATCTGGACGGCTCTGGCGCCATAGACCTGCTGGACGTAATCTTTGTGGCCGAAAACTGGGGCTGGCGGCCGTGAGCAGACAAAAAAAGACCTGAGCATAATGCTCAGGTCTTTGGTTTGCCCAATTGTGCCGGGGCTGTACGTCCCGGTGGTCCTCATCCAGCGGCATTGCGGCAGGTCGGGTAGCCGGGCTGCGCTGAACTGCGTCCCTCACATCGTCTAAAGCCGGGCTGCTTCAGACGGACTGGGGGGCCTGGGGTTACCAGTCGTTGCGCCGGCCGCCGCGGTCACGATCGCGGCCGTAGCCGCCACCGCCACCCCGACCACCGCCGCCGCCGTAGCCGCCGCCATCACGCCGAGGCGGACGCTCTTCGCGCGGCCGTGCCTCGTTGACGCGCAGGTTACGACCACCGTACTCCATGCCGTCCAGGGCCTGGATAGCAGCGTTTGCACCCTGACTGTCCATCTCAACAAAGCCAAAACCGCGCGGCCTACCGGTCTCGCGATCACTCACCAGGCTGACATCCTCGACGCTACCGTACTCGGTGAACAGACTGCGGACGTCATCCTCGCTTGCGCTGAAGGGCAGATTACCAACGTAAATCCTAGTCACTTTTTACTCCCGCGCCCGAATTTCTGTCAGGCGCCATTGCAGCATAGGCCCGCCTCTGCGGGCACGATCCAACCAACTACCCTTTGCCGCCCCGACCAGGCGACATCAGGCGTCTCTACTGCTGTGACAACCGCCCATCAGAAGCCTACCGGAACTCACACGAGACCTGGGGACCCTTGGCGCTTGCGTCAGACAGTGTCCACACGAGTGGACGAACGATATTATCAACGATAACACGAAAAGATGCAAACTTTGCACAGCGGTTGATTGCCCGCTCTGGAGCAGCATTCCCGTAAGCTATGCTCCAATAGGAATCTCCCTTGCTTCACCACAGCGACTGGACAGATATAATGTGAATAATTCGATGTTAAAGCAATTGCATAGTGTCAAAATAAAAGGAGCTTTCCGTGCTACAACTGACCGGACTACACCACCTGACCGCCGTTACTGCGCAGGCCAAAGCTAACCTGCGCTTCTACACCGACACCCTGGGCATGCGCCTGGTCAAGCGCACCGTCAACCAGGACGATGTCAGCGCCTACCACCTGTTCTACGCCGACGGCCTGGCCAGCCCTGGCAGCGACCTGACCTTTTTCGATTGGGCGCACACCCCCCGCGAGCAGCGCGGCCGGCAGAGCATCACCCGCACTGGCTTGCGCGTGGACAGCATCGCCAGCCTGGAATGGTGGGCTGACCGCCTGGCCGCGCACGACGTTGTCTACTCCGCCGTGACTGAGCGCCACGGCCGCGCAGTGCTGGATTTTCAGGATTTCGAGGGGCAGCGGCTGAGCCTGACGGCTGACGACAGCGGGCCGGCGCACCCCTGGCAGCGCAGCCCCGTGCCAGCCGAGCACCAGATTCGCGGCCTGGGTCCGGTGGTGATGACGATCGCACGGCTGGAGCCGACCGAGCGGGTGCTGACCCAGGTGATGGGCATGCGGCCGGCTGGCAGCTATCCCGATCCTGCCAGCCCGCAGCACACTGTCCACGTTTTCGCGATGGCTGGCGAGGGCGCGGCCGCCGAGTTGCACGTAGCAGTGCGGCCCGACCTGCCCTTCACCCAGCCAGGCGCGGGCGGCGTGCATCACGTGGCCTTTCGTGTGCCGACCTTCGAGCAACACGCAGCCTGGGAGGAGCATCTCAGCCGCATGGGCGTGCGCCACAGCGGCCTGATCGACCGCTACTACTTCCGCAGCATCTATTTCCGCGAGCCCAACGGCGTGCTCTTCGAGCTGGCCACCGACGGCCCCGGCTTCGACGCCGACGAGCCGCTGGAGACCTTGGGCGAACGGCTGGCGCTGCCGCCGTTCCTGGAGCCGCACCGGGCGCGGATTGAGGCGGGATTAAAGCCGCTGGCGTAGCGTAAGCCTAAAAAGATGCCAACTTTTCAGAAAAGTTGGCATCTTTTTTTACGGCGACGCAGACTCGGCCGCTCGCTGGCACACCTCACGCAACACGGTCTCGGCGTCTACATCAGCCGCCCGCGCCTCGGCCACCAACTGCCATAGCGCCAGCCCAAAGGCATTGACGCCGCTCAAGTCTGGCGTGATTCCGGCCCGCGCCAGCCGGCTCTGATACTTGCTGGCCAACGACAAAGCCGGCAGCGCCTTGGGCACGCTGTCCAAGACCGACGGCGATCTGCCACCTGCCACCTGCAACTTGCCACCTGCCTCCTGTTCCTTGATCGCCGCCCAGTTGGCCAGCACCTCGTCTACCCCGCTCACCGTCACGCCGCCGAAGACGTGGGGATGGCGGCGGATCAACTTTTCGCAGACCTGCTCCATCACCTGCGGCCAGCGGAAGCGCTCCTCCTCGGCTGCAATCTGGGCCAGCATGGCCAGAGCCAGCGCGCCGTCACCCAGCTCCTCGCGAATCTGGTCGTCGTCGTCCAGGTCCAGCGCCTCTAGCAACTCATAGAGCTCCTCCAACACATCCGCGCGCAGGGTGTGCAGGGTCTGCTCGCGGTCCCACGGGCAGCCATCAGGCGCGCGCAGGTGGGCCACAATCTCTTGCAGACGGCTATATGCGCTATACGGCCCGGCCGGCGGGACGTAGAGTGAGGTCAGGTGGTCAAAATCGCTGCTGCGGTCGACTTCAAAGAGGGGCGTCGTGCGCATCTGCTGCTGCGCTGTGCCGGCAGCGCTGAGCACCGTCACCGGGTGCTGATCGTCGAAGCTGTACAGCAGGGTCAGCTTCACGTCGCTGGCCAGGGCGCGGCTGTAGCACTGGGCCAGCAGCGCCGGCCGCGAGGGATCGAAGGGGGGCGCATGGCAGGCAGCCACAACCATGGCATCCACGATTTGCAGGCCATCACGCTCCAACGGGTCGATGCCCAGCGCCAGGCAGGCCGGCTCGACAAAACTGACGCCGCTGAGCACCCGCACTGCCAGCCCCCTGGCCGCGGCCAGATCGCGGATCAGCCAGGTGGTGGCCTCGCCGACGGCCGGATCGCCCGGCACGGCATAAATCACCCCCTGCGGCCGGCTGCCCAGCTCGATCACCTGCGCAGCGATCTGCTGATAGACCGACGCAAAATCCTCAGCGCTGCTGTAGACGGCATCGAAGCTGTGGATGGTGATGTGGGCAGGCAGAGCGGCCAGGGTGGGGTGCTGATCGGTGCGCACATAAAGCTCGTGGGCCGCTTGCAGCAGGTCCCAGGCGGCCTTGGTCAACAGGCCAGGATCGCCCGGCCCCAATCCGACGATGGTGATGGTGGTCAAAGGAACACTCCCAAGTTGTCACGAATTGAACGAATGACACGAATTGGTAGGTCCGGCTACCAGCCGGACGATTACACCGGATGATTATAACGCACGAGACCCGGCGCAGCCAAGCCGCACCGGGCCTCGATCATGGTTTAGATGAAGCCGTGTCCGGCTGTTAGCCGGACCTACGACCGTTCACCGTTCACTGATTACCGTTCACTGGCCACTGCCAGCGCGGTCGCCGCACGAAGGTATCGTCGATCACCTGCACCGTGTTGTCGCCGCGGTTGGAGACGTAGACTTTGTTGGTGGCCGGATTGACGCCGACCATGCCAGGATCGCGGCCGACTGCCACGCTGGCCAGGACACTCAGGGACGGACCGTCGATCACGCTGACAGTGTTACGGGCGCTGTTGGCCACAAAGACGTGGCCGGTGGTGGGGTTGACGGCGATGCCAGTGCCGCCCTGCGCGCCGCCATCCTCGACCAGCACGGTATCGATCCGGCTTGCGCCGCTCGCCGCCAGGCTGTAGACAGCCACCCGGTCGGGCGCGCCGCCGGTCAGCGCATAAAGCACGTACAGACGGTTGCGCACTGGGTCTACTGCCAGGCCATAAGGCGTGCCCATCGGCGTGAAGGTCTGCGGCCACAGGCGGGTGTTGGTGCTGGTGTCAAAGACGTTGATTGTGCCGGCATCGCGGTTGCTGACGTAGGCTCGCTGCAAGCCGGGATGAACCGCCACACCAAAGGCGCCGGCCTGCGCCTCCATGTTGGCCAGCAAGGCATTGCTGACGCCGTCGATCACGGCCACCCGGCCGCCGCTGTGCAGGGTCACGTAGACACGGTTGAGGGCCTCATCTACGGCCACATAGGAGGGCTGACCGGCTCCCAGCGGCGCCAGGTTGACGGTGGCGAGCAGCGCGCCGCTGGCGCCGTTGAAGATGGTCACGGTGTTGCTGGCATAGTTGGCTACATAGACCTTGTTGGTCATGCTGTTGACGGCCACGCCAAACGGCTCGCTGCCGCTGGGATAGCTGGCCTGCACCGTGTTGGTGGCGCCGTTCACCCTGTACAAGCGACCGGTGGACTTGCTGCCGATGAAAATCATATTGGTTTGCGGGTTAACCGCAATGCCCTTAGGGCTGGGCACGTCACGGATGATCGGCGGCGGTTGCGGCGTTGCGGTGGGGGTCGCAGTGGGCGTCGGCGTAGATGTGGGCGTGTTGGTAGCGGTTGGCGTCGCGGTGGCCTGGCGGTTCCGGAACTGCGCTGTGGTGCATTGGCTGCCAGCGGCCACATTGACGACAAAGGCGGCCGGCCCGACCGGCGCCCAGCCCTGCTGCGCCGTCTCCGAAATCAGGTACTGGCCGGGCGGTACACCGTCGAAGCGGAACTGTCCCAGGCCGTCTGTGATCGTCAGCCGCGCTGGCCCGCTGGCGCCTTGCAGGCTGATGGTCCAGCCAGGCAGGCCGACCAGCAGATCGTCCACCTTGGTTCCGACGACACAGCCCGCGCCTTGCGGGGTTGGCGTCGCGTCGCCCGGCGCCCTGGAACGCTCTTCCCAACGCCCTGTCAGCCCCTTGATCAGCAGAGGCAGGTACAGGCGATCGCTCATCTGCGCAGGCGGCGCTGGCGTGGGTGTAGCTTGCTTGTTCTTGAAGCGAATCTGCAGGCACTCTTCGCCAGGCTCCAACACGGCCACCTCAAACTCGGCGGGAGTGACAGCCGTCCAGCCAGTTTGCAGCTCTTCCCAGAAGCGATAGACACCCAACGGCAGCGCGTCAAAGCGGAAGTAGCCCGTGCTGTCGCTGACCAGGCGATAGATCGGCCCGCTGCCGTCAGCCAACTGAGCGCGAATGACCCAGCCAGGCAGGCCGATGTGGAAGTCATCCACCTTGCGGCCCTCGACACAGGCCACATTGAGGCGCTGGCCGAAGTCCAGCGTGGTCGCGCCGCCGACATTGACCGCGGCAGGTTGGCTTTGGGCTGTCGTGGCAGCGTAGTCGGGCAACACAGCCGCTGTGACGGTATAGATGCCCGCGGCCTGCGGACTCCAGGTCAGGCTACCGCTGGCGCCGGTCACGTCGAAGTCGCTTTCACCGAATTCATTGACCCAGCTCACCGGCACCCCGCCCAAGGGCGGCTCACCCGTGTCCCACACGCCGTTGCCGTTCAGGTCCTCGAAGGCGCGCGCAACCAGCGCGCCAAAGCAGCGATTGCCGATCTGCACTTGGGCAGTCTGGCCGGCAACCACCGTGGTTTCGGGCGGATAGGGGGAAGTTGTCACCTGACAGTCAGGTGGAACCTGTTCCGACACGGCATAGCTGCCGGCGGCCACCTGCGGCCAGGTGATGCAGCCATCCCCGCCCGTGACGCCGGAGCCAGTGGCGCCGAACTGGTTGAGGTAGGTCATGCTGACGCCGGCAACGCTGGGATCGTCTGGATCGCGCACGCCGTTGCCGTTGCGGTCGTTGAACTTGCAGGCCCGCAGCGCGCCCCGCCCCTGGATGCCGAAGCTGACGCGGCTGGTAACGCTGGATGTGACCGTGGCGGCAACCGTGGCTGGCGTCGTGGCGACGTAGTTGGCAGGCACAGTGAGTTGAATGCTATAGCTGCCGACACAACGGTCTGGCCAGATCACCAGGCCAGCCGCGTTGCTCACGCCGCTGGCGCCGTCGCCGCAGGGGGAGATGAAGCTGGCCGTTGCCCCCTGATAGGGCAGGTCGCCGGGGTCCTGCACGCCGTCGCCGTCAGCATCGACAAAGACCAGCGCCTCCAGCGCGCCGGGGATGATGCGATTGCCGAACAGCACCGTGCTGGTCGTGTTGGCCGTCACCTGCGCTGTCACCGGATTGGGCGTGGTGGCAACAAAGCCCGGCGGCACCAGCTCCGTCACCTGATAGGAGCCGATCGGCACATCGGTCCACAGGATTTCCCCGTTCGCGTCGGTGATCTCGCCCAGCGTCTGCCCCTGGATCAGCAGGCGGAAAAGCACGCCTGGCACGCCTTCGTCGCCCGGATCGCGCACGCCGTTGCCGTTGCGGTCGTTGAACTTGACAACGCGCAGGCTGCCGGTGTCCTGGGTCACCCAGAAATTGGCCTCGGCGCTGGCTTCATTGCCGGACTGCAAGGAGTAGTAGACCACCTGGATGCGGTACCTCTCGAACAACTGGCCGAAAGGCAGGGTGTAGCTGAGGGGCAGGGTATAGCCGCGCACTACACTCATACCGGTTGCGCCAGGGTAGACCTGGCTCTCAACCAGCGCGCTGGTGTCCAGGTTGGTGATGCGGAACGAGACCGACATAGGGGTCGTAGACGCAATGATCTGCCACTGGATCGACTGGGTTTCGCCCGGCCGCAGCGCTGTCGGCGGCGACGGCGCGTTCGAGAGGGTGATGCTGGCATCAGGCGCCAGCCGCTGCCCAGGCTGGGCCGGCGCAGCCATTGCCCCAACAGACCAAAGCAACGCCACCAGAAGCAATCCAGCGACCGCCACTGCAATACCAAACGTCTTTGTGAACTTGTTCATAGTATCCTCCTGACAACGCCGTAAACAAAGTTGTTGAGGTGCCCGGCACTTTGACGACGATTCGTACATGATCAGAGGCTCGTGTCAAGTGCCGGGCACCCATAAGACAACCTGCACAATCTGAGCACTTGCCATCAATCTATGGCTATTTCGGTTTACCCAGCAGTCCTCCACAGCGCTGCATCGTGCTGGGATCAGGGACCGTCATAGAACAGCGACAGGGTGCTGCCCGCTCGATTGACCGTATAGATCAATCCGGTCACTGGGTTGGCCGCCACGCCATAGGGATCGACGCCCACTGAGACGGTCACTTGCACCTCGTTGGTCCAGCCATTGATGATACTGACTGTGTTGCTGGCGGCGTTGGTCATGTAGATCCGGTTGGTGGCGGGGTTGACCGCCAGACCGCCGCCGCCATCGGCCCCGCCCTGGTCGACGAGGATGGTGTCCAGGAGCAGCAGCCCGCTCAGCGACGCCCGATAGACCTGCACCCGGTCGACCACCCCGTTGACCGCCAAGGCAACGTAGAGCCGGCCCGTGTCAGGGTTGAAAGCCAGGGCAAAGGGCGCTGCACCAGCCGGCTGCGGCCGTATCGTCTGGCCGGCCAGCAGGTTGCCGTCGCCGTCCAGGGTCACGATCTCCTGGCGATCGCGGTCGCCGACGTAGACTCGGTTAAGCGGCTCGCTGACTGCCAGGCCGAAGGGGGCCAGCAAGCCCGATGTGACGACATTGATCACCGTGTTGTTGCCGCCGTCGATCACGATCACACCTGGCAAGCCGTGGCTGGTGATGAAGACCCGGTTGGTAACGGTATTGACAGCCACAAAGCTCAGCCGCACGCCCAGGTAGATATCGCGCAGCACCTGATCGGTGGCCCCGTCGATCACTGACAGCCGGCCATCCTCGAAACCGGCCGCGTAGATGCGGTTAGTGACCGGGTTGACGGCCACGCCAAAGGGCCGTTCTCCCACGCCGATCTGAGCGACTGGCCCCTGCAAGTTGCCGTTCAGCGCCAGCAGCCGGTTGTTCTCCCTGCTGGTTATGTAAACGCGGTCAGTGACTGGATTGACTGCGATGGCGTTGGGCCGCTCCATGCCGGTGATGGGCAGGGTGAGCACAGGCGGCGGCGTGGGACCGGTCGTGGGCGTTGGGGTGACCGTCGGCGTCGGCGTCACTGTGGCTGTGGGCGTGACCGTCGGGGTGTCGGTGGCTGTGGGGGTCGGGGTGACGCTGGGTGTGGCCGTGGGCGTCGGCGTATCAGTGGCAGTGGGTGTTGGCGTCGGCGTGTTAGTCGGGGTGGGGGTAGGCGTCGGCGTCGGCGGGACCATGCGCATCATATCAGGCAGATACGCGCGCACTTGCTGGCTGGGCGTCTGCACCACGGCTCTGATGTCATAGCCCAGGCAGTCTCCGCGGCCGTAATAGTCGCGCACCATCAGGTAGTAACGGCCATCAGCCGGCGCAGCCCAGACAATCTGCGATGCAAAGGGCTCAGGCGAGCCAGGGTAGTCGTCGTTGATCGCCAGCAACGTGCTGCCGTCCACGTCGTACAGCCGCAGCACGGTGTCGGTATCCAGCAGCAGGTTGAAGGTGGTGGCGGTATAGACATTGTCCTGCTCAGCATCGAAAGCGATCCAATCCTCGTCGCCTGACACGTGCAGGGTATGGCTTTGCGCCGCGCCGTTGGCGGCAATCAGAGATGCCTCGGCCGGGCTGTTGTCCGGCTCAAACGAGTCAATGCACAGGGAGGGATCGGCCGCGGACGGCCCAGCCTGAGCCCCGTGAGGCGCGCCCAAAGCTAACCTGCCAGCAGCCAGCACGATCAAGAGGAGAAGGGCCGAGGTCAGATAGCCGGGGCGGTTGTGGATCACAAAGCACTCCTTCAAGCCGGAGTGGCTCGGTCAGGAGACCGGCCACAGCGTTTGAGTTAGGTGGGCGGCTCGGTCAGGAGACCGGCCACAGCGCGTTTGGCAATCTTATCTGCTGCCCACCCGCGCGAAATGGGCAGATGCTGCCGCCAACCATCCTATCATAGAAGACGAACCAACACAATCCAAGTAACGGCAGCAGCGAGATTTGACGATTGCGCGTCATAGAGCAAAGCTGTGGTATACTGGCAGGCAATCGTTCTCGGATGCAGGGCGCTGCGTGAGACGCCCCCGCTGACAGAGGAGTAAGCTATGAGACGGATTGCTGTTGCCCTGACCAAAGGCGGCGTCGGCAAGACCACGACCGCCGTCAACCTGGCGGCCGGGCTGGCATTGGCCGGCCGCCGGGTCTTGTTGATCGACGCGGACACTCAAGGCCAGGCTGGTAAGTCACTGGGCGTGCAACCAGCCCTGGGGCTGAACGAGTTGGCGGCTGGCGAGGCCGCGCCCGATCAGGTGATTGTTGAAGCTCGGGAGGGACTCTTCCTGCTGGCTGGCAACAAAAGCCTGGCCGGTTTGAAGCGCCTGATCGCCCGCCGCGACTATGGCGCGGAACGCACTCTGGCCGAGGCGCTAGAGCCGCTGGACAGTCGCTACGACTACGTGATTGTCGATACCGCGCCCGGCTGGGACGTGTTGACGGCCAACGTGTTGTTCTACGTGGACGAGGTGGTGGCCCCGGTGTCGCTGGAGGTCATGACACTGCAAGGGCTGCTGGAGTTTGCGCAGAGCCTGGCCAGCATTCAGCGCTACCGGCAAAACCTGACTTTGCGCTATGTGGTGCCCACCTTCCTCGACCGCCGGGTCAGGAAGTCGCAAGAGATTATGGATCAGTTGGCGACCTACTTCCCTGCGCAGCTTTGCGAGCCGATTCGCTACAATGTGCGCCTGTCGGAGGCGCCAGGCTACCGGCAGCACATCTTCGAATACGCGCCCAACTCTCCAGGCGCTGAGGACTACCGTACCCTGACAGAAAGGATTGCCCAAGATGACGCGTAAAGAAACTCCCGACGTGTTGGGCGAGGTGCTGGCCGGCCTGGGCGAGACGCCAGCCGTGGCCGCGCCCCCTGCCGCCCCGCCAGCGCCTGCCCCGCGCAAGCAGCGCAGCGCCCGTGCTCCCAAAGAAAAGGCTACTGCGCCTGAACCACCCGCTCTGGCGGCCCCGCGCGCCTGGGACTATCTGGTGGTCTCTTTCAGCGAGTACCGCGGCTGGCGGCCGCGCTTCATCAACGGCCAGGAGGTGCGCAACTGGATGCACGCGCCGTTGATCCACGACTATCTGGCTCAGTTGGGCGAGGATGGCTGGGAGATGACCGGCGCGGGCGGCGGCAAGGCCATGTATGGCGCCAGCGATTACTACCAGGCCTTCTTCAAGCGCCCCAAACGGTGATTGTTGCATGGCTGGCGAACGCATCCTCCTCGTTGAAGATGATCGGGCCGTGGCGCGCGGGCTGGAATATGGCCTGCGCGCCGAAGGCTTCGAGGTGTTGTGGGCCAACAACGGCCAGAACGCGCTGGCCATGGCCCGCCGCGAGTCGCCCCACCTGATCCTGCTGGACATCCGCCTGCCCGACATCACCGGCTTCGACGTCTGCCGGCAACTGCGCAGCGAGGGCCGCCGCCAACCGATCCTGATGCTCACCGCGCGCGACGAAGAGGTGGACAAGGTGCTAGGGCTGGAGCTGGGCGCTGACGACTATCTGGTCAAGCCCTTCGGCCTGCGCGAGCTGATCTCGCGCGTTCGGGCCTTGCTGCGCCGGGCCTACGGCGAGCTGGCCACGGCCGCGCCCAACCAGCGGCTGGCCTTCGGGCCGCTGGTGATCGACATGGAGCGCCTGCTGGTGCTGCACGACGGCCGGCCGGTTGAGCTGACGCCTATCGAGTTCCGCTTGCTGCGCTACCTGGCCAGCAACCCCGGCCGTCCCTTCACCCGCGAGCAGTTGATCGAGGCCATCTGGGGCTACGACAGCGACGTGGGCAGCGACCGCACCATCGACGTGCATGTGCGCCACCTGCGCCAGAAGCTGGAGGAGGACCCGGCCAACCCGCGCTGGCTGCTCACCGTGCGCGGCGTCGGCTACAAGTTCGAGCCTTAGGCGGGAATGTTGCGAAATCTTAACCGCGCCCTAATCCTGCCATAGCAGCTTCCTGGTACAGTCAATGGAGACGACGCGCCATCTGGCGCCTGCGCGTATGGACGCCGGCGGCGTAACACACCAAATCGGAAGCTACATCGGAGGATTGTGTTCTATGAAGAGACGAATGCTGTTTGGCATACTGATGACGGCCCTGCTGGCTCTGAGCCTGGCCGCGCCGCTGGCCTCGGCCCAGACCGGCCAGCCGCAGGCCGACGAGCCGGGCCTGGTGATCGTGCGCGTCGACGCGGACGGCCCCGCCGCGCAGGCTGGGGTCAAGCGCGGCGACATCCTGCTGGCCGTGAACGGCCAGGAAACCAACAACTCGCTGGATTGGTTCCGCGTGTTGCGCGGCATGGAGACCGGCAAGACCCTGGCGTTGCAGGTGCTGCACGGCGACGAGGCGCGCACCCTGGAGGCCACGGTGGGCCAGAGCAACAGCCGGCCCTACCTAGGCCTGCAAGTCTATCTGGGCGGCGCGAGCGAGACGGCCGTCGTCGAGCCCGAGCCGTTGCCCTTGGCGGCGATCCTGGCCCGGACGCAGGTGATCGAGGTGGCGGCCGATAGCCCGGCCAGCGCGGCCGGCCTGCAGGTCGGCGACGTGATCACGGCCGTGAACGGCAAGGCCCTGGACGCCGAGAGCAACCTGGCCGACATCATCGGCGGCTATGCACCGGGCGACGAAGTGACCCTGACCGTCACGCGCGCCGGCGTTGCGGGCGAAACCGAGGACCTGACCGTCACCCTGGGCGAGAACCCGAACGACGCCACCCGCGCCTTCCTGGGCATCCGCTACACCAACGCGATCGACGTGCAAGGCCTGCCGGAGCAGATCGCCCCCTTCTTCGGCCAGGGCCGCGGCCAGCGCATGCCCTCTGTACCCTTCGGCCAGACCACACCCGACCAACAGACCTTGCCGGGCGTGACTGAGACGGCGGGCGCAGTGGTGCGCAGCGTGGTAGCCGATAGCCCCGCGGCCGACGCCGGCCTGCAAGTGGGCGACCTGATCACGGCCATCGACGGCGAGGCTGTGGACGGCCCGCAGGCGCTGGTGGACGCCGTCGGCGCGCGCCAGCCAGGCGACGTGGTGACGCTGACCGTGACCCGCACGGGCCAGGCCCAGCCGCTGACGGTGGAGGTGACGCTGGGCGAGAACCCGGAGACCGCCGGCAAAGCCTACATGGGCGTGAGCATCGGCGCGGGGATGATCCGCACTCTGCGCCAGCAGCAGGGCCAGCCGGGCGGCTTCCGCTTCCAACTGCCCTTCGGCCTGGGCGAGTTCCAGTTTGGCCTGGACCAACTGCCCTTCGACCTGAACCAGCTCCCCTTCGAACTGCCCCTGCCCGGCCAGCAACAGCAACAAGCGCCCGACCAATCAGGCGCATAATCGCATCCATCGCGGGGGCAGGCAAGGCGCAGCCATGCCCGCCCCCGCTCGCAACACCCAGTCACCCAATCACCCTGTCATCCCCTCATGTTCCACTCCATCCGCTGGCGCCTCGTCGCCAGCTTCGTTTTCGTCACCCTGCTGACCGTCGGCCTGATCGGCGTGCTGGCGCTGTCGCTGATTCGCCAGCAGGTGGCCAGCCAGGAGACGGAATACTTGCAGGCCAACGCCGACGCCGTGGCGCGCCAGGCGGCCAGCCTGATGCAGCCCCTGGTCAACCAGAGTAGGCTGCAAGAGCTGGCCCGCACCTCGGCCTTCCTCAGCAACGCCCACATCCGCATCCTGGACAGCCGGGGCAGCGTGCTCGCCGACTCTGGCGGGCCGGAGCAGGCCGCGGAGTACCTGTGGCTCCCCTCGCTGCTGGAGCTGTACCCCGACCTGGACGCGGCCATCTTTGGCCGCGGGCCGGCGGCCCTGGCCGTGCCTCTGGACCGCTGGGGGCGCATGATGGGACGCCTGCAAGGTCAGACCTTCACATTGGCCGACCTGCCGGCCGGCACTGAATACACTGTCATCCGGCTGGAGGACTCGCCCTGGGGGGCGCGGGTGATCTTCGAGGTACGCCAGGCGCCTGAGCCGGCGGCCGGCGGCGAGGTTCAAGCCAATGGCAGCGACCTATCTGCGACGCAGCGCAGCGTGGTGCGGCCAATCAGCACCGAGCGGGCGTTGCTGGGCTATGTGGAGTTGACCGGCTCCACCAGCTACAGCCAGGAGGCGCTGGCCACGGCGCGGCGGGCCCTGGTGCTGGCCGGCGCTGGCGCGACGCTGCTGGCGCTGGTCGCGGGCTTGCTGGTGAGCCGCAGCCTGTCGGCCCGTTTGACCGGTCTGGCGGCCGCCGCCGGCCAGATGAGCGCGGGCGACCTGGCGGTGCGTGCGCCGGTGCAGGGCAAGGACGAGATCGGCCAGCTCGGCCAGCAGTTCAACCAGATGGCCGAGCGCTTGCAGGCCAGCTTCGCCGAGCTGGCGGCTGAGCGAGACGCGCTGCGCCGCTTCATCGCCGACGCCTCGCACGAGCTGCGCACCCCCATCACTGCGCTACGCAGCTTCAACGAGCTGCTGCAAGGCCCGGCGGCCGGCGACGAGGCCGCGCGCGCCGAGTTCCTGACCGAGAGCGCCGGGCAGATCCAGCGCCTGGAGTGGATCACTGCCAACCTGCTCAACCTGTCGCGGCTGGAGGGTGGGCTGATCGACCTCGACCTGCGGTCGCACGACGTGGGCGAATTGCTGGACGCAGCCGCGGCGCCTTTCCGGCTCACGGCGCAGGAGAAAGGCATCGACCTGGCCGTGCTGCCGCCGGCCCAGCCGTTCACCTGCCGCTGCGACCGGCCGCGGCTGGAGATGGCCCTGGCCAACCTGCTGGACAACGCGCTGAAGTTCACCCCGGCCGGCGGCCGCGTGCAGATCAGCGCGCAGCGGGCCGATGGCAGCGTGCAGTTCGTGGTTGAAGATACGGGGATCGGCGTGCTCCCCGTCGACCAGCCCCACATCTTCGAGCGTTTCTATCGCGGCGCCAACGGCGAGGCCACGGGCAGCGGCCTGGGCCTGGCCATCGTCCAGGGCATCGTCCAGGCCCACGGCGGCACGGTCAGCGTCGCCAGCCAGCCGGGCGAGGGCAGCCGGTTTGTGGTGGAGCTGCCGGGGAGCGTGGGTTGACCCAGAGGTGTGGGATGGGGAAGTAGGGTGTGAATACGTAACTCGTAACCCGTAACCGGGAGTGTGCGTACATGGCGGCTCTTTCCGGGTTACGAGTTACGTGTTACGGGTTATGTCTGGCTCGCGCCGGCCGGCGGCGCACTCACCACCCGCAAATCGCGCCCAAACGGAAACAGCGCCAGCGGGATCAGCTTGATGTGCTGCAGGGCGAAGGGGATGCCGATGATGGTAATGGCCAGCAGCGCGGCCGAGCCCAGGTGGGCCAGGGCGATGCCCCAGCCGAACAGCACCAGCCACAGCACGTTGAAGACCACGCGCAGGCAGCTATTGGCGTTGTCGTATTCGACGATCTCCTTGCCGAAGGGGGCGAAGGTGGCCATGCCCAGCTTGATGTTCTGCACGCCAAAAGGGATGCCGACGATGGTCAAACACATCACCAGCCCGCCGATGATGTAGCCCATGCCGGCGATGAAGCCGCCGAAGATCAGCCAGATGATGTTGCCGAGGAGGGTCATTTTCGTTCCTTTGTTTGTTCGTTGGTGCGGTCGTTTGATCGTTTGCTCGTTGGGCTATACGTGGCAGCGGTGGGTGGGTTTCACAGCGCGTGCAGGACTGACAGTGCTGGTTGCGTCGCACAACGCCTCTCGACGCGTTGAGACAACCGGCCGCTCGACCAGCACTGTCAGTCCTCCCGCGCGTCACGCCGAGGTGGGACCAGCCGTGCGCGCTTGAAGACGGTCCTGCGCAGACCCCAGGTGTCGGCATAGCGGACATGGTTGATCCAACCCTTTACGCTGGCGTCCAACTCGGCGAAGGTGATGGCCCCAGCGCGGTACAGATCGATGTTGTGGTGGAAGCGGCGCGTGAAATTGACGGCGTTGCGCTGCTTGAGCAAACGATGGGTGGGATAGACGACGAAGCCCAGCCAAGGAATGCCAGTCGTAACTGGCTGCACCTGCGCGGCCGTCTCGTGCATGGTCAGGCGCTGGGTCGCCAGGTAATCGATCACCGCCCCCTTCCGCTCCCACAGCCACGCTTTGCTGTCGGAAAAGAGGGCGAAATCGTCCACGTAGCGCAGATAAGCCGGGCACTTGAGCGTCTTTTTGACGAAGCGGTCCAGCCCGGTCATGTAGACGTTGGACCAGAACTGCGAGGTCAAGTTACCAATGGGAAGGCCGCGCGGGCGTTCGACAGCCCATAGATCGTCGCCGGGGAAGTAGACCATGTCGTATTCCCTGGCCAGCACGCCCGCGCCGCTGGCCAGGATCAGATCGACCAGCCACAGCACATCTTCATCCTCGATCACCTCGGCGATGGCCTGGCGCAGGATGGCGTGATCCAGCGAGGGGAAATGCTGCACCACGTCCATGCGCAAGACGTAGCGGTAGCGGCGGGCGAAGTGTTGCAGGCGGTCGATGGCCTTGTGGGTGCCCTTGCCGACGCGGTTGGCGTAGCTGTCGGCGATGAAGCGTTGCTCGAAGAGCGGCTCGATCACGTTGCACAGGGCGTGATGCACCACCCGGTCGCGGAACGGGGCCGCGCTGATCTTGCGCCGTTTTGGCTCGTGGATGGTAAAGTGGGTGTACGGGCCAGGGCAATAGGTCTTGGCCAGCAACTCGGCTTGCAGCTCGACCAGCCGGTCCGCGACCAGGAACTCGAAGCGGGCCACGCTGGCCGTGCTGCGCTTGCCCTTGGCGGCCCGGCGATAGGCCAGCCACAGGTTATCCCAATCGACGATGGAGGCAAACATGACGGCAAACTCGACACCCACAGAGGAGATGCAGATCTTCTCGCTGACCTACGACCTGCTGCGCTGGCTGCTGCCGCGCA
>CAZVGR010000092.1:0-11275 GCA_964626845.1 uncultured Anaerolinea sp.
CTTACTCGGATTCCGCCTCGCTCGCAATTTCAACCGAAATCCATACACTACCCCGCGCCGAATCTGGTTGACGCACCTGCGTAATGCGCTATAATGACACCAAGGCGTGGGCAAAGTCTGGCCTCAAGGAGCGATCGTAGTGTTCAACGCAGGCGTATTGACCTTCAAGGAGTTTGCCATGCAAGAGACGCTGCCGCTGTCTACGGTGCAGCAAGCGGTGCTGGAATTCTTGCGCGGACGTAGCGATGCGGTCATCTTCGGCGCGCTAGCCGTCAACGCCTACGTCGACGAGCCGCGCATGACCCAGAACATCGATCTGCTAGCCTTGCAGGCGGCGGCGTTGAGCCAGGAGTTGCGCGACTACCTGATGAACCGGTTTCACATTGCCGTACGCGTGCGAGAGATCGGCGAGGGGCGAGGATTCCGCCTGTGCCAGGTACAAAAGCTGGGCAACCGCCATCTAGTCGACATCCGGCCTGTCAGCCGCTTGCCCGACACACAACGCATTGCGCAGGTGCTGGTGATTGCGCCAGCCGACCTGATCGCCAGCAAGGTCGTCTCCTATGCCCAGCGGCGCGGCAGCCCCAAGGCGGGCACTGACTGGCGAGATCTGGCTGTGTTGCTCCTGCGCTTTCCGGATCTGAAAAGCAACACCGGACCCGTTGCGGATCGCCTGCTCGCTATGAATGCCGATCCAAAAGCGTTGGACATTTGGCGAGAATTGGTGGCCCAGGAAATCTCGCCAGGCGAGGAAGACGACGAATTCTAGATGGGAGGAAATGCGACCATCGCTGCCGTCCTCTTCGACATGGACGGCCTGATGCTGGACACCGAGCGGCTGCTGTACGAAGCCTGGCAGCGCGCGATGGCTGATTTCGGCTACGAAGCGTCGGAGGAGGTGTTCCTGGCCAGCGTCGGCACGACGGTGCAGAGCACCAACCAGCTCCTGCGCGCCGCCTATGGGCCGGACTTTCCCCTGGAGGATACCAACGGGCGCACCGGCGACTACATCTGGCTGGAGGTGGACGCGCGCGGTGCGCCGCTCAAGCCGGGCCTGCTGGCGCTGCTGGACTTCCTGGAGTCGCGCGCTATCCCCAAGGCCGTAGCCAGCTCCTCCGAGCGCGCGACCATCGACCGGCTGCTGGGCTCGGTGGACCTCCTGTCGCGCTTCGCCGTCACCGTGGCCGGCGACGAAGTGGCGCACGGCAAGCCTGCGCCCGACATCTTTCTGCTGGCCGCCAGCCGGCTGGGGGTGGAACCTGGGCGCTGCCTGGTGCTGGAAGACTCGGAGCCGGGTGCGCAGGCCGCGCGCGCAGCCGGCATGGCCGTGATCATCGTGCCTGACCTCAAGCCGCCGTCCCCAGAAGTGGCGCGGCTGGCCGCTGCCCTGTTGCCCGACCTGCACGCTGTGCAAGCCTGGCTGGCGCAGCAGTTGCCAGCGTAACGCAATCCGCCGGCCCCAGCGCGGATGGGAGGTCAGACCAGCGCAGGGTCCTTGATCGTTCCGCGCTCGGTTAGCGCGGCGCTGCCATGCGCCGCGACTGGCGTAGCTGCTCGCCCAATACGCACCCCGCACACCTTGTAGTCAGGAATCTTGGCGCGCGCGTCCAGCCGGTTGTCGGTCAGCACATTGGCTGCAGCCTCGGCGAAGTGGAAGGGGATGAAGACCGTGCCCTCGGGCGAGCGGCCCGTGACCAGCAGGCGAGCGCTGATCGTCCCGCGGCGACTGGTCACGTCCACCCAGTCGCCGGTCTCCAGGCCCAGCCGGGCCGCGTCGTGGGGATGCAGCTCCACGGTACACTCCGGCCAGATGGCGTCCAGCGCCGAAACGCGGGTCATGGTCCCGCCGTGCCAATGGTAGAGCACGCGGCCGGTGCTGAGGATGAACGGGTAGTCGTTGTCAGGCAGCTCGCTGGCGGTGCCGTAGTCCACCGGCCAGAACTTGCCGCGGCCGCTGGGGAAGTCCTCGGCAAACAGATAGGGCGTGCCGGGATGGTCCAACGACGGGCAGGGCCAGTGTATACCACCCTCCTGCTCCAGCCGTCCATACGTGATTCCCCAAAAGTCCGGCGTCACCCGCCGCATCTCCTCCCAAATCTCTTCCGGGTGCGCATAGCTCCACCCGGCTAACATCTTCGCCGAGCGATCCTCCCCATTCGCTGTTCTTCCATTCGCTGTTCTTCCATTCGCTGTTCTTTCATTCGCTGTTCTTCCATTCGCTGTTCTTCCATTCGCTGTTCTTCCATTCGCTGTGGTATTCCGAATGCACCGCCGCGCCAGATCGCTGATGATCTCCCAATCGGCGCGCGCCTGGCCGGGCGGCGGCACAGCCTGGCGGCCGCGCTGCACCCGCCGGTCGGAGTTGGTGTAGGTGCCGTCTTTTTCGGCGAAGCTGGCCGCGGGCAGGATCACATCGGCGTAGACGTTGCTCTCGTTAAAGAAGATGTCCTGGGCAACGAAGAACTCCAGTTGCTCCACCGCGTGCTGGGCGTGGCGCAGGTTGGGCTCGCTCATCAGCGGGTTCTCGCCCATGACATACCAGCCCTTCACCACCCCGGCCAGGATGCCGTCCACCATCTCGGTGGTGGTCAGGCCGGGCCGGCCGGGCAGCGGCGTCTGCCAGGCCTGCTCGAAGCGGCGGCGGATGGCATCGTCAGTCACCGGCTGGTAGGCCGTGTAATAGCTGGGCAGCCCGCCGGCGTCGGAGCAGCCCTGGACGTTGTTCTGGCCGCGCAGCGGGTTCAGGCCCGTGCCTGGCCGACCCACATGGCCGCACATCAGCGCCAGGTTGGTCAGGGTCAGGGTGTTGTCGGTGCCGTGGGTGCTCTGGCTGATGCCCATGCCCCAGTACATGGCGGCCGCGCCGGCGGTGGCATAGAGGCGCGCGGCCTGGCGGATCTGTTCAGCCGGTACGCCGGTGATGGCCTCGGCCCATTCGGGCGTCTTGTCCTCCAGGCTCTCGACGTAGCCGGCAAAGCCCTCGGTGCGCTGGGCGATGAAATCGGGATTGGCGAGCTGCTCTTTGACCACTACATGCGCCATGGCGTTGAACAGCGCGGTGTCGGTGCCCGGATGTTGGCGCAGCCACAGGGTAGCGTGGCGGGTCATCTCGGTCTGGCGGGGATCAACCACGATCAGCTTGGCGCCGTTCTTGTGAACAGCCTGCTTGAGGAAGGTGGCGATCACCGGATGGGTCTCGGCCGTGTTGGAGCCGATGACCATGAAGCACTCCAGGTGCGCCATCTCGGCGATGCTGTTGCTCATGGCGCTGGAGCCGATGGCCAGTTGCAGGCCGCTGACGCTGCCCGCGTGGCAGAGCCGGGCGCAGTGGTCGATATTGTTGGTGCCGATGAGCTGGCGCAGGAATTTCTGCAGGAGGTAGTTGTCCTCGTTGCTGGCCTTGGCGCAGGCGTTGGCGGTGATGCTGTCCGGTCCGTAGCGCGCTCGCAGGTCCAGCAGCCGCTCGGCCACCAAGTCCAGCGCTTCGTCCCACGACACCTCGCGCCAGTCGGCCGGCCCCGCGGCAGCCATGCGCTGGCCGGGCCGTTGCGGCGTCTTGCGGATCAGCGGGACGAGCAGGCGGCTGGGATGATGCACGTAGTCCGCGCCGAAGCGCCCCTTGACGCACAGCCGGCCGTAGTTGGGCGCAGCGTCGAAGGGCGCGTCGATGCGCATGATGCGCTCATCCTTGACGTTGAGCAGCATCTGGCAGCCGACGCCGCAGTAGGGGCAGGTGGATCGGACGGTTGAGTCTGGCTTCATAGGGCGCTTGTCGCTGAGGAGAAACATGTCATGGTTGCCATGCGGCGGGCAATAGGGTAGAATAGCTGGGCTTGAGTTTCTGCGTTGCGCCAGTCAACTACCAGTGGAGCATTCCAATGATTCATGACCGGATCGAGACCAATCCCAAGATTATGTTTGGCAAGCCCGTCATCAAAGGTACGCGCATTACCGTAGAGCTGATTCTGCGTAAACTGGGCGGCGGTATGACGGTTTCCGAGATTCTCAAGGACCATCCGCATTTGGTCCCGGATGATGTTTATGCTGCGGCAGCCTTTGCGGCCGACTACATGGCGTCTGAAGAGATTCTGTTGGCCGATGGAGCTGTGCGGTGAATTTCCTGGCCGATGAATGTTGCGACGCCGGCCTGGTGGCTGCTCTGCGCGCCGACGGCCACGACGTGCTGTTTGCCGTCGAAGACCTGCGCGGCTCCTCTGATGAAGAACTCCTTCGTCGCGCATTCGCAGAGGATCGTATCCTGCTGACCGAGGACAAGGACTTCGGTGAACTGGTCTTTCGGTTGCGTCAACCGGCGCATGGTATTGTTCTTCTACGGTTCGGCATCGATGAACGCCACAACAAAGTGCCTCGGATGCGCTACTTGCTGCAACTGCAGGCGCACCAACTGCCTGGCAAGTTCGTTGTGCTGGAGTCTGAAAGAGTCCGGCTGCGCCCTCTGGGCAACTAGCGCACCTCGTTACGTGGCGTCCAATCTCGTTTCCAGATCGAACTCGACCTTGCCCTTGAGCGCCCCGGTGGGACACACCCCCACGCAGTTGCCGCAAAAGACACACGTCGTATCGGGCATGTCCTCGCCAAAGAAGGTGGCCACGTGGCTGCCCAGGCCGCGTCCGCCCCAGGTCAGGGCAAAGGTGTACTGCACATCCTCGGCGCAGACCTGGATGCAGCGCCAGCACATCACACACTGCGAGTAATCACGCACGTAGAAGGGGTTATCGTCCAGCATCTCGAACTGGCGCCGCTTGCCGCCGTCGAAGCGCGCGACATCGGCGTCGTAGCGCTCCACGTAGTCCTGGATCTCCGGCGCCTCGTGCAAGTCCACCGTCGAGGCCAGCAGCTCCAGGATCACCCGCCGCGCCGTGTTGACCCGCTCGCTCTCCGTGTTCACCACCATGTCCTGGCGCACCGTCGCCACACAGGCCGGCTGCAGGGTGCGCGCGCCGGTCACCTCCACGGTGCAGAGGCGGCAGACGGCGTTGGCGGTCAGGGTGGAGTGATAGCAGATGGTGGGGATGTCGACGCCGGCCGCGCGCGCTGCGTCCAGGATCGTGCTGCCGGCCGGCGCGTGGACCGTCTGGCCGTTGAGCGTGAAACTGATCTGCGAGGGTTGGGCAGGGCTCGGCATGGGCGACTCCATTGTCTGCTGGCAGCGGTTTGTACGGTATCTGTCGGCGGTGCAGGCAAGTATAGCGCAGCTTGCCCGGAGACGCAAACACATTCAGCAGCAGCCCGCGCTTTGATCGATCTGGGGTTCGTGGCTATAATCACGACTGGCGATTGTCACTTTTCGATGAGAGATAGAAACACCATGAACACAACTATGTCTTCTGGCGCCGATGCAACGCCAGCCAACTCAGCCGATGTCTTGATCGTGGGCGCTGGCCTGTCGGGTTTGATGGCCGCCCACGCGCTGCGAAACCAGGGCCTGACTGCGCTGCTGCTGGATAAGGGCCGCAGCGTTGGCGGCCGGCTGGCCACCCGCCGCGTCGGCCCCGGTCGCGCCGATCACGGCGCGCAGTTCTTCACCGTGCGCACGCCGGAGTTCCGCTCCTGGGTTGAGCGCTGGCAGGCCGAGGGGCTGGTTTTCGTCTGGTCCACCGGCTGGAGCGATGGCAGCCTGGCCGAAACGCCGTCCGATGGCCACCCGCGCTATGCCGTGCGCGGCGGCATGAACGCGCTGGCCCAACATTTGGCGCAAGGACTGGACGTGCGGGTAGAAACGCAGGTCGTCGCGCTGGCGCCTAAGGCTAACGGCTGGCAGGTTACGGATCAGGCCGGCCGGACCTACAGCGGCCGCGGCCTGCTGCTGACGCCGCCCGTGCCGCAGTCGCTGGCGCTGCTGGAAGCCAGCGGGATCGTCCTGGCCGACCGCGACCGCGAGATTCTGGAGGACATCGAGTACGCACCCAGCCTGGCCGGCATCTTCTGGCTCGATCAGCCGCTGCGCCTGCCGGAGCCGGGCGCAATGCAGCGCAGCAACGCCCCCATCGCCTGGATGGCCGACAACCAGCGCAAGGGCATCTCCCCTGAGGCGACCCTGGCCACCGTGCATGCAGCGCCAGAGATCAGCGAGGCGGTCTGGCAGATGCCGGAGACAGCCGTGTTGGAGTCGCTCTTCGAGGGCCTGCAGCCCTATCTCCAGCCTGGCACGCAGGTGTTGGAGCGGCAGCTCAAACGCTGGCGCTACGCGCTGCCCACCCAGGCCTATCGGGAGCGCATGCTGGTGGCCGACGGCCCGCTGCCCTTGGTTTTCGCCGGCGACGCCTTCGGCGGCCCGCGCGTTGAGGGCGCGGCGCTGTCCGGGCTGGCGGCGGGGCAGGCGCTGGCGTCGGTGATCGCTAAACGGTAAACGGTGACCGGTAAACCGTATGAATTGCAGCGTCATTCCCAACCGTTCACCGATGACCGTTCACCGGTTACCATCTGAAAGCACCCCCGCATGACTCTACTCGACAACAAGGCGCGCAACCGGCTGCTGCTGGTGCTCTTCGTCGGCGTGCTGATGGGCGCGCTGGACATCGCCATCGTCGGCCCGGCCCTGCCGGCCATCCAGGCCGAGTTTGGCGTCGACGACAGGGCCCTGGCCTGGGTCTTCACCATCTACGTGCTGGCCAACCTGGTGGGCACGCCGCTGATGGCCAAGCTGTCCGACCGGGCCGGCCGGCGCAGCATCTACGTCCTGAATGTGGCCATGTTCGCGGCCGGCTCGCTGGTGGTGGCGCTGTCGCCTACCTTCGGCGTGTTGCTGCTGGGACGGGCCATCCAGGGCCTGGGCGCAGGCGGCATCTTCCCCGTGGCCTCGGCTGTCATCGGCGATACCTTCCCGGTGGAGAAGCGGGGCAGCGCGCTGGGCTTGATCGGCGCGGTCTTCGGCATCGCCTTTCTGATCGGGCCGATCCTGGGCGGGGTGATCCTGCTGGCGTTCAACTGGCACTGGCTTTTCCTGATCAACCTACCTATCGCCGCGGCGCTGATCGCGGCCGCGTTGCGCCTGCTCCCCAGCGCCCGGCCCCAGGTGCAGCGCCCCTTCGACTGGGCCGGCATGGTCGTGCTGACCGCGCTGCTGACCGCCATGACCTACGGCATGAACCAGCTGGACACGGCCAACATCCGCGCCAGCCTGATCACGCCGCAGGTTTGGGGCTTCCTGCTGCTGGCCATCATCCTCGTGCCGGTCTTCGTGTGGATCGAAAAGCGGGCCAAGGATCCGGTGCTGCACCTCAGCCTCTTCACCAAACGGCAGATGACGCTGGTCAATCTGTTTGCGGCGCTGTCCGGCTTTGCCGAGGCCGCGCTGGTCTTCGTGCCGGCGCTGCTGGTGGCGGCCTTTGCCGTGCCCGAATCGACGGCCAGCTTCATGTTGTTGCCGGTGGTGCTGGTCATGGCCGTTGGCTCGCCGCTGGCCGGCCGCACGCTGGACCGTACCGGCTCGCGCACGGTTGTGCTGATCGGGACCAGCGTGCTGACGGTTGGCATGTTGATGGTGGGCCTGCTGCCGATCAGCATCGTTCTGTTCTATGTGGCCGGTACGCTGGTCGGGCTGGGCCTGTCGTGGCTATTGGGTGCGCCGCTGCGCTACATCATGCTCAACGAGGCGCCGCGCTCGCAGCGAGCCGCGTCGCAGGCCGCGCTGGCTCTTTCCACCCGCGTCGGCCAGTTGACGGGCGGCGCGCTGGTGGGCGCGGTGGCAGCCTCCATGGGCGGCGGCGTGGCCGGCTACCAACAGGCGTTCGTCATCATCGGTCTGGTGTCGGCGGCTTTCATCGTGCTGGCGCTGGCGCTGAAGCGGCGGCCCGAGGAACTGGCCACCGTGCAGCGCAACGAGCAGGCTGAGACTAAGCTGCCGGCAACGTGACTTCGCCAGGATTTGCAGCGGGATCAGCGTTGTGTTACTATGATCGTACTTACGACGTATAGACACTCCAGGAGAATATGTCACATGGTGCGCAAGATCTTCAAGACCGGCAACAGCATCGTCGTGTCGTTGCCCAAAGAACTGCTCGACAGCCTTCGTCTCGCCGAGGGCGCCGAGGTCGACGTCAACCTGGACCAAACACGCGGCGTCATCACTATTGCCCCAGCGCCGGTCGCCATCAAGGGCGTCGACGAGGATTTTGCCCGTCAGGTCAGCGAGTTCATCGACCAATATCGTCCAGCTCTGGAAGCCCTTGCTCGATCATGACTGCTTATCTGACCGTGGAGCAGGTGCTATTCATTCACATGCGCCTCATCGCCGAAACGGGAGGCGGCGCAGGCGTGCGGGATCTCGATCTCCTGGCGTCGGCTGTGGGACGGCCCCGGGCGTCATTCGGCGTCCAGGACCTTTACCCAGACCTTTGCCACAAAGCCGCAGCGCTGCTGGACTCGCTGATCCGCAACTATCCCTTTGTTGATGGCAACAAGCGCGTCGGTATTGCTGCCGCCGGTCTCTTCCTGCTGCGCAACGGCCTGCACTTGACCGCACCTAACGCCGAGTTGGAGCACTTCACGCTGCAAGTTGCCCGTTCTGAGGCGTCGCTTGAGCAGATGGTTGCCTGGCTGAAGCGCTATTCTACCAACGCTTCTTAGCGTTCCACTGAGATCCTCGAGTTCTCATATTAAGACAAGGAGATTACCATGTACGAGCTCGTTCTCACCCTTCATTCCCTGGTCCGCTGGGCCATCGTCATCGTCGGCGTTGTCGCTATCGTGCGCGCGTTCATGGGCTGGCGCGGCGGCAAGCCCTGGGCGCAACTGGACGACCGCCTGGGGCTGGGCTTCACCAGCGTCATGGACCTCAACCTGCTGCTGGGCCTGCTGCTCTACTTCGTGCTCAGCGACATCACCACTGGCGCGTTTCGTGATATGGGCGCGGCCATGGGCAATAGCGTGACGCGTTTCTTCGCAGTCGAGCATTTCCTGGTCATGCTTATCGCCGTGGTCGTGGCCCACGTTGGCCGCTCGCGGTCGAAGAAGGCCGCCAGCGACATCGGTAAGTTCAAACAAGCGGCGATCTTCTTTACCATCAGCCTAGTGTTGGTGTTGCTGGCCATTCCTTGGCCGTTCATGGACATCCATGCCTGGCGCGGCTGGTTCTAGGCCTTGACGGCACTCCACACTGGAAGTGTTGAGCTTGCCCGGCGAAGCCCCCACCTTTCCAAGGTGGGGTGCTGACCCAACCCGCAACGCCGCCGCAGCGTCTGCAGACACGATAGCACCACCAACAACCCACTTGGTTGCCAGGCTTCCTGAATTTCTGCCCGATTGTGCTATACTGACCAAACCTTTCTGTTGTGAGACCGCTTGACGGAGACCTATTTCGATGACCGTACAAGACGCGACCTTCCAGGAAACGCCGGGCGCGGCCCGCCCCAGCTTCAGCGCGCTGCGTTCCTTCAAGATCGGCTCCTTCCACATCGGCTCGTCTATGACCGACGTGATGCTGAGCGGCGTGTGGAACCGGGTGATGATCACCGATCTGGGCCTGGTGGCTTGGCCGGTGAGCCTGCTGCTGGCCGCTCGCTATTTCCTGGCGCCGCTGGCGATCTGGGCCGGCCACGAGTCGGACACCCATCCGATCCGCGGCAGCCGGCGCACAGCCTACATCTGGCTGGGCCGGCTGATGATGCTGGTGGCGCTGCCCCTGCTGCCCTTATCCGTCGGCCTGATCGCCGAGGGAGACGCGGGCCTGGGCTGGGTGTTGGCTGTGATCTCACTGTTGCTCTACGGCACGGGCACGTCGATCTCCGGCGCGCCTTTCCTGGCCCTGGTGCATGACAGCGCGCCCTACGAGCGCCGCGGCCAGGCTGTCAGCATCGTGCAGTTCATGCTGGTGGTCAGCTTCGCCTTCATTCCGGTGATCTTCGCCCGCATCATGCCCGACTACGACCAGGCATCGTTCTGGCGGCTGGTGATCTTCGGCATGGTCGGCGCAGCCTTTTTCTGGCTGGTGTCGGTGCTGGGCGAGGAGCGGCGGGCGCGGCGCATCGGCACCATGCCGCCCATGCCGGTGGGTGAAACGCAGACGCTTTCTCTGCGCGCCACGCTATCTGGCATCTGGTCTGACCAGCGCACGCGCCGCTACGCGGTCTTCTTGGGCGTGTCGGCTTTCTTTGCCTTTATGCAGGACGCCGTGCTGGAGCCCTTCGGCGGCGACGTGTTTGGGCTGTCAGTGGGCCAGACGACCCGCTTCAACGCCTACTGGGGCGTCGGCGTGTTGATCAGCATGATCGCCACCTACGGTCTGACCCGCAAGCGCCGTCCCGACCAGCAGGTGAGCACTACGGCCTGGGGCCTGCTGCTGCTGGGTCTGGGCGTCGCCCTGCTCAGCGTGGCAGCCGCGCGCGAGTCGCTGGCCATGGTGACGCCGGTGCTGGTCTTCTTCGGCATCGGCTTCGGCGTCTTTACCGTGGGCGGCGTCAGCCTGCTGATGGCCGTCACCACGGCCGAGATGGCCGCCAGCTACCTGGCCCTGTGGTCGGTGATCCAACTGGTCAGCCGCGGGCTGGGCATTGCGGCCGGCGGCGTGCTGCGCGACGTGTTCAACACCCTCAGCGGCGAGATTGCTGTGGCCTACGCGGCGGTCTTTGCCGTTGAGGCCATTGGGCTTTTCTGCGCCATCTGGCTGCTGCGGCGGGTGGACATTGCCGGCTTCGCCGAAGGACGCCGCAACAACGGCGCATCCCAACCGATCGTTCCTGGTCTGGACTAACTCTCATGATTGACAACATCATTGTTCCGCCGTCGGTACACGTGGCGTTGGGCATCCTGGTGATGGTCAGCACGCTGGCGGCTACGATCATCACCGGCATCCTGGCCTGGCGGCGCCGAGGCGTCACGCCCGTGGCCCATTGGGTCATGATCCTGGCGCAGATTGCGCTGATCCTGCAAATCCTGGTCGGCGTCAAGTTGCTGGACCAGGGCCTGGGCGTTTTGCAGCTTTTCATCCACTACGTCGGCGGCCTGGGCGCGTTCTTCTTCTTTCTGCTCTACTACTGGTTCCAGCCCAAGGCGCCAGCCCGCCAGGGTTGGCTGGCCTTTGCCATGAGCTTTCTGGCCTTCCTGTTTGCCATCCAGGCTTACTTCATCGGCCAGGCCTACGTGGGCTAGGGCGGTGGCCTCGTAGCACAATCCGCCGGATTGTTCAGACGCAATCCGGCGGATTGCGTTACGGGAGGATTGTGCGGCGGGATCGTAGCGCAATCCGCTGGATTGCGTTATGGGAGGATTGTGCGGCGGGATCGTAGCGCAATCCGCTGGATTGCGTTATGGGAGG
>CAZVGR010000092.1:11375-21541 GCA_964626845.1 uncultured Anaerolinea sp.
ATTGTGCGGCAGGATCGTAGCGCAATCCGCTGGATTGCGTCACGGGAGTGGGTTAGACCCGAAAAATATCCTCGATTCCTGAGCTAGGTCATATTCAGGAGGGGAAAAATGTGTTATGCTAATCAAGGCGAGAGCAAAAGGCTCTTGTCTTTGTGCATGGCCTGCGGCGGCAGGTGGGTGGCTGGCGCTGCACAGGCCGATTGACCATTACGGCTGGCGCTGAGGCGGTCAGCCCTACCACCTGAACTCACACAGTAGCCAGAGCGCGCTGGCTACAGGAGGCAACGATGCCCGCTGTGAAGGAACAAATCAATAGCAGTGATATCGAGAAGCTGCTGGCCAGAGCCAAGAAACCCTCGGCCGACGCCATGCTGCTGCACCCCTTCTACCGGGGCAAGACCGAGGTCGTGCTCAAGTGTGCGGTGCGCGACTTCAATGATTTTGCCATCTGGTACACCCCTGGCGTGGCCGCGCCCTGCAAGGCCATCCAGGCCGATCCCGATCTGGTTTACGAACACACCAACAAGTGGAACACCGTGGCCGTCATCAGCGACGGCACGCGCGTGCTGGGGCTGGGCGACATCGGCCCCAAGGCCGCCATGCCGGTGATGGAGGGCAAGGCGCTGCTCTACAAGTACCTGGGCGGCGTGGATGCCGTGCCCATCTGCCTGGACACCAAGGACCCCGACCGCTTCATCGAGACCGTCCTGCTGCTCCAGCCCAGCTTCGGCGGCGTCAACCTGGAGGACATCAGCCAGCCCAAGTGCTTCCGCATCCTCGACACCCTGCGGGAGAAGGCGGAGATTCCCATCTGGCACGACGACCAGCAGGGCACGGCCTGCGTCACCCTGGCCGGCTTGATCAACGCGCTCAAGGTGGTGGGCAAGCCCATCGAGGACGTCAAGATCGCCTTCATCGGCTCCGGCGCCAGCAACGTGGCCTGCATGCGACTGATCTTCGCCGCCGGCGCTGACCCCGCGAAGGCTTTCGTGGTCGACAGCAAGGGCATTCTGCACCCGGAGCGCGAAGACATCGCCCGCCGCAAGGCTGAGTTTGTGGACAAGTGGCGCCTGTGCAACGCCACCAACGCCGAGGGCCGCGTGGGCGGCATCGCCGAGGCGCTGGTGGACACCGACGTCTGCATCGCGCTGAGCACCCCCGGCCCTGGCACGCTCAAGGTCGAGTGGGTAGACAAGATGGCCGAGGACTCTATCGTTTTCGCCTGCGCCAACCCGGTGCCAGAGATGTGGCCCTGGGAGGCGCAGGAGGCAGGCGTGCGCGTCTTCGCCACCGGCCGCTCCGACTTCCCCAACCAGGTCAACAACTCATTGGGCTTCCCCGGCATCTTCCGCGGCACGCTGGATGTGCGCGCCAGCACCATCACCGACGAGATGTGCATCGCCGCAGCCAACGCGCTGGCCGACGCAGCCGGCGAGCTGCACGTCGACCGCATCCTGCCCAACATGGACGAATGGGAGGTCTTCCCGCGCGAGGCCGTGGCCGTGGGCATGATGGCGCAGCAGCAGGGCCTGGCCCGGCTCACCTTCGACGCCGACGAACTCTACCGCAAAGCCTGCGAGATGATCGGCCGCTCGCGCGACCTGACGCAGTGGATGATGAAGCGTGGGTTTATCCCGGAGGCGCCTGAGGCGTAGAAGAGATGACAGGGTGACAAGGTGACAGGGTGACAAGGTGACCAGAGCCACATGTTGTCACCTTGTCACCCCTTCACCCGGTCACCTTGTCACCCTGTCATCCGAAGGAGCACATCATGTATGACCTGATCATCATCGGCGGCGGGCCGGCTGGGCTGACGGCCACGGTCTACGCCATTCACAAGCGGCTGGAAACGCTGCTGATCACCGAGGACCTGGGCGGCAAGGCCAACTACCGCATGCATATCCGCGGCCTGGAGGGCTACGAGACCATCAACGGCGAGGAGGTGGTGCGCAAGTTCCAGAGCCAGGTGGAGTACCTGGACTTCGCCCGCCTGATGGACCAGGTCGTGGCGGTGGAGGCCTTGCAGAGCAGCGACGGCCGCGAGGTGTTCCAGGTGACCACCGAGAGCGGCACCTCCTTCGTGGCCCGCGCGCTGATCCTGGCCACCGGCGCGCAGCCGCGCATGCTCAACCTGCCCGACGAGCGCCGGCTGCTGGGGCTGGGCATCAGCTACTCGGCCATCAGCTATGCGCCGCTGTTCTGGGGCAAGGACACAGCCGTGGTGGGCAGCGATGCGCTGGCCTTTCGTTCGGTCACCGAGCTGGCCACGCTGGCCAACCGAGTCTATCTGGTGGCCAGCGAACCGCTGCCGCTGCACTCGCCCTGGCTGGAAAAGTTGCGCAGCTTTGACAACGTGGTGCTGCTGGAGGGCTACGCCATCACCAGCGTGGAAGGCTCGCCCTACCTGGAGCAGATGACCGTGCGCACAGCCGACGGCCGGCAGCAGGAAATCCCCGTCAAGGGCCTGTTCGTCGAGCTGGGCCTCATCCCCAACTCTGACCTGATCAAGGGCCTGGCAGAGCTGGACGAGCAAGGCCGCGTGGTGGTCAACTGCCGCGGCGAGACCAGCCGGCCCGGCGTCTATGCGGCCGGCGACGTGACCAACAGCTACGCCGAGCAGGTGCTGATCGCTGTGGGCGACGGCGCCAAGGCCGTGCTGTCAGCTTATGAGTATCTGCTGCGCTGGCATCAGCCGGCGCGCACGCGCATGTAATGCGTAACGAGTAACGAGTAATGCGTAACCCGGAGTCTCCTCATGCAAGCAGACTTCCGAGTTACGCATTACGCATTACTCGTTACGTGTTACGAACTTTCCATCCTACACACACCAGTCATTGGAGATTCGCATGACCGCAACACTGATCGATGGCACTGCCATCGCTGCTGACATCCGCGCCGAGATCAAGACGCGCGTGGATGAGTTGTTCGCCGCCACCGGCCGCCGGCCGGGGCTGGCTACCGTGCTAGTGGGCGAAGACCCTGCGTCCCAGGCTTACGTCCGCATGAAGGGCAAGAACAGCGTCGAGGTAGGGATGGAGAGCTTCAGCTACAAGCTCCCGGCTACCGCCTCGCAGGAGGAAGTGGAAGGGCTGGTGCGTGAGCTGAACGCCAACCCGGCTGTCAACGGCATCCTGGTGCAGCTCCCGCTGCCCAAGCACCTGGACGAAGAGGCGATCCTGGGCGCGATCAGCCTGGAGAAGGATGTGGACGGCTTCCACCCGGTCAACATCGGCCGGCTGGTGATGAAGGGCCGCCAGCCGCTGTTCATCCCCTGCACGCCCAAGGGCTGCCTGGAGCTGCTGCACCGCACCGGCGTTAAGCTGGAAGGGGCCAACGCCGTGGTGCTGGGCCGCAGCAACATCGTCGGCATGCCGGTCGCGGCCTTGCTCCTGCACGCCAACGCCACCGTCACCACCTGCCACTCGCGCAGCAAGGACCTGCCCGGCATCTGTCGCGCGGCCGATGTGCTGGTGGCGGCCGTGGGCCGGGCCGAGATGGTCAAGGCCGACTGGGTCAAGCCAGGCGCGGTG
This sequence comes from uncultured Anaerolinea sp., assembly GCA_964626845.1. Classification (GTDB taxonomy): domain Bacteria; phylum Chloroflexota; class Anaerolineae; order JAAEKA01; family JAAEKA01; genus JAAEKA01. Next base: position 14,906 of record CAZVGR010000092.1, read on the forward strand.
GTGATCGACGTGGGCGTCAACCGCGTCGACGACGCCACCCGCAAGAGCGGCTATCGCCTGGTGGGTGACGTGGCCTTCGACGAGGTCAAGGAAGTCGCTGGCGCCATCACCCCCGTCCCCGGCGGCGTCGGGCCGATGACCATCGCCATGCTGTTGAAGAACACGCTGGATGGGTTTGAGCGGACGGTGTAGCGGAACTTGGAGGAACTTGGAGGAACTCGGAGGGTCTTGGGCGCTCACAAGCTCCCCCAGTTCCCCTGGCTCCCCCAGTTCCCCTGAGTTCCTCTAGCTCCCCTCAGTTCCCTTCTCTAAGGAGATAACGTATGCAAGACTTGACTGAAGCCTTCGTTGAGTTGATCCGCCGCACCTCGACCGACCTGCCGGCGGACATGGAACAGGCGCTGCGCGAGGCGCGCGAGCGCGAGTCGGCTGGCTCGGCCGCGCAGGGCGCGCTGGACACGATGCTGATCAACACCGAGATGTCGCGCGCCAAGTCGCGACCGATCTGCCAGGACACCGGCACGCCGATCTTCGAGGTGCATTACCCGGTGGGCTGGTCCACCCGCAAGCTGGCGGCCCAGATCAAACAGGCCGTCACCATCGCCACGGAAAAATCGTATCTGCGGCCCAACGCGGTGGACGCGATCAGCGGCGAAAACAGCGGCGACAACAGCGGCGTCGAGTTCCCCACCATCCACTTCCACGAATGGGACGAGGATGCGGTCAAGGTGGACCTGATGCTCAAGGGCGGCGGCTGTGAGAACGTGGGCGCGCAATACTCCCTGCCCAACGCCCAGCTCAAGGCCGGCCGCGACCTGGAAGGCGTGCGCCGGGTGGCGCTGGATGCGGTGACCAAGGCCCAGGGCCAGGGCTGCGCGCCGGGCGTGCTGGGCATCGCCGTCGGCGGCGACCGCGGCGCGTCTTATGCCTTCAGCAAGCACCAGCTCTTCCGTCCGCTGGGCGACCGCAACCCCGAACCGGAGCTGGCCGCGCTGGAGGAAACCATCAAGGCCCAGGCCAACGAGCTGGGCATCGGCCCCATGGGCTTCGGCGGGGAGACCACCGTGCTGGATGTGCAGATGGACACCATGCACCGCCTGCCGGCCAGCTTCTTCGTGTCGGTCAGCTACATGTGCTGGGCTAACCGGCGGCGCAGCATGACCGCCCGTGGGGACGGCGAGGAGGTGACGTACTCATGATCCATAAACTAACCGTGCCCATCCCGGACGAGGCCATTCGCGCGCTGCACGTGGGCGACCAGGTGGAGATCAGCGGCGTCGTCTTCACCGCGCGCGACGCGGCCCACAAGTACATGGTCGAGCAGTTCGTCAAGACCGGCGGCAATCCACCGGAGTCAGAGCAGGCGTTGTACGAGCTGTTGCAGGACAAGCTGGACGGCGGCGTGATCTACCACTGCGGCCCGGTGGTAGCGAAAGACGCTGAAAGCGGCCGCTGGACCTTCGTGGCGGCCGGCCCCACCACCAGCATCCGCGAGGAGGTCTACCAGGACCTGGTGATCGAGCACTTCAATTTGAAGGCAGTGATCGGCAAGGGCGGCATGGGGCCGAGGACGCTGGCCGCCTGCCAGAAGTTCGCGGCCGTCTACCTGCACGCTGTGGGCGGCGCCGGCACACTGATTGCCGAGCGGGTCGTCGAGGTCGAGGACGTCCACAAGCTGAAGGAGTTTGGCGTGCCCGAGGCCTTCTGGCAGATCCGCGTCGAGGGCTTCCCAGCCGTGGTCACCATGGACAGCCACGGCCAGTCGATCCACGCCGACATCGCCGCGCAGTCGGAGACCAAGTTCAGGGAGTTGGTCCCGGCCTGAGAGCGCAGAGTTGCCAACTTTTCCGAAAAGTTGGCAACTCTGCAACTACGGAAAACCCGATGCAGTTCATCGTCAACGAGGCCTTTCTGGCCAAGGCGCGCGGCGTCCTGGCGGGCCGTCGCCTCTACTGGATCGTCGGCGGGTCGTGCTCCGGCAAGTCGACGCTGTGCCGCAACCTGTCGGCCGCCTATGGCGTCCCGGTCTACGACATGGACGCGCAGATCTTCGGCGGCTACCAGGGACGCTATGTCCCAGAGCGCCACCCGGCCAGCCTGGCCTGGTTCAGGGCCGGCGACCCGCTGGCCTGGGCGCTGGCATTGAGCCTGGATGACTGGTACCACCTGAACCGGGCCACCCACGCCGAGTACCTCGACCTGCTGGCCGACGACCTGGCGGCCAGCGACCCCGGCAGACCGCTGCTGATCGACGGCGGCATCACCAACCCCGCTCTGCTGGCGCAGGTGCTGCCCGTCAGCCAGATTGCGGGCCTGGCGCTGCCTCCGCTGTTGAGCGCCAGAATCTGGGAGGAGGACGAAGCGCGGCGGGAGATGAAGGAGATGATCCAGCGCCTGCCCGATCCACAGCAGACCTGGGACGCGTTTCTGGCCAAGGACGAGTTCATCCATCGCATCATCGTCGAGGAGTGCCAGGCGTGCGGCATCCAGCTCTTCTGGCGCGACGAGAACACCGCGCCTGATGCGTTGGCGCAAGCAGTGGGGCGGTTCCTGGGGCTAAACCATCGCCAGTGACCAGCCGGAGAGGGCATCCCCACCGGGAGCGAGACCATGAGCAGTGTAGCTTTTGCAGGTGTGGCGGCGCCATGACCACCGATTTGACCTTCTTCACCAACGAGCCGGACGCAGCGTTGCTGGACCGCTTCACCGCGACGCTGCGCGACGTGCAGTTCTTCGATGTGCTGGTAGGCTACTTCCGCACCAGCGGCTTCCATCTGCTGATCGATGCGCTGGAGGAGATCGAGGAGATCCGTATCCTGGTCGGCTTGGGGGTGGACCGGCAGACGGTCGAAATCGTGGAAGCTAGCGGCCAGCAGCTCGAGCTGGCCTTCCAATCCTCTCGGCAGACCAAGGACCTTTTCGCCGACGAGCTGGTGGATGAAATGGAGCGCTCGGCCGACACGGTCGATGTCGAGCGCGGGGTGCGCACCTTCGTGCAGTGGCTGCGCAGCGGCAAGCTCAAACTCAAGGCTCATCCCAGCCATCAGATCCACGCCAAGGTCTACATCAGCCGCTTCCACAGCCACGACCGCGACTTCGGGCGGGTGATCACCGGCTCCAGCAACTTCAGCTACTCCGGCCTGCTGGGCAACTACGAGTTCAACGTCGAGCTGAAGGGCGCGGCCGACGTGCGCTTTGCCCTGGCTAAGTTCGAGGCGCTGTGGGCCGAGGCGGTGGACATCTCAGACGCCTACGTGGACGCCATCCGGCGGCGCACCTGGCTCAACGACCAGATTCCACCCTACGACCTCTACCTCAAGTTCCTCTACGAGTACTTCAAGGAAGATATCAACGCCGACCAGGAGATCGATGTCTGGCTGCCGGAGGGCTTTCTGGAGCTGGCCTACCAGAAGCAGGCCGTGACCGCGGCGCGCAAGATCCTGGAGGCCTACGGCGGCGTCTTCCTGGCCGACGTGGTGGGCCTGGGCAAGACCTTCATCGCGGCGCTGCTGGCCCAGCAACTGCCCGGCCGCAAGCTGGTGATCTGCCCGCCGGTGCTCCAGGACTACTGGCAGGAGACGCTGCGCGAGTTCGGCGTGGTCGCCCGCGTCGAGTCCATGGGCAAGCTGGACCGCATCCTCCAGTCGGACTATACACGCTACGACACCGTCTTCGTGGACGAGGCGCACCGCTTTCGCAACGAAGGTACCCAGGGCTACGAGAAGCTGCACCGCATCTGCTGGGGGCGCAAGGTGGTGCTGGTCTCGGCCACGCCGCTGAACAACACCATCGGCGATGTGTTCACCCAGCTCAAGCTGTTCCAGGCGCCGCGGCGCAGCACCATCCCCGGTGTCCGCGACCTGGAGAGCTTCTTCGACAGCCGCATGCGTTGGCTGGAGAGTTTCGACAAGGGCTCGCCAGAGCACCTGGCCGCGGTCCAGCAGGTGGCCGGCGAGGTGCGGGAGAAGGTGCTGAAGCACGTCATGGTGCGGCGCACCCGCAGCGAAATCACGCGCTTTTTCCAGGAAGACCTGGGCCGGCAGGGGCTGGCCTTCCCGGAGTTGGCCGACCCGCGGCGCATCGTCTACCGCTTTGACGGCGCCACGCAGGCGGCCTTCGACGCGACCATCCAGCGGCTGCGCGGCTTCAGCTATGCCCGCTACACGCCGCTGCTCTATTTACAAGCCGGCGTCTCACAGTTGGAGGAGCAGTCGCAGCGCAACGTGGGCGCGTTCATGAAGGGGCTGCTGGTCAAACGATTGGAGAGCAGCTTCTTCGCCTTCCGCCGTACCCTGGCCCGCTTCATCCAATCCTACCAGCGCTTCATCGCCATGCTGGAGGACGGCGCGGTCTACATCAGCAAAGCGGTGGACATCTACGAGCTGCTGGAGCGGGACGACGAGGCTGAGCTGCTGCGCCGGGTCGAGGAGGGCGACGTGCGCCGCTACCCGGCCTCAGCCTTCAGCCCGGAGTTCTTGGAGAACCTGCGGCGCGATCTGGCGCTGTTGCAGGAGATCGAGGGGCTGTGGCAGGGCATCCAGGCTGATCCCAAGCTGGAGCAGTTCATCCGCGAGCTGCGCAGCGATCCGGTGCTCAAAGGCCAGCGCATCATCGTCTTCACCGAGTCCAGCGAGACGGGCAGCTACCTCTACGAGCAGCTCGACGCGGCCTTCCCCGGCAAGGTCTTGTTCTACTGGAGCCAGGGGGCGACCTGCGGCGGCGCGGCCATCAGCGGGCCGGCCGCGCGCGAGCTGATCCGGCAGAACTACGACCCGCAGGCCGCGGCGCAGCGCAACAACCTGAGCATCCTGGTCACCACCGACACCCTGGCCGAGGGGGTCAACCTGCACCGCGCCAACGTGGTGGTCAACTACGACTTGCCGTGGAACCCGACGCGCGTCCTGCAGCGGGTGGGCCGCGTCAACCGGGTGGGCACGGCATTCGACCAGGTGTTCATCTACAACTTCTTCCCCACGGCCCAGTCGGACGAGCACCTGGGGCTGGAGGGCAACATCAAGGCCAAGATCCAGGCCTTCCACGACATCCTGGGCGAGGATGCGCGCTACCTGACCGAGGAGGAGGTGGTCAGCCAGCACGAGCTGTTTGGCGACCGCCTCTACGACGCGCTGAACCGCAAGGAGAGCTACCTGGGCGAGGAGGAGGCGCGCTCGGAGCTGGAGTACTTGCAGGCGATCCGGCGCATACGCGATGAAGAGCCCGAGGCCTTTGAGCGCATCAAGCGCCTGCCCAAGAAAGCCCGCTCTGGGCGTGCAGCGCTTGCCGCGCCCGACGACGCAGCCGCTGACCGCTTGATCAGCTTCTTCCGCCGCGGCCGGCTGAAGAAGTTCTACACCTGCGCGGGCGACGAGCCGGTGGAACTGACCTTCCTGGACGCGGCCGAGCTGCTGCGCTGCGAGCCGGGCGCGCCGCGGCTGGCTATTCCGGCCGGCTACTACGATCTGCTGGCGCGCAACAAGGCCGCCTTTGCCGCGGCCACGGAGCCGGAGACCGAGCAGGCGTCAAGGTCGGGCGGCGGGCAGTCCAACGTGCGCTTCGTCGTCAACTACCTGAAGGCGATCCGCCGCACGCCGGCGCTGACCGACGACGACGAGCGCTACGTGCAGGCCGTGCTGGACGCGTTCGAAGCCGGCGTCGTGCCCAGCCCGCTCAGCCAGCGGCTGAAGCGATCGCTGGAGCGCGAGGCCAACCCGCTGCGCGCCGTGGGCATCCTGCGCAGCACCCTGCCGTCCAGCCTGGTGGATGGACCGCCAGGCGCGGCGGCGGCCGACGAGCAGCCGGTGGAGGTGATCCTGTCGGAGTACGTCGTGACTCCGGTGCCGGGCACTGGGGCATACGCCGAAAGATAGTCGTCGCGTCGAGAGTTGCTCAACCGTTCAACCCCAGTGCCCGGCACCTTTACGAGGCTAGTCATGCCACCACGCCAAGTCCAGTTCGCCCCAGGCGAATACTACCACATCTACAATCGCGGCAGCGGCCGCCATCCCATCTTCCGCGAGCAGGTCAACTACCAGTTTCTCCTGCTGCGGCTCAAGAAGTATGTGGGCGAGTTGTCGGTTGCAGTCATTGCCTACTGCTTGATGCCCAACCACTACCACTTCTTGTTACGTCAGGATGCCCTTGACGCGGCCGGCCTGGTAGCTCAGCGAGTCTTCAATAGCTATGTTAAAATGTTCAACAAGCGCTATGATCGCACCGGAACCCTGTTCGAGGGCCGCTTCAAGGCGATCCACGTCGACCGTGAGAGCTACCTGCTCCACCTCTGCCGCTACATCCACGCCAACCCGGCGAAGGATGGCCTGGTGGCGCGACTGGAGGACTGGCCTTACTCCAACTATCACGAGTGGATCGGCGTGCGGCATGGCAGCCTGGTGGATATGGAGTTCGTGACGGCCAACTTTCCTCAACCTGGCTTGTATCGCCAATTCGTACAGGATTACCTGGACGGCCGGGCCAAGATGCCGCAGGAGATCAAGCCGTATCTGCTGCGGTAATCCGGTGCCGGGCACTTGGGCACGTGCGCAGAGGTAGCTGTCGCGTTGAGAGATCGTTGACCGGTAGAGCCAAGTGCCCGGCACCGGACGCGCGTTACTCTTGGTGCCGGGCACTTGGGCACGT
>CAZVGR010000093.1:0-3186 GCA_964626845.1 uncultured Anaerolinea sp.
ACAAGCTCCACAGTTCAGTGTGGAGTGCCATCATGCCCACAAACGCTTTGGCGGCTGGACAAGCTCCACAGTGCAGTGTGGAGTGCCATCATGCCCACAAGCGCTTCGGCGGCGTTGAGAGCCATTCAGGACCCCACCTTGGAAAGGTGGGGCTTCGGCGGCCGGACAAGCTCCACAGTTTAGTGTGGAGTGCCATCTTACGTCCTGGCTTCCAGCCGTCCGTCCTTGACAGCCTCCTGGAAAGCCGCGTAGTCCGTCTCGTTTTGCACGGCATAGCGAAAGGCAAACTCGACCAGGGCCATGTCGAAGGCGTCGGACTTGCCCAGGTAGCCGGCGATCTGGGCGGCGTCGCCGGTGCGGGCATGGGCGCGCGCCAGAACTGCGCCGCACAGGGCAGCGTAGCGTTGCAAGTACAACGCCGGGATGCGCTCCAGGTCGGCCGAGCCCTTCATGTCGTAGAGCTGGCGCACGAAATAGTCGTCCCCGGCCGAGTGGGCGTAGCCCAGGAAAATGTCGTTCGTCGCCTGCATCAGCCGCTGCCCGGTGACCACGCGCTGGCCCGGCCGCTCGTACTCGCTGCGCCCCAGGTAGGGCTCCAGTAAGGAGGCGTTGGCCTGTTTGATCTGCAAGAACAGGGGATCGCCCTCGTCGTTGCCTTCCCAGTAGGAGATGAAACAGCGCGTGCCCACGCTGCCTACGCCGACGACCTTATGGGCCACGTCCACCAGGCGGTAGCGGGCCAGCAGGCGCTGGCGGCTGGGCTCCAGCGACTCGTAGTAGGTCGTGAAGAGCTCGGTCAGCCAGGCGCGCAGGGCCTCTTCCTCCTTGCCCAGGCGATGGATCAGGGGCGGATCATGCACAATGCGCCGCTCGCCGTCCACCATTTCGGTTAGCTTGGCGAAGGCTCGCAGCCGGTCCTTGGCCTGGACACGGGCCAACTGGCTGGCTGCCTTCTTGCGATGCTTCTGCTCGACCATCTCCAGCAGCGTGTTGGCCTCGGTGCGGCTGTACCAGGTATCCAGATAGCCCAGAGGCGCAAAGGCGTGTATCCGCTCCCGGTACGAGCGCAGCGCGCTGCGGACGGCCGCCTTGGCGTCCTTGCCTCCCAGGCCGGCGTTGCGAGCCGCCACCACGATGGATGCCGCGGTCCGCTTGACGTCCCACTCGAAGGGACCGGGCAGCGTCTCGTCGAAGTCGTTCAGGTCGAACACCAGATCGCGCTCGGGCGAGGCGAACATGCCGAAGTTGCTGATGTGGCAGTCGCCGCACAGTTGCACCACGATGCCGCTGGACGGGGTATGGGCCAGGTCGTAGGCCATGACCGCGGGCGCGCCGCGGTAGAAGGTGAAGGGCGAGACCAGCATGCGCCCGTGGCGGATCGGCACCAGCCCCTCGACGCGGCCCTGGTTGGAAGCCGCCAACAGGGCCAACGCGTCGCGCTCAGATGGCGGATTCCATTGCGCGTGCGCCGAGCGCGGGATTGCCTGGCGTTGGCTGCGTCCCATCTCGTAGCGTTCGGCGGTGGGCCGCAACAAGGACTGGGGCAGACTACTGATCGGTGCGGTCGAGGAAGGTGTTGAACTCTCAGCCATGATGGTCTCTCAAACTTACTTCAGACACAGTGTGTTGATCTCTAATGGAGTTCATGCGCCCGTCTGAGACTGGGCGCATGAACATCTGGTGCATGTTTTCGGTTCGGGCGTTGGGCGCGACTCAGACGGTGATGCCGATCAGCGACAGCAGCCAGGTGACCAACCAGCCAACGACGCCAATCCCAACCGCGGCGACGATGGCGCCCATGAAGCCGTGGACCTCCATGCCGGGCAGGAACTTGTCGCTGACCAGCAGCACGACCGCGGCGACGATCAGGGCCACGATGGCCGCCAGCAGCCCTGCGCCGAAGGTGATGCCCACCAGGCCCAGCAGCCAGGCCACCAGGCCGCCGACGATGGCGATGACGCCTGCAGCAGCTATGGCGCTGCCAAAGCTCTTGACCGTGAGCCCGAAGTTCAGCTTGCCCACGATCCAGATGACGATAGCGGATACGACCAGGTAAACCAGGATGTTGATGAGTGTGTCGATCATCAGATAGTCTCTTTAATGAATGGCGACACCGGACCCATGCGCAATGCGCATGGGTCCGGTGTCGTCGACTCGCTATTCACCCGCCGGCGCTTCCGGCACGGTCTCCAACTGCTCCATGGCCTCGTCGGTCACCTGATAGTTCTCGACCGTTCCACCCAGGCTGCTCAGTTCGGCCTTGGTCGGCTCGACCTCCAAGTCGTCGGCCATGACCACCACGGCGGCGCCGCCGGCCTTCAGGTGTTCCTCCAGGCGGGCCTTGTCCTCATCTTGCAGGCCCAGACGCTTGTGGACCAGGGCGCCGCTCAGCGCGCCCGCGCTCGCGCCCACCAGCGCGCCGCCGATCAGCGTGACGCCGCCGGACAGGATGCCCAGGGTTGCGCCCAGGATGGCGCCCCACTTGGCGCCGGTGCCGGCCGCCCGTGCGCCGACCTTGTGGGTCTTGACCTTGCCGTCCTGCCAGGTCAGGATGCCAACGCCACCCAGCTTGACGCTGTCCGTCGCCTTGTCCCAGGCCTTGAGGCTCTGCGCGGCCGTGTCCGCAGCATAATCGCTGGGGAAGTAGGCGATGATCAGGTTGCGGTTCTTGTTTGCCATAGTTGTGTCTCCTTGTTCTGTTGTCTCTGCAAAGGTATGGGATGAAAGCCACCTCAGGTGGCGACTTACCAGTGTTGCGTTCAGTTCTCGATCAGATTCTCAACCGCCAGCACCGTGATATGGCTGTCATAAAGGGCGTTCAACACACCCAGCAGCGCTGCCTGGTCAGGCAAGCGCCCGGTGATGGCGGCGACCGGCGTTTCCTTGTCAACCAGGTTGTCGATCGTCATGCCGCGCAGGTAGTCAGCCCACTCATCGCCCAGATGGCCCTGCACGGTGATGCGGAAGCTTGCCGGTTGATCGAAGGCTGGTCGTTTCATGGTCGTGCTGGCCATAGTTCGCGTGTTGGTGGCTTTGATCGGCATTGTCCCCACTATAGCCGCGGCCAGGCTCTATGTCATGGGCCAAAGGTAGCAAAGACAGGTTGTAACGGGGGAGTATTGGCGAAAAGCGAGTCCCCACACTGAACTGTGGGGCTGTCCCCGATGCGACGTTCCGGCCCAGCCA
>CAZVGR010000093.1:3430-20940 GCA_964626845.1 uncultured Anaerolinea sp.
AGCCACATCTTTCAAGATGTGGGCCTACCCCAACGATTCGAGGTTGAGCGAGTCCCCACACTAAACTGTGGGGCTGTCCCCGATGCGATGTTTTGGCCCAGCCACATCTTTCAAGATGTGGGCCTATCCCGACGATTCGAGGTTAGGTGAGTCCCCACACTGAGCTGTGGGGCCGTCCCCCATGCGGCGTTTCGGCCCAGCCACATCTTTCAAGATGTGGGCCTACCCCAACGATTCGAGGTTGAGCGAGTCCTCAGACAGGCGGCGCCAACCCGATCGCGCGCGCCCGCTCGACGGCCTCCCAGCGCGAGTCGACGCCCAGCTTCTGCAGGATGTTAGTCACGTGGCGCTTGACGGTCAGGGGCGAGATGACCAGCCTGGCGGCGATCTCCTTGTTGGCCAGCCGCTGGCTGAGCAGCGCCAGCACCTCCATCTCGCGCGCCGAGAGCGGCTCCACCAGCGCTGCGCCCGCCGGTGGAGGGAGCTGCGTGGCCTGCGGCGATGGAAATGCTGCCATCAGGTCGCGTACGTACGCGGGCTCGACGCCGCGCTCGGCCAGCCGATGCAACAGTCGCCTGGCCGGCAAGCCAAGTTCGACGATGACGGCCATGACCCGGCGTGGGTAGGCCAGCCGGACAGCCTGCTCCATCGCCGCCAGCGCCTGCTCGGCCTGGCCTGCGCGCTCCAGCGCGATGGCCCGCAGCGTCAGGATACTGATCAGGTGCCAGATGGCGTGGCTCTCCTCGGCCTGGCGCTGCATGTCGTCCAGGGTGACGAAGGCCGCGCGGCGCTGCGCATCGCTGCCAGCCAGGATGTGAATCATCGTCTGCGTCAGCGTAGCCGTTTCGAAGGCCATCATCGACCAGCGTGTGGGCGCGGACTGGTTGCGCGCCAGCGTCTGCAGGGCCTGATCTGTGTCGCCCGTGAGAAACAAGAACCGGGCCTGAAACGAGTCGTTTTCCGGCAGGCTGGCCATGCCCCGCTCGCTGTAGAACGCCTGCATCTCGGCCGCTGTCGCTTGCGCTTCCTCCACGCGGCCCTGGGCCAGGTAGGCCAGCGCCAGCCCGACGTAGCAGTCGCTGGTGCAGACGAAATGGCCCAGATAGCGCAGCTCCACGCCCAGCGCAAAGTGCTGCACGGCCTTGTCCAGCTCGTGGCGCTCGTAAAAGGCGCGGCCCAGATGGCGGTGGGCCCAGGCGCGGCTGACGTCCAGGCCATGGTCCTGCGCCAGCTTGAGCAAAGCCCAGGCTGCCCGCTCTTGCTCCGTTGGCCGGCAGGCAATGCCGTAGATGTGGCCCATGCCCAACAGCGCCCGCGCCCTGACCGACGCCGTCTCCAGCGGATCATCGACGATGGGGGCGCACAGGGCGACGGCTTGTTCCTCGCCGGCCAGGGCATAGAGCGCCAGGCTCTGGAAGAACAGGGCGTAGCTGCGGCTGAGCGGGTGCTCGGGCTCGCTGTCAGCCAGCGCGACTTGCGCCGAGGCCAGCGCGCCCAGATAATCGCCAGCGAGGAAGAGCAGCATCGTTGACAATGCCCCAACGTGGCGGCGCACCAGCACGTCGGCTTCGGCGTCGCCGCCCCTGTCGTCCAGCATGGCTTGGGCCTGTCGCAGCAACGCCGGTATACCGGCCAGCTTGAAGTGGAAGTACAGAATCCAGGCTTGCGCCACCAACAGCCGGGGCCTCTGCTGGATGGTCTCCCCCGGCGCCAGGGCCAGCCAGCGCTCCAGCGTCAGCCAGTCCTCCCTGACCAGCAGTTCTTGCAGTTGCGCTTCGACGATATCCGCAGCCAGCGCGCCATCCTGCGCCAACGCGGCGTGGCGCAGCGCTTCGTCGACGCTGCCCTGGTCCCAGTGCCAAAGGCTGGCGCGGCGGTGCAAAGCAGCAATCTCGGCCTGGTCGAATGTCTGCTCCAGCTTGCGCGCCAGGAACGCACGAAACAGGTTGTGGTAGCGATACCACTGGTGCTCCTCGTCCAGCGCTTCGATGAACAAGCTATCGCGCGCCAGGCGCTGCAGATTGGCCTCGCTGGCAGGTGGGACTACCGCTTCAGAGGTATCGCCTGCGTAAAGCGCCTGGCAGAGCGGCGCAGTCAACTGGCTCAACACCGACGTGCGCATGAGGAAGTCGCGCACCTCAGCGGGCTGTGCGGCAAACACCTCGTCGCCCAGAATTCCCGCCAACCGCGAGTGGTCTCCGGTCTTACGAGCGTCCACCGCACTCGCGCCGGCGTCGGCCACGCGCCATGCAAGAGCGACGGAATGAAGGCCCACAGCCCAACCTTCCATCTCCTCGACTAGCGCAGCGACGCGCTCTGGAGGCACAGGAGCGCCGGCGGCCTGTTCCAGCAACGCCTGCGCCTCAGACGGTCGAAAGCGCAGGTCGGCAGCGCGGATCTCGACGAGCTTGCCCTGGGACGCGAGGCGGCTCAGCGGCAGGGGCGGATCGTAGCGCGAGCTGATGATCAGGTGCAGCGCTGCCGGCGCATGGCGCAGCAGTTGGCCAGTGAGTTGGTGGATCGAGGGCGTGCGCAGACAGTGGTAGTCATCCAGCACCAGCGCGAAGGGCTGCGGGATGTCGCTCAGCTCGTTGACCAGCGTGGCCGCCAGGTAGTCGACCGGCGGCGGCTGCGGCGTGCGCAGCAGCTTCTGCGTCAGGCCACAAGCCCCGGGGAAGACGCCTTCCACGGCTGCCGTTACATAGCTCAGGAAGACGACCAGGTCGTCGTCGCTCTCATCCAGCGACAGCCAGGCGGCCGGCCAGGCGCGCTGCTCCAGGAACTGGTTGATCAAGGTCGTCTTGCCGGAGCCGGCCGACGCCACCAGCAGGTAAAGCGTCGCGTCTGGCCTGTCCAGCAGCTTATGGAGCAGGCGCTGGCGAGGCACCAGCGCAGGCGCCAGTTGGGGCCTGAGCAGCTTGGTGCGCAGCAGGGGAAACGACAGATCGAACATCACACGCGTGGCTGTGGCGTCAACCGCCTGCTTTCGCCTTGCTGCGCGCCGCGTCGATGGCATCCAGCACCTTCTCCGGGTTGGCCACGCCGATCAGGGTGAAGGTGCGGCTGCCGGAGGAGGCTGTCTGGCAGATCACGTCGCCAAAGTTGAGCATCGTGTTGAAGATGCCCTTGACGCGGATGTTGATGTCCTGCACGTTGCCCAGCGAGGCGGTGGTGATCTGCTGGCTGAAGGGCGTGGTGCGGGTGATGTCGATCAGGCGCTGGCTGGTGATCACCCAATAGTCGTTGCGGAAGCGATACCAGACCATGAAGCCGATCAGCAGGCCGCCGACAATCACCAAAGCGAAGACAATGTTGACCAGGGTGCCGCTGGACACGGTGAGCCATATGATGAATGCGATGATGACCACTGCGGCGATCAGCGCCAGGCGGCCCCACAGGCTGGCCGGATGGCGCCGGATGATCTTGATGACCTCCTCGCCGCTTTGCAGTTGAACGGGTAAGTCCATGATTGATAGATCTCCTTCTGAAAGATAAGGTCGCAGCGATCACGATATGCGGTCAACCGATAGATCGCATGCGCCAGCAAATCAAAGTATCTCCGAAGTTGACATTCTGTCAAATGACTTAGGTGCATTCGAATGGACTGGAAACAAGAGAAGTTCGACTTCTTTAGAGAAGTCGAACTTCTGGCCGAGCTTGGTCGTGGCGGTTGCAGCAGGCTGTGCATCCCAGGATCTGCTGGAGCCGCACCCGCTGGCTGCTACTGCAAATGGCGGCTCAGAAAATCGAGCACCCGTTGCATGTTGGCGGCCTCGGAGAACTGAGCGCCGCCGTGGCCGGCGCCTTCGAGGAAGGTCAAGGTCACGTTGTCCGCGCCGATGGCCGGTTCCAGCGCATCGTAGAGCAGTTGGCTCTGCTGCGGAGGCACGTTGCAGTCGGCCGTGCCATGCTGGATCAGGAACGGCGGATCATCGGGCGTGACGTAGGTGATGGGATTGACAGCCTGAGCATGGTCGGGCACGGTCTGGATCGGCGCGCCCAGCAGCATCGACTCGGGCGAGTTGGCGGCGTCGTGAGTGACCGGACAGGAGGTTCCAGCGAACTGTTGGTCCATCTGCAAGAAGTCGGTGGGGCCGAACCAGTCGACCACGGCCTGGACGCAGCTCGATTGCTCGGCGTTGCCCAAGTCGGCGGCCTCCAGCGCCTCGACGCCGCACGACGTACCCAGCAGCGCCACCAGATTCCCGCCGGCCGACTGGCCGAAGGCCGCAAAGCGGTCAGGATCGAGTTTGTATTCTGCGGCGTTGGCCCGCAGCCAGCGCACGGCCGCCTTCAGGTCCTGGATTTGCGCCGGGGCCAGGGCCTCGCCGCTGAGGCGATAGTCGACGCTGGCCACGGCGTAGCCGCTGGCCAGGAAGGTGTCGGCCTCAGCCGGATTGCTCTTGTCGCCCATCATGAAGCCGCCGCCGTGGACGTTGATGATCAACGGGAAGGGTCCATCGCCTTCGGGTAGATAGATGTCCAGCTTCTGCGTCGGCGAGAGCGAGGCATAGGCCACATCTTTGACCGTAGGGGTGGCGACGATCGCGGTCGTGCCGCCGCCAGGGCCGCCGCGGCCGGCCGGCGCGGCCGGCATTACATTCAGCGTTGGCTCGGCCTGGGGAGCCGGCGTGCTGGCAGCTTCGGCTGGCGCGGTCGTGGCGGCTGGTTCAGGCAGCGCAGTCGGCGCGTCGGCCGGCGCAACGGCCGCGGTGGCGTCGGCCGGCTCCGGGAGCGCAGTGGGCGAAGCGGGCGCCGCCGCGCAGCCAGCCAGAAGGCCGCCGGCGACGACGATCACAAGAGCGATGGCAAGCCCGCGCAGCAGCGTCGAGCGCCGGCGCGGTGCAGCAGCGTGGGTGGGTGAGACAGTGGACATGGGTTCGATTCCTTCTTTCGTGGTAGCCATATGGCTGGTAAATTCTTCGCACAGGCTGCTGGTGCAACCATGTTTAGTATGGCGCAGGAATCTCAAGCAATTCTCAAGACAGCCTGCAGCAATTCTGCAGAAGTTACTATTCAGGTGCCGGGCACTTGCGACTGGTTTGCACGGATTCAAGTGCCCGGCACCGACGGCTGACGTATCGAGCGCAGATCGAGTAGGCCGCCGTATCGAGATCAGGCGGGAGCACGTTCTGCAGGAAGGCATGAGATCGTCTTGAGATTGTTTTCAGAATCCTGTGCTATCATGGGGCTGTGGTTATGCTGATGTTGTGAAAGGGTAAGTCGATGCCGCAACGCATCCTGGTCGTCGACGACGACAAATCGATCGTCAAAGTAGTGCGGGGCTACCTGGAACAGGCCGGCTACCAGGTGTTGACCGCCGGCGACGGCGAGACAGCCCTGCACATGCTGCGCCGCGAGCGGCCAGACCTGGTAGTGCTTGATTTGATGTTGCCCGAGCGGGATGGCTGGGAAATCACGCGTATCGTGCGGGCCGACCCGACCCTGGCCACTACCCCGATCATCCTGCTGACTGCGCGGGTGGAAGACACCGACAAGATCGTGGGCCTGGAGCTGGGCGCCGACGACTACGTCACCAAGCCCTTCAACGCGCGCGAGCTAGTGGCGCGCGTCGGCGCGCTGCTGCGCCGCACCAGGCTCGATCGGCTGCCCAGCGCCGCGCCCCATGTGCTGGTCACAGGCGGCCTGCGGCTGGACCTGGATCAGCACAGTTTGACGGTAGACGGCCGGCCAGTAGAGCTGACGCGCACGGAGTTCAACCTCCTACACGCGTTCCTGGAGAATCCGGGCTACACCCTCACCCGCGACGATCTGCTGGAGCGGGCGATGGGCTATGCCTACGAAGGCATGGGGCGCGCCTTGGACACGCACATCCGCAACCTGCGCCGCAAGATCGAAGTGGACCCCGACAACCCAGCCTATATCCAAACGGTCTACGGCGTGGGCTATCGGTTGGCAGGAGACCGCCTATGAACCGGCTATGGGTCCGGCTGAGCCTGATGATCACGGGGGTGCTGTTGTTCGTCTTTTTCGTGCAGTTCCTGGCCGTCTTGCTGCCCGACGCCGACGACGAAGGCCCGCTGCCCGGAGGTGCGCCGCTGGAGCAGCGCAGCGACGACCAGCCCCCACCCGCCGAGGTGGCCCGTCGCCTGGGCAACTTTGCTGTTCTTTCCGTGGTCGTGGGGGTCGTCGGGGGCGTGGCGATTGCGCGCGTGGTCAGCGCGCCCATCAGCGACATGGCCAGAGCCGCACGCCGCATCGGCCAGGGCGATCTGGACGCGCGTGTCGCAGTCCAGGGCAGCCGCGAGCAGATCGAGTTGGCTGAGACCTTCAACAGGATGGCGGCCGACCTGCAGCGCGCAGAAACCCTGCGCAACAGCCTGATGGCCGACGTTTCGCACGAGTTGCGCACGCCGTTGACTGTGCTGGAGGGCAACCTGCGCGCTGCGCTGGACGATGTGTACGGCTTGGACGCGGCAGAGATCGCCACCCTGTACGGCCAGACCCGCCATCTGATCCGGCTGGTCAACGACCTGCGCGATCTGGCGCTGGCGGAAAACCATCAGTTGCCGCTGGACCGCCAGCCGGCCGACTTGAATGCACTGGTAACAGAGACCTTGCAGGCGCTGGAGCCGCTGGCGGCCGAGAAGGGGATTGTCCTGCTGGACCGAACGGATCCGTTGCCGCCAGCCATGCTCGATCCTGTGCGCATGCGCCAGGTGCTCTTCAATCTGTTGTTCAATGCCTTGCGCCACACGCCAGCCGGCGGGGAGATCACCGTGACCGCAGCGCACGACGCCGGCGTCCTCCATTTGGCTGTGCAGGACAGCGGCGAGGGGCTGGAGTCGGAGCAGCTCGCCGTGGTGTTCGACCGCTTTTACCGGGCCGACCGCTCGCGCAGCCGCGAGACCGGCGGCAGCGGGCTGGGGCTGGCCATCGTCAAGGCCATCGTCGAAGCTCATGGCGGCCACATCGAGGCGCGCAGCGCTGGCAAGGGATGCGGCAGCACCTTTGCGCTGGCGCTGCCCGTCACATGAGCGATGATAACCACTTGCCAGCCCCTTCGTTCTGTGGATAATTGAGCGCCACGCCAATTCACGCCGAAGTTGCCAACTTCTCCGACAAGTCGGCAGCTTTGGCGCAGCCGTTTGCTTGCCAAGGGTACCCACATGACATCTCGCATCCCTCGTCTCCTCTTAGGCGGCGCCATGCTGACAGCGGTTCTGCTGCTGGCCCTGCTGCCCGCGCCGTCGCCCAGCACGACGCCGGCCACTTCCCAGGCTCCAAGCGCGTTGGACGCCATCGTGCCCGACCTGGACCCCGGCCGCGAGCGCTATCTGCCTGAGCCGGGCATGGAGGAAGGGGGCGAGAGCGAGCATCTGCTGGCGCTCGGCGACTACTTCTTCCACCGGATCAGCTATCCCACCGGCCAGTTCGACCCGGCCTGGTACCTGGAGGCCGCAGCCCAGGACGAGCAGATCCAGCGCGGCGTGCCGGCCGGCCAGGTCACCTACGACCGCGCGGCCAGCCAGTCGCCCCTGGCCCTCGACCCCAACCGCGTCACCTCGCTGGGGCCGCAGCCCTTGCAGAGCAACGGCTGCATTAACTGCTACAGCTACGGCCTGGTCAGCGGCCGCACCAACGTGATTGCCATCGACCCGGTGACGCCCAACGTGGCCTACCTGGGTTCCAACGGCGGCGGCGTCTGGAAGAGCACCAATTGCTGCTCAGCCAGCACCACATGGACGGTGACCACCGACGACCCGCTGCTGAGCACCATCGCCATCGGCGACATCGTCATCGATCCCAACGACCACAACACGGTCTATGCCGGCACCGGCGACCTGCGCTACGGCTCCTTCTCCTTCGGCTCGGCCGGCCTGCTCAAGAGCACTGACCAGGGCGGGACCTGGCGAGTGCTGGGCGCGGATGTCTTCAACGCGGCCTATCCGCAGCCAAGCGGCGTCTTCCCCCAGTACCAGGCCATCGGCAAGGTGCAGGTGGACCCCAACGACAGCAGCCGGGTGGTGGTGGGGACCAAGACCGGCCTGTTCCTCTCCTACGACGCGGGCGAAACCTGGACCGGCCCTTGCCTCACCAACGACTTCACAACGCAGCGCCAGGACACTACCGGCTTGATCCTGCGCGACATCGGCGACGAGACGCAGATCTACGCCTTCATCGGCGTGCGCGGCTTCGCCACCACGGTGCAGGTCGGCCTGGAGCAAAACGGCGCCAACGGCGTCTACCGCGCCCTGCTGCCAGCCAGCGGCTGTCCCGTCGGCTGGGAGACGCTGAGCCGGGCCGACAACGGCTGGCCGGCCGGCACAGCCAGCGGCGTGCCGGTCAACAGCGGCGGCAACATCCTGGGCCGCCTGGACGCGGCCATCTCTGCCAGCAACCCTGACGTGATCTACGTGGCTGTGCAGGCCATCCTCAACACCAGCACCAGCCAGCGCGGCGGCCTGCTGGGCGTCTGGCGCACGACAGACGGCGGCCTGACCTGGCAGCAGCGCTCTAACCGCACCGGGCTGACCGGCTGCGCGGGCGACTACACCCAGAACTGGTACGACCAGGTGATCGCCGTGGACCCCAACAACCCTGACCTGACCTACCTGGGCACGGTGGACATCTTCCGCTCCACCAACGGCGGGACCACCTACGTCAACCGCACCTGCGGCTACACCGGCGGCACGACGGTCCACGTGGACCAGCACGCGCTGGCCTACCTGCCCGGCTCCTCCAGCGTGTTGCTGGCCGGCGGCGATGGCGGCGCCTACGTCAGCCTCAACGCCGACGCCGTCACGCCGACCTTCACCCAGCTCAACAACTCGTTGTCGACGCTGGAGTTCTACTCTGGCGACATCACCGCCAACTTCGCCACGTCGGCCCAGCCGGGCATCAACGGCGGCATGCAGGACAACGGCTCGGCCGTCTACGTCTGGAGTTCCGGCAGCCCGGCCCAGGCGGTGTGGCAGGTGCGGCACGGCGGCGACGGCATGTTCGCGCGCATCGAGCCGGTGCTGGGCCAGCGCTGGTACCAGGAACGCCAAAACGGTAATCTATGGGTCAGCACCACCGGCCCCTTTGGTTCGCAGACCGCGGCCAGCGGCGCGTGGAGCGGCGACCGGCTGAGCTTCATCTTCCCCTACGAGATCCAGAAGAACGGCTGCCCGCCCACTGGCTGCGTCAACATGATCGCGGGATCGTACCGCGTCTTCGAGTCGGTCAACGGCGCGATCGGCGCCACGGCCGCGGCGCGCTGGTACGTCAACAGCGGCGACCTGACCAAGAACACCCTGGCCGACCGCTCCTTCATCAACCAGCTCAACTACGCCTGGAGCGACGTGACGCGGGCCATCGTCGGCACCAACGACGGCAACGTGCAGATGGGCTTCAACCTGGGCCAGGGCGTGGCCAACAGCGCGAGCTGGGTCAACGTCACCGGCGGCAACACCGTGCTGCCCAACCGGCCCATCCTGGACGTATTCCAGGACCCAACCAACCCGCTGATCGGCTACGCGGCCGTGGGCGGCTTCGACCAGAACACGCCAGCCACGCCGGGCCACGTCTTCCAGGTGACCTGCACGGCCAACTGCGCGGCGTTCACCTGGCTGGACAAGAGCGGCAACCTGCCTAATCTGCCGGTCAACGCGATCATGGTCAACCCCAACTTCCCGCAGCAGGTCTTTGCCGGCACGGACTGGGGACTGTACTACACCAACGACATCCACGCGGGGACGCCGGAGTGGTACCGCTTCCAGGCCGGCCTGCCCAACGTGATGATCTGGGATATGACCATCGACGCGGGCGCGACGACGCTGGCGCTGTGGACCCGCAGCCGCGGCGCGTACGTCTGGCCGCTGCCCGGCGCGCCGTTCCGCACCTGCCCCGACTTCGACGGCAACGGCAGCATCGACGTGCTGGACGTGGCCGCCATCGCTGCGCAGTGGGGCAAGACCGCGGCCTCGCCCGACTGGAACAACCGCTACGACCGCGACGGCGACGGCGACGTGGACATCGTGGACGTCATGCTGGTGGCGGCGGCCTTCGGCGCAGGCTGTTAGCGCGTAGTCCTGGCGAACTGAGCCCGGCGCGCGGCCGATCTGAGCGGATCAGTCGCCGCCGGGCTTTTTTGCCCCTTTGCAGCTTTGCCGGGCGCTGTGCTACAATCTGGCCCGGAGGCAGCCGATCATGACAGCACTTTCACCCGACGTTCTGAGCAAGAGCCGCGAGTTGGCGCAGAGCCTGCGCCGCGAGGGGCGCGCCGACGATGCACCGATCATCGACACCCTGGTGCGCGCAGTCGAGCCAGCGCAGTCCTACTTCACTCCCGACGAAGTCGCCCAGCGCATTGGCGCCAGCTGGCAGACCATTCTCAACTGGATCAAGCAAGGCTATCTGCCCGGCGAGCGAGTCGGCGGCCGTATGATGGCGCCGGCGTCAGCGCTGGACACCTACGCCGTATTTGAGGAGATATTCGACCGAGAAGGACCGCCTCTCTCGCCGGAAGAGGCGGCCGCAGTGGTGGCCAAGGGACGGGCACATTGGACATGGGTGGGAAGAGAAACGTAAGGGCTGTCCAATTCTTCTCTAGGTCACCTATTGCATAATGCAAAGCATCTGCAACTATTTTTGCCCCGTGGAGTGACGATGATTGATATCCAGATGTCGTTCTTCGATGGTGTGGTATCCGCCACAAACGCATTTGACCCAAGCGCTCAACTGATCCTCTATTCAGGGGACGTAAACGATCTGCTGAAAACTGTTCCAGACGAGACGGTGAAGCTTGTTGTTACGTCACCGCCTTACAACATCGGCAAAGAATACGAGGTCAGAACTAGCATCGACCATTATCTTGACCAGCAGGCGGCGATTATCGAGCAATTACATCGAGTTCTTTCGCCCGACGGAAGTATCTGTTGGCAAGTCGGGAACTACGTTGACGACGGAGAGATATTTCCCCTCGACGTCTATTATTATCGCATCTTCAAAGACCTCGGAATGCAGCTGCGCAACAGGATCGTCTGGCACTTTGGGCATGGTTTGCATGCCACTAGGCGGTTCTCAGGTAGATATGAAGTGCTCCTGTGGTTCACCAAGAGCAGTACCTACTCGTTCTTTCTTGATGCTGTACGTATTCCGGCAAAGTATCCTGGGAAGACACACTTTAAGGGACCGAATAAGGGAAAGCCATCAGGCAATCCAAAGGGTGTCAATCCAACTGACATCTGGAAGGTGATGTTACAGGAATGGGAAGAAGGAATGTGGGATGTGCCCAACTGCAAGTCTAACCACCCTGAGAAGACGATCCATCCAGCCCAGTTCCCTGTGGAGGTAGCAGAACGGTGTGTCTTGGCCTTCACGGAAGAAAATGATCTAGTCTTTGATCCCTTCGCTGGAGTTGGGTCATCCTTGATCGCTGCTTTGAAGAACAAGCGTAAGGCGATGGGAGCAGAGAAAGAGCAGCGGTATTTGGAGATTGCTCGGGAGAGGATCATACGACTTCGATCTGGTGACTTGCCAATGCGGAAGATAGGCACCCCGGTTTTTCAGCCCACAGGACGCGAGAAAGTGTCGCAAATTCCTGTTGAGTGGATGACGGAGTAATCACATGAGAATAGTCGCGCTTTTTTCGTTCAACGATGGCCAGAGAGTCATGGAGGAAGAGCGTTCCAGTGAGCTCAGCGAGATCTACAGTGCGATCAGATCGGTCGATGCTGAGAAACTCATCATAAAGAAGAGCCGGGAAAGCCGGCGTGGGTATCGAATGCTGTATTCGCCAAGAGAGCTCAACCGGGCTCTGCGAGAGGCGTTGGAACCCAATGGCTGGCAACGGGTTCGAGTCAACTGTGACTACCCGACCGAGTATTATGTTGATGAGTACAAGCCTTCGAAAAAGATCCCCACCGCACATAGGGAGATGGATTTCGTAAAAGACGGCATCGGGATCGAAGTCCAGTTCGGTAAGTACTCGTTCATGGTTTACAACGTCGCCGCCAAAATGACAATCTTCCACAATCTTGGGTTTATCAACGTGGGGGTGGAGATTGTGCCAGTCAAAGAATTGGCGAGCAACATGTCCAGCGGTGTATCTTATTTCGAGCAGTTTGTGTGGGATCTGCAGCATCGAGGAACTGCCGACATTGATATCCCTGTATTGATAATTGGCATCGCAAGCTACCCCGAATAGGCCGAGCTGAAGAAGCGCACGCTGACCAACCTCTACAACGCACGGCCCGCCTGGCTGGACCACGCGCACAAGACGCTGGACACAGCCGTCTTCGCAGCCTACGGCTGGCCGGCCGATCTGAACGACGAGGCAATCCTGGAGCGGCTGCTGGCGCTGAACCTGGAACGGGCGACCGGGTATGACCGAGGCCAATGAGCTAATGAGCAACCATTCTGTTGACGGGGATGATAACTGAGGCTATAATGGCCTCAGGCAGTCGTAACCGTTACCGCTTGTACGAGGCTTCAACATGGCAATCGACCAGATCCTGCGTAAGTGCAAAACAGCTCTCCAGAGCTACTATGGTCCTCGGTTGAAGGGAGTCGTTCTCTATGGCTCGGCGGCGCGCCAGCAGGCTGGCGCTGAGAGCGACATTGACCTGCTCATCCTGCTTGCGCAACCCTTCAACTACTTCGAAGAAACGCGCCAGATTATCGACTTGCTCTACCCCATCCAACTGGAGTCCGATCACCTCATCTCTGCCAAGCCCGTGTTTCTGCCGGACTATGAACGCGGCCGGTTTCAGTTTTATCGTACCGCCAAGAGAGAGGGTGTTATGGTATGAGCGGACAGTTTGCGTCCGATCGATCCAGACGCGCTCAGGAGGAATTACCCTTGTCCCAAGAAGGCCGTGTCATCCGCCGCCCCCAAAGCACGTTAATCACCTATCCCTCCGGGACGGCTGCCGGCGGCAGCCCGTCCCTGGCTATCTATAAACTGAGCCAGCGCGACGTGTTGCGCGTCGAGCAGGCGGCCGAAACGCCGCTGGAGTTCGTGGCCCGGCCCGCGCTGCAAGCAGCCACCGAGAGCCTGGGCATCCCCCTGCTGGCGCTGGACGCGGAAGACCAGGCTGCGCTGGCCGCGCTGGGCTACCAGATCGCGCCGCAGCCGCCGGCAGCCGCGCCGCCGCCAGGCCAGACGCCGCGTCCCGCCAGCGTTCCACCCAACCGCCCCCCCAGCGCTGGCCAGCCCGGCCCGGTCCCGCCGCCTGAAGAAGCGCCAGCGTCCGGGCTGCGCATGGGCCTGGTGGCGGCCGTGATCGTGCTGGGCGCGGTGCTGCTGGTGATCCTGCTGCTGCTCAGCCGCCTCTTCTCCAGCCCCAGCGGCACAGGCAGCGCAACGGCCACGCCCGACGCCACCCTGACCGCCGCCGTGACCAGCACGCTGACCTTGACCCCTGGCGCGCCCACGGCCATCGCGCTGAGCAACGTCTCGGTGCGCAGCGGCCCCGACGAGACCTTCGAGGTGATCGGCATCCTGCCGGCCGGCGGCAGCGCGGCCATCATCGGCCGCACGGCTGACGGCGCCTGGTGGCAGATCCAGGGCGCCAACATCCAGGGCGGCCAGGGCTGGGCGCCGTCCGACCGCATCCAGGCCCAAAACGCCGCGGCCGTGACGGTGGTGACGCCGCCGCCCGCGCCGACGCCAACCCCCACGCCGCTGACCACCTTCCGCGGCTGGAAGGGGGAGTACTTCGCCAACCCCAACCTGCAAGGCCCGCCAGAGCTGGTGCAGGACGACGCCAACATCAACTTCAACTGGGGCAGCGGACCGCCTGCGCCCGGCCTGCCTGCCAACAACTTCTCGGTGCGTTGGTCGCGCCAGTCCTTTTTCGAGGAAGGCAACTACCGCTTCACCGTCCTGGTCGAGGGCGGAGCGCGGCTGTGGCTGGACGGCCGGCCGCTGATCGACAACTGGCAGAGCGGCGGGCTGCGCACGCTGGAGGCTGACGGCGGGCTGCGCACGCTGGAGGCTGACAGCGGCCTGCTGAGCCGCGGCGACCACAGCCTGGTGGTGGAGTACTTCAAGCTGAGCGGCAACGGCCAGATCGCCGTCAACTGGCAGCTCACGCCGGCCCAGCCGCCCACGGCCCTGATCAGCGGCCCCAGCCAGGGCGTCATCGGCCAGCCGCTGACCTTCAGCGGGGCCAGCTCCGCGGCCGCGCCCGGCCGGCGCATCGTGCGCTACGAGTGGCGCTTTGGCGACGGCAGCGGCGCAGAAGGGGTGCAGGTCGACAAGGTCTACAGCAGCGTGGGCAACTTCGACGTGACCCTGGTGGTCACTGACGACGCGGGCCTGGCCGGCGTGGCCGTGCAGCAGGTGGCCATCGCCGCGCCCACAGCCACCCCCACCCCTATCGTCCCGCCGCAGGCCATCATCAGCGGCCCGTCGCAGGCCGTGGCCGGCGTAGCCGTCACCTTCGACGGCAGCAGCTCGACCCCGGTGGGCGGCCTGAGCAGCTACCAGTGGAACTTCGGCGACGGCGGCACAGCCAGCGGCCCGACGGTCAGCCACGTCTTCGCCCAGGCCGGCGTCTTCAACGTCGCGCTGCTGGTGAGCAACGCGGCCGGCCAGACCAGCCAGGCCGCGCTGACGGTGCAGGTCAGCGCGCCGCCGCCGGCCGCGCTGCCGCTGGAGGGCACGCGGTGGACGTTGCAAGGCTCGCCGCCGGCTGCGCCAATCACCGCCATCTTCCAGCAGGGCCAGGTCACCGGCTCAGGCGGCTGCAACACCTACAGCGGCTCCTTCACCACCTTCGCTTCCGACATCACCATCGGCGCACTGACCGTTACCGGCCTGACCTGCGATCCGGCCGTGATGGACCAGGAGACCTTCTATCTGGCGCGCTTACAAGTGGTGGATAAATACCAGATCGAGGGCAGCCAACTGCGCCTGTCGGGCCGGATCGGCAATGAGAATTTCGTCTTAACCTACAACGGCGTCCGGCCGTAGGGCGCTGGCGGCGCAGTTGCCAACTTTTCGGAAAAGTTGGCAACTGCGCCGCCCCATCGAGGAGGTCGCATCATGTGCTGTGTGCTCTCGACCCTGCTGTTGATCGGCCCGCGAGCCACGATCCTGGTCTGGTGGCTGGTCAACCAGCCGCGCTGGAATCTGGCCTTTGAGAACTTCCTCTGGGCGCTGGTGGGCTTCCTCTTCGCACCCTGGACCACGCTGGCTTACGTGCTGGTCTTCCCCCAGGGCATCAACGGCTTCGACTACATCTGGCTGGCTATCGGCCTGATGATCGACCTCAGCTCTTGGTTCGGCGGGGGCTACTCCAACCGCCGGCGTTTCACCCACTAGTCCTCACATCCACGTGTCGCTTCGGCGGGCGACCTGATCGTCAACGGCGCGCTCTATCCCGACGACATAGTGGCGGCTTTCGAGGAGTTGATCGGCTGCCACGGCGGCCTGGGCGGCGAGCAGACCGACGCGTTCCTCCTGCACCCGTCCGACATGCCGGCCCCGAAGACGCGCAACTCCGAGGACTTTTTCCACGTGCTCAACGCGCGGCGCGGACTGCCGCGGTCGGGTTTGCCACTTTCCTGAAGCCAGTGTAGAATAGCGCCCATCGTCGCCCTCTCCTATCTTTGAGACTCAGTGAGGAGTCATAGCCCCATATGACCTCGGAATCCAACGCCCTCGCCAAGGCCGTTAAGGCGTCCTGGCTGCCTTTGGCTATCATCGTCCTCGCCCAGTTGCAGATGGGCATCAACATCAACGCCCTGCCGGTGTCGTTGGGGCCGATCATCGAGGAGATCAACGCGCCGGCCACCTCGGTGGCTACCGCCCTGGTGCTCTACTCGCTGTTCGTGGCGGCTTTCGTCATGTTGGGCGCCAAGATCGGTAAGATGTTCGGCGAGCGGTTGGTCTTCCAGGTCAGCGTGCTGGCCCACGGCGGCTCCATGGCCCTGATGGCCATCAGCAGCAGCGCGGAAACGATGAACACCGCGCAGGCCATCGCCGGCATCGCCGCGGCCGCGCTGGTACCCACGCTGGTGGTGCTGATCGCCGCCAACTACCGCGCGCGGCAGCAGGAGCAGGCGCTGGGCATCCTGGCTGCCATCCCGGCCGTGGCCAGCGGCCTGACCTTCGTGGTGGCCGGCTTCATCGCCACGGCGCTGAGCTGGCGCGTATCGTTCTGGCTGATCTTTGCCATTTCGATTGTAGTCTTCATCCTGAGCTTCCGCCTGCAACCGATCCCGCGCAGCAAAGGCATCAGCATCGACTTCGTGGGCGTGGTGTTGTCGGCGCTGGCCATCGCCTGCATCCTCTTCGGCTTCAACAACATCAACACGTGGGGGCTGGTCGCAGCCAAGGAGGCCGCGCCGATCTCGCTGTTGGGGCTGTCGCCCGCGCCGTTTCTGATCGCGCTGGGCATCGTGTTCGGCCAGGCCTTTTTCGTCTGGTCGGAGCGGCGTGTGGCCGACAACAAGACGCCGCTGCTGGCGCTGGAGGTGATCAACTCCACCGAGCAGCGCGCTGCGGTCGGGGCCTTTTTGGTGGCTGGCGGCATCGGCTCGGTGGTGGCCTTCATCATCCCCCTCTACATCCAGATCGTTCAGGGCCAGACGCCTCTCTTTACCTCGGTCGCGATCGTTCCCTACGCGCTGGCGGTGGCTGGCGCGGCCATCCTGTCGGTGCGGTTGTATGACCGCCTCGCCCCGCGCCGCCTGGGCGTGATTTCCTTCAGTCTGGTGGCGGTCGGCTCGACTCTGCTGGCCTTCACCGTCGGTAATGAATGGACAACCCCGGCCGTGATCGTCGGGTTGATCATCGTCGGCCTGGGCGAGGGTACGATGCTGACGCTGCTGTTCAATGTGCTGGTCTCGTCCTCACCCAAGGAGCTGGCCGGCGACGTGGGCGCGCTGCGCGGCGTGGTCAACAACGTCTCGTCGGCCCTGGGCGCGGCCTTTGCCGGCGTGGTGGCGGTCGGCCTGCTCAGCCTGTTCATCGTCTCGGCCTTCAGCCAGTCGAACCTGCCGGAGGTGCTGCGCTATGAGATCAACTTCGACCAGATCGACTTCGTCAGCAACGACCAGCTCAAGGCGGTGCTCGGCCAGACGTCAGCCACGCCGGCCGAGGTGGACGAGGCCGTGCAGATCAACGCAGCCGCGCGCCTGAGCGCGTTGAAGGCCACCTTCCTGATCCTGGCTGCGCTGGCGCTGCTGTCGATCTTCCCGTCGCTGCGCCTGCCTGGCTACAAGCCGGACGAACTGGCGGCCAACGAGTTGTACGCCGACCATCCGCCGGACGTGATTCCTACGTCATGACGGCACAACACCGCCGCAGCGTTCGTGGGTATGACGGCACTCCACACTGAAGTGTGGAGCTTGCCCGGCGAAGCCCCACCTTTCCAAGGTGGGGTGCTGGCCCGACCCACAACACCGCCGCAGCGTTCGTGGGTATGACGGCACTCCACACTGAAGTGTGGAGCTTGCCCGGCGAAGCCCCACCTTTCCAAGGTGGGGTGCTGGCCCGACCCACAACACCGCCGCAGCGTTCGTGGGTATGACGGCACTCCACACTGAAGTGT
>CAZVGR010000094.1:0-20827 GCA_964626845.1 uncultured Anaerolinea sp.
CGAGACCACGCTTTGGTCTCCCTCGATTTTTGCGCAAAATTTGGGTAACACGTAATGCGTAATGCGTAACCCGGAATCGCCAACCGCTCTGCCATTAGCAAAGGCATCGGTCTGCGCCACACCTTACGCATCACTCGTCACGCATTACCCGACACCGATCACCGTTCACCGATCACCGTTCACCGACATGAACCCACCCATCCTCATCCTCCACGCCACCGGCACCAACCGCGATCGCGAGGCGGCCTGGGCCTGCGAGCTGGCCGGCGGCGCGCCGGAGATCGTCCACGTCAACCAGTTGGCGGCCGGCGAGCGCAATCTGCTGGATTACCGTATGCTGGTGCTGCCCGGCGGCTTTAGTTACGGCGACGACCTGGGCGCGGGCAAGCTGTGGGCCGTGGCCCTGCGCCACCGCCTGGGCGACGACCTGGCGGCCTTCGTCGCCGCCGGCCGCCCCGTCCTGGGCATCTGCAACGGCTTCCAGGCCCTGGTCAAGTCCGGCCTGCTGCCAGGGCTGAACGATGAACTAGGAACGATGAACGATGAACCCCGGAATCCGGACTCATCATTCATCATTCATCGCTCATCATTCTCCCCCCAGGCTACCCTCACCCGCAACGACTCCGCCCGCTTCGAGTGCCGCTGGGTGTATCTGGAGCCGCAGGCTGGCAGTCCATGCGTGTTCACCCAGGGATTGGAGGAACGGATCTACTGCCCGGTGGCCCACGGCGAGGGCAAGTTCGTGGCGCGGGACGAGGCAACGCTGGCGGCCATGGAGGCGCAGGGGCTGGTTGCGCTGCGCTATAGGCGGCCGGAAGCGGCTGAAGCCGTTACTACCAGCGGCGCGGGCTATCCGTGGAATCCCAACGGGTCGCAGGCTGACATCGCTGGCGTCTGCAACCCGGCCGGGACGGTGTTTGGCTTGATGCCGCACCCGGAAGATCACGTCATTGCGCCGCAACATCCGCGCGTCCACCGCGGCGAGCAGGGCTTGAGTGGGCTGCCGTTGTTTGTCAACGGCGTGCGCTACGCGGCGAACCTATGAGGCATTGCGGAGTAACACTATGTTCCCATGCTACAGACATTGCCGCTGCAAACATGCCGCCGTCCACGTGACCGTGTTACTGCTGGTAGTGCTGATGGCGCCGGCCTGTACCCCTCGCGGCGACTGCGTCTGGTCTGCAACTGGCGAAGCATGGCTAGACGCCAACCAGAACGGCGAGTGGGACACCGACGAAATCCCCTTGGAGGGCGTCAAGTTCTACGTGGACGATGTTCAAAACGGGTTTGCCAAAGTAGCTATTGGGCTGAGTGAGCAGGACGGCAGAGGTAAGATCAACTTGTGGCTCCCTGGCTGTCCTAAGGTGAGACTGGAAGTCTACTCCGAGGCCCCGGGGGATTATGCACTGACCACCAAAGAACGCGCCACTGCTGAATTCTCTCAAACGGATGCAGTTTTCGCATTCGGTTACACATTTACGCCCTTGACGGCTCCAACTCCGACTCCTGCTCCAGATCCGATCAGCTGCCAGCGATTTCCAACAGCGAATCTCGGTTCCTTCCGACTGCCCGTCGCGTTTTCCAACGACGGTGTCGCATGGACAACAGTAGGACCCGATCAACGTTCGATGGCCGAGCTTGTC
This sequence comes from uncultured Anaerolinea sp., assembly GCA_964626845.1. Classification (GTDB taxonomy): domain Bacteria; phylum Chloroflexota; class Anaerolineae; order JAAEKA01; family JAAEKA01; genus JAAEKA01. Next base: position 1,644 of record CAZVGR010000094.1, read on the forward strand.
CCTGATAGCAACGAGGCAAAGGTGCATTCCCGAAGGGAAGACTTCCTGGGCCAGCAGTACATCTACGACATGACACTCGCTTCAGATGGGGCCGTTTGGCTCACAACTATGAGTGGGGTGACTCGCTCTGACCTGAAGAGCTGGACAACTTTCACCAAGGACAACGGCATGCATGCCGACAATGCCCAAGAGATCGCAGTATTGTCCAGCAAGGACGTGCTTGTAGAAACCAATGCCGGCATTGAGGTTCTGGATCCTCGCACCATCGAATGGTATGTCGTGTTGCCCGTCGATGAGCTTGGAGACAGAGATAGAAACAGGTTTCGGCAGGTGGACGACCAGGTATTCCTAATTGACAGCAGCCGAATTCTCCGGTTCTGGAAGGACGCTACCGACCCTCGCATCAAATGGGAGGTATTCTGGGAAATCGGCGCCGTTCCCAGCACGCCGTTAGTCTCGATATCTGACGCATCCGTGACGCGCGACGGAGAGGTCTGGTTGTCGGGCATCGACGCCGAAAGAAGGCCAGTGGTGCTCAATCTTTTCCGGGACCTGGTCCAATGGGCAATCTATTCGTACGGATCAACCGGAGGAGCAGTCGGTCGCCATGGATTGGCCGATGTGGAAGTAGCCAGCGACGGGTCGGTTTGGCTGCTTGAAGGCCAAGCGCTCGTCCATGGCAGGCCAGTCTCTACTGGTCGTTCCACAATGAGATGGGTTCGCTACGCCGCATCGACCTTGGTCGAGGAGAACGACTCCGCATACATCATGAGAGTTGCGGCCGCGCCCGACGGCACAATATGGTTCGCCACGTCATACTCCTGGTACCGCTGCAGTGTGGCAACCAGGAATGAATAGCTTGCTGACCATCTCCGGCTCTGCATTCTCATCGTCTATGGAAGGACACACTTATGCTCTCGCATGAACTGATCATCAGCGCTATCCCCCACGCCCTGCAGCGCGTCGACCTGCCTGGCTTCGGCCCGCGGCTGGAGGGCAAGGTGCGCGACAGCTACGTCCACGACGGCCAGCGCATCCTCGTCACCACCGACCGGGTGTCGGCCTTCGACCGGGTGTTGGGCGCAATCCCCTTCAAGGGGCAGGTGCTCAACCAGCTCAGCGCCTGGTGGTTCGACCAGGTCAGCGACGTGGTGGCCAACCACGTGGTGAGCGTCCCCGACCCCAACGTGACCATCGCTCACGAGGCCGACGCCTTGCCCGTCGAGGTGATCGTGCGCGGCTACATCACCGGCGTCACCAGCACGGCCCTGTGGACGCTCTACTCCCAGGGCGTGCCGCGGCCCTACGGTCTGGACCTGCCGCCCGGCCTGCGCAAGAACGATCCCTTGCCGGAGCCGGTGATCACGCCCACGACCAAAGCCACCGGTGGCGCACACGATGAGCGGCTGACCTCGGCCGAGGTGGTGGAGCGGGGCCTGGTGGCGCCGGTTTTGTGGGACGAGGTACAGCAGGCCGCGCTGGCTATCTTTAAGCGCGGCCAGGCCGTGGCGCGGCAGGCCGGGCTGATCCTGGTGGACACCAAGTACGAGTTCGGCCTGATCGACGGCAAGCTGGCGCTGATCGACGAGGTGCATACGCCCGACAGCAGCCGCTTCTGGGTACTGGACAGCTACGAAGCCGCGCGCGACGCTGGCCAGGAGCCGGAGAGCTTTGACAAAGAGTTCCTGCGCCTGTGGTTCGTGGCCCAGGGCTACCGCGGCGACGGCCAGCAGCCGGCCATGCCGCCGGAGTTCGTCGCCCAGGTTGCCCAACGCTACATCGCGGCCTACGAGCGGCTCACCGGCTTGACGTTCGAGCCGGGCAGCCAGCCGGCCGCCGAACGCATCCGCCAGGCGCTGGCCGGTCAGTAGCTCGTAACGCAATCCGCTGGATTGCGTCCGAACAATCCAGCGGATTGTTCTACGGCGCGCGCGACACTTCACTGCAAAGGAATAACCATGAGTGATGCAAATCCAGCGGCGTTCGTTGTGGCGACCCTGGACGACCTCCCCGCACTGCGGGCGATGATGCCTGGCGTCTACACCTACGAGGGCGAGATGCCGGATGTGGACCGCTGGGCCGCGGCCGCAGCGGAGCTGATCCAGCAGCCCGACCTGGGCCGCGTCTGGATGATCAACCTGGACGGCCAGGCTATCGGCTATATGTCTGCCACCTACGGCTTCAGCCTGGAGTTCTACGGCCGCGGCATCGTCATCGACGAGCTGTATGTGGGCGAGGCCTACCGCAGCCAGGGCATCGGCCGGCAGGCCATCGAGTTCATCGAGGACTTCGCCCGTGGGCAGGGCCTGCACTCCCTGACCCTGGACGTTGACATCGCCAACACCCGCGGCCAGCAGTTCTACCAGGCGCGCGGCTTTGAGTATTACCCGCACATGCACATCATGAACAAGCAGTTGGAAATAGACAGGTAGACAAGACCACAAGGAACCGCGCCCCGTTCACCTTGTCACCTTGTCACCTTGTCACCTTGTCTCCCCCGCCCAGGAGGTTCCCCATGTCCCTCGTCCCCATCATCATGGGTTCCAAGTCCGATCTGAAACACGGCCAGGAGATCGCGGCCGAGCTGGCCAAGTACGGCATCGCCAGCGAGATCCGGGTGGCGTCGGCCCACAAGGTGCCGGCCTATGTGCTGGATCTGCTGGCGGCCTACGAGGCCGACCCCCAGCCCAAGGTCTACATCACCGTGGCCGGCCGCAGCAATGCGCTGAGCGGCCTGGTGGACGGCAGCGTGCTGGCCCCGGTCATTGCCTGCCCGCCCTACTCCGACCGCTTCGGCGGCGCCGACATCTTCTCGTCGCTGCGCATGCCCTCGGGCATCGTCCCTGCCGTGGCCCTGGAGCCATCGGCCGCCGCGCTGCTGGCCGCCAAGATCCTGGCCCTGGCCGAACCGGCGCTGCGCGGGAAAGTCGAAGCCGCCCAGCAGGCGTCGCGGCAGACGATCATGGATGATGACCAGGCCCTGCGTAATGCGTAACGAGTAACACGTAACCCGGATTTGCGCACGATGTCTCCGGTTACGAGTTACGGGTTACGTGTTACGGGTTCACAACCAATTCCCATGGACCAACACTTCCTCGACGACGACCTCGACCGCCCGCGCGAGGCCTGCGGTGTGTTCGGCATCTACGCGCCCGGCTCGGATGTGGCGCGGCTGGCCTTCTTTGCCCTCTATGCCTTGCAGCACCGCGGCCAGGAGAGCGCGGGCATCGCCACCTGCGACGGCCACATGGCCTTCATCCACAAGGGCATGGGCCTCGTGCATCAGGTGTTCAACGAGGCCAACCTGCGGCCGCTGCAAGGGCATCTGGCCATCGGCCAGAACCGCTACTCCACGACAGGAGGCAGCCACCTGCGCAACGCCCAGCCCTACCTGATCGAGACCATGCACGGCCCGCTGGGCGTCGGCCACAACGGCAACCTGACCAACGCGCTGCACCTGCGCCAGAAACTGCTGGAGCGCGGCGTCGGCCTCAGTTCCTCCAGCGACAGCGAGGTGATCACCCAGATGCTGGCCGCGCCGCTGCCGGGCGCGCCGCTGGGCCAGCCCGACTGGGAGGGCCGCCTGGCCGGCTTCATGGCCGAGGCCGAGGGGGCCTACTCGTTGGTGATCCTGACGCGCGACGCGATCTACGGCGTGCGCGATCCGCTGGGGCTGCGGCCGCTGTGCATCGGCCGGCTGCCGGAGAATGGCCATCCGGCCGGCTACGTCGTTGCGTCCGAGTCGTGCGCGTTGGGAACTATCGGCGCCGAGTTCGTGCGCGAGGTGCGGCCGGGCGAGATCGTGCGGCTGGACGCGGATGGCCTGCACAGCCGCCAGGCTGTGGAGCCCGCGCCGGAGCCGGCCTTCTGCATCTTCGAGTACGTCTACTTCGCCCGCCCCGACTCGGTGATCGAGAACCAGACCGTGCACCGCGTGCGCCAGCGGCTGGGCGAGGCGCTGGCCCGCGAGGCGCCGGCCGACGCCGACATCGTGGTGGGCGTGCCCGACTCGGCCACGCCGGCCGCCATCGGCTACGCCATCGCCTCTGGCCTGCCCTACACCGAGGGACTGACCAAGAACCGCTACATCGGCCGAACCTTCATCCAGCCCGACGACCGATTGCGCAAGTCGGGCGTACACCTGAAGTACAACCCGCTGGCTGCCAACCTGGCGGGCCAGCGCGTCGTGTTGGTGGACGACAGCATCGTGCGCGGCAACACGGCCGGGCCGCTGGTCAGGCTGCTGCGCGAGGGCGGCGCGGTCGAGGTGCACGTGCGCGTCAGCTCGCCGCCGGTGCGCCACCCCTGCTTCATGGGCATCGACATGGCCCGCGGCGAGGACCTGATCGGCTATGCCAAGAGCGTCGAAGAGATCCGCCAGCACATCGGCGCCGACAGCCTGGCCTACCTGTCGCACCAGGGGATGCTGAAGGCTGTGCGATCTGGCCTGTCAGGTGAAACCGGCCATTGCAGCGCCTGCTTCACCGGCTCCTACCCCATCCGGCTGGAAGATTGGTGGACGTCCAAGGAGAAGCTGGCGTTCGAGGGAATTTGGGGGTAGGGCGCTTGACCACGATATGATCATGCACTATACTGGAGGCACTATAACGTCGATGGTTGTGAGGTGAATCAATGACTGTTACCGTGTCAATCTACGAAGCGAAGACCTTGCTGTCTGAGCTATTGACCCGTGTGGTTGCAGGTGAAGAGGTGCTGATCTCCGACGCTGGCAAACCAGTTGCTCGTTTAGTGCCGCTCGTCGAACAGCCGGCTCAGCGGACGCCGGGCACGGCGATCGGAAAGATCACCATCGCCCCTGACTTTGACGATCCCTTGCCCCATGACCTCTTGAATTCATTTGAGTGGACGGAACGATAGGACCCATCCAATGAAGAATGGCAAAGCGGGCTATTCTCAAACGCTCCTATTCTCAGAATGGGAGGGGCATCAACGCAAACCCGAACCTGGTGATGTTTATTCGCGTGATCAGGTGTCGATTCATTTTGACCGCGCAGAGAAATTGTACTCGACATGGCCGACCCCTACTTGCATCATCTCTGATGGTCCTTACGGGGTAAACGGTTTTCCTGGCGATCACCAAAAGGCCGAGGGTCTCGCCGAATGGTATGAACCGCACATCAGGGCCTGGAGCCAGTTTTCTACCCCTGAAACCACCCTCTGGTTCTGGAATACTGAAGTGGGTTGGGCCACAGTGCATCCGGTATTGGTTGCGAACGGTTGGGAGTATCGTTGCTGCAATATCTGGGACAAAGGATTAGGACACATAGCCGGCAATGCGAATACTCAAACATTAAGAAAATTCCCTGTCGTCACTGAGGTCTGTGTACATTACGTAAAAGCTGCAGCTTTTCAAGTAGGACAACAGTCGTTGACGATGCAAGAATGGCTGCGCCATGAGTGGCAAAGAACCAAATTGCCATTTCGACTGGCCAATGAGGCTTGTGGTGTGCTCAATGCAGCCACGCGCAAGTATCTTTCTCCGGACCATCTGTGGTACTACCCACCCGTGGATGCTTTTGAGAAGCTGGTGCAGTATGCCAACGAGCACGGCGATCCGGCGGGTAAACCCTATTTCAGTCTCAACGGGGGTTCCCCCTTGTCAGGATCCCAGTGGGCCAGGATGCGCGCGAAGTTCAGTTGCGATGTGGGTGTAACCAACGTTTGGCGCGAGCCACAAGTCGGAGGCTCGGAACGGATACAGGGGGAACGTAACGGAATGAAATATAAGTTCAAGAGTCTTCATGGAAGCCAGAAACCACTGAAACTGATCCAATTGATCATTCAAGCATCGACTGAAAAGGGTGACATGGTCTGGGAACCATTCGGAGGCCTGTGCCCAGGGGCGATTGTGTCCCATCATTTCAACCGTCAGTATCGTGCGGCCGAAATCATCCCTGAATTCTACAATGCCGCCATAGAAAGGTTGGCAACGACATGACTCAACAGAATGATTCTGTGGCGCCAGTTAGGGAGTTGCCCTCTTCGGATTGGGAGCATTATCCGCTCTACGTTGACGTACGTGAAGCAATCGCAAGCCTTCCGGTCTATTTTCGCACCGAGACCCATATCTCGGGAATCATGGCGACTGATCTTCACACTCTCAACACCGTGCTTGGGGCAACTATCGAGGATCAGGTCGTCCGTACTTTGAATCTGCTTCGGAAAACCTGGGATCCCAATGGCAAGTACACATTGTTTAGCTTTGTTCGCCAGGCGCAGACATTCCCTGACGTCCTTCTGCGCAAGGTATCAAGCGGTGAAATATTGCTAGGAATTGAACTCAAGGGATGGTATTTGCTGGCGAAGGAGAGCGAGCCAAGTCTGCGCTTTCAGGCCACGGCGTCCGCATGTGCGGTACAAGACTTGGTTGTGGTCGTACCCTGGGTGCTGGGCAACGTTATCAGCGGATCGCCTATTCTCTTCGAGCCGTTTGTAGAGTCAGCAAAATTCGCTGCGGACTATCGCAATTACCATTGGAGCCACGTGCGCCAAACCAAGTCCGAAAAAGGAATTGCTAAACCAGAAGGAGTTCGACCTTACCCTTCCAAGTCAGACCAAATCCTCGATCGACCTTATTCTGACGGTGGGGGAAACTTCGGGCGCTTGGCTCGCACAGGGATGATGGACACGTATAAGCAGAAGCTGGAAGACGTTCATCTGTGCGGGATCAAGACGACCTATTGGCGCCAATTCCTCAAGGCATTTCAAGAGAGCACTACAGACGCCGAAGCTCATGCTGCCTTGGAGCGCTTAAGACAGCTAATTCAGCTTGCCAATGACATACCTCCTCTGAAAGCGCAATCTGCACTGGCGATAATCGCAGAGCTTGAACGTTTGCTTGATCTTGCAGAATGATGGGATCTGTTGGCGAGGTTCATCTGCTCCTGCGCGTAGATTATCTGGTAGGGAGTTGACCATGAGAATGGAGCGCATTCTGATCATCGGCCGCGGCGGGCGTGAGCATGCGCTGGCCTGGAAGCTGGCGCAGTCGCCGCGGGTGGCGCGGGTGTGGGTCGCCCCGGGCAACGGCGGCACGGCGCTGGCCGGCGGCAAGGTCGCCAATGTCGACCTGCAAGAGGGCGATTTCGCCGGCTTGATCGACTTCGCCCGGCGCAGCGGCGTGACGTTGACCGTTGTCGGTCCGGAAGCGCCGCTGGCCGACGGCATGGTGGACGCGTTCCAGGCCGCCGGGCTGCGCTGCTTCGGGCCGTCCAAGGCCGCGGCGCAGATCGAGGCCTCCAAGGCCTTCGCCAAGGACTTCATGGCGCGCCACGGCATCCCCACGGCCCGCCACGCCACGTTCAGCGACTTCGACGCGGCCCTGGCCCATCTGCGCCAGATCGATTACCCGGCGGTGCTCAAGGCCTCGGGGCTGGCGGCTGGCAAGGGGGTGATCCTGCCGGCGTCGTTGGATGAGGCCGAGGCCGCGCTGCGCCAGATCATGCTCGCGCGCGAGTTCGGCGCGGCCGGCGACGAAGTGGTGATCGAGGAGCGGCTGGCCGGGCCGGAAGCCTCTGTGCTGGCCTTCAGCGATGGGCGCACGGTGGCGCTGATGCCGGCCGCGCAGGACCACAAGCGGGTCTTCGACGGCGACCAGGGGCCCAACACCGGCGGCATGGGCGCCTACGCGCCAGCGCCGCTGATGACACCCACCCTGCTGGACGAAGTGCGCCGCACCGTCTTGCAGCCAACGGTCGACGGCCTGGCCGCCGAGGGCATGCCCTACATTGGCGTGCTGTATGCGGGGATGATGCTGACGGCGGATGGCCCCAGGACACTGGAGTTCAATTGTCGCCTGGGCGACCCGGAAACCCAGGTCATCCTGCCGCTGCTGGAGAGCGATCTGGTAGATGTGATCGAGGCCTGCCTGACCGGCCGGCTGGCTAATGTGGATGTGCGCTGGCGGGACGGGGCAGCGGCGACCGTCGTGGCTGCGTCGGAGGGCTATCCGGGCAGCTACCCCAAGGGGCGTGAGATCAGCGGCGTGGCCGAGGCTGAGGCGCTGCCGGGCGTGGCCGTTTTCCACGCCGGTACTCGTCTGGACGATGCCGGCCGCCTGCTGACCGACGGCGGCCGCGTGTTGGCCGTCACCGGCATCGGAGGGGACCTGCCAGCCGCGCTGGGCCGAGCCTATGCCGGTATCGAACCGATTTGCTTCCAGGGGATGCACTTCCGCCGCGACATTGGCGCCAGAGCTGACGTAGGGTAAAATGGAACCATGGCCGAACCGTTGACCAATCCACACGATCGCTTCTTCCGGCAAGCGCTGGCGCGCCAGGAGGTTGTCACTGACTTCCTGCGCAATTACCTGCCGCCAGACGCCGCAGCGTTGATCAACCTGGATTTGATACAGCCGGTGCCGGACACATTCATTGACGAAAGGCTGCAAGCGCATTACTCTGACCTGGTCTTTGCCGTTCAACTGATTGACAAGCGGCCCGCTGTAGTGTACGTGTTGTTCGAGCATAAGAGCTATCCCGACATCAACACGCCCTTCCAACTGCTGCGCTACATGGTACGCATTTGGGAGCGCTGGCGCAAGGAGTCCGGCAGCCTGTTGCCGATCATTCCGTTGGTTGTCTATCACGGACAGCAAGAGTGGCGTGTGCCGCCGAACCTTGGCGGCATGTATGACGGGCCAACTGATCTGTTGCGTTATTTCCCCGACTTTCACTATTGGCTGGTCGATTTGAGCCAGTTCAGCGACGAGGATATTCGTGGTGAAGCCATGCTGCGCCTGACGCTGCTGGCCATGAAGCACATTCGTGACCAAGAGGCGCTTGAGCGAGTACCGCAGATCTTCGATCTGATGGAGAGGCTGGCGATGACAGAAAGTACAGCCGAGTTTGTGGCAGCGGTCTTGCGTTACCTTATCACCGGAAGTGACACCATCACCGAGGATGATTTGCGCCAGGCTATGGAGAAACATTGGCCGGCAGGAGTGACAATCATGTCGACAATTGCAGAAAACTGGGTGCAACAAGGCATCCAACAAGGCATCCAGCAAGGTATCCAACAAGGCATCCAACAGGGCATGCGGCAAGGGCGCCGCCAGGGTTTGATTGATGCAATCAGCCTTGGCGTCAGGCTCAGGTTCGGCAGCGATGGATTGTGGCTGTTGCCAGAGATCCGCAGGGTCGAAGATATCGAAACCCTCGAATCGATCTACGACAGCATCGAAACTGTCAAGACCCCCGACGAATTGCGCCGCATCTACGCCTGAGCCATGAGCGCCGTCACTTACCAGGCTGCCGGCGTGGACATCGCCGCTGGCGCACGCGCCGTCGAACTGATGAAGGACGCGGTACGGGCCACCTACGGCCCGGAGGTGCTGCTGGGCATTGGCGCGTTCGGCGGATTGTTCGACGCTGCTGCGCTGAGGAGCATGGAAGCGCCGGTGCTGGTGGCCTCCACCGACGGCGTGGGCACCAAGACCAAGATCGCCGCCGCGCTGGGGCGCTACGACACGGTCGGCCACGACATCGTCAACCACTGCGTCAACGACATCCTGGTGCAGGGGGCGCGGCCGCTGTTCTTTCTGGACTACATCGCCAGCAGCCGGCTGGATCCGGAGATGGTGGCTGCGGTGGTGAGTGGCGCGGCCGCGGCCTGCCGGGCGGCCGGCTGCGCGCTGCTGGGCGGCGAGACGGCCGAGATGCCGGGCGTCTACGCGGCGGGCGAGTTCGACCTGGTGGGCACCATCGTTGGCGTGGTGGACCGCAAAGAGATCATCGACGGATCGGCCATCCAGCCGGGCGACGCAGTGATCGGGCTGGCCTCGTCGGGGCTGCACACCAACGGCTTCTCCCTGGCCCGCCGCGTGTTCGAGGGGTGGGACCTGCGCGCTGAGCTGCCGGAGCTGGGCCGGCCGCTGGGCGAGGCGCTGTTGTCGCCTCATCGCAGCTATCTGGCTGAGATCGAGTCATTGCGCCAGGCCGGCGTCGCCATCAAGGGCCTGACCCACATCACCGGCGGTGGGTTGCTCGACAACCCCCCGCGTATCCTGCCCGCCGGCGCGGCCATTCACCTGCGCCGCGGCAGTTGGCCCATCCCACCGCTCTTCCAACTCATCCAGCGCGCTGGTCAGATCGACGACGCAGAGATGGCCCACGTCTTCAACCTGGGGCTGGGGATGCTGGTGGTTACACCGCTAGAGCAAGCCAGTCTAGCCCTGCAAGCGTTAGGAGAGGGCCGGATCGTGGGTGAAGTGGTCGCCGGTGAGCAGGAGTGTCTTATCCGATGACCAGACGATTGGCAGTTCTGATCTCCGGCAGCGGCACCAACTTGCAAGCCATTATCGACGCCATTGCAGCCGGCCAGCTTGATACCCAGATCGTTGTTGTTGCATCGAACCGGCGCGATGCCTTTGGTCTCGTGCGGGCCGAACGAGCCGGTATTCCCACCCTCTATTTCCCTTTCAAATCATACAAGGACACTGGCCGGCCGCGCACGGCGTACGATGCTGACCTGGCTGACCAGGTGGCGGCCCATGCGCCCGATCTGGTGGTGCTGGCTGGCTGGATGCACGTGCTCAGCCCCGCCTTTCTGGAGCGCTTCCCCGGCCGCGTGCTCAACCTGCACCCGGCGCTGCCCGGCCAGTTCGCCGGCACCCACGCCATCCAACGCGCTTATGAGGCATTTCAGGGGGGCGAGATCGACCACACCGGCGTGATGGTACACTGGGTCGTGCCGGAGGTGGACGCTGGACCGGTGGTGGCCAGCGTCCACGTGCCCATTTATTCCGGCGACAGCCTCGACGACCTGGAGAAGCGCATCCACGCCGCGGAGCATCGGCTGTTGGTCGATGCTATCAGAACCGTCTTATCTTGATCTGCGGAGCCGTTATCCGCCAATTGCAGTCAACGCTAACCGTAGATCAGCAACAGATAAGGCGTGCCGATCACCAGCAGCGCCACCAGGAAGATCAAGCCGAAGATCAGGCCCAGCACCCAGAAATCCCTGCGCCCGATGAAGCCGCTGCCGAAGTAGACCGGACTGGGGCCGGTGGCATAGGGGGTGAGGATGCCCATGATGCCCAGGGTGAAGCAAAGCATCATGGAGTAAACCACCATGTTCATGCCCGGAATGGCCGCGCCGGCGGCCAGGAACACCGGCAGCGCGGCAGTGACGTGGGCCGTGATGCTGGCAAAGAGGTAGTGGATCAGGAAGAAGATCACCACCAGGGAGATCATCACCACCAGCGGTGAAAGGTCGCCCAAGGCAGCAGCAGCCAGGTCGGAGAACCACTGGACGAAGCCCACCCGGCTCAGCCCGCCGGCCAGCGTGACCAACGTGGCGAACCAGACCAGCACGTTCCAGGCGGCCTTGTTGTTCAGCACGTCGTCCCATTTGATGACGCCAGTGAGCAGCATCAGACAGATCACTACCAGCGCCACCATGGTCGCGTCGATGAAGTCGCGGCCAAAGATCCAGAGACCCAGGGCCAGTACAGCCAGGGCGGCCATGATGATCTCGTTACGGCTGATCTTGCCCATCTTCTGTAGCTCCTGGCCGGCCCAGGCCGGCACCTCGACGCTGGCCTTGATCTCCGGCGGGTAGAGCTTGTAGCTCAGGAAGGGCACGGCCACCAGCAGGATCGCGCCGACCGGCAGGAAGCCGATGAACCACTGTAGCCAGGAGATCTCGACGTTCACAGTCTGCTGTACCAGGTTGAGGGCCAGCAGATTGGGCGCCAGCGAGGTGATGAACATGGAGCTGGTGACGCAGGTAGCGGCCAGCGCGGTCCACATGATGTAGGAACCGATCTTGCGCGAGCTTGGCCCCGGCTCCGATCCGTACAGGCCGGGAATGTTGCGGATGATGGGAAAGATGGTGCCGCCGCTGCGGGCCGTGTTGGAGGGGGTAAAGGGGGCCAGGATCAGGTCGGCGATGGCGATGGCATAGCCCAGGCCCAGGGTGCGCTTGCCCAAGGAGCGCACCAACAGCAGGCCCAGCCGCTTGCCCAGACCCGTGAGCTGATAGCCCATTGCCAGCATGAAAGCAGCGAAGATCAGCCAGACGGTGGTGTTGGAGAAACCAGACAACACCCAGCGAATGGCCTCCGCTGTCGTGTTGAAGGCGGGGTCGGCCCGCTGCGCTGCGCTGAACGGCAGGCCCAACACCGCAATCAGCACCACGCCGATCAAGCCGATGGCCGCGGCCGGAATCGGCTCAAGAATCAAGCCCACGACCACGCCGGCGAAGATGGCGAAGTAGTACCAGGCATACTGTGCCAGGCCTTCGGGCGCTGGAATGAGGGCAATGATTACGGTCACTAAGACGGGGAGGATGGCCTTCCAAGGAACGGACTTCATTGTGAGCTCCTTTCTTTGATGGGAACGGGACGAGGGGTATGGTTAGCCCGGACCAGCGTCCGGCCAGACGGGCCAGGCGCCTGGCCGGAACAGCGCCAGTCCGTGAAAATCGCCGCAATACTACCACATGTTACGGAGTTCACAAAATTCGGCTCGGCACAATACGTCGTAAACAGAGTTGTTGAGGTGCCCGGCACTTGACACGAGCTTCTGATCCTGTACGAATCGTCGCCAAAGTGCCGGGCGCCGATATGCAGTTAATTTGTTTACGGTGTACTCAATCTGCTTCGCCCAAACGATGAGAGCGGCGGTCCAGGTCTTTGATCGGGATTTGTGCATATCCCGTAGCCTGCATTATGATAAGGCTCACCGAACAAGGTTCACTCCTCGGGCCGATGCAAGAGATCAGGCCATAACAGTCCAGCGCTACATAGCTGCCGGAGGTTGCGATGACGCCCCATGTCTGTCCGTTTTGCCTACACCCCACGCCGCCCGATCAGTTAGCCGAGGTCAACTGGCTGAGCGCTGAGCTGCTCGGCGAGCTGGCGGAGCAGCATCCAGGGTGGCAGTCGGCCGACGGCGCTTGCCCCGGCTGCGTCCAGGATGCCCTGCTGCAAACGCTGCTGGCCCAGGGCGACGCGGCCATGCACCAGGGCATCCAGCAGGTCTGGCCGCTGGACGCGGAAGCTGCCTTCGGCGCCATTCCGACGCCGCTGCGTCTGCATGCCGACCCGCGCTTCACCGGCCGCGGTGTGACCATCGCCATGGTCGACGTAGGCTTTTACCCGCATCCCGACCTGATCCAACCCACCAATCGCATCCGCGCCTGGGTGGACGCGACCGCGCCGGACGAGCCGCAGGCGCTGTTCTTCGGACCCGAGGAACAGCCTGCCTGGCCGGGTTGGGACGCACGGCACGAGCGCCAGTGGCACGGCACCATGACGGCTGTGGCCGCGACTGGCAATGGCCATCTCAGCCACGGCCTCTACCGCGGCCTGGCCAGCGACGCCGACGTGGTGCTGGTGCAGGTGCGCAACGACCATCTGGGCATCCGCGATGAGGCCATCGTGCGGGCCTTGCAGTGGCTGGCCGGGAACGCCGCGGCGCTGGGGCTGCGGGTGGTCAACATCTCGCTGGGCGGCGCGGCGCGGGCAAACCTGCGCCGCAACCCCATCGATGAGGCGGTGGCTGCGCTGGTCGCCCAGAATGTCGTCGTGACGGCCGCCGCCGGCAACGACGGCGTACGCGCGCTCAACCCGCCGGCTACCGCCCCGGCCGCGCTGACCATCGGCGGCATCGACGACCACAACACCTTTTCCGACGAAGAGATCAGCCTGTGGCACAGCAACTACGGCGCCGGTATCGGGGGCGTCCCTAAGCCGGAGCTGGTCGCACCCAGCATCTGGGTCGTGGCGCCAGTGCTGCCCGGCTCCTCGGTCGAGCAGGAGGCTTTGTCGCTGTTCGCCCGCCGTCACCTGGGCCTGCCGGAGGTGGAGGCGCGCATCGCGGCCGAGAAGCTGATCACCCCCTACTACCAGCACGTGGACGGCACCAGCTTTGCCGCGCCGCTGGTGGCCAGCACGGCAGCCTGCATGCTGGAGGCCAACCCGCGCCTGACGCCGGCGCTGGTGCGCGAGATTCTGCTGCGCACGGCGCACGCGCTGCCCGGCGTCCCCCAGGAACAGCAAGGGGCCGGTGCGCTGGAAGCTGGGCTGGCCGTCTCCATGGCGCTGCGTGAGCAGCACGAATCCCTGGCCGCCTGCACCAGCTTGCCCTACATCACCCGCCAGCACATCGAATTCGTTCTGCACGAGCATGACGCGCAGGAGGTGCAGGTCAGCGGCAGTTGGCACGGCTGGGGCAGCCCCAAGCTGACGTTAACATCGGCCGAGCCGGGCGTCTGGCGCGGCGCCATTCCCCGGCTGCCGGCCGGCGAGTACACCTACAAGTTCCTGGTGGACGGCTGGCGCTGGCTGGACGATCCCGGCAACCCCGACAAGCGCTGGGATGGCCGCGCCGGCTTCAACAGCGTGCTCTTCGTGCCGCTGCGTTGATATGGACGATATGGACTGCCGTATAGGCTGCGGCGCGTGCTGCATCGCGCTGTCCATCTCGTCGCCCATACCGGGCATGCCCCACGGCAAGCCGGCCGGCGTGCGCTGCGTGCAGTTGACGGCCGACAACCGCTGCCTGCTCTTTGGCCTGCCGGAGCGGCCGGAAGTCTGCGTGCGGCTGCGGCCCAACCGGGAGATGTGCGGCGAGACGACCGAGCATGCGCTGGCTTATCTGGCGGAGTTGGAACGGCTGACCGCGCCCGGTCTGACCTGGCTGGCCAGCCAGGACGCGCCGCCTGGTCTGGATTAGCGCGCTTTGCCAACGTTGCTTCGTTGTGCTACAATGGCATCAACCTACTCGGGGATGAGGCTCCCCTGGATCGCCGATCCGACTCGTCTCGTGACTGATAGCCTCTACCGGCTTGCTTTGGTCTGGTGGAGGCTTTTGTTTTCCGACCTCCAACTGCATAGAGTGACTTACCTGAAATGCGCAAGCTACCCCGCAACGTCTGGATCGTCACCGCCACCAGCTTCCTGACCGACATCTCCAGCGAGATGCTGGTGCATTTGCTGCCGCTGTTCCTGGCCAACATCCTGGGCGTGCGCACCAGCGTCATTGGCCTGATCGAGGGCGTGGCCGAGACCACGGCCAGCCTGCTCAAGGTCTTCTCCGGCTGGCTGAGCGACCGTCTGGGCGACCGCAAGTGGCTGGCGGTGGGCGGCTACAGCCTGTCCACGCTGGCCAAGCCCTTCCTGTTGGTCGCCAACACCTGGGGCGCGGTGCTGGCCGTACGCTTCACCGATCGGGTGGGCAAGGGCATCCGCACCGCGCCGCGGGATGCGCTGGTGGCCGACAGCATCGACGCCAAGCGCCGCGGGCTGGCCTTCGGCCTGCATCGCGCCGGCGACACGGCTGGCGCAGTGGTGGGCCTGCTCATCGCACTGATCGTGGTTTATCTGCTGCAAGGCCGCGACCTGACCCTGGCCCAGCCGACCTTTCGGGTGATCGTCCTGTTCAGCATCCCGCCGGCCGTGCTGGCGGTGCTGGTGCTGGCCCTGGGCGCGAAGAACGTGCCGGTCGACGCGCAGCGCGCGCGGCCGCGCCTCTCTCTGGCCGGCTTCGACGGACGCTTCAAGCGCTTTCTCCTGGTGATGGTGCTCTTCACCCTGGGCAACTCGTCCGATGCCTTCCTGGTGCTGCGGGCGCAGAACCTGGGGTTGAGCGTGGCCGGCGTGATGGGCGTGCTGGTGCTGTTCAACCTGGTCTACGCGCTGATATCGACGCCGGCCGGCGCGCTGTCCGACCGCATCGGCCGGCGCAAAGTCATCATCGGCGGCTGGCTGGCCTATGCGGCCATCTACCTGGGCTTCGGCCTGGCCGGCGCGGCCTGGCAGATCTGGGCGCTCTTTGCCCTCTACGGCATCTACTACGGCATGGCCGAGGGCGCGGGCAAGGCGCTGGTGGCCGACCTGGTGCAGCCCGCCCAGCGCGGCACAGCCTATGGCGTCTACAACGCGGCCATCGGGCTGGCAGCCTTCCCGGCCAGCCTCATCGCCGGGCTGCTGTGGCAGGGTGTGGCCGGCTGGGCTGGTTTTGGACCGTCTGCGCCCTTCCTTTTCGGCGCGGCGATGGCGCTCCTCGCCGTGCTGCTCCTGCTGCGCTGGATGCCGGATGGCGCGGCGCAACCGACGTAAAGGGACAGACATGAACTTCTTGATGATCGGCCTCGGCGCGTTCATCGGCGCCAACCTGCGCTACCTGGTGCAGACCTGGGCAGCCAGCCGCTTTGGCCCTGACTGGCCGGCCGGCACGCTGGTTGTCAACGTCAGCGGCAGCTTCGTGCTGGCCTTCTTCGTGACGCTGGCTACCACGCGCCTGATCGTCTCGCCCAACGCGCGCTTGTTCGTCGTCGTCGGCCTGCTGGGCGGCTACACGACCTTCTCATCGTACATGGTCGAAACGCTCAATCTGATCCAGACGGGACGCGTGGGACCCACGTTGTTCTACTTCCTCGGCAACGTCGTGTTCGGGCTGATCGCCGCTATTTTGGGCGTGTTCATTGCGCGCGCACTGTGAGGTGACCTATGGAGATCGTTGGCCTGGCTTCCAAAGTGACCATCTACATCGGCGACAGCGACCGCCGCGGGCAGAAGCCGCTCTACCTGGCGATTCTGGAGCTGCTCAAGGGCGAGAACTGCGCCGGCGCGACCGTGACGCGCGGCGTGGCCGGCTTCGGCGCCAACAGCCGCCGCATCCGCACGGCCACCATCGTCGACCTGTCCTCCGACCTGCCTCTGGCCATCGAGTGGGTGGACAACCCGGCGCGCGTCGATCGCGTCCTGCCCATGGTGATGGAGATCGTGCCCGAGGGCCTGATCACCCGGCAGGAGGTGCAGGTGGTCAGCTACAGCCACCGCGCGCTGCGCTCCCTGCCGACGGCCGCGCCGGTGCACGACGTCATGACGCGCGAGGTGCAGTCGATCACGCCCGACGCGCCCATCGCCCAGGCCATCGAGCTGCTGATCGGCAAACGCTATCGCGCGCTGCCCGTGGTCGACGGCGAGCAGCGCGTGGTGGGCATCCTGACCGACGGCGACGTGCTGCGCCAGTTGGGCTTGCCGGCCGCGGGCGTGGAGGCGGCCCTGACCGAGACCGAGCTGACCGCGCAATTGAACGCCCTGCGGCGCAGCGGCCAGACCGTGGCCGACCTGATGCGCACCCAGTTGATCACGGTGACGCCGGAGACGCCCGTGGGCGAGGCCGTGCGGCTGATGACCGAGCACAACGTCAAGCGCCTGCCCGTGGTGGACGGCGACGGCAGGCTGGCCGGCATGGTCAGCCGGGTGGACGTGCTGCGCGCGCTGTCGCAGCCGGGCGTGGGCGAGCTGCCGCGCCGCGCCGCGCCGGCCGGCCAGATCGTCACCGTGGGCCAGATCATGACCACGGACGTGCCCACCGTACACGCCGACATGCCCCTCAACAGCGTCGTGGACCTGCTGCTGAGCACCGACCAGCGCCGCGTGGTGGTGGTCGACCCGCAGCAGCGCGTGCTGGGCATCATCACCGACGGCGACCTGATCCGCCGCGCCAGCGGCAGCGAGCGGCAGGGCGTGCTGCAGCGCCTGGCCGGCCGGCTGGGCCGCGAGAGTGCGGTCAGCCTGGCCCGGCGCACGGCCAGCGAGGTGATGACACCCCACCCGGTGACGGTGACGCGCGACACACCGCTGCTGGAGGCGCTGCGCCCGCTGGTGCAGCAAGGCATCAAGCGGCTGCCGGTGGTGGACGAGGAGGGCAGGCTGGTGGGCATGGTGGGCCGCGGCTCGATCATGCAGGCCATGGCGCAGGAGATGGACGAGGACGCCGCATGACCGCCTATTGCCCGGCTTGCTGGTCGGAAGTTGACCCCGCCGCCGATGCGCTGGCCGCCGCCAGGGAGAACGTCTGATGGCCTCAGTAGACCGCTTTGCCTACCCCATCGCCAGCATTGCCGCGCTGGACCCCGCCGTGCAGGCCGCGCTGGCCCCCCACCTGGCGGCCGAGGACCCGGTGCGCCAGATGATCTACTCGCCGGCGCTGTTCAACCTGCCGCGCGGCCGCAAGTTCGGCCCGGAGGTGCGCATCCCCGCGGGGGAACCGCCGGCCTCGGTGCTGGCGCTGACCGGCGAGCGCCTGCTGGCGGTCACGTTGCTCAAGCCGCCCGCCGATCCATCGGTGGTCGTGACGCCCCTGGCTGATCTGTTGCGGGTGGAGTTGGGGCAGATCCTGCTCTTCTCCTGGCTGGAATGGTCGTGGGCCAGCGCCGGCCAGCTCGCCATGCACTGCGTGTTCTTCAACACCGTGGGCGAGACCCTGTTCTGGGGGCTGGCGACGGCCATGCGGCAGGGGGCCATGGAAGGCGCCGATCTGCCGCCGCAGACGGGCAGGCCCAAGGAGGAGGCCTTCCTCGATCTGCCCTACAAGTTCGAGAACCTGGTTCCCAATAAGCTGATGCTGCCCGACGAGCGGGTGCAGGCCGTCGTCTTCCAGCCGGCCATCTGGAAGCGGCGCTGGCTGGTGTTCAAGCGCCGCCGCGGCCCGGCTGTGACCGTGATGTTGAGCCCCGAGCATCTGCTGCTGGCCCACGAGGACTCGCCCCCGGCCGGCGCGGCCTACGGCATGATCGCCCGCTACTGCCCGCGCGCGCGGCTGTCCGCGCTGGCGGTGGAGAGCGACGGGGAAGACCGCTGGTTGGCCGTCACGCTGCGCTGGCGCGGCGTCGAAGAAAGCTGGCGCACGCTGTTCCAGCCAGCCGCCGAGCCGGCGCTGCGGGCGCTGGTGGAGCAGGCGGGGCTGTAGCCGGGCGGAGGCCGCGACCGCCGTAGACGACGAGATTGTCCGGGGAACTCAGCGGAACTCGAAACAACGGGATCGCTTGGCGGTTGATCGGGTCCGTTTGTTGGAGCGCTACCTGCCATTCTAGCGCAAAATGCGGCCATGCGCAAAGGGCGGAGGGGTGGGGTGTCCGGCGGCGCGGTGCAGTTTCGGTTGTTTGACCTCTTGCGTCTCCCAATGCTACAATTGTTCGCAGATGGCGTGCGGCGGCTTTGGCCCTAGACGAAGGCCCATCCCTCATGGTGACTGGTGCCACCGACCGGGTTGGCTGTTGGTGCTCAGCGCGTCACATGAATCTCTTGTTTCGTTGGGCTTCACAAAAAGCAACACCCACAGGAATAGAACTTATGCATTATGATGACCTCGATCTTAAGCAACCCCAGCAATGTGATGACTACAGCGAATGTTCGGAATTCGTAACAA
>CAZVGR010000095.1:0-20712 GCA_964626845.1 uncultured Anaerolinea sp.
CCGACCGATGCCGATGACACAAACCGGATTATTATTTCATTGAAATCGCCTTATTGACGCCGCCCACACTTCTTACCAGCAGATAGAAAGAGACTGGCATCCGAACGTAACAGAGTTTACAGTGAGGATCGATCAGACTAATCCTGACTGGCACGATCCAGCCTGGCATAGTTGGACGTCAGGTGCTCTATCAACTGGCTTGATTCGACTCGGTACCTTTGTTTACCCATCTGAGTCAGATGTCTCGAGAGGTTAATGATGAACTCTTCTGAACCAATTGGCGGTACAACTCCCCTGATTTCGAGGGTGTCGCTCCCGGCGATCTTTGCGTTTCCAAGCAATAGTTCTCTAGTTCTTAAAGGACCCTCGACTGCCAGACAAAGCGCCATATTAGGTATTCAGTCTATTCTCCTTCGTCTGTTAACCGCCGTGCCACCTGGCAAACTGCGTTTCACTTTCATAGATCCGGTGGGCCTAGGACAAAGCGCTGCTCCCTTTATGCATCTGGCAGACTATGACGAACAGCTAATAACTGGAAAGGCTTGGTCCAATCAGCAGCACATTGAGCAACGTTTGGTCGATCTCACCGAGCATATGGAGAATGTTATCCAGAAATATCTGCGCAACCAATATCGCACCATTGAAGATTACAATACTCAAGCCGGTGAGGTTGCTGAGGCATATCGCGTACTAGTGGTCTTTGATTTCCCAGCTAACTTCAGTGAGGCCGCTGCGCGCCGTTTGGTCAGTATTGCCCAGAACGGCCCTCGATGCGGAGTCTATGCCCTGGTCTTGGCCGACCCTGAAAAAGTCCAAGCTACCAGCCAGTCATACGGTGGCTTAGTCAATCTCTCAGCAATACAGCTGGCCCTATCCGACCTAGAGCAAACAGCTACTGTTATCGCTTGGACGGACGGATGTTGGGTCTGGCAGGATGCAGATTATCGAAGCTGCGCCTTAGAACTGGATACACCGCCGGATGCCGACGTTTTTAATCGGATCATAATGGTTGTGGGTGAAGCAGCGAAAGATGCAAGCCGTGTGGAAGTACCCTTCGAGCGCATCGTACCTTCACGGGATGTATGGTGGACTGAAGACAGTCGAGACGGTCTGCGTGCTGCGCTTGGTCCCTCCGGTGCACGCAAGATCCAGTTCCTCGAACTCGGTGAAGGGACAGCCCAACATGCGTTAATTGCTGGAAAGACTGGCTCCGGTAAGTCCAACCTCTTGCACGCGCTTATCAACAGCCTGGCTATCAGTTATAGCCCGAGCGAGGTGCAGCTCTATTTGATCGACTTCAAGAAGGGTGTAGAGTTTAAACCCTATGCGGTTAATACCTTACCACATGCTCGCGTCATTGCCATCGAGAGTGAGCGTGAGTTTGGTCTGAGCGTTCTACAAGGACTGGACGCAGAGTTGAAGCGTCGTGGTGACCTTTTTCGCAGGGTTGGAGTCGACGGTATTGCCGATTACCGAGCCAAAAGTGGACAGGCTATGCCTCGCATTCTGCTGCTTGTAGATGAGTTTCAGGAGTTCTTTACAGTCGATGACAATATGGCTACGCAGGCATCCCAAATGCTCGATCGCTTGGTTCGTCAAGGGCGGGCTTTTGGCATTCATGTCCTGCTCGGTTCGCAAACCTTAGCTGGTGCATCCAGGTTGGCTCGAAGTACAATGGATCAAATGGCTGTGCGTATCGCATTGCAGTCTTCCGAGGCCGATTCGCGACTAATTCTGGCAGAAGACAACCCAGCCGCTCGACTGCTCAACCGCCCTGGTGAAGCCATCTACAACGCGGCCAACGGTACGGTAGAAGGCAACACACGCTTTCAAGTCGTATGGCTTCCCGACGAACAGCGTGACCTTCATCTCGCGTTAATCGATGAAATGGCAAGGGAGCGTGGCTACGTGTCCTCAGAGCCACAAATCGTTTTTGAGGGTAACGCACCGGCTGAGGCCGAAAAGAATGCTCCCCTTATCAACCTTTTGGCAAATCCATCGCAGCCTGCACCAGCGCGTCGTGTTTCAGCCTGGTTAGGCGATCCGGTAGCTATCCGGAACCCCGTAGCTGCCTACTTCCGTCGCCAAAGCGCCAGCAATTTACTGATTCTAGGCCAACAAGATGATCAAGCCGTTGGCATGATAGCCATGGCGCTGCTAAGTCTGTTTGCCCAGCATTCGGTGACCGGGAGTGGGTCAGCTCGTTTCTACGTGCTTGACTTCACATCCACTGATGCGCCTTACGCTGGTCTGCTAGCGCATCTGACTGAGACAACGCCCCATGTCACTTGGCATGGGGCACGCCGCCAATTGTCGGCCATGATCGATGAATTGGCCAGCGAAGTGGTACGTCGCCTATCCAGCGACGACGGTAATTTGACAACTGAGCCAAGCCTCTACCTGGTGCTTCCTGGACTGCAGCGAGCACGCGACTTGCGACCTGCCGACTATACGGGACCGCGGTGGTCCCATGAGTCGGAAGATTTACCGGCCTCACCCAGTTCATCTGAGCAATTCGCCGCCATTGTACGCGATGGGCCAGAAGTCGGCGTCCACACACTGCTCTGGTGCGACACCTATTCCAACCTCATGCGTACAATTGACCGGCGTCTGCTGCGCGAGTTCGACCAGCGCGTCGCGTTTCAGATGAGCGCGGAGGACTCGGCCAATCTGCTCGACACACCGGCTGCCAGCAGGCTAGGACCCTATCGGGCATTGTTCTACAGCGAAGAAGAAGGACGAATCGAGAAGTTCCGCCCCTACGGACTGCCATCGGAAGAGTGGTTGGCTTGGGCAAGCAGCCAACTGCGTAAGATGCACGGATGACACGTGCCAGACCAAATATGGCGTCTACTACACACACAAAAAAGCCGCTGACAGCAGCGGCTTTGGCCGATAGGCCATGAAAAGTACCGCCAGGGATATAGGATGCCCCGACCGCGGCCTGGGCATCACACGGCATGGAGCCGAATTTCGTCCACTGGCAGCCACAGTATCCGACTGCTCCTGACCTTTGTCAACAGATGCGGCCCGAGATCCTGAACTCAGCCAGGTGTCCTCATAGCCCCCACCGTCGACAACCCCATCCTCGCCAGGCCCATGCCTGACCTCAGCGCGTCTCCTGGCTTGCTGCTACGTCTTCATCCTTAGACGCCCTTCGTCCAACGGCCCTGCTGTCGTCGGCGAAGCGTGTCGCCGCAGCGAGCTATCGTGCTGCGGCTGTTTTCGCGCTGGTGGCAGCAGCGACGCTGCCTGGGAGGTGTAGGATGAAGACGCGTATCCTCTTGGTGTTGGGCGCCGCCCTGGCGCTCCTGATAATGACTGCGGCCGCGCTGGCCGCCGCCGATCCCCGCATACCCGACACGCCAACCTGGCAGGCGCTGCCGGCGCCGGACGGCCTCCCCGTCCAGGCTCTCGCCGCCTCGCCCTCCTTCCCCGCCGACCAAACCCTGTTCGCCGGCGCCTCCACCGGGCTGTACCGCAGCAACGACGCCGGCCAGCACTGGACGCTGCTGGGCGCGGGCGCGGCCAACGCGCTGAAAATCATCCCCTCGCCGGCCTACCCCGCGGATCAGACCCTGTACGTTCTGGCCAATACCTCCGGGCCGCCAGGCCGGCAGTTGCTGCGCTCCACCGACGACGGCGCATCGTGGGAAGCGATCTGGCAAAGTCCTGCGCTGCACGATGTTGCCTTGTCGTCCAACTTTGCTGCCGACAGCACGTTGTTCATCAGCGCAGCCGCAACTGAATATGGCCAGCCGCAGATCCATTACTCCGTCGACCGCGGGAGCACGTGGCAAGCTACGGCCAGCCAGCCTGTCGACCTGTTCGTCTACCTGCTGGCCATCTCGCCTGACTTCGCCGCGGATCAGACGCTGTTCGCTGCCGGTTACGGCGCGCTGCATCGCTCCAGCGACGGCGGGACGACCTGGCAGGCGCTGAGCGCATCCGCCCCCAACTACAGCCTGGCCATCTCGCCCAACTACGCCGCCGATCACACCCCGTGGGCCATGTACCGTGAGATCGAAGGCTCGGCCATGCAGCCGGAGGCCGGCATCGTGCGCTCCACCGACGGCGGCGCTTCGTGGCGCAACGTCACGGCCGGGCTGGACGGCAACTACAACCAAAACTACCGCAGCCTGGCGCCCGACCCGACCGGCGAGGCCATCTACCTGGCGCTGACCGGGCCGCAGTGGGACCCGCGCTTCCCGCCGAGGGTCTATCGGTCGGACAACGGCGGGCAGCGCTGGGCGCCGCAGGAACTGCTGCCGGGCGGCGTTGCGCCGCAGCAGGTGCTGGCCGCCGGGCCGCTGCCTGACGTGTTCGCGCTGGCCGAGGGCGTCATCTACCGCCACACCAGCCTGTGCTACGAGGCCATCGCCGACGGCGGCTTCGAGACCGGGCCGGAGCTACTGCCCTATCCCCACATCGCCCGCGCCTGGGAGACGCCCAGCACGCCGCTGCCGGCCGGCTATGCCGAGGACATCCGCTACGCCGGCGCGTACGCCATGCGCACCGGCACCGGGCCCAGCGGCCCCAACGTCTATAGCTACTCCAGCGCGCGCCAGTGGGTGAGCGTCCCGGCCGATGCCAGCAGCGCCACCCTAACCTTCTGGCGCTACCCGACCCTGGGCGACCTGCAAGCGGCGGGCCAGGACGCGGTAGAGACAGCCGAACTGCTGGCGGCCGGGCCAGAGGTGGACGACTTCCAGTACCTGCTGGCCGTCTTCGCCGACGGCAGCTACGACATGCTGCGCACCTGGCGCGACAACAGCCAGCGCTGGACGCAGACCGAGGTCGATCTCAGCGCCTACGCCGGGCGTAGCTTCTGGCTGCACTTCGGCACCTTCAACAACGGCGTCGGCGGCCGCAGCGGCATGGTCATCGACGAAGTCGCGCTGCGCATCTGCAGACAGGCCCAGGTTGCGGCGCAGCGGGCCTTCCTGCCGCTCCTCCAGCGTAACCACGCCGCGCCAACCGACCGCCACGCCAGCCCCGCGGCGACCGACAGGCTGCATCGAGCGGCCAGTCAACAGCCGCGCTGATCAGTTTCAATACACCGTAAACAAAGTTGTTGCGTATGTCATTGCGAGGTCCGCCGAAGCAATCCCACGCTTGGCAAGACGGGACACTTGCACCTGCGGCGCACGTGCAGGTGTTGCTTCGCCGCAGACGGCTCGCAATGACTGGCAAGAACTTAATTTACGCTGTATTCAATACACCGTAAACAAAGTAGTTGCGTGTCGGTGCCCGGCACTTTGGCGACGATTGGCACATGATCAGAGGCTCGTGTCAAGTGCCGGGCACCTCAACAACTTTGTTTACGATGTATTCAAGGAGGATGACTATGAACCGCGTCCGATCCGTCGATGTTTTACGTGGCTTTGCGCTCATCTGCATGGTGTTGATCCATTTCGTGATCTACTTCAGCAACGAGCCTGCCACCCACACCTGGGTCTACTTCACCTTCAACGATCTGCTGGGGGATTGGGGCGCCGCTGGCTTTCTGATGATGATGGGCATCAGCCAGGTCTTGTCGGCGGCCAAGACGCCCAACGCCAGCCCCAGGGTTCTCTTCAAGAAAGCGGCCCTGCGGGCGGTCTACCTGTTTGTCGTCGGGCTGTTGATGCTGGCCCTGGCCTGGGGACCGGCGCAAATCTGGCAATGGGACATCCTGACGTTGATGGGCTTCTCCACCCTGGTGCTCTACTTCTGTCGCTTCCTGCCATCCTGGCTGATTCTGCTGCTCAGCGCTGCCATCGCCCTGGTCACACCGCCCCTGCGTTCGCTAGTCGATCCGCTCACCAGTTGGGGCGGCGCGTTTGTCTCACCGCCGATCGTCGCCGAAACTATCCCCGGCCTGCTGGTCTACCCGGTGGAGGAGTATCAGTCCGTCTGGCAGTTGGGCATCATCGTGCAGGGTTTTCTGCTCTCGGGCACCTTCCCGGTCTTCCCCTGGGTGATGTTCCCAATGATCGGCTTTGTGCTGGGGCGGCGTATTGTGGCGCAACGCTTCGCCCGCGACCTGCCGTTGGTCTTGATGGCGAGTGTGCTCTTCATCGCCCTCGGGCTGGGCGGGGCCGTGCTCAGTCTCTCGCGCCTTGACGCCTCAGTGACCACGGACTGGATCGCGCCGCTGAGCTTCTACCCCGACTCGTTCACGATGATGCTGGCCCAGTTGGGCATCGCGCTGGCCGTTTTCGCTGGCCTGTTCTACTGGTACGACCTGCGCCAGGCCAACCCGCAGCGCACCGGCTTCCTGCACAACCTGTACAATCGCACCAGCCGCTTCTCGCTGACGTTTTACTTTCTGCACTACCAGTTGATCGGCTGGCCGCTGGCCATCATCTACCTCATCACCGGCGAGTATCTGATCTTCAACTTAATGGGCGCTTGGCCAGCGCTGCTGTGCGGCTTTGTCGCCGTGACTTTCCTGGAGATCCTGCTCTACTATTGGGAACGCCAAAGCGGCAGGTATAGCCTGGAGTGGATTCTGGCGGTGTTGACAACGCGCTGGGTCAAGCCATAGAACGGGGCGGTATCAGCGCACCACCAACACAGGGCGCTCCAGTCCTTTGATCAACTCGCGTGCGATGTCCTCCAGCAGGATGCGCTGCCAGCCAGCCTCGCGGTGTGCGCCGATGACGACCAGGTCGTAGTCGTTCTCTTTGCTCTCGGCCAGGATCTCCTCGACGACACCACCATGACGCACCTTGGCCTGGGCGTAGACGCCGGGATGGGCCAGCGCCTGCAAGTTGCTGGCCAGCCATTCCCCTTCCGGCGCCTGTTCTTGCATCAACTCCTCGGCGCTGGCCTGCAGATCCCGGTCTGACACGCCGGGCCAGGCGGTGATCTGTGACATCACGTGCAGCACGGTGATCTCCTCCTCGCCGTGCAGCATGTCAGCCAGTTGGGCTGTGAAGCGGCTGAGCAGCGAGGGCACGACCGCGCCGCTGTCGCACAACAGGATGCGCCGGATGGGGTTGATCTTGCCCTTGGCAATAATGACGGGACAGGCGGCTCGTTCGACGACGTGAATGGCCGTGGATCCCAACACGCGCGCCTGAAGCGTGTGGCTCCAGCGCTCGCCCACGATCACCAGGTCGAAGCCGCCTTCTCTGGCTTCTGCGATGATCTGCTCGGCCGGCCGGCCAACGCGGACGCGGGTTTCGAGCACAGGAACATCGGCCAGCAGGTAGCGCGCCCGTTGTAGCACAGCCTCAGCCAGCGGCAGGTCTTGTTTGCGTCGCACCACCGTCAGCACAGTGGGCGCCTCGTCGGCGTGTAGCAAAATTTCTGCGCCGAAGCGCAGGGCTATCTCGGAGTGGGAGGACCCACCTGTGGCGATCAGGATTTTCACCGGGGTAAATCTCCTTGGATAAGCGCTATACCAAGAACAGCACAATCGGGACGACAAAGAGCACGGCGACAAAGAGCGCCAAATTGCGGTTGTTGCCTGTCACCCAGCGCACCAGAGCCAAGTTGGCGCGTTCGAAGCGGCCATAGAACAAGATCAGAATCACCATGGACACCAGGGTGATGCTCACCATCTGGGCCAGCACGACGGTGCTGGCTTGTGGGTTGTTGAGCAACACCGCAGCCAGCAAGGTGTCGATGAACGTGGTGATGCTGGCGCCCATGATGTAGGGGATGACGTTCTCGCGGCGGATGAAGCCGCGGTTGCTGAGCGGCACCAGAATGCTCAACGATACGCTGATCGACATGGAGATCAGGGTCACTGCTGCGCCCAGCACAAACATCACCCACGGCCGGTAGACCAACCGCGAGACCCGGCCCACCTGGCTGTCCCGGATAGCCATCTCCGGCAGGCAGCGGTCGAACAGGTTGAAACTGACCAGGATGATGCCCAACCCCACCAGGAAGAGCGCCCAGCCTGGCAGGAAGCTGTTAAACCAGGCCACGATGGGGTCGAAGACCAGATCAGTAACGCTGCTCAACACGCCGCCAGATCCCAATTCGATGCGCTCCAGCCAGCCGGAGCGCAACAAGGCCAGCCCCAGAAAGAGGCCCACCACCTGGGTAGCGCCGGTCACCGAGAGCGAGAGCACCCCCATGCCCAGGCTGGCCGCCCGGTTGCGGCCGCGCAGGACGTAGAGGAAGCCGATCAACAGCACGATGAAGCTGGCCCCCAGGCGGCTGCCGCTGATCATGGCGTAGGTCGAGTATTGGTCGATCACCCCGGCGTCGAAGAAGGTCAACGCGGCCGCAGCCACCGGGGAGCCGCTCATGATTAAGTAGGCGAACAGCCAGCCGAAGCCCAGCGCGTTGGCTGGGCTGTCGACGCGGAAGGTGTCCTGCACCAGCGGCGCCAAGCCCTTGGCGCCATCTTTCATCAACGTAATGGCCAGAATGAAAAGCAGCAGGCTGGCGATAAAAAGCGCGACCTTGCCGAGATGAATGCGCGACCAGAAGGTGCGAACCGTGTTCGCCGGGCTGGCAACACGTGCCTGGGGCGAGTCGTCCGTGGCGACGAAGGCAGTCTCTTGATCAGGCAAGTTATGCATCTAGGGATTCCTGCTGGACAACGAGGCGATTATCTCTGCGTCGAGCCGGGGCTGGATCTGCTGCTGCCGCACACCATCGATCACCTCGGCCGAAGCCCTGGGCCAGATGCTTCAGTGTCAGCGTCGCTGCCATCCGGCAGAAGGACCTGCGCCGACAAGACGCCCACGTAAGGCAGGTTGCGATAGCGCTGGCGATAGTCCAGGCCATAGCCGACCACGTAGCGATCGGGCAGCTCAAAGCCAACGTAGCGGATCGGCAGCTTGACCAGGCGCAGGCGGGGCTTGTCGAAAAGGGTGCAGACCTGCAGGCTGGCCGGCTGTCGCTCGCGCAACATGCGCAACAGTGTGTGCAGGGTCAGCCCTGTGTCCACCATGTCCTCCACGAACAACACGTGGCGGCCCTCAATGCTGGCCTCCAGGTCCTTCAGCAGCCTGACCTGGCCCGCCCCACCGGCCGCGCCGTAGCTGGTGATGGCCAGAAAGTCCACGCTGAAGGGGATCGGGATGGCCCGCATCAGGTCGGCCATGAACAGCACCACGCCGCGCAACACCCCGACTAACACCGGGTCCAGCCCGGCGTAGTCCGCGCTGATGGCCGCGCCCAGCTCCTGCACGCGGCGCCGGATCTGCTGTTCACTGAGCAGAACTTCAGAAATGGCATTGGCGGGGATCTGAGCAGGCATGGGTAGCTTGCAGATTTGACTTTTCTCGGAAGAAAAGTCAAATCTACTCCTCATTGGGGTCATCGTCGATCTGGCTCTCTAACCCAATCCACGCCGCGCGCGCATCGTCGTCCAGGCCGAACTTGGCCATCAACTGGCGAAAATCGCTGCGCTTGAAGAGCTTGATGTTGACGTCAGGATAGTGCTCCAGCAGCCAGCGGATCTTGCGGTTCTTGCGCTTGACCTGGCGCGGCTTGATGGTGGTGATCTCCACGTACAGATCCTGGTCGGGCAGGTAGAAATCGGGGGTAAAGGCAACTACTGGCCGCCCCTCCTTGTCCTCGCGCAGAACAAAGGTGCGCGGCTCGTACTGCCAGCACACGCCATAGAAGTCCAGCAGATGCGCGAACTCAGCTTCTGCCGCGTGGGCGAAGGCCGGCGCGGGCTGCGGATCACACGGGGGAAGAGGCAGCGAGCCGTCGGTCACAAGAATGGTCTCTCACGAAAGCGCAAGGGTGCGTTGAAGGCTGATGCTGGTTAGCGCCGGAATTATAGCACAGCAGTCCATGCAGTCCAACTCGTTAGGTTACTACTCAGGTGCCGGGCACTTGCAGCCCAGGATCGGCTGAATTCGGCTCGGCAGACTTCGTAATTAGGCGCAAAGTCAAGTGCCCGGCACCTATGGCTGAGTAGTAACCTCGTTTGGTTGCACTATGGGGCTATGGTACAATCGAACACAACCGCACGCGTGTCCTCTTGCGCTGTGCATCAACCCTGAGGTGACATCCATGTCCAACCCGCCCCGTGAGCTGAGCGCCAACGAGCTGCGCCGCGCCTGCGCCACCGCCGATCTGGCCTTCCAATCCACCGACGAGCTGGAGCAGCTTAACGAGATTATCGGCCAGGACCGGGCCACCCGCGCTATCGAGTTCGGCCTTGACATTCCCTCTTACGGCTACAACATCTACGCACTGGGGCCGGCCGGCGCCGGCAAGACCACGACCATCGCCAAATATCTGGAGCGCAAAGCGGCCGAGCGGCCAGTGCCCAACGATTGGGGCTACGTCAACAACTTCCTGCGGCCCGACGAGCCGCTGGCGCTGCGCCTGCCGCCCGGCGGCGGTCGGGAGCTGCGCGACCGCTTCGACGCGCTGCTCAACGTGCTGGAAGAGCAGCTCCCCAAGGCCTTCGAGAGCGAGAACTACGAGCAGCACCGCAAGGAGATGGTGCAGGAGCTGGAAGATCGCCGCCGGGAAGTGCTGGAGGGGATGGAGGATTTCGCCCGCCAGCGCGGCTTCGCCATCGTGCAGATGCCCATGGGGCTGCTCTTTGCGCCGCTGATCGACGGCAAGGCTGCCACGCCTGAGCAGTTCGAGCAGTTGCCGTTGGAGCAGCAGAAAGCGTACCAGGCCCAGGAGCCGGAGCTGCGCGCCGAGATGGAACGCACGCTGCGCGAGCTGAAGGCCCTGGGGGATGAAGCCACCAATCGCCTGCAAAACCTGGACCGGGAGATCGCCGCGGCCACGGTTGGCCCTGGCTTCGACGAGCTGCAAGCGGACTACGCGGCGTGGGACGAGGTGGTCGAGTACCTGGTTGCGGTGCGCCAACACATCTCGCAGAACGTCGAGCAGTACAAATCCGGCGCCGACGCTCCGGAAGAACGGCCCGACCCCGCCGCGCTGCTGCTGGGCCCGCCCGAATCGCTGTTCGAGCATTACCGCATCAACGTGGTGGTCGATCATGGCGGCGAGAGCGGCGCGCCGGTGGTGGTCGAGACCAACCCTACCTACTACAACCTGATCGGCCGCATCGAACAGGAAGCCCAGTTCGGCGCCCTGGTCACCGACTACAGCCTGATCAAGGGCGGCTCGCTGCTGCGGGCCAACGGCGGCTACCTGGTGGTCGACGCCCGCGCCATCCTGCGCCAGCCGCTGGCCTACGAGGCGCTCAAGCGCTCCCTGCGCCACCAGCAGGTCAAGATCGAGGAGTTGGGCGCGCAGTTCAGCATGATCGCTACCACCAGCCTCAGCCTGGAGCCGATACCGCTGGACGTGAAGGTGATCCTGATCGGCGATCCCTACACCTATTACCTGCTCTATGCCTACGACGAGGAGTTCCAGAAGCTGTTCAAGGTGCGGGCTGACTTCGCCAGCCAGATGGACTGGACAGCCGAGAACATGGTCAAGGTGGCGCGCTTCATCCGCACCCGCTGCGCCGAGGAGGACCTGCCCCCCTTCGACGCCAGCGGCGTGGCCAAGGTGATCGAATACAGCGGCCGGCTGGTGGAGGACCAGCGCAAGCTGACCACCCGCTTCGCCCACGTGGCCGACATCGTGCGCGAGGCAGCCTACTGGGCGCGCAAAGCCGCCCAGGACCGGCCGGCCGGGCCGCTCTTCGTCTCCGACCAGGACGTGCAGCGGGCCATCGACGAGCGCCGCTATCGCTCCAGCCTGGTGGAGGAGCGGGTGCGCGAGGCCATCGTCAACGACACGGTGATGATCGACGTGGCCGGCGCCAAGGTCGGCCAGGTCAACGGGCTGGCCGTGCTGGCGCTGGGCGACACCATGTTCGGCAAGCCGACGCGCATCACGGCCAAGACCTTCCTGGGCCAGGCCGGCGTGATCAACATCGAGCGCGAGGCCAAGCTCAGCGGCAAGGTGCATGACAAGGGCATGTTGATCCTCAGCGGCTACCTGGGCGGCAAGTATGCCCAGGACAAGCCGCTCAGTCTAACCGCTACCCTGGCCTTCGAGCAGAGCTATGACGGCGTGGACGGCGACAGCGCCAGCAGCACCGAGGTCTACGCCCTGCTGTCTGCCCTGGCCCGCCTGCCCTTGCAGCAAGGCATCGCCGTCACCGGCTCGGTGAACCAGCACGGCCAGATCCAGGCTATCGGCGGGGCCACGGCCAAGATCGAGGGCTTCTTCGACGTCTGCAAGGAGAAGGGGCTGACCGGCCAGCAGGGGGTGATCATTCCGGTCGCCAACGTGCAGACCCTGATGCTGCGCGAGGACGTGGTGGAGGCCGTGGCCGCGGGCCAGTTCCACATCTACCCGGTCAGCAGCGTGGACGAGGGCATCGCCATCCTGGCCGGCCTGCCGGCCGGCCAGCGCGGCCCCGACGGCCGCTACCCCGAGGGCACGGTCAACCGCCGGGTGGACGACGCCCTGCGCACGCTGGCGGTGCGGCTGCGCAACTTCGGCAAGCCGCCGGCCAAGAAGGACGACGAGGGCAAGGCCAACGACGAGGAGAACAACGGCGCCAACGGCCAGCCAGAGCCGCCGCAGGAGCCCGGCCTGCCCGGCGACGAGCCGGAGGGCCCCGGCGACGAGCCTGAGCTGCCGGGGGACGAGCCGGAGCCTATCCCGGCGCCTGACTTCCCGGCCGATGATTCCGCCTAGCCGGCCATGAACGTCGCTCTGTTGTCGGCGGCCCCGCGCTTAGCCAATCCCTACATCGACCTGCTGTGCGGCGGGCTGGCCGAGGCCGGCGTGGCGGTGACGCTGCTGCAAGAGCCGGGCGAGGACGGCCTGCCCGAGGCGGCGCGCCAGGCCGATCTGCTGCACCTGCACTGGCTGGAGCTGTGGGGACGGCCCGCTTATAGCAGCCTGGCCGGGCTGGCGCGTTGGGGGCTGCCAGGCCGTGGCCTGCGCCGCTGGCTGGAGCCGACGCTGAACAGCGATGCCGCCTTTGCCCGCCGCCGCCAGCGCTTCCTCGACCGCTTCTTCGCTGCGCTGCAGGACTACAAAGCCCGCGGCGGCCGGCTGGTCTACACCGTCCACAACCTGGGCCAGCACGAAGGCGAGGGCGGCGCGGTCGAGGCCGCGGCCGTGCAGCGCCTGCTGGCCCTGGCCGACGGCGTGCATGTTCATGCCGCGTACATGGGCGACGAGGTGCGGGCGCTGCTGAACAGACCCGAAGGGTTTCGGCTTGCCGTCATCCCCCACGGCCACTACATCGACGCCTACCCCAACACCGTCACCCGCGCCGAAGCCCGCCGCGCCCTGGATTCCCCATTAACCGTTAACCATTCACCGTTAACCATTTTCCTCTTCCTCGGCCTCATCCGTCCCTACAAGGGCCTGGAAGAGCTGCTGCCCGCCTTCCGCAGCCTGGACAACCCCAACGCGGCGCTGCTGATCGCCGGCCGGCCGCGGCCCAGCGACTACGCCGCGCGCCTGGCCGCACAGGCCGACGACGATCTCAGGGTGCGCTGGCATGCGCAGTTCGTGCCTGACGACCAGGTGCAACTGTGGATGAACGCGGCCGACGCGGTGGTGCTGCCCTATCGCCAGATCACTACCAGCGGCGCGGCCATGCTGGCCTGGAGCTTTGGCAAGCCGGTCGTCGCCCCTGCCCTGCCAGCCTTCACCGAGCCCATGGCCGCCGCGCCTTTCCTCGGCCTGCTCTACGACCCCGCCACCCCCGACGGCCTCGCCAACGCCCTGCGCCAGGCCGCGACCATCGACTGGCAATCCCGCCGTGAGCCGATCCTGGCCTGGGCGCGCCAGTTCGACTGGCCAGGCATCGGCCGCCAGTTCGCCGCGTTGTATCAGCAGGTAATCGGTGAGAGGTGAACGGTAAACAGCCATCCATGCGCTGAGCGTTCAACCGTCAATGAAGACCGGCGGGCTCGGTCGGAGACCGGCCCGAGCGATTCTAAGGTGAGTAAACGGTAAACGGTGAGCGCTGAGCATCGGACACTGCCCAATCCTTTCAGACCACCAATCACCTTGTCACCCAGTCACCTTGTCATCCGCTCATGGACTTCCTCGTCTTCGCCCCCAACCCCTGGCACGACCTGTGGCGCAACCGGCAGCAGATCTTCAGCCGGCTGGCTGCGCGGCAACATCGCGTGCTCTACGTCGAGCCGGCGCGCGCCAGCCTGGTCGACTGGCGCCGCGGCCGCGTGACCTGGGCCCAGGTGCGCCGGCCCGCGGTAGCTCAAGAGCGGCCCAACCTGTGGCTCTATCGCATCCCCCCCCTGCTGCCCACCCGCGCCACCGGCGGCATCTTCGACCGCGCCGCCGACCGCTTGCTGGCGATCCATCTGCGGCGCACGCTAAGAGAATTGTCAATGGTCAATAGTCAACGTTCAATTGTCAATGGCAGAGACCCGGTCGGCAATCAGCCATTGAGCATTGACAATCGGCCATTGGACATTGACAATTGGCCATTGCTCTGGCTCTACCGCCCCGCCCACTGGCGCTGGGCCGCGGCCAGCTTCCCGCACAGCCGGCTGGTCTACCACATCACCGACGACTACGCGGCCTTTGGCCACCTGAGCGACGCGCAGCGGGCCGCGCTGCTGGCCGAAGAGCGCGACCTCCTTGCCGCAGCCGACCTGACCATCGTCACTGCGCCCCGTCTGTTGGAACTCAAAGCCCCCCATGCCCGCCGCATCGAGCTCGTCCCCAACGGCGTGGACCTGGCCGCCTTCCAACGCGCTGCTTCGGCTTTTCCACCTGCAACCTGCAACCTGCCACGTGCCACTCCCCCCCGCATAGGCTACAGCGGCCACATCAGCGCCCGTCTCGACCTGCCCCTGCTGCGCGAGCTCGCAATGGCCCGGCCGGACTGGCGGCTCGTCTTCGCTGGCAGCGAATGGGACGCCGGCTGCGCGCAGGAATTGCAGGCATTGAAGGCGCTGCCTAACGTTCACTTCCTGGGCCTGTTGCCCGTCGAGGAGGTGCCATCCTTCATCGCAGGCTGCGACGTGTGCCTGATCCCCTACCGCGTCAACGACGAGACGCGGGCCATCAGCTCGCTGAAGCTATATGAATACCTGGCCGCAGGCAATCCGGTGGTCAGCGCGCGCGTGCCGGCGGCTGAAGAACACGCGGCCGTGGTGCGCATGGCCGAGGCGACGGTCGAGTCGTGGGTGGGGCAGATCGAGGCTGCCTTGTTGGAACGGAATGATCCTCAACTGGCGGCTGCGCGACAGGCTGTGGCCGGGGAAAACACGTGGGAGAGACGGGTTGAGCAGATCGAGGCGTTATTGGAGGAGATTCAGCGCAATCCGGCCTGACGCAGCAACGCGTCGCTCCAGAGCGCGTCCTCAGTCTCCAGCGGCGGCTCCGGTTCTTTGCCATAATCGATGCGCAGGTCATATCCGGCCCGATCGTACATCTCATGGAGTAGGTCGTTGAGCTCAACCATGACCTCCAGGTCGTTTGGCAGCAAAGGCAGGGGGAAGTCAGGGATTGGATCGCGCACATCAAAGTAGTACAAATCGGCCAACGGACGCGTTGTGGCGCGGCTCACCAGAACGCGGTAAGGCGCGGAAAAGCCATCGCCCTGTACCGCCATCGGCTGGCCAGCTCTCAGGAGATCAATCTCGACCAGATTGACCATGCTGCTCAACACTCGTAACCTCTTGCGCACGTAGAGGTCGCGCCCTTCGCCAGGCGATTTGTTGGCAGGGGATAGAACCTCGATTACCGTGACCACACGATCGTCGCGTCCTCGAACTTCCAAGTAGGTCTCGCGGACGGTGTCGGCTGTAGGAAGTTCCACAATAGCCACGCCTGTCTGGCGATAGCCAGATCCCGTCTGATATTGGACAACAGCTTCTCTGACCTGGAATACAGCCGCGTCTGGCCGGCTGGCAAAGGTCAATCCCCCTGCACTGTCGATGTAAGTGCGCTCTTCGATGGCCACGAAGTAACGCGGCCGCAACCGAGGGGTCAGATAGTCGCGTAGGGCGGTGATCAGACTGTTGTGGACATTGGGCCACAGAGCGCGCTGTTCCAAGTAGGGGTCCATGCCAGGAAATGGGGTGGGCATTGCGCAGTGCCTTTCGCAAGAAGTCTATTACCGGCAACAGCATGATAACCTGAAGCCGTCTCACCTGTCAAGCAGCCTGCGCGGCAGCCTTTCTGATCATGATTCTGGTTTCCGCCAACATTGGCAGCCGCTCCAACGCATCCAACGCCACCCAGCGGGCATCGTCGGCGTCGTCGGCAGCGCGTAGCTCCCCGCTGACGTAGCGCGCCAGGTAGTCCAGCACCACGTAATGATAGCGCAGCCGGCCCGCGCCATCGCGCTGCATCGGCTCGAACACCCCCACCACGGGGCCGACTTCGATCTCGACGCCGCACTCCTCCAGCACCTCGCGGCGCACACCTTCGACCAGCGTCTCACCCAGCTCCAGCATGCCGCCGGGCAGGCCCCACAGCCCTTTGGCCGGCTCGCGCCCGCGCTGCACCAGCAGCACCTGATTGTTGCGCAGCACGACGGCTGCCACGCCGACGATGGGATGTTCGGGATACTCTCGGGCCATGAGCTTCCTTACACTTGCTGCTGGGATCAACCAAGGTTGGTCGTTACTGCTCAGGCTGGGCTTAGAGAAACCGGGTTTTTGCTGCAGAAGCGGCTATCATAGCCCCGAGCAATGCGTTTGCAAACTCAGAAATCATTGCCCAACGAGAAAAACCCGGTTTCTGACCGGCCGGCTGAGCAGTTACGGTTGGTCAGTTGAAACGCAAGAAGGCCGTCCTGGCGGACGGCCTTCTCTACCACACACCCACTATCGTCCACAATCCTCAGAGACTCACCACACACCTCATCTGTTACCGTTCATACTATACGTGATCAAGCCTGGTCGTTCAGTATTCGGTCTTCCTAAGTCTTACACGGGTTGAGACTGGTGTGGGTTCATCAGGCGCAGGCAAGAAAGCGGGCTTTTTTGGAAAAGCCCGCTTTCTGTTCCATTTACTTGCTGCCCAGCAGCTTACGACCCAGCAGCACGCCGGCCAGGCTTAATCCAACCGCCGCTGCGGCCAGCAAGGGCGTCTTAGAACTAGCCGATGTCGACACCCCCTTGGACATGACCGGAACCGTCTTCAGCTTTTCGGCGGCGTCGGCGCGCACATGCTCGAACAAGACAGGATCGTTGCGGTAGCGATCGGCCAGCGCTCGCTTCTTGGCGATATCCTCGTCGGTGATGTACTCCTCGCCGAAGCGCAGGCCAGCCAGTTTGAAGTCGTGCTTGACCGACAGCTTGTAGATCTCCTTGACCCGATCCATGGTGATGTTGCGGCCCAGGGTGTAGTCCTCGAAGCGGCCCTCCATCGCCAGCAGCGCAGTCTCGGCCAGGCAAGCGTAGGAGGTCTTGGGCGGCAGGCCGATGTCGTAGCCGAAGTCGATGTCGCCGGGGATCAACACCTCGCCGCTCTCGATGCACAGCACGTCGGGCCGCAGCGCCGCCTCGGCCGGGTTGATGTCGGGCGGCCGGGCCACGTCGCAGATCACCGCGCCCGGCTTGCATTTGGTGATGTCGATCACCCGCTGACCAAAGGCCGAGGTGGCAGTGATAATCAGGTCGCAGTCGCTAATCAGGTCGCCGGCTTTGGTGGCGATGGTCACCTCGCAGCCGGGCGTCTCTTTCTGGATGGTGCGCTTCAGCTCGATCAGTTTCTCTGGCTCGATGGAGACCAGCACCACGTTGCCGATGGCCTGGGCGATCAACCGCGAGCAAACCGAGGCGATGGAGCCGGTGGCGCCGACGATCATGGCCTTGCCCTTGGTCAGGTCGGTGGCGCCCATCAGGATCACCGCCTTCTTGGCCGCCTCCAGCGTCATGGCCACGGTCAGGCTGTTGCCGCTGGTGATGGCGATGTCGGCCTCGTGAGCCACCGTGATGCCCGCATCACCCACCACCGAGGTGAACGCGCCCAACCCCATGATGCGCGCGCCGCGGCGTTCGGCGATGCGCGCAGACTTGTTCAGCCGGTCATAGGTGAAGCGTTCGCCGTGCTTCATCATCTGACGCGGCGTGGCAGCCAGCGTGATCAGATGGCCCTCGATGCGCTGGCCGGTGGTGGGCGACTGGCCGCCAGTGATGCGTGCGAGGTACATGGGCGGCATGTAGGCCGCCACCCGCTCTACCAGGTCGTCGGGCAGGTACTTCGTCCAGCGGAACTGCGGGCTTTTGTGGATAAAGTGAACGTTGAGCGGGTGGATCACAAAGGCGAAGCGGTTGATGCCGGCCTCCTGTGTCTGCAAGTAGCGCACATGCGGGGTCCAGTGGATGTCGGCCATCAAGTCCAGGTAGGTGTCCTCGGTCAGCGGCGCTTCTGGGTTGGCGCGCAGGGCTACCAACACGGCCTCGATAGTGGCCGCTGACCACTGCCCCAGCGCTCTAGGTCCGTCCAAGGCCGGCATCATTGTGACGGCAATGGTCACGCCCCGCTGGCGCAGATCGTCCAGGTCGGCTTCGCTGGCCCATTCCACAGCCACCGTTTTATGCTTGAGCTGCGCAGGCGCGTAGCGGCGGATAGCGCCGATGTCGCCAGCGATGACGTCGGCCCACAGGAAAGACGCCGCCGAGCGCGGCTGGCCGGCCGCGCCCGCCTGCGGCAGCAGGCGGCGGAAGGGCGCGCTCTTCAGGTACTCCAGCGTGGGCTTGACGGCCTGCTCCAGCGTGCGCTGGCTGCCGACGCCAGGAAAGTCGGGCAGGGCGAAATAGATGTCAGGATCGGCGTAGCGCAGGTAGGGCGTGCGCCGGTCCAGCGCCTGGGCCAGGCCGCCGTGGTTCAGCCCCGGCGCCATCAAGACGCGCTTTTGGCTGAAGATGCCCGGCTCAGCCCGGTCGGCCAGGATCACGGCCCAGCGCTCCAGGCCCGGCCGGATGCCGCCGCCATCCACCACCGGTGTCTGGCTGGCAGCCGCGGCCAGCGTCGCGCCGACCTCGTGAGCCATGCGCACGCCACCCAACTCCAGCTCGGCCGGGTAGCCCTCCAGGCCGATTGCATCCACCGCGCCGTCGTATTGGGCAATCACAGCGCGGACGCGTTCGGCGTCGCCATGGCAGCCAACGCGCCGAATCTGCACCTCCTGGCCCAGGAACTTGACGGATGAGATCTCCTCGCCGTCGCCCAGATGGATAACCACAATCTCTTTCATCGTTCGTCTGTCCTTTCCCGCGTCCAGCGCAGAAGTTCAACCATGACGTAAGCGTGCAGTGAAATCAATAGCCAGCGTGAAACGTGCTCGTAACCCGGAACTCGTAACGCGTAACCCGGAGACAACTCTCACCGACTCCGGGTTACGCATTACGCATTACGTGTTACACACCAGTCATCGGCCGCGCGTCCAGCAGCCGGACGGCTTCCTCATCGCTCAGATAGCCCAGCTCCACCACCACCTCGCGAATGGTGCGGCCTTGGGCGTAGGCTTGCTTGGCCGCGGCCGCGGCCTTG
This sequence comes from uncultured Anaerolinea sp., assembly GCA_964626845.1. Taxonomy (GTDB): domain Bacteria; phylum Chloroflexota; class Anaerolineae; order JAAEKA01; family JAAEKA01; genus JAAEKA01. The sequence continues at coordinate 19,390 of CAZVGR010000095.1, forward strand.
TCGTAGCCGATCACCGGGTTGAGCGCTGTGACCAGGATGGGGTTTTTGTCGATCAGGCTCGCCATACGCTCGCGGTTGGCCACTGTACCGGCGATAGCTTTGTCAGCCAGCAGGTGGCTGCCGCTGGCCAGCAGCGTGATCGATTGCAGCAAACTGTGAGCCAGCACTGGCAGCATGACATTCAACTCGAAAACGCCCGACTGGCCGGCCACGGTCACGGTCACGTCGTTGCCAAAGACCTGGGCGGCGATCATGGTGACAGCTTCAGGGATCACCGGGTTGACCTTGCCGGGCATGATGCTGGAGCCTGGCTGCAAGGCTGGCAGGGCGATCTCGCCCAAACCAGCGATGGGGCCAGAGTTCATCCAGCGCAGGTCGTTGCTGATCTTCATCAGCGACACAGCCACGGTCTTCAGTTGTCCACTCAACTCGACCGCTGCGTCCATGGCTGCCTGGGCGGCAAAGTGATTGCTGGCCTCGCGGAAAGGCAGGCCGGTTAACTGGCGCAGCCGCTGCGCCACCCCATCGGCGAAGCCGGGCAGCGCGTTGATCCCAGTGCCCACTGCCGTGCCGCCCAGGGCCAGCCTGGCCAGCCGCGGCAGGCTGGACTCGATGCGCTGGATGCCCGCCTCGATCTGCGCTGCGTAGCCGGCGAACTCCTGGCCCAACCGCACCGGCATAGCATCCATGAGATGGGTGCGACCGGTCTTGAGCACGTCGTCGAACTCCTCCGCTTTAGCCATCAGGACATCGTGCAGATGGCGCAGCGCGGGCAGCAGCGCCTCATGCACCTCCAGATAGGCCGCCACGTGGACTGCCGTAGGGATCACGTCGTTGGAGCTTTGGCCCATGTTGACGTGATCGTTAGGATGCACCTTCTTGGACCCCAGGTCCTCGCCCAGAATCTGCAGAGCCCGGTTAGCGATTACCTCGTTGGCGTTCATGTTGGTCGAGGTGCCGGAGCCGGTCTGGAAAATATCGATGGGGAAGTCGGCGTCCCAGCGGCCATCGGCCACCTCTTGGGCGGCCCGGACGATGGCGCCGGTGATGGCCGGGTCCAGATGGCCGAGCTGCTGGTTGACCTGGGCCGCAGCCAGCTTGATCAGCCCCAGCGCGCGGATAAAGCTGCGCGGGAAGGGGATACCGCTAACAGGGAAATTCTCCACGGCGCGCATGGTCTGGGCGCCGTACAACGCATCGACGGGCACCTGCACTGGGCCCATGGAGTCTTTTTCAATTCTATAGGTGGTCGTCATTCGTTACACTCCTCGTAACTGCTCAGCCGGCCGGTCAGAAACCGGGTTTTTCTCGTTGGGCAATGAT
>CAZVGR010000096.1:0-20204 GCA_964626845.1 uncultured Anaerolinea sp.
ACGCCGCCGCACAGCACGGCCTGCTCGCCGAACAGGTCGGTCTCGGTCTCCTCGGTGAAGGTAGTCTTGAGCAGGCCGGCCCGCGCGCAGCCGATGGCTGCGCCGTAGGCAATCGCGTCCTGCCAGGCGTGGCCGGTGGCGTCTTGATGCACTGCCACCAGCGCGGGCGTGCCCTGGCCGTCCACGAAGACCTCGCGCACACGGTGGCCGGGCGCCTTGGGGGCGATCATGCTCACGTCCACGTAGTCGGGCGGCGTGATCTGGCCAAAGCGGATGTTGAAGCCGTGGGCGAACATCAGCGTCTTGCCCGGCGCCAGGTTGGGCTCGATGCTCTGCTTGTAAACCTTGGCCTGGATCGTGTCGGGGATGACCAGCATGATCACATCAGCCTCGGCCGCGGCCTGGTCCACCGATTTGACCGTGAGCCCGGCTGCCTCGGCCTTGGCCCAACTGGGCGAGTCCGGGTACAGCCCCACCAGCACGTCCACGCCGCTGTCCTTCATGTTCAGGGCATGGGCGTGGCCCTGGCTGCCATAGCCGATCACAGCCACCTTACGACCGCTCAAGCGGCCCAAATCTGCGTCTTTCTCGTAAAAAAGCGTTGCCATGAGTCCTCTTTTCGGATAACAGGGTGACAGGGTGACAGGGTGACAGGGTGATCGGGTGATCGGGTGATCGGGTGATTACATGATCAAGGGAATGAGTGGCTGGGTGGCTACCTTATTGATCAAAGAATCAAGATTTCAAGCCTAGGTCACCTTGTCACCTTGTCACCCTGTCACCTTGTCATTAGATTCCCATCTTCCGACCGTTCCGCTTGCCCGTGCCGTTGACATGGGCTGACTTGAGCGTGGCCCGGCCGCGGGTGATGGCGACGCGGCCGGTGCGCACCATCTCGCGGATGCCGTAGTGGCTGAGCAGGTCGATCAGGCTGTCGATGCGTTCCTCGGCGCCGACCACCTGGATAATCAGCGAGTCCAGGTCGATGTCCACGATCTGCGCCCGGTAGACCTCGACGATCTGCATGATCTCGGCCCGCGCCTGGCCCTCGGTGCGCACACGGATCAGCGCCAGCTCACGCACCACCACCGGCTGGTCGGTCACATCCTCGACGCGCGTCACGTCGATCTGCTTTTCAAGCTGCTTGACCGCCTGGTCCACCATGCGCTCGTCGCCGTCTACCACGAAGGTCATGCGGCTGATGCCTTCGGTCTCGCTGTGTCCAACGGCCAGGCTCTCAATGTTGAACCCGCGCCGCCTGAACAAACTTGTTACCCGCGTCAACACGCCGGGGCGGTCTTCCATCCATGCGACTACTGTGTGTTTCATGAGTGCGTTCCTTCTGCGATGATCGGCGTAACGAGTAATTCGTAATGCGTAACAAGGCAGGCGTCAGATGAGAACTCGCAGACAGCCGGCTTTCTGGGTTACGCATTACTCGTTACGCATTACGTGCTACCAACTCGGCTGCACGCCCGAATAGCCCTGCACGATGGCCGGGCCGGGGCGGCGGATCATGTCGCCGACGGCGGCGCCGGGGGCCACCATGGGGTAGACGTTGACCTCTTCCATCACCCGGAACTCAACCAGGAAGGGACCGTCGTGGGCATTGGCGCGTTGGATCGCCGGGTAGACCTCGTCGTTGGTGGAAACCCGCAGCGATGGGATGCCATAGGCCTCGGCCAGCTTCATGTAGTCGGGGCTGAGCATGGGGGTGCCGGCGTAGCGCTTCTCGTAGAAGAACTGCTGCCACTGGCGCACCATGCCCAGGAAGCCGTTGTTGATGATGCCGATCTTGACCGCCACGTTTTCCTGGACAATCGTCGCCAGCTCTTGCAGGGTCTGCTGGAAGCCGCCGTCGCCGACGATAGCCCAAACCAGTTCCTTGGGGTTGCCCATCTTGGCGCCCACGGCGGCCGGCACGCCAAAGCCCATGGTGCCCAGCCCGCCGCTGGTGATCAACTGCCCCGGCCGCATGTGGGTGAAATACTGCGCCTCCCACATCTGGTGCTGGCCCACGTCTGTTACCACAGTACACTCGCCCTTGGTGGCGTACCACAGTTGGCGCATGACGAAGGGCGGGATCAACTCGTCTACCTCCTGGGTGGCGATGTCCACCTTGTTGGTGGTGTCCTGCCAGCCGCGGATGGTCTTCAGCCACTCGCCATGGGTTGCTGGCCTGACGTTCGGCAGCAGCGCGCCCAGGGTCTGCTTGCAGTCGCCCAGCACCGTCACCGTGGGCCGCACGTTCTTGCCCACCTCCGACGGGTCCAACTCGAAGTGGATGACCTTGGCCTTGGGGGCAAAGCGGTCCAGCCGGCCGGTGATGCGGTCGTCGAAGCGCATGCCGACGGCGATCAACACATCGCACTCCTGCACGGCGTGGTTAGTGGCCGCCTCGCCGTGCATGCCGCCCATGCCCAGCGCCAACGGATGCTGCTCCGGGATGTTGCCCAGCCCCAGCAGCGTCGTGACCACAGGGATCTCTGCCTGTTCAGCCAGAGCCATCAATTCCTGCTGCGCCCTGCCCATCTGCACGCCGTGGCCGGCCAGGATCAGCGGCCGGGTGGCCTGATTGATCAAGTCGGCCGCCCTGTCAATCGCGTTAGGCTCCTGTCGCAACACCTTGTGCAAGCTGGGCCGGGCCAGCATCTCCGGATAAGTCCAGTCGATCTTGGCGTTCTGCACATCCTTGCAGATGTCCACCACCACCGGGCCAGGCCGCCCGTTCTTGGCGATGAAGAACGCCTCAGCCATGGCCTCCGGCAGGTCGTTGATGTCAGTGATCAGGTAGTTGTACTTGGTCACCGGCATCGTGACGCCGGTCACATCGGTCTCCTGGAAGGCGTCGCCGCCCAGCAGACTGCTGGCCACCTGGCCGGTGATAGCGACGATGGGAATCGAGTCCATCATGGCGTTAGCCAGGCCGGTCACCAGGTTGGTGGCGCCGGGGCCGCTGGTGGCCATGCAGACGCCGACCTTGCCCGTGGCCCGCGCCCAGCCCTCGGCCATGTGTACTGCGGCCTGTTCGTGGCGCACCAGCACATGGCGGATGGGGTAGGCTGGCATGGCGTCGTAAGTGGGCAGAATCGCCCCGCCTGGGTAGCCAAAGACCACATCCACACCTTCGCGCAGGATAGTCTCCCAAACGATCTGAGCACCTGTCCGTTCCATTGGATTGCACCTCTTTCGACGAATAATCGCTGCGTTCATCCAACAAAAAGCCTCAGCGCACCTGTCCTGTCTGCGCTCGTCGTTGAGCCGGCAGGGACAAATTGGCTGAGGCGTCGTTGCTTCACAGGGCCGATTGGCCCCTGCGACCAAGGCATTGCTGCCATCGATCGCTGATCGATTGTCAAAGGCAAAGCACTAAAAAAGCCCCTCCCGAAGCTGGGAGGGGCTTTGATCGCCTTCAAGTGCTTTGCTACGTGTGCTTAGCGCCTGATCGGCCTCCCAGCAGGAACCGGCTCCCGAATAACGATCGGGAGCACAATAACCAGGAGGCTAAGGAGGATCAGGCTGGTAGCCATGTTGTGTTAAGCACCTTGCGGATTTATTCTAGCCATCACAAAACGTGTGGCGCCAGTATAACCGGATAGCAGGCCTTTGTCAACCCCCCAAACGGGGGAAAGGCGTCACAATTCGGATAATTTAAGGTTTCATGACGCGTCGCATTATCCAGCCAGCGGCCGACAGGGCCAGCAGCCCGGCCAGCAGCGCCAGCAGCCACCCGGCCGGGGACGCCAAACCGCTGCTGGCATCAAGTTGCGCCAGCCTCACCGCCGTCGGCGCCTGCACCGTCGCGCTGACCGGCCCGTGCAGCGTCGTCGCGCCGCTGAAGTCGATGTCCTCCAGCCAGTACCAGTAAGTCTGCCCAGCCTCCACGGCCAGGTCCTCGTAGCTGTAGGACGAGCCCTGCGTGCTGCCAGGCGCCTGAGACGCGACGTAGGTCAACAAGTCACTGGGCTCTGGCCGGTCCCTCCGGGATGGTTCCCAATCTCCGACCGAGCCAGTCTGGTACAGATTAAACCCCGCGTTGCCCAGCTCGCTGACCGTTTCCCAGGTCACCACAACCCGGTTGGCCTGGCCCTGCGCGTCAAAGCTGGCCAGCGTCACGGCCAAAGATCCATCCAGAGGCCCATCCGTCGCCACCCTATAGGTCGTGTTGTCGGACGCCGTTCCGCTGAAGTTGATCCAGCCGATGTTCTCGCCCCAAGCGTAGCCGCTGAACTCGCCGGCCGGGCTGACGGTCACGCCGCCGTTGTCGGGGTTGAAGTTGATCCAGCCGGCTGTCGTGCTCCAGGCGTAGCCGGACAGCGCGCCGGTGGTCGTGTTGCGGTTCACGCCGTAGTCGGTGTTGGAAGTGTTGCCGTAGGTGTGAGGACTGCCGCCGGTGTGCGTGCCCAGCCTGATCCAGCCCACGTTCTCACCCCAGGCATAGCCCTCCAGGTGATCGGGATAGACAGTGACGCCGCCATTGTCGGGTTTGAAGCTGATCCAGCCGACATTCGCGCCCCAGGCCCACTTGTCGGTGTTGGAGATGTTGCCGGCGGCCAGGGCCACGCCCACGGCCAGCAGCGCCAGGACCAGACCCAACAGCGAGGCGGAGAACCATCGCTGCCTGCGTTTCTTGTCGTTCATCGCGAGACCTCCTTTCACCTAAGCCTCATTGCCCGCCACGCACCGGCCAGACGTGCTTTGAGTCCGTCTTGAGTTCGCGGCGCACACCGCCATCGTTCAAGTCCAGGTACCAAGCCCACTGCTGCGTGCTGCCAGCCCAGGTGGTACTCGTCCAGTAATGTCTGGTGGAACCAACGTCGGTGAAGGGATCTCCCGCTGTCCACTTAGCCGTTCCGGCCGTGTTTGGTACCGGCGGGCTGATAAAAGCATAGTGGACCAGGCTGTGCATCTCACGTACATTAGGCAGGCGCCAGTCGGTCTGATGGCTTGCACCGTTGCTGACATCGCCACAGTTGTTGCCGTTCATTGTGCCGGTGGAATTGAGCGACGCCACGTCATTCAAAGCGGTAGCCCAAGTCCTGACGCCACTAGCGCAGTTGGCGTTCTTCAGCCAGATCAATCCGGTCAGGTTGTCAGTCACCGTGCCATCGCCGTTGTCGGTGAAGCGCGGGTTGGGCCAGGCCACGCCCCTCTCCAGGTCGCCGTCGTCGCCCGTGGCGTAAGTTGTGGTCTGCCCCGTCTTGGCAGCGCGGGCAGGCCAAGCCAACGCATAGATGTCATCCAGCGTAACCATAGTACTGCCGGGACCATTGCTCGGCTCGGTGAACGCCGCCATCTTCGTGGCGTTTCCGCCGCTGGTGAGCCGAGTGTAGATCTGCTCCAATGTGTACATCTGGGAGCCAGCATCGGCCGGCCCTGCACCAGGGTCCAAACTTCCGGCCATGACAACAGCCGCCGAAAACAAAACTCCGATCAAGACGCCAGTCGCGCCAGCCAATAGGATTTTGCGTCGCATGATGCACCTCCTCAGTGCGATGAAAGGATATTGTGTCTGCACACGACGCCAGCATATCACCCCCAGCGTTTTACCAGCGTTTCACGGAGGGTCGAGTAGAAACGGAATCTGGCAAAAAAGCGAAAAGATGACAAGTCTCGGAAGACTTGCCATCTTTTTTCCACCCAATTGGCTAGCCATTAGCCGGTCAATGCCGGAAGTGCCGCGCCCCGGTGAAGCACATTGCCAGCCCCAGCCAGTCGCAGGCCGCGATCACGTCGGCGTCGCGCATGGAGCCGCCGGGCTGGGCCACGGCGGTGACGCCGGCTGCTGCGGCCGCCTCCACGCCATCGGGGAAGGGGAAGAAGGCGTCCGAGGCCATGACCGAGCCTGCCGAGCGCTCGCCGGCCCGCCGCGCGGCCAGATAGACCGAGTCGACCCGGCTCATCTGCCCCGCGCCCACGCCCACGGTGGCCTGGTCCTTGACGAAGACGATGGCGTTGGACTTGGTGTGCTTGGCCACGCGCCAGGCGAAGTCCAGGTCGGCCAGCTCGGCGGGGGTGGGCTGGCGCTGCGTGACCACCTGCCAGCTCGAGGCAGGCTCGATCTGCGCGTCAGGAACCTGCGCCAAAAGGCTGCCCTGAATCGTCCGAAGCGACAGAGCGGTCGGAGGAAGCGAGGTGGGCCGGATGATGCGCAGGTTGGCCTTGCGGCGGTACTTGGCCAGGGCTTCCTCGGTGTAGTCGGGGGCGACCACCACCTCCACGAACAGGTCGGCCATGGCCTCGGCCAGCGCCAGGTCGGCGGTGCGGTTGACGGCGATGATGCCGCCGAAGGCCGACACCGGGTCGCTGGCCAGCGCGCGCGGGTAGGCCTCGGCCAGGCTGGCCCCGCTGGCCACGCCGCACGGATTGGTGTGCTTGATGATGCACACCGTCGGCGCGGCGAACTCCTGCGCCAGCCCCCAGGCCGCGTCCATGTCCAGCCAGTTGTTGTAGCTCATCTCCTTGCCGCCCAACTGCTCGAAGGGCACGGGCTGGCCGGCCGGCAGGTAAAGCGCCGCGGCCTGGTGCGGGTTCTCGCCGTAGCGCAGAGTCGCGGCGCGGGTGTAGGCTGTGGTCAGAGTGGCCGGGAAGGGGTTGTCCGGCTCGAACTGGCCGGCCAGCCAGGCGGCGATGGCGGCGTCGTAGGTCGCGGTGTGCTGGAAAGCCTTCAAGGCCAGCCGGCGGCGCAGGGCGTCGTCCACCCCGCCGGCCTGCACGGCCGCCAGCACGGCCTCGTAATCGGCCGGATCACAGACCACCAGCACGCGTTCGTGGTTCTTGGCGGCAGCGCGCAGCAGCGTCACGCCGCCGATGTCGATCTGCTCCACGGCTTCGGCCAGAGTCACGCCAGGCCGGGCCACGGTCTGGTTGAACGGGTAGAGATTGCAGATCACCAGGTCGATGGGTGCCAGATCGTGCGCGGCCAGCTCGGCCAGGTGCTCCGGCGTGTGGCGGGCCAGGATGCCGCCATGCACGGCCGGGTGCAGCGTCTTGACGCGGCCGCCCAGGATCTCAGGAAAACCGGTGATGTCGCTGACATCCAACACCGGCAGGCCAGCCTTTCGCAGCGCCGTGGCCGTGCCGCCGCTGGCGACCAGCTCGACGCCGGCCGCAGCGAGCCCGCGGGCCAGGTCGATCAGGCCGCTCTTGTCCCAAACGCTGATTAAGGCTCGATGCTGGGCCATGTCTCCGCCTCGCTCTCTTCCACGACCAGGTAGCGGGCCAGGGCTTCGGCCACGCCAGGGGTTTGGGCCACACGCTCGACGCCAGCCGCATGGCTCAGCTCTTTGCCCAGGTCCGAGACCAGCACGGCAAAAGCGGCGGCTTGCAGCATGGAGCGATCCAGACCGCCGCCGCCGATGGCCATGATCTCATTGGGCGCGATCTGCAGCGCGCTGGCCAGGGCCGAAAGCGCCCAGCCGCGCGAGGCCGATGCAGCCTGCACCGCCAGGCGGTTCGGCTCGGTATAGCGGGCCAGGCTGAGGCCGCCATGGGCCAGCGCCGCCTGCACGGCGTCAAGCTGCGCCGGCTGGCCGCTGATCCACACCTGGTAGATTTCGTCGTCCAGCCGGCCGGTCAGGTCGCCGATGTAGGCAGGCCAGACGCCGCTGCGCTGGACCATGGCCTTGGCGGCCAGGCCCAATTGGTTGACGTCCCAGGTCTCGCGGTGTTGCAAAGCCAGGGCCGTGTTGGGGGCCACCTGCTGCGCAGTCTCCAGCACGTGCAGCACCTGGGCTGCCTCCAACGGCTGGCCGGCCACCGGCTTGCGGCTGGGGAAATCGTAGACCAGCGCGCCGTTGAGGGCGATGATCGGCGCGCCCAGGCCCAGTTGCGCCCAGTAGCGGTGCATCACCTGCGGCGGCTGGGCCGATACCAGCGCCACCTTGACGCCGCCGGCGTGCGCCGCCCGCAGCGCGGCTGCGTCAGCCTGGTGCAGCGTGCCGTTGGGCTGCACGCTGCTATCTAAATCCACCGCCACCAGGCGATAGCGGCCTGGCTGCGGATTACCCTTCATCTGCGAAGTCCATGAAAACATCGTTTGTGTGTCGCTCATCGTGTGCTCCAATTATCTCAGCTGCTGCCCCGGTGGTTATCCAGACTTTACCACAGGCAGCAGGGGTTGTCAATCCGATTCCAATTGCCATCAGAATAGCACATTGCACCGCTCGCCGCTGTGGGCCATTTCACAAAACAGCAATCTATGTCTCTACCCCAAGAAGCGACGCAGCAGCGCTGCGCGCAGCAACAGGTCGCTCACCTGTGACGTCTCGTTGTTATCCAACGCGCTGCGAATGCGGCGCACGATCTCCAGGTGCTCGGGGTGCGGGGTATAATCGTAACCGGCGCGCAGCAGAGCGGCGCGCAGCGCGTCGCTCATCAACGGCCCCCCCATGTCGGCAAAGCGCAAGGCTTCAGCCACCTTGGACTGGAATGAAGGGTAGCTGCCGTACACAAAGGCCAGGTCAGGCTCGCTCAACGCCTCAAAAGCGATCAGCTCCGGCGGTAGTCCCAGCGAGTAAAGCGCGCAAGTGAAGGAGATAGCCCGCGGCAGCGACACGCCCTCCAGCCCGCGGGCGTAGCCAAACAGGCCGATGTGCAGCTTGCGGGCGCGCCGGGCCGGCACGTAGCGCGCGACGCGGTTGATCTGCCGCGCCAACCCGACCACCTGGCGGCGATAAACGTCGCTGGTGCGCTCGATGATGGTCATGGCCCGCTCGGCGTCGATGGGGGTGGGCAGGCCGATGCGCCGCGCCTTGAGGTGCTCACAGGCCGCGCGCACCTGGTCAGGCGGGTAGTCATACTTGAAGGCCGACTGGATGCTGAACGTCACCACGCTGGGGTACTCCATGCCGACGCGCTCGGCCGTCAGGGGCGACAGGCCGCCGCGGAAGGGGGCCGAGCCAGTGCCCAGGATAGGGTGCAGGCGAACGCCGATGCGCGCTCCCGTCTCAGCCAGGCGGGCCAGGGCGATCTTGTTGGCCAGGGCGGCCGCCACCAGGCCGTAGTTCATGGCCGTGTCCGAGCGGGCCAGAAACACCCGCTGGTCTGTCACCTCCTTGTCGGCCAGATACTCGGCCAGAACCGCGTCGGCGCGCAGCATGTTGGGCACATCCTCGAAAAGGGGAATAACCTGAATGCGCTCCGGGTGGAAGTCGCCGATCCATTGGGCGATGGTCATGTCATCGCCGCGGAAGCGAATGTGCTGGCGGCCGGCAATCTGGTCGGCGTAGTAGCGGTAGACGCGGTCGATGTCGCGCGCCGAGGCGGTCATGGGCAGGATCACCTCGAAGATCGGCGCCACCTCGCGGCCGTAGAAAAGCCGCGCCGTGTCGAAGGAGCGCGGAATGCTCTCCAGCGTCTCCAGCAACAGCTTGGCCTCCGTGCCCTCCACAGCCGGGTTGGGCACGCGCAAGGTCAAGCGCAGGTCCTCGCCCAGCGTCTGCTGGCGGAAGAACTGCTCGTAGAAGGACATCAGCTTGCGGACAACGTAGGTGTCGATCTCCTTGCCCTCCACGTCCCACATCTGCTCGTCGCAGCCCAAGTGGGAGTAAGCGTAGAAAGCCTCGCGGATCTCGTCCTCGCCGGCGAGGACCGAGGATGCGGCAAAAAAAGGCACGGTGGCGTTGTCTGGGTGCTGCGTGCTCATGCAGCGTGGGACGTGAATCATGCTGGTTTCTCCATAGTGGGGTCACAACGAACTGCGTAACGCAATCCGCTGGATTGTCGCTCCGTCACGCACGAACAATCCAGCGGATTGTTCTACGGAGTCTGCCGCGTCTGGCGGTAATGGGCTTGCAGGCTGCGGTAGCGAAAGTCCTTCTCGCGCAGGGCGCGGATGGCAGCCACGGCGGCGGCCGCGGCTGACAGGGTGGTCAACAGCGGCACGTCCATGGCCGTTGCTGCCTGGCGGATCAGCAGGCCATCTGTCTGGGCGCGCGGGCCCAGCGGCGTGTTGAGGATCAGGTTCACCTGGCCGCCGCGGATCAGATCGACCACATGTGGCGAGCCTTGCGACACTTTGTTTACGGTTTGCACCGGGATGCCGGCGCGGCGCAGGGTGTCGGCCGTGCCGGGCGTGGCGACGATGTGGAAGCCCAGCCGCTTGAGGTCGCGGGCGATCTTGAGCGCGGCGCCCTTGTCGAAGTCGTTGACGCTGAGCAGCACGGCGCCCTCCAGCGGCAGCGGTGTGCCGGCCGCCAGTTGGGCCTTGGCAAAGGCGTGGCCGAAGCGGCTGGCATGGCCCATCACCTCGCCGGTGCTGCGCATCTCCGGCCCCAGCACCGCGTCGCTGCCGGGCAGCTTCTTGAAGGGCAGCACCGCCTCCTTGACGAAGAAGCCATCGACCCGCGGCTCCTCCGTCACGCCCAACTCGGCCAGCGTCTTGCCGGCCATGACCTGCGCGGCGATGCGGGCCAGCGGCAGGCCGGTGGCCTTGCTGGCAAAGGGCACGGTGCGGCTGGCGCGCGGGTTGACCTCGAGCACGTAGACGATGTCCTCCTTGATGGCGAACTGCACGTTCATCAACCCGCGCACCTGCAGCGCCAGCCCCAGCCGCTCGGTGTAGTCGCGGATGAAGTCCAGGTGATAGGCGCTGACCTTGTAGGGCGGCAGCACGCAGGCCGAATCGCCCGAATGGACGCCGGCCTCCTCGATGTGCTGCATGATCGCGCCGATCACCACCCGCTCCCCGTCGCATAGCGCGTCCACGTCGATCTCGTAGGCATCTTCCATGAACTGGTCGACCAGCAGCGGCTGGCCGGGCGCGGCTGCGAGGGCCTGCTCGACGAAACCGGCCAACTGGCTTTCATCTGCCACGACTGCCATGGCCCGGCCGCCCAGCACGAAGGAGGGCCGCACCAGCACCGGATAGCCGATCTGCGCCGCGGCCGCGCGCGCCTCGTCCAGGCTGCGGGCGATGGCGTTCTGGGGCTGGGGGATATCCAGCTCGGTCTTCGACAGCGCGGCGAAGCGCTCCCGGTCCTCGGCCAGCCAGATCGACTGCGGCGACGTGCCCAGGATCGGCACGCCGGCCGCCTGCAAGCCCGCGGCCAGGTTGAGCGGCGTCTGCCCGCCAAACTGCACGATCACGCCCTCCGGCCGCTCGACCTCGACCACGTTGAGCACGTGCTCCAGGGTCAGCGGCTCGAAGTAGAGCCGGTCGGCCGTGTCGTAGTCGGTGCTGACCGTCTCCGGGTTGCAGTTGAGCATGATGGTCTCGAAGCCCAGGTCGCTGAGCGCATAGGCCGCCTGGCAGCAGCAGTAGTCGAACTCCACCCCCTGGCCGATGCGGTTCGGCCCGCTGCCCAGGATCAATATCTTGCGGCGCTCGGTCGGCCGGGCCTCGTCCTCGCTCTCGTAGGCGCTATAAAGATAGGGCGTCTGCGCCTCGAACTCAGCCGCGCAGGTATCCACGCGCTGGAAGGTGGGGAGGATGCCAAGGGCGCGGCGGAAGGCGCGGACTTCACCCTCACCCCCGGCCCCTCTCCCTGAGGGAGAGGGGAGTGTTTCGCCGCGAGGATGCCCTCTGGTCCCCTCTCCCCCTGGGAGAGGGCTGGGGTGAGGGAGAATCCTCGCCAACCACGAATCCGCAAACCCCATCTGCTTCGCCCGACCCAACAACGCCGGCAAGTCGGGACTCTCCAATTGACAATTGCCAATTGCCAATTGACAATTGACAATTTCCTGAAGCTGCTCCAAGAACCACGGATCCATCCCCGTCGCATCCGCCACCTCCTCCACCGTCGCACCGGCCAGCAGCGCCCGATACACTGCAAACAACCGCCGATCGCGCGGCCGCGCCAGCTCCCCCAGTTCCTCCGAGTTCCCCTTGCCTCCTCCATCCAACCCATCCACCCCGATCTCCAACGACTGCACCGCCTTGTTTAACGCCTCCGGGAACGTCCGGCCCAGCGCCATCACCTCGCCGACCGACTTCATCTGCGGTCCCAACGTCCCATCGACGCCAGGGAACTTCTCGAAGGCCCAGCGCGGGATCTTGACGACCACGTAGTCCAGCGACGGCTCGAACGCGGCCTTGGTCTGCCCGGTGATGTCGTTGGCGATCTCGTCCAGGGTGTAGCCCACGGCCACCAGCGCGGCGATCTTGGCGATGGGGAAGCCGGTGGCCTTGCTAGCCAGCGCGGACGAGCGGCTGACGCGCGGGTTCATCTCGATGATCACCGCCTGGCCGTCGCGCGGGTTGACGGCGAACTGCACGTTGGCGCCGCCGGTCTGCACGCCCACGGCCTGCATCACCCGCCGCGCCAGGTCGCGCAGCACCTGGTACTCGCGGTCGGTCAGGGTCTGCGCCGGGGCCACCGTGATGCTGTCGCCGGTATGCACGCCCATGGGGTCCAGGTTCTCAATGCTGCACACCACCACGAAGTTGCCAGCCCGGTCGGCCATCACCTCCAGCTCGTATTCCTTCCAGCCCATGATCGACTGCTCGACCCAGGCCTGGCCGATGGGCGATGCGGCCACAGCCTTGCGCACGGCCTCGGCCAGCTCGGCCGGCTGATAGACCCAGCTCGCGCCGCTGCCGCCCAGGGCAAACGAGGCCCGTACCAGCAGCGGGTAGCCGGCCTGCTCAGCCAGCGCCTCAGCCTCGGAGAGCGAATGGGCCGGCCCACCGACCGGCACTGGCAGTCCGGCCGCAAGCATCAGGTCGCGGAAGCGGCGCCGGTCCTCTGCAGCCTGGATGGCCTCCAGCGACGCGCCCAGCAGCGTCACGCCATAGCGGGCCAGCGCGCCGCTCTCGCTCAGCGCCAGCGCCAGGTTCAGCCCGGTCTGCCCGCCCACCGTGGGCAGCAGCGCGTCGGGCCGCTCCTGGGCGATGATGGCCTCCAGCACCTCGGGCGTGGTCGGTTCGATGTAGGTGGCGTCGGCCAGGTCGGGATCGGTCATGATGGTGGCCGGGTTGGAGTTGACCAGGATGACGCGATATCCCTCACGACGCAGCGCCTTGATGGCCTGGGTGCCGGAGTAGTCGAACTCGGCCGCCTGGCCGATGACGATAGGGCCGGAGCCGGGGATGAGGATGGAGTGGATGTCGGTGCGTTTGGGCATGGAGGTGGGAGGGTAGATTGGTAGATTGGTAGAATGGTGGGTAGACAAGTAGACAAGTAGACAAGGGAAGCAGTAGACAAGGGAGGCGGTGGGCAACAAAAAACGCGAAGGGCGTTGGTCCAGATGGACGCCGCTTCGCGTCGTATTGAAGTTGCTCAGGCCGGTCTCCTGACCGAGCCTGCCTTGCTATCCATGCCGTATCAACCGCACGAACTCCTCGAACAGTCCGTGCGAGTCGTGCGGACCAGGCGCGGCCTCGGGGTGGTACTGGACGCAGAAGACCGGCTTGCGCCGCAGCCGCATCCCCTCCAGCGAGCCATCGTTGAGGCTGAGGTGGGTGATCTCGACCTCGTCCGGGTCGAGGCTGGCGATGTCCACTTGATAGTTGTGGTTTTGGGCGGTGATGGCCACAGCGCCGCTGCGCAGGTCCTGCACGGGATGGTTGCCGCCGTGGTGGCCGAACTTGAGCCGGCTGGTGCTGCCGCCCAGCGCGCGGCCGATCAGTTGATGACCCAGGCAGATGCCGAAGATGGGAATGCCTGCGTCGATCAGTTGGCGGGTCGCCTCCACGGCGTAGGGCAGGCCGGCCGGATCGCCGGGGCCGTTGGAGAGCATCACGCCGGCCGGCTGGCGAATGCCCAGCACGTCCGCGGCCGGCGTGTCGGCCGGGACCACCGTCACCCGCAATCCGGCGGCCGCCAGGTGGCGCATGATGTTGCGCTTGGCGCCGAAGTCGTATAGCACGACGCCCAGACCCTTCGGGTTTTCGGAAACCCGAAGGGTCTCGCGCGTCACCCATTTCTCGCCCGCATCGGCCGTCCAGTGGTACGGCTCGGCGCAGGTCACGGCCTTGACCATGTCCAGCCCGTCCAGGCCAGGCCAGGAGCGCGCCATGGCCAGCAACTGCTCCGGATCCGTCCCTTGCGTCGAGAGCGCGGCCTTCATGGTGCCGCGGTCGCGCAGCAGGCGGGTCAGGTAGCGCGTGTCCACGCCGCTGATGCCCGGCACGCCGTGCTCCGCCAGCCAGCCGGACAGGTCGCGGCTGGCCCGCCAGTTGGACACGGCCGGGCTCAAGCTGCGCACCACCACGGCCTCGACCTGGGGCGCGGCAGACTCATCGTCCTCCAGGTTGATGCCCACGTTGCCGATGTGGGAGACAGTGAACAGCACGCCCTGGCCGCGGTACGACGGATCGGTGATGATTTCCTGGTAGCCGGTCATGCTGGTGTTGAAGACCAGCTCGAAGACCGCATCGGCGGCCGCGCCGAAGGGTTGGCCAGAAAGGACGGTGCCGTCTTCCAGCGTCAGACTTGCCTGGACGCCAAGCGCATTTTTACATACCATGAGTGGTCAAAAATACCGGCGAAGGCTGATCTGCTAATTATGAAGCAGGTCGTTTGAAGTAAAGGATTTGTTCATAGAAGGAGTTGTTGGTAGCTACTCCAATCAACTCCCAACCCTCCGCACCCAATTGGTCGAGGTATTCTGAAGCCAACTGCCCTTTCTCCCATTTCGGCAGCTTGCGACCATTCACAATATAGGGACGAAAATCGGATCCGCCTCCTGGGACGCCAACGTCTTTGACGCAAATGGTCATGTATTGCCATTTATGCATGTGGGGTATGCCTTCGACGTATAATAGAGAGATGTCTGCGTCCAACTATGGCAACAATTCGAATGCGACGCGGTGCTTTGGACGAAACATGCGAAAGTGCCTCTGATCCAAAGTTAGGATCAGATCGATGTCCAAACGCTCCGCAATAGCAACAATGAGCGAGTCCACGAGATCAATGTGGGCATCGTTGTACTGACGCAAGATG
Source organism: uncultured Anaerolinea sp. (assembly GCA_964626845.1). GTDB lineage: Bacteria > Chloroflexota > Anaerolineae > JAAEKA01 > JAAEKA01 > JAAEKA01. Next base: position 14,886 of record CAZVGR010000096.1, read on the forward strand.
GCTGCTGCGCGCTCGTAATCAGTGACCTGGGGGTCAACCAATTGCATGTCTGTCGTGGCAAGTCCGCCCACGAAATCTGCTACCGCCAAAGGTCCGATGTCACGGAGCAGTAGAAAAGCGACCTCTACGATGACTGGCGTTGGCAACAGCATCGGCTCACGGACTTCACGCGCGATTTTTGTCGCTGCTTCGTGCTGCCGCTCCGTCCGATTGATGACAGCATAGACAAAGCCGGTGTCGAGAAGTGCAGCCATTAGTCAACGCTCAAGCCACTGATTGCGCTGACGCCCGCCTCCATGATCTCCTCGGCGCGCTCAGCGCTGTCGCCTGGGCCTCCAGCAAAACGACCCGCCATAGCCAGCAACCCAGTTTGCCCGTTGGGCTGAACTCGCTGCCACTTCATGTCTGAAGCCGGAGGCCCAGCGATGGCGCTGTCGATCAACATCCGCGCCAATGTGAGCCGATCAACGATCGGCATTGTGGTCAGTTCAACCATCAACTCTTGTACTTTCGTGGTCATACGACACCTCTCTTGCAACCAGGTACCGGTGGAAGTCACTGAGCACCTGTATTCTACCATCATCATAGCATTCGAGGCAAGCAATCAGATGTAGAGGCTATCGTCCCAAGTACTGCGCAAAGAAGTCCACAATCCGGTTGTAGCAGTCCACCTTGTTGACGTACTTCAGCACGTCGTGCCCCTCGTCGGCGTAAACCACGTAGTCCACGCTCTTGCCCTGGGCTTGCATCTGCTCGACCACGTCGCGCGACTCGCGCTCGATGACGCGCGGGTCGTGCGCGCCCTGCATGACCAGCAGCGGGCAGGCCAGGTTGGACAGGTAGGTGCTGGGCGAGCGCTCGGCCAGGAACTCGGCGTCTTTCTCCGGATGGCCCACGGCCTGGTAGAAATAGGTCTTCCAGGTATCTGGCAGGCGGTCGATGAAGGTGGTCAGGTTGTACGGCCCGAACATGTCCACGCCGGCCTGCCACAGCTCCGGGTGCCGGCCCAGCAGGGTTAGGGTCATGTAGCCGCCGTAGGAGCGGCCCATCACGCCGACGCGACTCATGTCCAGCCGCGCGTCCTGCTTCAGCAACTCGTAGGCCGCCACGTGATCCAGCCGGTCCAACCCGCCCCAGTCGTGATCAACCCGCTTCATGTATTCCTGGCCGTAACCCGTGCTGCCGCGCACGTTGGGCGTCCAGACCGCGAAGCCGTTGAGGGTGAAGAACTGGATCAGCGGCATGGAGAACCAGGTGAAGTCGGGCCGTTCCTGGCTCTGCGGGCCGCCGTGGATGTAGAAGATCACCGGCCGCGGCCCGTCGAAGCCCAGCTCGGCCGCAGGCAGGTAGAGGCGGGAGGAAATCCGCAGGCCGTCGTGGCTGGTGTAGGGATAATCCTCGCCGCGCGACAGCGCCGTGGGCGGGATGCCCAGCAGCCGCTCGTTGGTCAGCCGGCGCAGCGCGCCGTCCGGCTCCAGCACGTAAAGCTGGGCGGGCGATGTGGCCGTGGAGAATGAAAGCGCATAGCGGCCGCTGGCCTCCTCGAAGTCCAGCGACTCCAGCACGCCGCCGCTCAGCTCGCCTTGCCCGACCAGCACCCGCTGCACGGCAAAGCTGCGGCTGGCCTCGTCAAACGTTCCTTCGTAGGCCCACGAGCTGCCGTCGATGTTGTACTCGATAGTGTAACGGCTGCCAGTGCGATGAGTCAGGTCGGTCAGCTCGCCTGAACCGCTGTGGACGAGTCCGCTGATGGTCACCGGATGGACTGCAGCGGGATCGTCAAAGGGAAAGTAAGTCAAGCCATAGCTGTCATCGAACAACGCCGACGTGCAGAAGACGCCGAACTCCACAGGGTGCGCCGCGCCAAGACCGTTGGGGGGAACGTGTTCGCCCGGCGCACGCTGCTCGATAGGCTTGCCGAATAACAATTGACGCTCACCCTGGCCTTCTTGCCACAGATAGACGACGCTGTCGCCGAAGGTATAGCCGTCGCCGAGCAGAATCAAGTCCATTTCCGGGCTGTGGCCGCTGGGAAAGTTGCCATAAATACTTTCGCCCAGCGCCGTTGTCTCCAGTGTACCCAAATGGGCGCGGAAGCTGTGATTAACGGGGCTGTTGCGCGGGTCGACGGTGAACAGCGCCAGCAGCCGCTCGGCGTCGCAGAAGGCGCAGAAGACCTGCTGGCCGGCGAAGCGGTCGCCGAACACCGGCTGAGGGATGCCGCCGTCGATGGGCAGGAACATGGGCTGATAGTTCTCGTCGCCGTCGCGATCCAGCATCAGCAGGATCTGGCCCAGCTTGGGCAGCACCTGGAAAGCCACCGCGCCGCCCAGGTGGTGCGGGTTGGGCAGGGCAATGTCGGGCGGCAGCAGCGGCTCCGGCACGCTGCCGCGCACGTCCATCACGTACAGGCTCAGCCGGCCCGACAGGTCGCTGATGAAATACAGCCGGTCGCCCACCACCTGGGGATGGACGAACTGGCGGGCGGAGAGCAGGGATTCGATGCGGTATTTGGACATGGGATTCTCCTTGACTAACTGCTCGTCTTCGGCGAAGGTGAGGCAGAAGATATGCTACTGATCTAGCGGCGGGTGCAGCCCGACCAACTTCCAAATCTGGCGGGCGCGAACAAGACGATCGTCGTTGAGCCGCAGCGCGTAGATTGTCGCTCGACCACATGCCGTCTTGCCAACGATCATCAAGCCGTCCTCTCCCCACGCGAAATGATCGCGCCAACTCTCACGGCACGGATTGTATAATCTCGTTGTCTCCCCGGTTCGCGGATCAGAAGCCTGGTGTTTCGCGCCCTTGAACTCGTTGCAGCGATAGCAGCACAGACACAGGTTGTCGAATGTCGATTCCCCAGCGGCCGCCAGATGAAAGACCGTCTCTGGTAGTCTTACTGTCATCTCTTGCATTGTCACACGCCACACCTCATAGCCTGCTGCTGCTCAAAGCGTGCCAATCTGCACGCACGAATTCTACCACCAAAGCGGCAAAGCATCAATTCACCGATCGGTCGCTTCTGGGAACCATGCGCCAAAGAACGCCTCCACCTCTTCGATACGCATCACCTGCCGTCCAGGAGGCAGCGCGGCCAGGATGCGCCGGCCGTATTGCTTGGTGTGGATGCGCGAGTCCAGCAGGGCGATGACGCCGCGGTCGGTCTCGCTGCGCACCAGCCGGCCCGCGCCCTGGCGCAGGGTCAAGATGGCGCGGGCCAGTTGCAAATCCTCGAAGGGATTGCCGCCCCGGCCGCGCACCAATGCCTCCTCGCGCTGCTGCACCGGGTCCTGGTGCGGCAGAAAGGGGATCTTGTCCAGGATCACCAACGACAGCGCGTCGCCGGGCACGTCCACCCCCTCCCAGAAGCTGCGCGTGCCGAACAACACCGCGTTGCCATCTTCCTTGAACTGCTCCAGCAGCTCCCGGCGGGCCAGATCGCCGCTTTGGCTGTAGCACGGGTAGGGCAACTTACCCTCCAGCGCGTCGTAAAGCTGCTCCATGCGCCGCCGGCTGGTGCAGAGCACGAAGGCCCGGCCGCTGCTGGCCAGCACCAATCTCCGCACCTCGCCGGTCAGCCAGCGCAGATAGACCTCCTCGCCCTGGCCGTAGTCGGGCTCGACGCCGCGCGGCGCGTAGATCAGCACCTGCTCCCGATAGTTGAAGGGACTGGCGATCTTGCGCGCCAGCACCGGCCCATCGGCCGGCGCGCCCACCTGGCGGCGGAACCAGCCCAGGTCGTCGGCCACGCTCAGGGTGGCGCTGGTGCTGATGATCCTCGGCCAGACGCCGAACAGCCCCTGGCGCAGCGGCTCCGCCACGTCCAGCGGTCGATAGATGGCGGACAGGCGATCCTGCTCGCGCCGGTTGCTGCCAGAGGCCATCTCGCAATAACGGATGTAGGTCTCCGGCTCTGGCTGGGACAACGCCCGCACGGTGAAGGCCATCTCGGCCGCGTAGCGCACCAGCGCGTCTGCCGCCCCTGCCTCACCGCCGCCCGGCTTGTGCAGCGACAGCTTACGCAGCATCTCGTCCAGAGCATGGCCCAGCCGGACGCCCTCCTGGATTTCCCCTTGCAGGTCCCAGCGCTCGCTCCAACGCTGCGGCCGGCGCTCCAGCAGCGAGGCGAAGAACTGGCCGTTGTGCTCCATGGCCGCCTGGCGCAGCGACGCCGGCACAACCTCCTGGGTGACGGGATGGTTCGCCAGCGCGGCCAGCGTCTCCATCTCCAGCCCCTCGGACAACGCGTTGATGGCGTAGCGGGGCAGCTCGTGGGCCTCGTCGACGATCAGCACCGGCCGCACGGGCAGGATCTTGTTCTCGCTGCGCAGGGTGCTGTAACAGAGCAAGGCGTGGTTGGTGACGATGATGTCAGCCCCGGCCGCTCGCACCTTGGCCTCTTCGTAGTAGCACTCGCCGAACAGCGGGCACTTGAAGCCGCCGCACTCGCGGTGGCTGACAGTCAGGCGCTGGCGCAGCGGGAAGGGCAGCCCCATCTCCTCGGTGTCGCCCGACGGCACGGCTGCCAGGCCCTGCTCCAGCCGCTCCACGTCATCGGCCAGGCCGGGCAAGCCGCGCTGGCGCAGCAGCTCAGCCGTGCGCAGGTTACACAGGTAGTTGCTGCGCCCCTTGAGCAAGGCAACGCTGAAGGGCCGCGGCGCAATGCGCTGCAGGTCAGGCAGGTCCTGCCGCCAGAGCTGGCTCATCAGCGCCTTGTTGGAGGTGCTGACCACGGCCTTGGCCCCCGACCAGATTACCGGCGCGAGGTAGGCAAAGGACTTGCCGATGCCGGTGCCGGCCTCCACCACGGCGTGGCAGCGCTGGTTGAGGGCGTTGCGCACCAGCTCAGCCATGGCGATCTGGCCCTGGCGCGGCCGGTAGCGCCCGCCCAGCAACTGCGCCACCTGGCCGCCGGCCTGGAAGATCTCGGCCACCGGCGGGCAGTCGATGGGCTTGTCCAGGTCCTGGCCCTCGGCGGTGTTGCCCGGCTCGTCGATGGACGGCGGCGGCGCTGCAACCGGCTGAGCACGGCCGGGCTGCGTGGCTGCGGCCGGCGGCATGGGCGGCTCCGGAGCTGTCCTCGGCGGCCGGGCTGGCAAGAACCAATCAGCCTCCTGCCAACCTGGCGGCGGCTCGTCGGGCAAGTCGGGCCGGAAGCCTGGCGGCGGTTCGGAACTGCGCCGCGACAATTGCTCCTGCTCGTCTTCCCACTCTCTGCGCATACGTTTTGGACTCATGGCGATGTCTTGAAAGCAACCGTCGTCGTAACTGCTCAGCCGGCCGGTCAGAAACCGGGTTTTTCTCGTTGGGCAATGA
>CAZVGR010000097.1:0-20010 GCA_964626845.1 uncultured Anaerolinea sp.
ACCAGCAGGATCAGAACCACCACGCCGATCATCAGCAGGATAATCACAAACCAATTGGTGCCGCCGCCGCTGCTGGCAGGAGCAGGCGTAGCCGCAGGCGCCGGTGGCTGCGCTGGTTGGTTCAGTGTGAGGATGAAAGCCGAGATGTCGTCGATCTCGCTTTCGGTCAGCGGGCCGCCGTGGTTTTGGCTCCAGGCCGGCATGGCCGTGTTGTCAATGCCTTGGGCCACAGTGGCGCGCACGAATTGTTGCGGGTTGATGCTGGCAAAGCCCTTGTCCAGGCTGGCGCCGGAGCGACCCTGGCCGTCCGCGCCGTGGCACATGGCGCAGTTGTCGATGAACAGCACATTGCCGTTGGTCGGATTGCCGACAGCGCCGGGCACGGTGGGCACTGGCGTCACCGCGCGCGGCGTCGCGGTGGGAGCCATAGGGCTGCGGCCGCCGCTCAAGCTGGTGACGAACGCCACCACATCCGCGATCTCCTGGTCGTTCAGCGGCCCGCCATAGGCCTGGCCCCAGGGTGTCATGACCGTACCCGATACGCCTTGTTCGATCACGGCGCGGGTGAAGGCGGTGGGATCGAGAGCCGGCCAGTCGTTGGACAAGTTAACGCCGGTGCGGCCCTGGCCTTCGGAGCCGTGGCACACCGCACAGTTGGCGTCGAATATCTGCGAGCCGCGGGTGATGTCGCCCTCTTGGGCCCAAACGGCTGTGCTGAAGAGAACCAGCAACAAGCAGGCCAGCAGACAAGCGCCTGTGACGCGGGCCAAGCGAGAGAGAAGCAAGCTTCCTGACATAGTACGCCTCCTGGAGGCTGGCGTGACGCGATCTCCTGGCTGAGCGTCAGCCGGCCAGGAGATCGTGACAGCTATTCGAGCGTTAGCAGGTACTGAACCAGGCCGTCCAGCTCGGCAGGCGACAAGTTCTGGCCGTAGTTCTGCGGCATCAGGCCGGCTGCGCAGGGACCAGTCGGGCACTGCGCCACGATGTAGGCGTTGGGCTCGACGATGGACTGGCGGATGTACTCCTCAGCCGACAGGCCAGGCACCGTGTCGCCAGCCCGTGAGGCAATCCCTGTGATCGACGGGCCAATCACGCCAACGCCGCCTGGCTCGCCGTGACAGCCGGCGCAGCCCTGGGCTGCATAAACCGCCTGGCCGATCTCGATGGGCGATGCGTCGGAAGCCAGCGGCGTCGGCGTTGGCTGAGCCACCACCTCGCCTTGCAGGGCCGTATGCTCCCAGTTCAGGATGAAAGAGGCCACATCACTGATCTGGTCGGGCCGCAGCGGGCCGCCGTAGTTCTGTCCCCAGGCAGCCATCTGGGCGGCATACTGGCCGCTGCCCACCGGACGACCGGCCTCGACAGTGCCTTCGATGAAGCCGCGCAAGGAACCGGGCCAGCCAATGTCTTGCAGGCGAGTGGTGAAGAACTCAGGCGAGTTCAACGCCGGCGCCACACCAGGGATACCCTTGCCCTGTACGCCGTGACAGCCGATGCAGTTGGCCTCGAAGACCCCGGCGCCATTTTCGATAGCGCGGCCGGCAAAGTTGGCCTCTGCTGCTGGCAGCCGAGCTGGCTCCTCTCGCGCCACGAAAAGCACGAAGATGGTTGCCATGGCCAGCAAGGCAAAGATACCGACCGTGATCTTGGTCATTATATTGTTCATGGCCGTTACCGTTTGTCGTAGTCCGAGTCGTTATGGATGTAGAAGGTCTTCTCGAAGGTCTGCTCACTCTCGCCTTCAGGTGTCCAGAAGACACGCATGGTCACCTTCTTGAGGCCATCCTGCCAGTTCTCAATGATCATCTTGCCATAGCCGTTGGGCAGGCCAGGGTCAGTGGCGAGCAGGTTTGCCAGCTCTTGCTGTTCTGCCGGTGATGGATTGCGGATGGAGCGCAGTCGTTTGACCTTAGCCTCGTGTCGTTCGACAACCTTTTCGTGTTCTTCGTGGATCAGGTCGTTGAATAGCACCATCAGTTGCTGGACGTCGAAGCTGGCCGCGCTGTTGTCACGAGTGGTGTCCCACTCGCCCACGGTAAGCCGATCCCAGTCGGTCTTGCGCACAGGGCCATCTTTTTCCTCTGGCATCATGATCTGCACCACCTCCTCGGCTGGCGGCGATTCCACCAGGAAGTAGGGGGTGCCCATCCAGGTCAACACCACCAGGATAGCCATGGAGAACATCCACAGCGAGATGGCTACAGGACGATCCTTGGCCTTGCGGCTGGGGTTGAAGTCGATGTAGGGGATGATGGCCAGCAGGCCAAAGACGATGGTGGGCACGATCACGCCCATGATGGTGGGATCGCCGAGCTTCAACAGGCCCTGGATCCACAAGAAGTACCACGGCGCTTCGGTGTGCAGCGGCGTCTTGTTGGGGTTGGCGTGGTGCTCCAGCGGCGCGCCGGGGTAGATGCCAAAGATGATCAACGCCAGCAGAATGAAGGTGATCAGCCCCAGGAAGACCATCTCATCAGTGAAGACATCGGGTAAGTAGTAGCGGCGCTTGTCGGCCGGCACGCGCTTGGCTGTATCCTGTCCGATTTCCTCTTGCGACGAAGGCAGCGAAATGCCCACTCGCACCACTTTATAGTAGTGGATGAAGAAGACGAAGATGACAATCAGGGGCACGAACAGCACATGTAACAGGTAGAAACGGAGCAAGCCTGCCGCGCCAATGGCCGGCGCGCCCAGGATTATCAACTGAACGGTTTGTCCCAGGACAGGCGGCGGCGCCTTGTCGATCATGCTGCCGCCGATGGTCACCGCCCAGTAGGCCAACTGGTCCCACGGCAGCAGATAGCCGCTGAAGCTCAGGAACAGGGTGGCCAGCAGGAGGATCACGCCGGTCAGCCAGGTGAACTGGCGCGGCTTCTTGTAAGAGCCAGTCATGTAGGTACGCACCATGTGCAAAAACACTACGATGACCATGGCTTCCGCGCCGAGACGGTGGATATCGCGCACGAACTGACCGAAGGGCACGCCGCTGATGATATTCAGCATGTCGCCATAGGCGCGTTCCGGCGTTGGCGCATAATAGATCATCAGGAAAATACCTGTGATCAACTCAATGAGAAAGAAGTAGGTGCTGAGCAGGCCAAGCCGGAAAGTATGTCCAATCTTGGTCACCGATTGGTGGTAGTAGCTTGGCTTGATGTGGAAGAAGAACGACTCGGAGTGAACGGTCAGGCGTGGGTTGGGCCGCCGGGGTTCGTCGCCGCGGGCCAGCGAACGCAGGTCATTCCAGTTGAGGCCCGTGGTGATACGGGTGATGAGGACATCGATCTGCCTCAGCATCCACTGGAACAGCCCTTCCTTGCGTATCTCTTGAGTAACGTTGTTGATCACACCCATTGTGGGGTACTCCTTGGCAAGGCTAAACCGGCTGGCCTCTGATGACCACACCGGTATCCACGATGTATTCTGCGCTGGGTTCGACGCTTAACGCCTGTCCGCCTGTGGTAGTCTCCTCTACCACCTGCCCACCGACCAGCTTTTGCATCTTGAACTGGTCCAGGGAGCGCGGGGCGGGACCCTCAATGTACTGGCCCGCTTTAACGAATTTGGAACCATGGCAGGGGCACTCGAAGCGAACGGTTTGGTCCTTCCACTCGTACAGGCAGCCCAAGTGAGTACACACGCGGTATAACGCGCGCACGCCATCGACATCGTTGCTCAACCAGAACTGCCCATCCAGGTTGCGTAGCGGGGGGCCATCAACTGGCGGCATGGAAGCGCCAGTTCCCAGGGGGAAGAGACCGCCAAACTCGCCTTCCTTAAAGCGTGGCAAGGCGAAGAAGAATGTCGCGGCTCCAGCTTCCACCAGAACCACACCCAGCGCAGCTCCCCACGCATAGTTGAGAAACTCGCGGCGCGTAATAGGCTTGGCTGGCGGCCGCTCCGCTTTCTTGATCGCTTTTTCCTCTTCTTTCTTCTGGCGCCCAGATTTCAGATATTGGCCGCGATCGCTGCGGTGTTCCACTTCAGCCGCTTGTTGTTGCTTGATCTGTGCAAATTTCTGCTGTTCTGGGCTAAGCTCTTCGCCCGTGTCAGCGGATTTAGGGTTGGCCATGAACCGTTGAACCTCCTATGTACACCTGAGCCTATATCGATGCAGGTTCCTATCCAAGTCATCGTTGAATGTAAGAACGGGGCCTCTGCCGGTAGGGTCTTGTCAGACAGGCATGAAATTGCCTGGTGACGGGGCTGGGAAAAGGTGCGCGGATTATAGCATGTGGGTAAGGCATTGTCAAAACCATCACATTCTGCCTGAGGCTTGTCGCACCGCGTCATTGCTCCTGACTAACCCGGCCGCGCAGGCGTTTTGCCTGGCTGCGCCGCCGCTTCCCTTCCAGGCGCTGTTGGCGGGCTGCGCTTGTCGGCCTCGTGGCTCGACGAGTTTTCGCTGGTTTAAGCGCGGCTGCCAATAAACGACGAAAGCGCTCTGTCACCTCAGCTCGGTTTTCCAACTGGCTTCTGGTGGTCTGCGAGGCCAGGTGCAGCACACCTGCCTGATCCACGCGGCCGGCCAGCCGGCTCAGCGCCAGTTGGCGTTGCATCTCAGTCAGGCTGGGCGACCGGGCCAGGTCAAACAGCAACTCCACCTTGGACTCGGTGCGCTGCACGTGCTGCCCGCCCGGCCCGCTGCTGCGCGCGTAGCGAAAAGCCAGCTCGCTGAGCGGGATGGCCACCTCGTCGTTGATCTGTAACAGGTCGTCAGGCATCGGGTGGGTCAAGGTGTGGCCTCGGTGAAAGGCACGGTTAGTGTGATGGGCAGTGTCACAGTCAGAGTGTCGGTGATGGGCGGCAGGATGGGCAGCAGGGGCAGCGGATCGATGCGGTCGATGCGCAACGACCGCTGGTGCTCGCTGTAATCCTCGCACGGCGGTTCGCTGTAGACTATCCGGCGGTTGCGGAACAGGGCCACCGCATAGGCGCTATTCTGGTAGCTCAGCACGTCGTCTTCCCCCGGATAGAGCGTTATCTGAGCGTCGCCCCAGCGCACCGTGGCCGGCAGCACTTGCCGGGTCTGTACGCAGGCGTTCTGCGGCGCCGGTGTTGCTGGACAATCGCCCGGGGCATCGTCGATCTGCAAGCTCAGCGCTTCGTCCTGCTCGTACACATCGGTGCGGCCAAGGAAAAGCAGCCCGGCGCTGTCATAAACCTGTAACTCGTAGCCACGGCTTGCAGGAATCGCTGCCCGGGGATCGGTGGCAGGCGTCGCCGTGGTCGGATCGCTGGGCGCAGCTACCAGATCTGCCCAAGCGATGAAGCGGTAGCTTTGGCCCTGGAACAGGGGGGGCGGGTCGCCCTGATAGTCCAGCAGCAAGGTGGCGCCCTCGCCCGTCTCGCGCAGGATGAAACGGCGATGGGGTTGCAGAGCCGGCGAGTCGTCCCGACCGATCACAGTGGCGTGGAATTCGATCACCTGGCGGTCTTGATAGGCTGCCAACAATTCCGACTGCGTCGAACTCTGAGGTAAAAGCAACCACGTCTGTACTGCCCCATCCATGCGGCAGCGATCAGGCAGCTCGCCAGCAAGAGCCTGCAGGCCGGGGAGAGGCGTAGGCTCGCTGCCTGGCTGGGTGCAGGCGGCCAGCAGCAGAACCAGGATCAGGAGCGAGCACCAGACTGAGAGTCTGGGCTGCTCGCCCTGTCCTGGTCGGTGACTTGTCTGGCGAAAAACCAGCATGTCGTTTACGCCTCCAGCGCAGCCAGCCGTTCCTGGATTTGCGTCTGTTTGCTCTGCCATTCCAACAACTGCTGGCGCGCGCCCTCGATCACGTGGGCCGGCGCGCTGTTGACAAAGCCGGGGTTGGCCAGCCGCGCGGCCGTGCTGCCGGCCATCTTCTCGGCGTTGGCCAGCTCCTTGCGCAGGCGGGCGATCTCGGCGTCCAGGTCCACCAGGTCAGCCAGCGGCAGGGCGATGGTCACGCCGCCGGCCACCATGCTGGCCGCTTTGGCCGGCATCTCCAGCGTCTCGGCCAACTGCACGTGCTGCACGTCTAGTCCAGCCAGGCTGGCGATCAGAGGCAACTGCTCTTGCAGCAGCGCCAGGTGCTCGCCGGCGCTGATCAGCGCGCCGATGCGCCGGCCTGGCGGCACGTTGTACTCCGAGCGGGCATTGCGGATCGCGCGCACGATGTCCTGCACGCGGGCAAAGGCGGTTTCGGCCTCGGCGTCGATGGGGTCAGCCTGCGGCCAAGGGGCGATGATCAGCGCTTCAGGCCACGGACGGGCACGGTCGGCCCCACCGGGGTGCTGCGCAAAGACCGGCCCGAGCAGGCTTGGGGCGGCCTCGGCTGCGGCCTTCAGGTTCTGCCAGATGTCCTCGGTGACAAAGGGGATGAAGGGGTGCAGCAGGCGCAGGGTTTGGTCCAACACATGCACCAGCACGCCGGCTGTGCGCGCCGCCTCCGCTCCGCCCGCGGCCAGTTGTCCCTTGGCCGTCTCGATGTACCAGTCGGCAAAGTCGCCCCACAGGAACTCATAGGCCTGCCGGCCGGCCTCGCCGAACTGATAGATCTCGAATAGCCGCGTCGCCTCGGCGATGGTGGCGTTCAGGCGGCTGATGATCCAGCGGTCGGCCAGTGACCAGTCATCGGTGACCGGTGACCGGTGACCGGTGACCGGTGACGGATTACCGGCCGCCGCCAGCTTGCCCAGGTTGGTCACCGTAAAGCGGGCCGCGTTCCAGATCTTGTTGGCGAAGTTGCGGTTGGCGCGGATGCGCTCCAGGCTCAGGTTCATGTCGTTGCCGGGCGTGGAGCTGGTCAGCAGGGTGAAGCGCAGCGCGTCGGCGCCGAACTCGTCCATCACCTCGATGGGATCGATGACGTTGTTGTAGGTCTTGGACATCTTGCGGCCCTGCTCGTCGCGCACCAGGCCGTGCAGATAGACGGTGTGGAAGGGGATGTCGTTGGTGTAGAGCAGCCCCTGCATCACCATGCGCGCCACCCAGAAGAAGAGGATGTCGTAGCCGGTCTCCATCACGTCGGTGGGGTAGTAGCGGCGCAGGTCGGCCGTGTCGTCGGGCCAGCCCAGGGTGCTGAAGGGCCACAGGCCGGAGCTGAACCAGGTGTCCAGCACGTCGGGGTCCTGCTCCAGCGGCGTGATCTGGCCATAGTGTTTGGTGGCCTGCGCGGCGGCCTCGGCCTCGCTGCGCGCCACGAACACCTGGCCGTCGGGGCCGTACCAGGCCGGGATGCGGTGGCCCCACCAGAGCTGGCGGCTGATGCACCAGGGGCGCAGGTTCTCCAGCCAGTGGTAGTAGACCTTGGTGAAGCGCTCCGGGATGATGCGGATGCGGCCGCTGCGCACCGCGGCCAGCCCCAGGCTGGCCATGCTCTCGGTGTTGACGAACCACTGCTTGCTGATCAGCGGCTCGATCACCTCGCCGCCGCGCTGGGCACGCGGCACGGTCATGGTGTACGGCTCCTCCTTGATCACCAGCCCGGCCGCTGCCATGTCGGCCCACAGCTTCTTGCGCGCGGCAAAGCGCTCCATGCCCGCGTAGGGGCCGGCCTCGTCGTTGAGGGTGGCGTCCTTGTTCATCACGTTGACGATGGGCAGGCCGTGGCGCTGACCGATCTCGAAGTCGTTGGGGTCGTGGCCGGGTGTGATCTTCAGCGCGCCGGTGCCGAAATCCATGGCCACGTAGGTGTCGTGAATCACCGGGATGGTGCGGTTGAGCATGGGCGCCAGGCAGGTCTTGCCGATCAGGTGGCGGTAGCGCTCGTCGTCGGGATGCACGGCCACGGCCGTGTCGGCCAGGATGGTCTCCGGCCGGGTGGTGGCCACGGGGATGTAGCCCTGGCCTGGCCCGTCCTCCAGCCGGGCGCCGGCGATGGGGTACTTGAAGTAGTAGAGCGTGCCCTGCTCCTCGGTGTACTCCACCTCCACGTCGCTGACGGCGGTCTGCAAGCCAGGCGACCAGTTGACGATGTACTCGCTCTGGTAGATCAGCCCCATGCGGTGCAGGCGCACGAAGGCTTCGTTGACCGCGCGGCTGAGGCCCTCGTCCATGGTGAAGCGTTCACGCTCCCAGTCGCAGCTCGCGCCCAGGCGGCGCAACTGGCCGACGATGCCGCCGTGGTGCTTGGCCTTCCAGTCCCAACAGGCTTCCAGGAAGCGCTCGCGGCCGATAGCTTCCCGGCTGGCGCCTTCGTCGCGCAGCTTGCGCTCCACCTGGAGCTGGGTGGCGATGCCCGCGTGGTCGGTGCCCGGCACCCACAGCGCAGCCCGGCCGCGCATGCGCTGGTAGCGGATCATCAGGTCTTCCAGCGTGACGAAAAGGGCGTGGCCCTGGTGCAGCACGCCGGTCACGTTGGGCGGCGGGATGGAGATCACGAAGGGCTCGGCGTCAGGGCCGGCTGCCTCCGGCTTGAACCAGCCCTGCGTCTCCCACCAGGCGTACAGCCGCTGTTCCGCGGCAGCGAAGTCGTAGGTCTTGGGCATATCGAAGGATTGGGACATAAGAGCACCTCGAAAAGAGCTTGTAGGTTTCGGCTAAATGGTTATAATTGAACTGTCACGAGATGAAACGTATCGACCACCAGGAGAGAGAAATGCAAGTGTTGCCATCTGCTCATCAGGTCGTTCTGAACTTGCCAGCACCTCTGTATCAACGGGTCAGGCGCACCGCTGAAAGCATGCGCCGTTCAGTGGAAGACGTGCTGCTAGACTCAGTTGCTACCGCTTTGCCGCCGCTCACCGGTTTGCCTGACGAGACATCCGATGATCTGGCCAGCCTGGCATTCCTGAACGACAGCGCCTTGTGGAATGTTGCTCGCAGTGCACTACCGACCGAACACTATCGCCGGATGGATGAGTTGCTGAATAGAAAAGGCCAGGGCCGTCTGACCACGCAAGAACAGCAGACGCTGGATCAATTGGTGAACGACTATGAGACCTTCGTGCTTCGACGCAGCCAAGCAGCCCTGCTGCTTCAACGTCGAGGCTACGATATGTCCGATCCATCGATCCTCAGCCGCTTGCCATGAGTCGCAGCAAGATTCCGCGTGAGCTTCGTCTACGGGTCGAGGCCGCAGCTCGCTGGCGCTGCGGCTACTGTCAGACTCAGCAGATCGTTGTGGGTTATCCTCTGCACATTGATCACATCATCCCTGAGTTCGCCAGTGGGCAAACTGCCGAAGACAATCTATGGCTGGCGTGTTCCGTGTGCAACAACGCCAAAGGTGTGCAGACAACGGCGCAAGACCCTTTGACCGGACAGTCTGTTCTGCTTTACAATCCGCGCCTGCAAGCCTGGTCTGATCACTTCGAGTGGAGTTCAGGCGGTGATCAGATCATTGGTTTGACGCCAACGGGCCGAGCTACGGTTGTCGCTTTGCAACTCAACACACCGCTGCGCGTCCAGTCACGCCAGCGCTGGGTGCTAGTCGGCTGGCACCCGCCGCGCGACTGAACGGCCTGCATAGAGCCTGCATCATGCGCAAAAAGTACAACGCCTCTTTCGCACAAGGACGAAAGAGGCGTTTTCGCGGTACCACCTTGTTTGACCACCAGCAACGCGGCCAGTGATCCACTCAATCGCTGTAACGGGCGCACCCGGAACGGCCTACTGCTACCTGCAACTTGCCACGTGCAACCTGCAACTAGCCTCAGCCCATCGACTCCCCGGCGACTTTCAGCGGCGCTCACGTCGAGATAGGCTCTCAGCTGGCGGCCCATCTTCTCTGGCGGCGGCGTTCCGCTTACTCCTCCGGTTCACAGTCGTTGATCTTTTTCGATTGCGCCGATTATAGCCTAGCTGGCAGGGCGAGTCAAACCGCCGGTAGCGGCAATGAACCCGGCTACATCAGCCAATCGGCAACATGTGGCAGCAATCCCGCACCGGCATAGGCCAGGAGCACCATACGGATGGTTTTGCCGCAGGTGCAGGCTATCAAGAAATGGCTAACGGGGAAGCGCAGCGCGCCGGCCGCAATGCCAGCGAGATCGAAGGCTGGGTTGGGGATCAGCGCTGCCGCAAAGATGGCCCACACCCCATAGCGCCCCGTCTGACGCGTGATCCAGTCGTAGCTCTCCCGGTTTTCGATGATGCCGCGACCGCTGTAGCCGGCCAGGTAGCCGCTGAGCTCGCCGATGCCCGCGCCCAGCCCAGCCGCCAGGCCCACCAGCAGCGGGCTGGGCAGCGCGCCGCCCATGGCAAAGGTTACGGCAAAGGCCGGCACAGGCAGGATGATGGTTGCGCTGCCGATCAGGCTGGCCAGAAATACCCCCAAGTAGCCATAGCGCTGCAAGCCAGCCAGTGAATCGCTCAGCAGCAGCGCCAGCGCAGTGATTGCCAGGAAGATCACCAGCGCAGCAGCGCGCTGGAGGGTGGTTCGCTGGGCCTGAGACATGATTGCCTTGCCCTACACCACGGTCGTGCAGAAAGCACCACGCCCCCGTGGGCAGGTCGGGGGCGTGGTGTCATTGGGGGGCCTGGAGCCACAGCCTGCGCCAGGCTTACGGACTGGTTCAGGCTGTGGTGGCTTACGTGTTACTTGGTCTCGATCGTGATCGTTTCGATCATGGTCGCCGGCGCACTGGGATCGGACGGGTCTCGTCGCTGGATCTCAGCAAGCAGCTCTTCACCCTCGATTACCTGGCCGAAGATGGTGTGCATGCCGTTCAGCCAGTCAGCAGCATCGAAGGTGATGAAGAACTGGCTGCCGTTGGTGCCCGGCCCTGCGTTGGCCATAGCCAGCAGGCCAGCCTTGTCGAAGACCAGCTCAGGCACGATCTCGTCTTCGAAGACGTAGCCGGGGCCGCCGCGGCCGGTGCCTGACGGGTCGCCGCCCTGCGCCATGAAGCCGTCGATCACCCGGTGGAACAAGGTGTTGTCGTAAAAGCCCAGGTTGGCCAGGGTGACGAAGTTGTTGACTGTCAGTGGCGTCTGCTCTTCGAACAGGTCGATGACGATATCGCCCAGGTCGGTGGTGATGCGGGCCACGTAATCGACGCCTTCCTCCAATTGCATGGCGGGCGGCGTGTTGAAGTAGTTGATGCGCTCAGCCGGGTCGAGGGCTGCCAGCGGGCGGTCGTCGGCTGACGTCGGCGCGAAGGGCGTGGGCGTGGGTGTGGGCGGGGCCGGGGTCGGGGCCACCCGTTCCTCAGCCTCGCTGATGGTGATGTTCTCAATCACATCGCCGAATTCGATCTGCTCCAGCACTTCCAATCCCTCAATGACCTGGCCGAAAGCGGCGTAAACGCCGTCGATGTCCGGCACTGGTTCCAGGGTGATGTAGACCTGGCTGCCGTTGCTCAGGCGCTCGGGGTTGATCTGGTCGGGGAAGCGCAGGTAGCCCATGGTGCCAGCCAGATTGGGAATGCCAATCTCGGCCGCCACATCGTAGCCAGGGGTGCCTTGGCCGTCGTCAGACGGGTCGCCAGTTAGCACGGCCTCAGGTGGGCCGACCGGATAGAGCGGCATGGCATCGTAAAAGCCCAGTTCTGACAACACCACAAAGTTGTTGACGGCGATGGGCGCTTCCTGGCTGTACAGTTCCAGGACGATATCGCCTTTGGCCGTTGCAATCGTGGCCAGGTAGATGCTGTCCGGATCGATGGCCATGTCAGGCGCTACACCGAAGTAGTTGTTGCGCTGGCCAACAGGGATATCAGCCAACGGTCGCGAGCCATCGGTCGGGCGCTCTGGCTGCAAGGTCGACGGCGTGGTCATCGACGGAATCTCTCCGATGCTTGCGGCCAGATCGGGGGTCGGAACCTCAGTGGGCGGGACCTCGGTGGCCGGGGCCTGGGTGGGCGTTGTGCCCGCAGGGGGGGCAGCACAGGCTGCAGCCAGCGCCACGACGACCATCAATCCAATCACTAAAAACGATGTGCGCAGTCTTGATTTAGACAAGGGAAAGGTACCTCCGATTTGATAGGTTTTGTAGCTACAAGCCTCAGAGATTGTCTGAAAAGCCCGGCACCGCCAGAGTCAGAGGTTGAAACCATCTGGCTGAAAGTACGAAGCGGCCTCAGCCGCTGGATCCCAGGCACTGAGGGGCCTTCGTGCTGTCAGCCGGTGGGTTTCCAACCACCGATCCGGGGCTCTTCAAACAGCCTCTCAGGCGCGCTGGGCGCTGTAGCTACCGGTTTTCTGCGTAACAAGCATGCATCATACTCTACTTCGTCTTTGGAGTCCAGAAGCAGGCCCATCGTTACACGGCTGGCTGCATCGTGTCAACAGCACGGTTAATACAACGGCAACAACGCCGGTTGGTCAATCATTCGTAGCCTACTTTGATCTCCAGCCACCAGATGCTATAGGCGGCGATGCCGGCCACGGCCAGCCCCACCAGGTAGCCCTCCAGCACCGTGGCCGTGGTGATGAAGATGCTGATCATGCCGAAAACGCCGCCAATCAGGTAGCACATCAGAACAGCCTCGCGCCTGGATCCTGTCACGCGGGCCAGGCGGTGCGAGATGTGGTCCTTGCCGGGCGTGGTCAGCGGGTTTTTGCCCCGCCGCAGCCGGGATATGACCACCAGCGTGGTGTCCAGAACCGGCAGCCCCAACGCCAGCACGGGCACCATCCAGGTGACGATGTTGACGTTGTCGGGGAAGCGCAGCTTGATGCCGATGGCGGCCAGCACAAAGCCGATGAACAGCGAGCCGCTGTCGCCCATGAAGATGCTGGCCGGGTTAAAGTTGTAGAACAAGAACCCGATGCAGGCGCCCAGCAGCGCAGCCGCCAGCGCGCCCACCAGGTATTGGCCGCTCAGCGCCGCCAGCAACAGGAAGAAACCGGCTGCTACCGTGGCCACGCCAGCCGAGAGGCCGTCCATGTTGTCCAGGAAGTTGAGCGCGTTGGTGATGCCCACCACCCAAATCACTGTCACCAGCACGTTGAGCCACTGGGTGGCGAACATTTGAACCTGCACGCCGCTGAAAACCAGGATGCCAGCAGCCAGGGCTTGAACAGCCAGCTTGGGCAGCGGGTTGACCGGACGGCGGTCGTCGATGCCGCCGATCAGCGACACCAGGGTGGCGCCGACCATGATGCCCACCAGCTCGTTGATGCGGAAGCGGGTGCCCAGCAGCAGCAGCGCCAGGATGAAGCCCAGGTAGATGGCCACGCCGCCCAGGCGCGGCATGGGGGCCGCGTGGACTTTGCGCAGGCCGGGCTGGTCGACGAACCCGTAGCGCCAGGCCACGCGGCGCACCACAGGGGTGGCCACGGCCGCCAGCACCAGGGCTGTGATGGCCACCAGCACATAGACGGTGGTGGGATGGACAGCCAGAAAAGCAATCATGCTACTGTAGCTGCTCGATCAACGCTTCCAACGCGGCCCGATCCTCGGCGCTCTGCACCACCGTAAGCGCCATTTGGGCGAAGCGCAGCGCATTGGCGTTATCGCCTGCCCTGGTATACAGCACCGCCAGATTGCGCAGCGACCCTTCGTCGTTGGGCTTCAACTCAAGCACAGCCAGGTTTTGTTCGATGGCTTTGTCGGTTTCGTTGCGCTCAGCATACAAAAAGCCTAGCAGGCTGCGCAGCGTAACGTCACGCGGGGCCACCAGCAACCCCTGCTCGTAGGTGCGGATTGCTTCCTCCTCCTGGTTGCTGTTGCGGTAGAAGTCGCCCAGCCGCCGGTAAGTCTCGACGTAGCGCGGGTCGATGCGCAGCGAGATCAGATACTGATCCAGCGCCCGGCTGGGGTCGCCGGCCATCTGGTAGGCCGAGGCGTATTCGTTGTGCAGGTGCGCCGCGTTGGGGCTGAGCCTGGTAGCCACGGAGTAGTTGTCCAGCGATTGCTGAACCCGCTGCGCGCGTTGAGTGGCGTCGGCCAACTGCGCCCATGCCAGATAGAGGCGGCCCAGGTTGGCGCTGTGGTCGGTGTTCATGGGGTTCAGATCGCGGGCCTGCGTCAGCGAGCGCTCGGCCGCGCGCAGGTATTGCAGCCGCTCGTCGCCGGTGGACTGGCGGGCGCGCTCCAGTTGAGCGCGGCCCAGGAACAGGTAATAGTAGTCCTCGCGCGGCTGCTTGTCCAGCGCCATCTCATAGAGGAAGATCGCCTCGTCGTAACGGCCTGCCGAGTCGTAAGCCTGCCCCTGTTTATAGATGATATCGGCCCGCACCAGGCTGACATTGATTTCAAAGATGACAATCAGTGCAGCAATGGGCAGCACAATGCCCACCGCCGCAGCCAGCCAGCCGCCTGGCCCCAGCCAGCGTGCGCCATCGCGCGCCGATTTGCTGCCGCCCATCCGGGTCCACCACAACACGCCGGCCAGTGCGCTCATCAGCAGCAAGATCACCACGTAGTAGGTGACAATGTGCCCCGCGGACATGGTGGCCAGTTGCTCCAGTGTGACGCCGCTGCCAGCCTGCTGCACGCGGGCATCGCGGGCGATGTTGGCCGCATGGATCAAGCCGAACACCAGGAAGATGCTGAAGCTGAGCGCTGAAAAGATCAGCGCGCCTCGCCCCAGCCATTTGCCCGTGACCGTGTTTCGGTTGCGGGCAATGTCGAACAGCGCCAGCGCCATGCCCACCAGCCAGACGAAGAGCACCATCCACAGCAGCCCCAGGCTGACGACGCGCTCTCCCTGGACGATGCGGCTGGTGAAGGCCAGGAAGAAGACCGCCAGCGGGTTGGACTGGCGCAGCGCCAGCACGTTGGGATTGATGATGTAGTTGTAAGCCAGCGTGAAGAGCACGACGCCCATGAGCACGGCGTAGATCACCACCTCGGCCCAGGGGAACTGCGACGGGCGCTCGCGACGGACCGGAGGCGCGGCTGGCGGCCGGCGTTTGCCCTTGCCAGCGGGATGGCTCCCCGCGGCCTGCTGGCCGCCCTTGGCCGGTGACGCCTTCGGATCGGCCGCGGCTGGCTCCGGCTCTGGCGCATCCAGCCTCAGCCAGTTCATGCCCAACACCACCAGCACGGCGCTCCACAGCCAGAAGTAAGTGCGCGTCGAGACGATGGCGATGCCGAAGTGGATCTCGATGAAGTGGGCGATCATAGTGGCCAGGACGGTCATCACGATCAGCTCACGTTGGCCCAGATGCATGGGCAATCCGCGCCGTTCGTTCCAGATTGCCGCAACCGTGATGTAGATGATCACGCCTGCGATCAGGCCGGCTGGTAGGATGATGCCCAGCAGCACCCAGTTGCCCTGTAACAAGTAGGGTATCAGCGCGCCCAAGGCTGCTCCGGTCAGCGCCAAGGCCAGAAAGCCCATGCCTTGGCGCGAGCTGCGGATCAGCCCCAGCCACTTGAGGCTGTAGTAGAACAGACTGATGAACAAGGCCATGTAGGCGATGAAGCCCAGTATGCCGGTAATGACCAGCGAGTCGAAGGTTTCGTTGTGCGAGCGGTCGGGCGAGGCGTTGCGCGATTCGTGGTAGGCCAGCTCGGGCGGGTAGAAGCGGTTGAAAGCCACCCACATGGCCTCGGGCCCATAGCCCACCAGCGGCCGCAGCGCGTTGATCGCATCGGGCTGCATGGCCGTGATTGAGTTTTGGCTGGCGGTGTCAGGGCGTTGCAGCGGCTCATGGGGCGCCACCAGGTTGCTGGCCCCTTGCCAGATCAGCGTGCGCACGCGCGCCGTGTTGGCCTCGAAGTCCAGCGCCGTGCCCAGCCGGCCGATGGTGGGATTGCTGCGCAGCGGGGCCAGCGGCGAGTTGGGCAGGTTGAAGACGACCAGAAAGGCAACGACAGCCACGGCCATAGCCATCATCCCCAGCCATCCGTAGCTGAGGGCTGTTCTGGCGCCGCTGCCCAGGCGCTCCGTGTTCCTGGCCCAGGCCCGCAGGCCCAACAGACCGACCAGCCCGAAGACGTACAGGCCGGCCAACAGTCCCAGGAAGGGACCGCGGCTTTGGGTAAAGACGATGGTGATGGTCTGGATCGCCAGCACGAATAAGTAACAGCCAGCCAAGACGGCATCGGCCAGGCCGTTTTTGCTTTCTTCGTTGCGCAGCACCCGGCCGAAGTGCAGCACCGTGCGCTCCAGGGTCAGGAAGAAGGCCATCAGCAGATAGGCCGCCACGAAGATCGCGTTGCCCATGTTGGCGGCCACACGGCGCTGCACGTCGCCGCCCCAGGGCAGCGGGTCCAGTCCGCTGCGCTGCAAGATGCCGTAAATGGCGATAGGGATGCTGGTCAGGATGATCGCGTAGGCCAGCCGCCGCCACTGTTCCGGCCGGCGCAGGTGGCCCAGCACCAGGAAGAAGATCACGATGTACGACAGGGTGGTGTAAGTGCCCTGCAAGCGCTGGTAGGAGCCCATCAGGCTGATGCGCGGCGTCAGCGAAAAGGCCGTGCTGAGGAGATAGGCCAGCACCAGCAGCAGTGTCGGCAGCACCAGCGGCGTATGGACGATGCGCTGCCACAACGAAGCGCGCGGCTCGTTGGGCTCGGGCCGGTCTCCCGACCGAGCCCGCAAGGGCCCAAAGCCGTCGTTGATGGCCTTGACCAGCCAGGCCACGGCCATCAACAGCGCAATCGAGCGCATCAGGCTGATCTTGTCCGGCTCGAAGACCCGGCTGGAGTGGACGTTAAAGAAGAGCGGCACGACGATTGCCACCGTCAGCCAGCCCGCCTCGATAAATGCTTCACACAGGCGTGATAGTTTCGTGGTCATGGGGGAGGATTATAGCATAGGTTGAGGGGAAACAAGTAGGCAAGGAAACAAGTAGCAGGTTGCAAGTTGCAGGTTACAGGTTGCACCTGGGCAGTAATCACCCAATCACCCAATCACCTTGTCACCTTGTCACCTTGTCTACTTGTTTCCTTGTCTACTCCCATCTTCACTTCCCGCCCTGTCGCTGCCGCCTCGTAGATGGCCAGCACCAGGGCCAGCGACTTGCGGGCTTCTTCGCCGGGGGTGCCCGGTTCTCGCCCGTCTCGCACGGCCAAGGCGAAGTCGCGGATCACCTCGCGGTGGCTGTAGCCGTAGACCGAGGGCGGATCGACGCGTTGGCTGGTGAGGATCTCGGCCTCCTGCTCCAACTGGCCGCGCACCTTCCACAGGGTGATGCGGTTGAGGGCCGTACCGCCCACCTGCACCGAGCCGTGCTCGCCGAAGATGGCGATCGACCCCTCCAGGTTCTGCGGCCAGGTCACGGTGGAGCCCTCGACGGTGCCCAGCGCGCCGCTGGCGAAGCGCAGCACGGCCACGCCCACATCCTCGGCCTCCATCTGGTGGGCCAGCGTGGCCGAGTAGGCTTGTACTGACTGCACCGGCCCCATCAGCCACTGCAAGGCGTCGATGTGGTGGATGCTTTGGTTCATCAGCGCGCCGCCGTCCATGGCCCAGGTGCCGTGCCAGCCGTCCTCGTAGTAGGACTGCGGCCGGTACCAGCGCACACAGGCGTTGCCCAGGTAGAGCCGGCCCAGCAAGCCCTGGTCCACGGCCTGGCGCACCTGCTGCATGGGCGAGTTGAGCCGGTTTTGCAGCACGACGCCCAGCAGCCGACCCTGCTCGCGCGCCGCAGCGATCATGCGGTCGGCGTCGGCCAGGCTGAGCGCGATGGGCTTCTCCACCAGCACATGCTTGCCGGCCTGCAAGGCGTCGATGGCCACCTGCGCGTGCAGTCCGCTGGGCACGCAGATGCTGACTGCGTCCACGTCAGGCCGGGCCAGCATCTCGTGGTAGTTCTCGTAGGCGTCGGCGCGATATTCGTCGGCGAAGCGCCGGGCGCGCTCGAAGCGGATGTCGGCTGTAGCCACCAGCCGCGTCTCACGCAGTTGATACAAAGATTGGGCGTGGCGTGGCGCAACCCGGCCACAGCCGATGAGGGCGAAGTTGATCATGGGGATGGTAGATTGGGGATTGGTAGAGTGGTGATCGGTAGACTGGTGGATAGGTAGACAGGTAGATTGGTACGAGGTCGTCGTGGCCTCCACACCAATCTACCAATCTACCAATCTACCAGTCTCCAACAGCACTTTCTCCAACGCCCGCGCCTGGGCCTGGCGCGAGTGGTGTTGTTCAGTGTAGCAGCGACCGTTGATGCCCAGTTCACGGCCGCGGTCGGGTTGGGCGGCCAGGGCTTGGATGGCCGCGGCCAGGGCGTTTGGGTCCTCGGGCGGGATGTACAGGCCGCCTTGCGCAGCCTCCAGCGTGCGGCGGGCCTCGCCGTCGATGCTTAGCAGCAGCGGCAGGCCGCAGGCCCAGGCGTCGAACATCTTGCTGGGCAGCGCGCCCTGGAACAGCTCCAGCTTGCGCAGCGGAACGATGGCCGCGTCGGCGGCTGACAGGATGGCCGGCATGGCGCTGCGCGGCTGCTCCGGCAGCATCAGCACGTTGTCCAGCGCCAGCTCGGCCCGCAACGCCTGCAGCTCGGCCTTGACCGGCCCTTCGCCCACCAGGACGAAGCGCACCGCCGGATCGTTCCTCAGAGCGCCGGCTGCACGCAGCAGCGTCTCCAGTCCCTGGGCGATGCCGTGGATGCCGGCGTAGACCGCCACGAAGGCGTCGGGCGCCAGGCCATGCTCGGCGCGAAACTGCGCTCCCAGGGCCGGCTGTGGCTGGAACAGCTCGGTGTTGGCGCCGTTGGGGATCAGGGCCAGCTTGGCGGCCGGAATGCCCCGCTCCAGCAGCCGCTGGCGGATGCCCTCGGTGACCACCACGATGCGCGAGGCCCGATTATAGCATGTTTCCTCCAGCCTGCCAGCCCAGGCGATGGCGCGCGGGCTGCGCAGCTCGCCCAGCGCCACGGCCGATTCGGGCCACAGGTCGCGCACCTCGAAGACCAAGGGTGCGCGCTTCAGCCGGTGCAAAGCCAGCCCGGCCGCGCCCACAAACAGGGGCGGCGAGGTGGCATAGACCACGTCGAACGGCCCGCGCGCCCGCAGCGCGCCCACCAGCGCGGCGTCGGCCATATAGCTCAGGTAGAAGGCCATGCGCGTCTTGAAATTCTTGTTGGGCGACGCCTTAACCCAGACGCGCAACACATCGATGCCGTCCAGCGTGCTGCGCTCGACCCACCTGCCGCGGTACTCCGGCGGCACGATGCCCGAGGGATGGTTGGGGACCTCGGCGATCATCGTCACCCGATGCCCGGCCTGCACCAGCCCGCGCGCCATCTCATGGGCCCGCGTCTGCGTTGCGCCGACCTCGGGGGGAAAGTATTGGGAGAGGTAGAGGATGTGCATGGGCGGATGACAGGGTGACAGGGTGACAAGGTGACAAGGTGACAAGGTGACTGGGTGACGAGGTGACTGGGTGACAAGGTGACTGAGTGACAAGGTGACTGGGTGACTGGGTGACAAGGTGATTGGGTGACAGGGCTGCCGCGATCCACGGCGACTGCGAGCAGTCAATCACGCCTGTGGACAAGCACCCTTTGATCAAGCGCCTGCATACCCCTTCCAATCTGGCCAATCACCCAATCACCCAATCACCCAGTCACCGTGTCACCGTGTCCCCTTGTCATCTCAACTCTTCGTACAACGCCAACAGCTTCTGCTCCAGCGCCTGCCAGTTATACTCAGTTTGAAAGGCGCGGCGGCCGTTTTGACCGAGACGGCGGGCTTCGGTTGGGTCGGCCAGGAGGCGGGCGATGGCGGCGGCGACGGCGTCTGCGTCGCTGGGATCGACCAGCAGGCCGCAGTCAGCGCCAGCCACCACGGCGCGGTTGGCCGGGAAGTCGCTGATGATCACCGGCAGGCCGCAGGCCATGTACTCGAACAGCTTGACCGGCAGGGCCGCCACGTAGCGTTCGATGGGTTGCAGCACGGCTAAGGCTATGTCAGCTTCTGCCAGTTGCGACGGCACCTGCTCGAACGCCACCCAGCCTACCATCTCCACCTGCTGCTCCAGGCCGGCCATGGCGTGCCAGAATGCCTGCTCTTCGGCCTGGCTCGTCCACGTGCCCAGCAGCCGCAGCCGTGGCCGCACGCCCTGCGCCGCCAGCCGCTGCAACGCCTGGGCAATGACCACCAGGCCTCTGTCGGTAGAAAAGCGCCCTGCATAGACGAGCGTTCCTCCGGTCCCTCTCCCTCTGAAGGAGAGGTTAGGTGAGGGTGCTCCGGTCCCTCT
>CAZVGR010000098.1:0-1236 GCA_964626845.1 uncultured Anaerolinea sp.
TGATGCGATCGACAACACCCTGCACGGCCGCGCCCGGAGCCACCTGCGCCGCCGCAAAACGCAACTGGTTGGGATGGACGAACATGCCGCGCACCTTAACCGCCTCGCCGCTGCGCCCGACCAGGATGAGCGAACGGTCTTGCTGGCAGCTCACGCCTGGATTGGGATCGACGTTGACCGCCAGGTCGCCGGTGCCCAGCCGTATGAGGGGATAGGCCGGGTCGAGGTTGGTGACCACGACCTCGCCTGCCTCGCCGGGGCCGACGCTCTGGCCGGTGTCCGGCGCGACGACTTGCACCACGGGCAGGGGCAGGAGCTGCAGCATTAGCCCACCGGCTGTGTTCAGGGCCAGGAAGCCCAGCTCGGCGGTACCATAGGCGTTGCCCACGGCCAGCCCGTAGTTCTCCACCAGCGTTTGCCGCAGGCTGGCCGGCAGCGGTTCGGCCGTCAGGAAGGCCGTGCGCAGGTGGAGGTCATGGCGCCAGCTCAGCCCCCGCTCCTCGGCCCGCCGGATCAGGCTGAACAGAAAGCTGGGCGTGCCGACGTAGCCGGTCACGCGCAAGTCCTGCATCATCTGGAGCTGCAAGTCGCTGTTACCCACGCCGCCCGGCACGGCAATGCAGCCCAAGGAAAGCAGCGCGCGATCCACCAGCAGGCCGGCCGGCACCATGTGATAGGAGAGGCAGTTGAGCACCACGTCGCCGGCCCGCAGGCCGCTCTGACGCATGGCCAGCGCCGCCATCTCAACCGTGGTGGTGTCGTCGCCGGCGTCCGGCTCGTAGATCGGCCCTGGCGACATGAAGATGTGGCGCAACGCCTCGGGCGGTGCAGCCAATAGGCCGCCAAAGGGTGGATTGGCCCGCTGCAAAGCCGCCACCTCGTCCTTGGGCATCACCGGCACCCGGTCCAGGTCGGCCACGCCCTGCACATCATCGGGCGTCAAGCCGATGGCATCGAAACGCGCCCTTACGGCCGGGGCCCGGTCGTAAGCATGCCGGATCAAGGCTGCTACTCGTTCATCGATGGTTGTCATGGTTCGTACCTCATCGTACACTGAGCACCGTTGCTCATCAATTCTGTTCAACTCCACGCATTGTGTCATGCTGAGGGCCGCCGAAGCATCTCACTACGGCCATACCGAGACCCTTCGCCGAGCCTCAGGGTGGCACAGGCCAAACGCCGTGTCATGCTGAGGGCCGCCGAAGCATCTCACTACGGCCATACCGAGACCCTTCG
>CAZVGR010000098.1:1336-19874 GCA_964626845.1 uncultured Anaerolinea sp.
CCGAGCCTCAGGGTGACACACGTTTGACGGTGTTTTCAGCCTAGCCAGCGCTTACGCCGCCGATAGTGTTTCACGTCCCGGTAGCTCTTGCGCTCGCCCACCTGGGTCAGCCCCAGGTAGAACTCCTTAACGTCCTCGTTCTCGGCCAACTGGCTGGCCGGGCCGTCCAGCACAACCCGGCCGTTCTCCATCACATAGGCATAGTCAGCCACGCCCAGGGCGATGCGGGCGTTCTGCTCCACCAGCAAGATGGAGACGCCGCTGCTCTGGCTGATCTGGCGGACGACCGAGAAGATCTCGTCCACCACCAGCGGGGCCAGGCCCAGCGACGGCTCGTCCAGCATCATCAGCCGCGGATGGGCCAACAGCCCGCGGCCGATGACCAGCATCTGCTGTTCGCCGCCGGAGAGGAAGCCGCTGGTGCGCCGCCGCAGATCGCGCAGCTTGGGGAAGTAGGTGTAGACCTGCTCCAGGTCGCGCGTGATGCCGGCGTGGCTGGCCCGGTCCGGCCGGCCGGCCGCGCCGATCAGCAGGTTCTCCTCGACGGTCAGGTGCCGGAAGAGCCGCCGCCCCTCCATCACCTGGATGATGCCGCTCTTGACGATCTGCTCCGGCGGCATCTGCTGAATGCGTTGTCCCATGAACTCGATGGCGCCGCGCGTGACCTTGCCCTGCTGCGTCTTGAGCAAGCCAGAGATGGCGCGCAGGGTCGTGGTCTTACCGGCGCCGTTGGCGCCCAGCAGCGAGACGATCTTGCCCTCGGGCACCTCCAGCGACACGCCGCGCAACACCAGCACCACATCGCTGTAGATGACTTCGACGTTGTTGAGTTTGAGCATGAGGTTGGTACAGAGGTAGATTGGTAGATTGGGAAATTGGTCGGGTATCGACGCTGGGAAAGCCTACGGGCCAACAAAGCGTCGAGTCCTGACCAATCTACCAGTTTACCAATCTACCACTTGACTGCTCTATCTTGGCCGCAAATCCGGCGTCTCCGTCCAGTCCTGCAAGACGATGAACTTATCCGGTCCGCCCTGGATCTGGCGGATCTGCGACTGGTGCGGCGAGCGGCTGCCGTCGGTGTAGTCGACGCGCAAGACGCCGTCCAGCGGCTCGAAGGCGCCCAGCGCAATCAGGGCGTCATGCACAGCCTCGCCGGTCAGGTTCTCGAAGCCCACCGTGTCGATGGCCAGCTTGATGGCCTCGCGCGCCATGTCGAGGCCGGCAATCAGCAGCAGGTAGCCCACGTTGCGCTCGGCCGGCGTGCGACCGTTCTCCTCGAAGACCTTGGCAGCAAACTGCACGCCAGGGTTGTCCACATCGGTCCACCACAGGTAGGGGAAAGCCGTGATCAAGCCCACGCCGTAGGCCGGGTTGGCCAGGAAGGCGTAGGTGGCCAGGTCCATTGCCCAGTTGGGGCCGGCCACCACGAACTCGTCGCGGATGCCCAGGCTGTTGAGGTCGTTGAGCAGCACGGCCGGGCCGAAGGCGAGGGTGTTGGTCCAGATGACGTTGGCGCCGGCCGCTTGCGCGGTCAGGATAGCGGTGGTAGTGTCAGCCGTCGGCAGCGGATCGTAGGTTTCCTCGGCCACGATGTTGACGCCCAGGCCGGCCAGGAACTCACGGCTCTCAGCCGTCAGTGCGCCCTGACCGAAGGCCGTGGGCCAGCTGATCACCGCCAGGTTGATCTCGTCGCCCGCGCCGGCCGGCTTGAGGGTATTCCAGTTCTCCGAAAGGTAGGTCATCACGTGGGCAATCTGGTCGGGATAGATAGGGCCGAGACCAAAAACGTAGCCCGAATCCTCGTAGAAGCCCTTGGAGCTCAGGCCGGCCGACAGGCTGGGGATCTTGTCCTCGGCCATGCGGGCGGCCAGCGCTTCCACCTCGCCGGAGCCGTAGGTGATCATCAGCAGGATGTTGGAGTCCTGGCTCTTGAAGCGCTCATAGGCTGCCACGGCCTCGTCCACCCGGCCGCCGGTGTCGGCAAACTGGATGTCCAGCATAGCGCCGTAGATGCCGCCGTCGGCGTTGATGGCCTTGGCCATGTCCTCGGCCCCGCGCACCAGGGGCGTGGTGATGGCGGCCAGCGGGCCGGACAGGTCGCCGAAGTGGTAAATAGTGATGGTCTCGCCGGTCAGGTCCGGCTCCTCGCTAACCACAGTTGGCTCAGGATCGGGCTCCGCCGTGGCTGCTGGCTCGGCCGGCGCCGGCGTGGGCGCGGCCGGCTCAGGGGTGGCCGTAGGCGGCACGGGGGTAGCCGTGGGCGGGACGGGCGTGGCTGTCGGTGCAGCGGCGGGTGTGCCGCAAGCTGCCAACACCATGGCGGCCAGCAGCAGCACGGTCAGGGCGGTCAACAGACGTTTGGACATGGATCTCCTCCTGTGAACACCAAGAATCGACACGACGGACATGCCGCGTGATCACCACAAATCAATGCGAGAAGGGCCGCAGCCGCCAACTGGCCTTGATCAACTTCCAGCGATGGGCCAGCCCGCGCGGCTCGAAGATCAGGAACAGCATCAGCACGATGCCAAAGAACAACGGCCGCAGCGCCTGCACCACACCAGCGGCCGTGCCGGGAAAGAAGGTCGAGACCGTGGGCCCGGCCATGACGGCGAACTCCAGGATCGTCTGCACCAGCAGCGCGCCCAGGATTGGCCCCAGGCTGGCGCCCAACCCGCCAGCGATCAACATGCCCAGCAGGATCACCGAGTCGTTGAGGTTGAAGGTCTCGGAGTTGATGTGACGCAGGTGATGGGCAAACAGCGCGCCCGCCAGGCCGGCGTAGACCGCAGCCAGGAAGAAGGCTTGCAGCTTGTACTTGAACAGGTTGATGCCCAACAGCTCGGCCGCCAGGTCCTGGTCCCGGATGGCCACAAAAGCCCGGCCCAGCCGCGAGCGCCCGATGTTGTGGGCAACAATGGTGCAGATGATCAGAACGGTCAGGCTGAGGTAGATATAGCGGCTGGGCTGGTTGAAGACGACGCCCAGGATCTCTGGCGGCGGCACGTTGATGCCCTGGGCGCCGTTCAAGACCTTTGGGAAGGCGTTGCGCAGAAACCAGGGGATGATGAACTGGGCGGCCAGGGTGCTCATGGCCAGGTAGAAGCCCTTGACCCGCAGCGAGGGCAAGCCAAAGAACAGCCCCACCAGCCCGGCGCCCAGTCCGGCCGCGGGCAGGGCCAACAGAAACGGCACGCCCAGGTGGATCATCAGCAGCGCCGAGATGTAGCCGCCTACGGTCATGAAGGCCGCCTGGCCCAGCGAGATCTGGCCCGTATAGCCGGTCAGGATATTCAGCCCCTGCACGGCAATGATGGTCATGGCCAGCCGGTTGACGAACGACACCAGGCTGGGGCTGGCGTAGAGCGGCAGCGTGTACAGGCCCACCAACAGCGCGCCCAGCCCTACCCACTGCCAGCGCCGCCGGATGGTGGCCATGTCGTAGGCGTAACTTTGATCGAACTCGCCTGCCGGCCGCAAAACTGCCATGCTACGCTCCTCAGAACTCTAGATCCGTTCAACGCGCTTGGTGCCAAACAGACCCTCAGGCCGCACCATCAACACCAGCAACAACACCACGTAGGGCATGATCTCGGCTGAGCTGCGGATGATGGGCACGGACGAGGCCGAAACCACGCCCTGCGACAGGCCAATCAGCAGCCCGCCGGCGATCACGCCCGGTATCGAGTCCAGGCCGCCCAGCAGCACGGCCGGAAAAGCGGCCAGCACCACGATCGACAGGCTCAGGTCCAGGCCGCTGGCGGTGGCCAAGAGGATGCCGCCAGTGGTGGCCACCACGCCGGCCAGCGCCCAAGAGATGCCGAAGATGCGGTTGATGCGCAGGCCGATGCCCTGGGCCAGCTCATGATCCTCGGACGCAGCCCGCATGGCCAGGCCGGTGCGGGTGAACTGGAAGAAGAGCGCCACTGCGATCACCAGCAGGATGGCTACCACGAAGGACCAGACCAGGTTCTGCTTGAGGATGATGGTGATGTTGCGCTCGTTGAAAATGAAGGGGGTGACGATGCGGTAGGGGTTGGCGGCCGAGAAGATCTGCGGGAAGTTGCGCTGCGCGCCGCCGAACAGCAGCAGCGCCAGCCCTTGCAGTGTCTGCCCCAGGGCCAGGGTCATCAGGATGATGGTCAGCAGCGGCTGGCCGGTCAGCGGCCGCAGCGCCAGCCGCTCGATCAGCAGGCCCAGCACGGCTGAGAAGAGCAGCGCCAGCACGATGGCCAGGGGGAGGGGCAGCTCCATCTGCACCGCCAGCCACCAGGTAACCAGCGTGCCCACCAGCATCATCTGCCCCTGGGCGAAGTTGAAGATGTAGGAGGACTTGAAGATCAGCACCAGCCCCAGGGCCATGAGCGCGATGGGGCCGCCGGCCAGCAGGCCGGTGACGGCGAATTGGGGGAGGAGTTGCCAGTTCATGGGTTATAGCGCCTCGACGCGCAGGGTGGTGTCGATCTTGCCCACCCGGCCATCCTGATACTCGACCTGGGCCGTAACCTTCACCGCCTGCCGGCCGTCGTAGAGCGCCTGGACGATGTCGGCGTAGCGCTGGGCCAGGAAGCCGCGGCGCAGCTTGCGGGTGCGGGTCATCTCGCCCTCGTCGGCGTCGAACTCCTTGTGCAGCAGCACGAACTTGCGCACCTGCGCGGCTGCAGGCAGCGTGGCATTGACCCGCTCAACCGCATCGCGCACCAGCGCGTAGACCTCCGGCTTCTGCGCCAGGTCGGTGTAGGTCGTGAAGGCCAGCCCGCGTTTCTCGGCCCAGCGGCCCACGCTGTCGTAGTCGATGGTGAGGAGCGCAGTCACATAGCCGAGGGTCTTATCACCGACCGTCATGCAGTGGCTGATGTAGGGGCTGAACTTGAGCCGGCCCTCAATGTATTGCGGCGAATAGCGCTCGCCGCTGGCCAGCTCGATCATGTCCTTGACGCGGTCAAGGTAAATCAGGTGCCCGTCGTCTTCCAGAAGGCCGGCATCGCCGGTGCGGAACCAGGCCACCCCGTCCTCGTCGCGATACAAGGCAGCCTCGGTGGCGTCCGGATCCTTGTGATAGCCCACGAAGAGGCCGGGGCTGGTCAGCAGGATCTCGCCCTCCGGCGAGATCGTCACACGCGCGTCGGGCAGCGGCACGCCGATGGACTCGAACTTGATGTCGCCGGGCCGGTGGGCGATGGCGCCGCCTGTTACCTCGGTGGAGCCGTAGATCTGGCGCAGCGGCAGGCCCAGGGCCAGGAAGAAGCGCACCACGTCCGGGCTGAGGGCCGCGCCGGCCGTATAGGCCGTGCGCGCCCGGTGCAGGCCGTACTGGCTGAGCACGGGCCGGTAGAAAGCCACATGGCCCAGGCCATGGAGCAGCCGCCAATGGATCGGCGCCTGATGGCGGCGCAACTGATAATCGGCCATGCGGTAGCCCACGGGCTGGAAGGCCTTGTAGAGCAGCCGGTTGATCCACGAGGCGTCGGTCATGCGCACCTGGATCGAGGCCACCAGGTTCTCCCACAGCCGCGAGTTGTAGAGGATGGCGTCGGGCGCGATCTCACGGATGTTCTGCTGCACCGTGTCGGGGCCCTCGGCGAAGTTGAGGGTCACGCCGCTGGTGCAGTGCGGCGCCAGGTCCAACGCCGCGCCGCCGATCCAGGCCATGGGGATAAACGACATGTAGTTGTCGCTGGAACGCACCTGCTCGATGGCGTCGAAGGCCCTGGCTACGTAGATGAAGTTGGCGTGGCTGATCATAGCACCCTTGGGCAGCCCGGTGGTGCCCGAGGTGTAGCAGAACATGGCCACGTCGCCCGGCTGGCCCTGGGCGATCAAGGCCTCGAAGCGGCCCGGATCGCGCTCGTGCGCGGCCCGGCCCAGCGCCTGCACCGCCTTGAAGTCCATCAGCCAGGGGTCGTCGTAGCCCCACATGCCGCGCTCGTCCCAGTAGATCACTTTGCGCACCAGCGGCGACGTTTGCTGGATGGCCAGCAGCTTGTCGCACTGCTCCTGGTCGCCGGCCAGCACGAAGGTGGCGTCGGAGTGGCTCACCACGTACTGCACCTCTTTGGGCGTCACGTCGGTAAAGATGCCCACCACCACGCCGCCGGCCGCCAGCACCGCCAGGATGCCCCACAGGTACTCCAGGTCGTTGTCGCCGATCAACGCCACCCGCTCGCCCCGCTGCAGGCCCAGCTCCACCAGCCCCAGGCTGAAGTCGCGCACCTGCTCGTACTCCTGCGTCCAGGAGTAACTCTGCCAGATGCCCAGGTCCTTCTGGCGCGCGGCGATCTGGTCGCTGCCCGGCCAGCGCTTGACGTTGTCCAGCCAATATTGGGCGAGGGTTTGCGGCTCAGTCATAACAAGTTGATCAATCCGAAATTACCGCTCGGGCCGGTCTCCGACCGAGCCCGCTGGCTTCATTGCTGGTTGGCAAAGAGCCGAGCACATGGACGTCTGATCCATGCAATCCGCCGAAGGTCCGTGAGCTATTCCCAGATCATGCGTGGGCCTGGCCGAGGTAGGCCTGGATCACGTCCGGGTTGCGCTTGATCTCGTCGGGCGTGCCCTCGGCGATCTTGACGCCGAAGTCCAGCACCACCACCCGGTCGGCGATGTCCATCACCAGGCCCATGTCGTGCTCAATCAGCACCACGCTGACCTCGCGCTGCTCGTGGATGTCCAGGACGAAGCGGGCCATGTCTTCCTTCTCCTCCTGGTTCATGCCGGTCATGGGCTCGTCCAGCAGCAGCAGGCGCGGCTCCAGGGCCAGCGCGCGGCCGAGCTCCACCCGCTTGCGCAGGCCGTGGGGCAGCGCGCCGACGGTGGTCTTGCGAATCGCCTCCATCTCCAGGAACTTGATGATCTCCTCGACCACCAGCCGGTGACGCAAGTCCTCACGGTGGGCGAAACCCCAATAGAGCAGGCATTGCAGCATGCCCGAACGCATGTGAATGTGTCGCGCGGCCATCAGGTTGTCCAGCGTGCTGAGGCCGGTGTAGAGGGCGATGTTCTGGAAGGTGCGGGCGATGCCCAGGCCGGCAATGCGGTGCGGGGCGGTGTGGGTCAGGTCCTGGCCGGCAAAGAGGATGCGGCCGGCTGTCGGTTTGTAGAAATTGCTGATGCAATTGAGCAGGCTGGTCTTCCCCGCGCCGTTGGGGCCGATGATAGCCAGGATCTCGCGCGGGCGCACCTGCAAGCTGACATCAGAAAGCGCCTGGACTCGGCCAAAGTCCAAGCTAATGGCTTCCACTGACAATAACGCCGCTGGCGCTGTCACGCTACCTCCTTGCGTCAGCAAAGCTAACTACGCTATGAGCGATCAACAATGGCGAGAACGCGCGGCAAGGGGCTGGCAACTACGGAGTAAATGACGCACAGCGTCATAACGATCATGGCTCAAAAAAGGTGCAATCAGGCATCAATTTGACGGGCAGTGTATGGATTTCCCCAGAATTGTCAAACTGGCAGCGGGAACAATAGTTCGAGGTCGTACAAACGCGCACAGCCGGCGAGGCTCGCCGGCTGTGCATGGATAGCTACGGGTGACAGGGCCGCGTTGCCAACGCGACCTAAGCGGCGGCGGCCGCCTGCTCCAATTGGTCAAACCAGGCAATCAGGATGCGGAAGATGTCGGACTCCGTGATTATCCCGCGCAGCCGGCCATCGCTGTCCACCACCGGCAAGCCGCCGATCTTATGGGTATACATCAGCCGGGCTGCATCCTTGATGGTGGCGCTGGGCAGAATCGTGATCGGCTTGGGGGTCATGATATCGCCCATGGCCAGCTTGCTGAGCAGGTAGTGCAACTCCCAAACGCTGAGCGAGGTCGCGTCCGAGGGGGACGCCTCGCGGATGTCGCTGCGAGTGACGATGCCCACCACCGTGTCGCCGTCCAAAACCGGCAGGCGGCGGATCTTGTGGCTGCGCATCAGCTTGTGCGCGTCGGGCAGCGCGGTGTGGATGTCCACGGTGATGACCTTGCTGGTCATCCAATCCTTGACGAGTAGGTCTTTCATGGTGCTTCTCCTTCGAGGCGTCTAATACCCATGCACCGATTGATCCAGTGCATCCGCTACCCACTGATTGAGGCTTTTGCCATCAGCCGTTGCCCGCATGGCAATAGCTGCATGCAACTGGGGCGAGACTCGCAGGTTGAACTTGCCAGAATACTCCTTGCGCGGCTCTACTCCGTCTTCACGGCACATCTCCAGGAACACCTTGAGCGAAATCTCGCCTTCCCTGCGCAGGCTGTCGATGTCCTTGGCATAGAAGTCGGCGCCGCCATTGAGGCCGGTGAATTCGCCGCGGAACATGTCGATATCCGGATCATACTGCACTACTGCACGATAACCATTGATCTCAATGATGTTCATCATGGTTCAACTCCATTCTCCTTCAACCATTTCCGAATGCTGGCTACCGCCCCTTTGTCCGTGGTCGGCGATGGATGGGGGCGATGGAACACCCTTCGCTCACCGAACAGGCGAACACCCAAACGCGAGCCCTCGCGTTCACTAAGCTCCGCACCAAGCTCAAGGAACAACGCTTCGATGTCAGCCCAGTTGATGTTGCCACTGGTTGGTCGGGCGAATATCAATTCCAGCGTTCTTTGGTGTCTGCGTTTCACGTGAATATGGTACCATAGTTCAGTACTGTGTCAAGAAATGGAGTCATGAATTCCGCATACCTTTGGAACTACCCGCTCTTTTCCAGCGAACTTCAATGTAGTGGGTCTACACGCCTTCGATCAGGATGGCGTTGGTCGTTGCCGTTGTATGCCGCAGCGCCCGCGCCTCACGGTACTCCGGCGAGTCGATCCAAGCCTTGGCCTGGTCGGCGCTGGGGAACTCCAGAACGACGATGCGGCTGGGGTTCCAGTCGCCCTCCAACACGTCAAGCTGGCCGCCGCGCACCAGATACTTGCCGCCATAGGCGGCGATGGCCGGCGGCGCCAGCTTCTTGTAGTCCTCGTAGCGTTCGGGGTCGTGGACGGTGATGTCGAAAATGGCGTAAGCTGTCATGGATAAATCTCCTCTGCGTCACGCGGCAGAAGCCGCACATGTTCCAGATGCGCCCTGACGCGCCTGGCGTCATCGATCGGATAGTCAAAGCCATAGTGTTCGGCGAGCGGCACGGCAACCTGCTCGAACAAGCTGCCCATGGTCAGCAGCGCCTCCCAGGTGTCGTCATAGCCCGCGCCGGCATAGGTTCGTTCCAGCATCTGCCACAGCTCCCGCTTCAGGTAACGCTGGAAGTACTTGCCATACTTGCCGGGGTTGATCGCAAACCCGGTCTCGACGCCGATGTGCCAGATCAGCATCTTCATCAACTGCTGACGCACCACCTGGTCCAGCATGGTTTTGGCGTGGATGATTTCCTGCCGCCACAGCCCCTTGGCCACGTAGGGACACACCCACCAGAACTCGTTGCAGCAGTCGGCGAACGCCTTGGCGGTCGGCGGCTTGGGCAGATAGTCGCGCTCGCTGGGCGGTTCCAACGGGCCGACCACGCCGTCCTTGTCCAGCAGCAGCACGGTCAGGCTGTCGCCGAGGCGCTCGTCGAGTTGATGCAGCGGGTAGATCCCCAGGTCGATGCGGTTGCCGTCGGCGAACTGCATCAGGTAGACGAAGCCGCTTTCGTCGCCGGGCGGCGGGTCCTGCATGTCGTCGGGCATCTGCACGATCATCCGCTCGCCGAAGCGCTGGATCCACGCCAGGTTGCGCCGGAAGGGCGCCACGTCGGTGACGAGATAGACGATGTCGAAGTCCTGAAAGATGTCGCGCGGCGCGTTGGGATTGGCGCGCGAGCCGTTCATGAGCACCACCCGGATGCGCTCATCACCCCGGGCCGTGCCCAGGATCAGATCGAGCATCTCTTGCTCGCTGCGCATGGCTGGTTAGCGAACCTTCGGCTTCTTCACCGTGACCTTGTGGAGGTTGCCGGCCCGGTCATAGGTTGTCCACTGGCCCACCTGCTCGCCGTTCTCGAACGTGCCGGAGCGCAGCCGCGTGCCGTCGACGCGGAACCATTCCCAGTAGCCGGTGGCGACGCCATCGATGGTCTGGCCCCTGGCCCAGACGCTGCCATCCTTGTGGTATTGGGTGTGCTCTCTCACTGGAGATGTTTCGTCAGGCATGGTCAAGTCCTTGGCTGGTCCGGTCATGCGGGTGTGCCAGTCAGACGTAAGGTCGGGATGCCAACGATGATCCCTCGACCGCCGTCGCTGTCAAGCAGACTGCGCCGTCCGGCTGCGCCACAACCGCCAGGCCTGCTGCACCAACTCGACGACATTCGCGACCAGGATGACGGCGACCACGACGCGGAAGGCAATGTCCAGCGCTTCCCAGGCGGCCAGGCTGGGGCCGGTCAGCATCAGCCAGGCCAGCGCGATGCCAAAGAGATTGATGCCGATGGCCAGCGCCCGCAGCAGCGGCGTCCAACGCCCGCGGATGAGCGTGACTACAGCCAACACCACGTCGGCCACAAGCAGGGCAATCAACCAGGGGACGTAGCGCAGGAACTCAGCCGAAAAGATCTCGGGCGAAGTCCAGTCGCCGCCAGGGAAGACAAACCGGCCCAGCGCGTCCAGGTTGCCGCCCAGCAAAACGATGAAAATTGTGCTGAAGATCACGGTGAAGATCGTCTCGACCACGCTGACGCGATCTGCGTTGCCGGCCGCCGGCAAGGAGCGGGGATCCCAGGCATGGTCGAGCTTCTCCAGCTCGCGCAGGTTCAGCCGCTCGACCAGGGCGAAGACCAGCACGACCCACGCGGCCGCCTGCATCACGCCGCCCACGACGCCGCCAATGATGTCGCCCAGGCCGGGCGCTGCCGACTGAGTGAGGGAAAGGACGACGCCGAAGAGGCTAACAGCCAACACGATGCCCACCACCACCCGCAGCACGGTGATGAAAGTCGGATAGAGCAACGGCCCAATCAAGTATTGGCTGGCGCCGTAGCGCATGGCCATCTCGCGCGGCGGGCCGAACTGGCGCAATACGGCAAAGACCTGCGCTTCTGTTGGCTGCCCGCCGGGCGCCTCAGCCTCCAGCGCGTCTTGCAGCAGGGAACGTATCTCCTTGACCACGTCGGCCCGGTGGCGCTCCGGCAACATCCGGCTCACCTCGGCCACGTAACGATCAATCCAGCTCTGGGATGACATCCTTTACTCCTCCTGGGTCAGCAAGCCATCCAACGCGCGGCTCAGGCGACGCCACTCGGCGGACAGCAGGTGCAGGGCCGACTGGCCCTGAGGGCTGATAAGGTAGTAGCGCCGCGGGCGGCTTTCGTCGGCCAGTTGCCACTGGCTGGTCAGCAGGCTCTGCTCCTCCAGCCGGCGCAGCAGCGGATAAAGCGTGCCCTCGTTGATCTCCAGGCCGCGCTGGCTTAGGCTCTGCTTGAGCGAGTAGCCATACTGCGGCGCGCTGCACTCGGCCAACACCGCCAGGGTCAACAGCCCGCGCCGCATTTCTGAAGCAAGACTGTCGTGGATAGGTACTGTGCTACCTTGGTTTATCATGAAGCGTATATTACTATATATCACACAGTATTGTCAAGTCACAGGTAGCTACTCACAGGTCTATCAGATAGACACGAAAATCGCACACCCCGCCCCCTCCATTAGCATTATGGTGCGTTGCAGCCGGAGCATGTCGCCGGCTGACTCGAAAATAGCCGTTCGGGCCGGTCTCCGACCGAGCCCGCTGTTTTCATCTATGGTTGTGCGCCCAGCGCATGGATGTCTGTTTAGAGGCTCAACGCCGGATGATTGGCAGCCACACCGAGCCATCGGAGACACGCACAGCGTAGACCAGATCGGCCGGCAGTTGATCAACCAACACAGCCTGCACCTCCTCAGGCCGGCTGTTTTGGTAGTCGATGGTGAACGTCACCAGCGCGTTGCGCCGCGCCAGGGCAGGCGCAGCGCGCTTGCGCCCCTGCCGCTCGTATGCGCCTACGTCGCAAGGACCAAGCCGGCCCAGACCGCGTTGATCGGTCTGCGGACACAGCGCAGGGTTGGCAGCGTCAATGGCCAGACTGTCGCCCAGCAGGGCATGCGTGTAGGTGCCGCCGCCATTGTCCTGGAGCGGCCCAAGCTGGGGATCGACGCCGATTTGGTCGCCCGGGCCTGGGTCCAGACAGGATGGGCTCAACACGATATTGTGGCCCAGCGAAAACACCGGTCGGAAAGGATAGGCGACAGCGCAGGCATCGACAACGATGGAGTTGGCAAAAGTTTGTAGACATATCTTCCCTCATGAAGGGCCG
The DNA here is from genome assembly GCA_964626845.1 of uncultured Anaerolinea sp. Lineage (GTDB taxonomy): Bacteria > Chloroflexota > Anaerolineae > JAAEKA01 > JAAEKA01 > JAAEKA01. The sequence continues at coordinate 13,598 of CAZVGR010000098.1, forward strand.
TCCGGCATGATGCTGCGCTTGCCCTGAACAATCTCGTTGATGCGCCGCGCCGGGCCTCACAGTGCCAACTGGTTGCATTGTAGCACAATCGATCTTTTCGCCCAACCGCCGGCAAAGTCAATCAGCCCGTTGCGCCTGGTCAACCGGACGGGATTATGATGCAGATCATGGCGGGACCGGTGGAGATGTGGTAGGCTGTAGAAAAGGCAACTGCGATGGCCTGGCTGCTGTGCCGAGCGGTTGCCGGGTTCCACAAATCATCCTTGAAGTTCCGTGTGCCAGACAAGAACGGTGTTCTTTGTCGAGCATGCGGTGTGGTTTTCGAGACTGATGAAGGAGGCTACCAAGAAGATGAACCAGCCAAGCGCTAACGACGCATTCCCGGTCGCTCAAAATGATGCCGGGTTCTTCGGGACAACGCTGCAAGAAGATATCTTCGCTTTCATGGATCGCACGCTGGGCCATTTTGACCGCGCTGTCTACCAACAACTTGTTGGAGCGGCTAATGCTTTCAAGGAGGGTGATCAGATTCTGGGCGTCGCCGCAGGCGATGAAGCGCTGCGATCACAAGCACGCCAGATGCTGTCGAACACCCGGCTGGGCGATATTCTGCAACATCCCTTGTTTGAAGATGGCCTCTATTCCTGCCTGCTCGATCATCTTGCTGCGGACTCCGTGCAAAGGACCAGATCCATGACGGTGGGCGAACTGAAAAACTTTCTTCTGACCAAGGATGCGTCCGACATTCAACCACTCCTGGATGGTTTATGCAGCGACGTCATCGGGTGCGTGGTCAAGATCATGTCCAATGAGGAACTGATCGCCGTTGGCCGCAAATTGTTTCATCCTCTGCCTGGCAGCAACATTGGCGCCCAGGGATACATGGGCGCGCGCATCCAGCCCAATTCCCCAACGGACCATCCTGACGATGTGATCTGGCAGATCTTCTCTGGGTGGTCTTACGCGGTGGGCGACGTTGTTTTGGGTGTCAATCCGGTGAGCAGCTCACCCGAATCCGTTGCGGTTCTCGAAGCTGCGCTGCAAGACCTGCGCAGTAGCTTCGATCTGGATGACTTGATTCCGCACAGTGTGCTGGCCCACATCGATATTCAGGCAGAAGTGGAAGGACGGCAACCGGGAAGCACGGGGGTCTGGTTTCAAAGCCTCGCCGGCAGCGACAAAGCCAACGCCACCTTTGATATTTCCCTGGAGAAGATGCTCGACTATGCGGCGCAAAGGACGGGGCAGTATGGGTTTTACTTTGAAACCGGCCAGGGTGCAGACTTCACCAACGGCAGCGGCCAGGGAACCGACATGGTCATTCACGAAGCGCGCAAGTATGGCTTCGCCCGCCTGCTGAAGATGAAGATCGCCGAAAACCAGCTCAGAGCCGGCCAAAGCACGGCCCCGTGGGTGCATGTGAACGACGTGGCCGGCTTCATCGGGCCGGAGGTCTTCCGCACCCGCGAGCAACTGGTGCGCTGTTGTCTTGAGGATATCGCAATGGGTAAGCTCCACGGTCTCACCATCGGCCTGGACATCTGCTCAACCCTGCACATGGACATTTCTTTGGATGATCTGGACTGGTGCCAGGATCAGATCATGCCGGCCAATCCAGCCTATCTCATGGCCTTGCCGACAAAGAACGATCCAATGCTGGGCTATTTGACAACCGCCTACCAGGACCATGTACGCCTGCGTGAGAAATTCGGCTATAAGGTGGACGATAGGATGTGGCAGTTCTTCCAGAACCTCGGCGTCGTCGACGCCACGGGACAGGCCACTTCCCACTTCGGACAACCCAGTTGGGTGTGGTATCAGTATCGGCGAGCCAAGGGAGATGCACGCTCCGAAGACGAGATCATTCGCGAGGGGCAACAGAAGATGCAGGAGGTGCGCGAGCGCGGCGTCTATCTGGCGGAAGGGTTTGGCCAGCAGACATGGGAGCTGGCGCCGGAACTGGATCGTGAGGTTCGGACCCTGTACGCAGACGCCAAACAGGCCATCTGGGCCGAGTTCGATCCTGGTTTTATCGACGCCATACCCCACGTCATACCTCTCAGAACCCGCTCACAGGATCGAAGCGACTTTATTCTCCACCCGCAGACCGGAGAGGAGCTGGACGACCGCTCTGTGCAGGTACTCGAAGCACACAAGGCACAAAGCAACGATCAGAGCCAGGTGCAGATCGTCATATCCGATGGCTTGAACGCCCATGCCGTCATGGATCCTGGGCATCTGGCCCCCTATCTGTCTACGCTCGACGACTCCCTGCGCAAGAAGGGGTTCGAGTTGGCCCCTGAGATCGTGGTGCTTCGCCACGGCCGGGTTCGAGCGGGCTACCGCGTCGGAGAAGTTCTGTTTGGCGGATTACCGGATGCGCACACGCCCAAGGCCATCATTCATGTGATCGGAGAACGCCCCGGAACCATCCACCACACGTTTTCCGCTTACATCACCGCCGCCACTGCAGGCGCATGGGGAACAGCCGCCATCGATCACAACATCACCCGGGTTGTTTCCGGCATCGCGGACACGGCGCTAGACCCTGTCCGTGCTGCCAGGGAGACAGCCGCCATTCTCGCTCAGCTATTCGCCAGTGTGCGTTCTGCTCCATAGCCTGTCACCATCTCTGGCGTGATCTCCGGAACATCGCTCAGGTCGATAGCCTCATCCTGCATGGCGTCGAGGCGATTCCAGTCAGTCAACGATTCAGTGCTCATCACATCACTTCCATGCACCGCCCGGTCAACCGGGCTGGCATGTGCATGCCGACCTCCAAACCCACTGTTCTTCTCAAAGACAGATCAGTACACTTCATCGTGCGTGCCGATGTCGAGCAGCAGGATGACTTGATGCCCACTCTCTTCATCGACCTGCAGGCAAAGACCAAGCGACAGTCGTAGCCGCACGAACAGGCCCAGAGCCCGGCCAAAGCGCCGCCGAGCTTGTGCGTACCAAGGGCCGGTGAAAACACATCGGCCTGCATCTGGCTCAGGACATCATCGATGCGTCTCTGTAGCGCTCGGTCGCGTTTCGCGAGTCTACGATAGGCTCGGCGAAACTTCGACGTCAGAACCAACTCTCTCATTCAGCATCCTCAAGGGACTGATGCAATTCGGCGATGAGTTCCTCCGCGCTATAGGCCCTGAGTTTGCCCGCCCGAAACTCGGCGATTGAGGCGCGAGCATCCGCAGCGATCTCCTGCCGTCGCGCCTCGATCTGGCGGCTGCGCAAGATGTCGACCAGCATCTCCCGCTGTTCAGCCGGTAGCTGCAAGGCTGTGTCAATTGCATGATCCAGGGTCACGGTGTCCAACATGGCTTGAACCTCTCCTGCGTATGGAATGCCAATTCGATGAACTGGTCTGCATTCTATCATCGCGACCGCGTGCTGTCAAAGAGCGTGTTTACGACCCAGCGTCCCATCGACAGGCCGCCACGGCCCAGCCAGGCCGATGGACACCAGAGCCTGACGCCAGTGCAGATACGCGTGCTCACGCCAACCCGCTGGACGACACTTGCACCTGACGCAAGTGCAGGTGTAGATCGATCCGGCTACAAAACGACGCCCGGTCAACCGGGCTAATAGACATGCTCGCCACGTGCCAGCCCGTTTCAACGGGCGCCGTTGTGTAGCCGGGGAACTTCATTCCCCGGCGTTCTCGCACGTGCATACCGACCTCCCAGCCCCTAGGTCACGCCCTGACGATTTCGACGATCTTGTCTACCACTTCCTGCATCTTCTCAGTGGTCAACTTGCCCGTGCGGTACAGAATGATCTTTCCCTCAGCGGTGAAGAGCCGATTGGGACGGATGTTGCTGGGCTGGCGCAGTTCCCCGCTCGCGAAGTCGGCGATTTCCAAAGGCAACGCATACTGGTCGGCCACGGTCTTGCTGGTGATCTGGCACAACAACACGTCGTCGCCTGTCAGTTCTGCCACAACCAACGCCGGTCGCCGCTTCGCCTGACTCAAGTCAGAGAAGGGAAACGGCGCTACGACCACCTCACCCTTCATAAATCGGCCCATGCTAAATCCTCTTCTGGTAGATCCCAATCGCGGCGCAAGACTGCCTCAGAAGCCAACATTGTCTGAAAGGCATCAGACATTTCCGTGGGAAACTGCGCCGTCTCACGATCAACAAGGTAAGAGACAAAGTCATAGACTACGACGAGTTTGTCGCTGGGCAGCGCTTCTAGTCGTTCGGTGATTTGGGGAATTGCCACGGCTTGCATCTCAGTACTCCTCGGTCAACGAGAGTTGTCTTACCCCGATTATAGCCCAACCGCTGGCGTTGTCAATCGACCGAACCGGCTACAGACCAACGCCCGGATAACCGGGCCAGCACGTGCGCACCGACCTCCCAGCCCCGTCGACGGGACGCCGCGGTGCAGCCAGGTCGATACTGGTGGTCGCCCTGCACCCCCAGTCACATTCAGGCGGGCTACTCAAACAGGTCAGAATGCCGCCCCGTGCGTTCGAAGATGACTTCGTCACCCTGCAGCTTGTAGATCAGCAACCAATCCGGCTCAAGATGGCACTCGCGCCGGCCGCGATAGTTGCCTTTCAAGGGGTGATCGTAGTAACGTTCCGCCAGCGGCTCCTCGTTGATCAACGCCGTCACGACCACCTTGAGCTTCTCGATGTCTTTCCCGCGCCGCTGCGCCAGCCGCAGATCACGCTCGAACTGGCGAGTATAGTTGGGCGTGCGCATCAGATCCCCAGCCGGGCAAACATATCTTGCGCATCGTCACAGCGGACGATGTTCTCGCCAGCGTCGGTCTCAGCAAAGGTGCGCTGCGTGACGGCGTTGGGGATGCGCACATCGAAGGGCAAGCCGCGATTGAGCTTGACCTGCTGGTAGAATAGGGTGATCGCTTCGGTAGTCGAAAGGCCCAACTGTGCAAAGAGGTCTTCGACTTCATCTTTCAGTTGGGGATCGACGCGGGCACGGATCATAGCTGACTTGTTCATGGACGCCTCCAGTCTTCTGCACAATCTCATTCATTGCGGAGTGTACCACGAATGAGATACACAGACAAATGCGTCTCACTCCAGCTGCGTTTCGCCGGTCTGCGAATGGCCCTGCGTTACATTGGCGTAGAGGCTAACGACGCCGACCTCGCAGCCCCGTCGACGGGACGCCACGGCGCAGCCACGTCGATTGACACCGGCGCCTGACGCATGTACAGATGCGCGTGCCCATGCCAACCCGACGGACGACACTTGCACCTGACGCAAGTGCAGGTGTAAATCGATCCGGCTACACAACAGCGCCCGGTCAACCGGGCTGACAACCGTGATCGCCACGCGCCAGCCCGTTTCAACGGGCGCCGTTTGTTAGCCGGGGAACTTCATTCCCCGGCGTTCTCGCACATGCGCACCGACCTCCCAGCCCCGTCGATGGGACGCCGCGGTGTCAATCACCACACCGTTGGCACGATGCCGGATTTGCGCACATTTGCATCCCGCGTAATCAGACCACCTTGCCGCGCCAGTGCTTCGGCTGCGATAATCCTGTCGTGCAGTTCTACAATCGCTGTCATCGTGCGGATGGCAAGCAGATGTTCCAGCGTCAGAGGCGCCACTTGGAAAAACGATGTGTCCTTTACCTGCCGCACGACGCTCGCTACGTCGAGCTTGACCCGGCCCCGCTCGACAGCGAATATCAGCTCGGCGAAGATGATCACGGGCAAAACAATCTCCGCCTCACCACGGACGGCTTCGGCAAAGGTTCTGCGCGCGCGGCTACCCAATCGAGCCGGCTCGCTGAGATAGAAGATCAGCGCATGGGTGTCTGCCACGTAGGTTTTCATGCGGCGTCGCCGTCATCCCTAAGCAAATCGAGCTGCCGTTGCAGCCCTCGTTGCCATTGATCCTTCGCCCATTCGATGTCAGCATCGGTCAGGGATGCCAGTTCAGGAAAAGCGCCCGCCAACGGTCCCAGGTCGCTGTCATCGACGATGGCTTCCACGTTCTGCGCAATTCTGATCTCAACCCGCGTGTTGTTGGCCAGTCGCACCGGGCGCAACGGCTTAAACACACCATCCTGATAGATCGCTTCCACAGTTGCTACTTGTGCCATAGTTGGTTCTCCTGCCCCGATTATAACCCAACCGCTGGTGATGTCAATCAGCCCACCAGTGCATCGACCTCCCGGCCCCGTCGACGGGACGCCACGGTGCAGCCAGGCCGATGGACACCGGCGCCTGACGCATGTACAGATGCGCGTGCCCATGCCAACCCGCCGGACGACACTTGCACCTGACGCAAGTG
>CAZVGR010000099.1:0-1266 GCA_964626845.1 uncultured Anaerolinea sp.
TCTACCAATCACCAATCTACCAATCACCAATCTACCAATCACCAATCTACCAATCTACCAATCACCAATCTACCAATCACCAATCTACCAAACAAAGGAGTTTCCCCATGCAATACCGACACCTTGGTTCTTCCGGCCTGCAAGTTTCCGCCCTCTCCTTCGGCGCCTGGGTCACATTCGCCCAACAGTACGGCGAGGACCTGGCCTACGACTGCATGAAGGCCGCCTACGACGCCGGCGTCAACTTCTTCGACAACGCCGAGGCCTATGCCCAGGGCCAGGCGGAAGTGGTGATGGGCAACGTCATCAAGCGCGCAGGCTGGAAGCGCTCGGACCTGGTGGTCTCGACCAAGATCTTCTGGGGCGGCGATGGCCCCAACGACAGCGGCCTGAACCGCAAGCACGTCATCGAGGGCACCAACGACGCGCTGGCCCGCTTGCAGATGGACTACGTCGACCTGCTCTTCTGCCACCGGCCCGACATCCGCACCCCCATCGAGGAGACGGTGCGGGCCATGAGCTACCTGGTGAACAGCGGCAAGGCTTTCTACTGGGGCACCAGCGAGTGGAGCGCGGCGCAGATCATGGAAGCCTATGGCATCGCCCGACGCGAGCACCTGGTCCCACCCACCATGGAGCAGCCGCAGTACAACATGCTGCACCGCGAGCGGGTCGAGAAGGAATACGCGCACCTGTACAAGGAGATCGGCCTGGGCACAACCATCTGGAGCCCGCTGGCCAGCGGCATCCTGACCGGCAAGTACAACGACGGTATGCCTGAGGGCACGCGCACCTCCCTGGAGGGCTACGAGTGGCTGCGCAAGATATTCGAGAGCCCCGATGGCCAGGCCCGCATCGCCAAGGCGCGGCAACTGGCGCCCATTGCCGAGGAACTGGGCTGCACCCAATCCCAGCTTGCCCTGGCCTGGTGCCTGAAAAACCCCAACGTCAGTACGGTGATCACCGGCGCCAGCCGCGCCGAGCAGGTCGTCGAGAACATGGCCGCGCTGGACGTGGTAGACAAGCTCACGCCTGAGGTGATGGAGCGCATCGAGGGCATCCTGGACAACAAGCCCACCCCGCCCAGCGATTTTCGCTGACCGTTGGGTGGAGCATAGTCATTGCGAGGAGGTCCGCCGACGAAGCAATCTCGACGTTGCCAGTGCGGGATTGCTTCGCCGCAGACGGCTCGCAATGACGGTAGTGCATGGGTCATTGCGAGGAGGTCCGCCGACGAAGCAATCTCGACGTTGCCAGTGCGGGATT
>CAZVGR010000099.1:1366-19611 GCA_964626845.1 uncultured Anaerolinea sp.
GCAATCTCGACGTTGCCAGTGCGGGATTGCTTCGCCGCAGACGGCTCGCAATGACTGTGGTTGGGTTTCGCAGAAGAAAGCTTGGAGGTACCATGATGACAAATCCCTACACACGACGATGGTCAACTTTTGTGGTCTTCTTGTTGCTGGCCGCCCTGCTGTCGGCCTGCTTCGGCGTCAGCCAGGAAGTCACGCCGCCGGCCCCAGAGCCGGCCGAAACCCCGCTGATTGGCATGCCCAACCCGGCCTCAGTCAACTGCATTGACCAGGGCGGCCAACTGGAGATGCGCACTGACGCCAGCGGCGGCCAGTTCGGCGTCTGCATCTTTGCCGATGGCAGCGAATGCGAGGAGTGGGCCTTTTTCCGCGGCGAATGCCAGCCCGGCCAGCCGGCCAGCGCCGCGACGGAGATACCCGCACCTGCGCCAACGCTGCCAGGCGTGGCGGCGCCAGATGTCCCTGTGGACGATCTGATCGCTGGCGTGCTGGCCGATCTGGGCGACAACGCCTTTATGGACACGGGCGTGGCAGTGCTGGCGCTCAGCGCGCCGGCCGATAGCCCGCCGCTGTGGGCTGTTTACAGCACAGGTATGCGCAACTACGCGCTGGATCCGGTCCCGTCTCACTTCGTAGCCATCTTCACCCACGGCGATGCAGGCTGGCAGGAGCTGGGCCGCGTCGACCTGGACGAGCAATTGGCTGAGGACACCATGCTGGTAGAGCCGCTGCCGGACTACATCGACCCTATGGGTGTACAGCAAGTGGCCATCGAACCCAGTCGCGTTTGGCTGACGGTGGACGGCGGCGCGGGCGCGCACAGCGGCACCTTCCAGGTGCTCAGCTTCGACGGCCAGGCGCTGACCCTGGAGCTAGCCAGCTCGGCCGCCAGCCCTGGCGCCGGCTTCGTGGCCGACGTCAACCAGGACGGCCAAAACGATGTGGTGTTCAACGCCACCGATCCCTACATCTTCTGTTACGCCTGCGGGGTACGCCATCCCTACTTCCAGGTCTACACCTGGCTGGTCGATGACCTGATCCCGGTGGAGATCTCCGCGCTGATGATGGGCCAGCGGGGCACGCCGCCCGACGAGGCCAACAGCGCGGCCGTGGCGCTGGCGGACGCCGGACTGTGGCATGACGCGCTGATGAAGATCGACGAAGCTGTGGCGCTGGCCGGCGACGACGACCCGCCCACGCCGGCCGGCTCGCTGCGCTGGAACCAGGCCCTGATCCGCCTCAACCACGATGCCCAGATGCAGGCTGTGCAGGACAGCGCCTATCCGCTGCTGAGCCAGGTTTTCTACGGCGACTACGCCGCGGCTGTGGACATGATGCGAGCCTACAGCGTCGAGCAAATCTTCAGCGCCGACACGCCGCTGGTGGCCGGCACGGCGGCTGAGGGCTGGCAGCCGGAGCTGAGCGGTTATCTGCTGAGCAGCGCAGACGCGGCCCTGGCTGTGCAGCCTGAGCTGGCCCCGGCTTACTTCGTGCGCGCCTGGGCGCAGTACCTGGCCAACCCTGCCAGCCCCCAGATCAACAGCGATCTGGCTAAAGCTGTCGAGCTGGCGCCGGACGACACGCTGTTTGCACAAGCCCTGGCGGCCCAGCCTGAGATTCCGCTGTCATCAGACTTCGAAGCAACACCGGCTGTGCGCATCCGCTTTGCTGCTGGTGGCGCCTCAGCCTCGCTGCCGGGCAACATCGGGCCAGGCGAAGTGCGCCGCTATGTGTTGGCTGCCAGCCAGGGACAAACCATGACGGTCGACGTGGCTTCGCCCAACAACGACGTGGTGCTGGCAGTCTGGGGCGCGGACGGCACAGTGCTGCTCAGCGACCACGCCGGGGCCACTGAATGGCAGGGGACCCTGCCCGCCACACAGGACTACTACATCGGCCTGTCAGGCGCAGCCAACCAGGCCCTGTTCCGGCTAAGCGTGTCGATACCGCCGCTGGGACAGTGATCGACGAGCCGTCAACTTAGTGAGAGACGTCGTCCGGCTGTGGAGATGGACAGCCGGACGACGTTAGTCTGTAAAGGTCACATTTGCGTTGAACCCACAGGACTTCATCACAGAGATAGAAGCTTACTTCGCCAACGAAGGCAGCAGCGCGATTCTTTCAAACGCGCTTTGGTCGCTGGCAGTGATCGTAGCGCTGTTGTTAGCGCGGCGGGCTATCGGCTCTGTGCTGGACAAACGCCTCAATGAGGCCGCCGAACGCTATCGCTGGCACAAAGCTTTGCGCATGGCCACATGGGTGGTAATCGGTGTCATTGTAGCGGCCATCTGGCTGGACGGCGTGACTGGCCTGGCCACTATCGTGGCCCTGGTTGTCGCTGGCCTGGCCATCGCCCTGCGCGACCCAATTGTCGACTTGGGCGGTTGGCTGTATATTTCGACGCGCCATCCACTGCGTGTCGGCGATCGCGTCGCCATCGCTGGCGAGCGCGGCGATGTGGTGGACATCGGCCTGTTCGTTTTCTCGCTCATGCAACTCGGAGACGGTGTCACCGGCCCGCGACAAACCACAGGCCGCTTGGTGCTGGTGCCCAACAAATTCATCTTCACCAATCCGTTGATCAACGAAAGCCTCGTATTCGACTACATCTGGCGCGAGATACCTGTGGTGCTGACCTTCGAAAGCGACTGGCAGCGGGCTAAGCAGATGCTGATCGAGATCGTCCAACGTCATTCCGGCCCACTGGCTCCCCACGCCGAAGCCCAAACGCGCACCGCTGTTACCCAGTACATGGTAGCCCAGGGGTCGTTCGAGCCGAGGGTCTTCACGCGAGTCGTCGATCACGGCATCGAGCTGACCATGCGCTTCCTCAGCGAGATCCGCCGCCCACGGGAGATGGAGGAGATGATCTGGGAAGACGTGTTACGCGCCTTTGAGGCCGAGCCGCGCATCGACCTGGCCTATCCGACCTCGCGCGTCTACCGCAACACAGAGGAAGGAAAACCGGCCTTAGGAGGACCAGCACGATGACAACACCCCCCTGGCAGCCCTACCGCCTGGTTCAGCCCAAGGACCGGCCCGACTACGACGACCTGGTTGCCGGCGTCGCCAGCGCGTCGTGGCCGGAGTTCATGCTGCACGATCCGGTGGCCGACCGGCATTGGGACGACCTGTTCCAGCGCTTCGCCGATTTTCAGTTTTCCCTGCTGGCCCCGGACGAGGATATGGTGGTGGGCATGGGCAACAGCGTGCCGCTGCGTTGGACAGACGCGCTGGCCGACCTGCCAGAGGAGGGCTGGGATTGGGCCTTTGCGCAGGCTGTGGCCGATCACCAGGCCGGACGGACGCCCACCCTCCAGTGCGCGTTGCAGATCGCGCTGCCGCCGGCCAGCCAGGGCCAGGGCATCAGCCGGCTGATGGTGCAGGCCATGCGGGCCATCGGCGCGGCCCACGGCTTCAGCCAATTGATCGCGCCGGTGCGCCCCAGCCACAAGAGCCGCTATCCCCTGACCTCCATCGATCGCTATGTCACGTGGACCACGGACGAGGGACTGCCCTTCGACCCCTGGCTGCGCGTCCATGCCCGGCTGGGCGCGCGCATCGTCAAAGTCTGCCACCAGGCCATGACGATCTCAGGCACACGGGCCGAGTGGCAGGAGTGGACGGGATTGAGCTTGCGCGAGAGCGGCCCCTACGTCGTTGCTGGCGGGATCAACCCGCTGACATTCGACGCAGAGGCCGGCTCAGGTGTTTATGTCGAGCCAAACGTGTGGATGGTACACACGCTGGCCGGTTAGCGGTGCAGCACAGTCGAGAAACGACGCAGGAACAGCAGCAGCAGCAGCGCCTGGAAGACAAAGCCAACCAGCAGGTAGATCCAGAAGTCGGCCTGCCCGGCGTCCAACTGCCAGTAAGCCTTGAGCGGCCAATAGGTGGGCAGGATGCCGAAGAGTAGTTGTAGCGGCATGTTGACAAAGAAGCCGGCCACCGGCACCAGCAGCACCGCGCCCAGCCCCTTGAGCAGGGCGAAGCCTTGCACCTTGTTCTGGGCAAACGCGCCCAGGAAGAGGGCAAAGGCCGGCGCCAGCAGGGCCGACGACAGCGCGACGATCACCATCTCCGGCAGGCTCAGGTCAGACAAGCCGGAGATCGGGAAGGCGATCAGCGTCATCACCACCGACAGGATCGTCGGGATGGCCACGCGATAGGCCACGTAGCTGCCCAGCGGCAGCGGCGTCACCTGCAAGGCCGTCAGCGTGTCGGCATCCTTCTCGTCCAGCAGCAGGAAGCCAATCACCACGCCGAAGAGGAAGGGGATCATCAACACGATGAAGTAGCTCATGATCGCCGGGTAGTAGGGCGTCAAGTCCAGGCCCATGCGCTGCATCAGCGCGTCGCTGATGGCGCCGACGCTGAAGCGCACCAGCAGCGCCAGAAACACCGGCATGATGATCATGTAGCGCAGCAGCGGGTCGCGCCGCACGCTGGCCGCGTCGATGGGACCAAGGGATTGAATGGTTCTTGTGATTTGCATAGTAACAGCCTCCAACTGCTCAGGCCGGTCTCCTGACCGTGCCCGCTGGGCCTTTTCGCTCGGGCCGGTCTCCTGACCGTGCCCGCTTGCACTCACGCCCGCGCGCCCTGCTTCATAATCACAAAGCGATAAAACGCGCGCTGCGCCAGCAAGAAGGCGATGGCCACCCACAGCACGCCGGCCACCAGGGCATAGATCACCTGCCACGTCTCCACCGGCGCCACTGCGGCCTGCAAGAACAGCCACGACGCCTGCACCGGCATGACGTAGACCCAGTTGCCCTGCAAGACATTGTCCAACAGTCCCATGAAAGGCAGCAGCGGCAACGACAACACCGCCACCGCGCCCACGGCCGGGAACATGAACTCGTTGAGCGTGTCGTAGCGCGAGACCAACAGGAAGCCGGCCAGCGCCAGCAGCGGGGCCAGCAACGCCACGCCGGCCAGCAACGCCAGCCAGTTGATGTCCAACCCCACGCCCAGCAGCACGATCAGCCCGCTTTCCAGCAGCGACAGCGCAGTCAGCGTAATGACCTTGGAGGCCAGGTACTCGCCCGTGCGCAGCGGTGTGACCACCTGGGCCTCCAGCGTGCCCTCGCCCTTCTCCAGCAGCACCAAGCCGGCCATGAAGAAGAAGCCGTTGATCAGCAGGTTGCCGTAGACCAGCATGGGCAGGCCCAGGCTGCGGCTGACCTCAGGCAGTTGGCGCAGCAGGATCACCAGCACGACAACCACGAAGGCCGCGGCGATGTAGAAACCGTTGCGCAGTTGCAGGCGCAGGTCGGTGCGGATGGTGGCAAGCAATCGTTTCATAGTTCGACTCGCATTTCGGCGCCGGGCGCTGCGGCAGCACCCGGCGCCTGGCTGTGTTACGCCAGGCTGCGCCCCGTCACCTGGACGAAGATATCCTCCAGGGTGGCCTCCTGCGTGTGCATGGTGCGCACGGCGTTGTCGCGCAGCAGGGCCAGGAAGTCGGCGTTGTCGCCCAGGCCGTCCAGCGCAAAATCACGGCTGTCCACCACGCCGTTGACGCCGTACTCGACCCGCACCAGCGGCTTGCCAAAGCGCAGCGTCAGCGCCTTGGGCGCGTCGATCAGCTTGATCTCGCCGTCAACGATGAAGGCCACGCGGTCGCACAGTTCGTTGGCCACGTTCATGTCGTGGGTGGTCAGGAAGACGGTCTTGCCGGCCGCGCGCTGGCTGCGCACGATCTCCTTGATGCGCCGCGCGTTGACCGGGTCCAGCCCAGCCGTCGGCTCATCCATGAACAGCAGCGTGGGCTGGTGCAGCAGCGAGCGCGCCACGTTCAGCCGCACCTTCATGCCCTTGGAGTACTGGCCGACCGGCGTCTTGCCGTCATCGGCCAGATCGACCAGCGCCAGCAGCGCTTCGGGGTCGGCCGTGGGCACCGAGTAGAGCGAGGCGAAGTAGCGCAGGTTCTCGAGGCCGGTGAGCTTGAGGTACAGGTTGGGCACCTCGAAGGCCACGCCGATGCGCTCATAGTAGTCCGATTTCCAGCCGCGCAGGTCCTTGCCGAAGACCTGCACCTGGCCCTGGAACTCGCGCAGCAGGCCGATCAGCACCTTTTGTGTGGTCGACTTGCCCGCGCCGCTGGGGCCCAGGAAGCCGAACACCTCGCCCGGCTGGATGGCAAAGCTCAGGCCCTTGACCGCTGGCTGTTGGGCTGCGGCGTAGGTGTAGTTAAGGTCATTGACTTCGATCATTGAAAATAGACTCCAAATGTTGAGCCGAATGTTATAGATGGTACTCACGCTCGACGCATCTGCCGGTCAGTCGCTCAGCAAACCAGGAACGTAACTCGCCGTCAGTCGCATCACTTGATCGATGTTGGCTCGGTCCATGGCCCAAGCCGAAGGCTTGACAGGCTGGCGTTTCTCGTCGAAGTAGCCACCCGTCACCTTGTGGACCTCAGGGGAGGAAGCCAACCAGACATACACTTCTGCCATCTGTTCCGGACTGATCGAAAAGCGGCTCTTGATGCTGTACAGCCGCTTCTGGAAATTGCTCAGGTTGGGGTAGCGGGCCAGGTCGATCTTGACGTTGGTGACTCGTATGCAATTAACCGTCTTGGCGCTGCCGCGATATTGCTCGGCCAGCCACTGGGTGTACATCACCTGAGCCAGCTTGGACTGGTAATACGCTTTGTCGGGTTTGAAGCCGCCTGCCTTAAACTCAGGGTCCTCCAGCCGCACGCGGAGGCGAGGATGCAAGACCAGGCCCTGCGAAGCGATGGTGATGACGCGCCCCTGATCGGCGGCAGACAGCTCAGGAGCCAACTGCTGGGTCAACAACACTGGCCCCAGGTGATTGGTCGCCCACACGGTCTCGATGCCATCCTCAGACAGCAGCGGCGCCTTGCGGCTGATGTCGAAGTCGGCGGCATTGTGGATCAAAGCATCCAGGCGGGTATGCCCCAAACGCCGAAATGCCTCACAACCCGCCAGAATCGACCGACGCGAAGACATGTCCATCGTTATCAGCGTCACAGTGTCAGAGCCTGACTCCTTGCGAGTTGCTGCAACGGCTTCTTCCCCGCGCTGGGTGTTCCGGCAGGCAATGACGACCTGTGCGCCTTGACGCGCCAGTTGAACCACCGCCGCCCGGCCGATGCCAGCATTGCCGCCTGTGATCAGGCAGACGAGATTCGCCATGATTTACGCTCCTTGAACGCCGCCAGGCGGCGCGGCCATGCCGCGCTGCAAGATGGTCAGAACGGCGTCATAGATCGCCTGGCTCTCGGCCGACGCCATGGCCGAGAGATCGCCTTCCAACATGGCCTCCACGTCCAGGTTCAGGCGGTTGAGCATGTAGTCGCCCAACTCGGTGAAGATGGCGTTGAAGATGAACGCGGCCACATCCGGGTCCAGCGCCGGGTCCAGCTCGCCGCGAGCCAGGCCGCCGGCCACCAACTGGCGAAAGTAGACCAGGCCGCCCTGCTTGATCAGCGCCTGGGTCTCGTCGGGCAGCGGCACGTCGTCGTACAGCGCCCGATAGCCGATGCGCGCCAGCCGCGGGTTGCTGAACTGGAAGTCCACGCCGGTGCGTAATAACCAGCGGATGAAGGCAAAGACGCCCATGTCCGGCTGCGGCATGCGCGTCTGGCTCATGAAGTCGCGCTTCTCCTGCATCGCCAGCTCGACCAGGTAGAGATAGAGGTCCTTCTTGTCGGCGAAGTACTGGTAGAAGCTGCCCTTGGCGATGCCAGCCCGCTCGACGATGCGCGAGATCGACGCGTTCTTGTAGTCGTGGCTGGCGAACTCCTCGATGGCCAGGTCAAGAATGGCCTGGCGCTTGTCGTCCGGCAGGTTGAAAAAGGTCTCCTTGGGCATGCTGTTCAACGCTCTCGATATGACTTACCGGTCACATGACCGTCTAGTCACATTGTATGCAAGCTGATGTGGTTGTCAAGTTAGCGGGAGGAACGTGACGCAAATTCCGTACAGCGATTTGGAAAATCGCTGATCTGCCCTCCTGAAGCGCACGATTTTCCAAATCGTGCTACGAGTTGCGGTCTGTGCGCCTGTTGTGCAGCGATTTGGAAAATCGCTAGTCCGCCCTCCCGGAACCACGATTTTCCAAATCGTGCTACGAGTTGCGGTCTGTGCGCCTGTTGTGCAGCGATTTGGAAAATCGCTGGTCCGCCCTCCCGGAACCACGATTTTCCAAATCGTGCTACGAACGGCGAGGTCGTAGTGTATCAGAACTGCCGCACCAGCAGATACCCACCGCTCACCAGCTTAGGACGCAGCGACACCGGGTAGCCCAGCGCGGCCAGGCGCTGCGCCGACGCTACAAACCAACGCCGCGGCCCCCAAGCCTGCTCTGCCACGGTCTCCCGCGCCGCCCGCTTCCACGCCTCCAGCAGGGCATAGATCGGCTCCCCCGGCGTCATGCGATGAATCAAGTTCTTGGGCAACACCGCCTGAAACTGGGCCGGATCGAAGCCCCAGCGAAAGTTCGTGCTAAAGACAAGCCCTTCATAGCGCAGCACTACTCCCTCTCCCCCTGGGACAGGGCCGGAGTAAGGGCGCACCCCCTCTCCCCCTGGGAGAGGGCCGGGGTGAGGGTAAGCCTCCCTGCGCAACACATTCGCCACCCATACCCGCCCATACGGCTCCGAAGTGCCCTCGATCAACAGCCCGCCAGGCAGCAAGCTCCTGCCCATCATCTCCCACGCGCCAGCCACCTCCCCCTCCTGGTACTGGCGCAGCACGTTGAAAGCGCGGATGGCCCGCGCCGTTTCCATTGCTCCATCGGCCCGCCTGCGCAGTGGCAGATTGAAGCCCCCCAGGCGAAACTGGGTCAACTCGTCGGCAAAAGGTTGGGCCGCAGCCACCCGCTCCGGGTCGATCTCCACACCCAACACAGGTAAGGCCGGGTTGATGCGCCGCAGCCGCTGGGCGCTTTCCAGGGTCGTGGTTGGCTCGGCGCCGTAGCCCAAATCGACAAAGAATGCGCCGGCAAAGGGGCCATCCACTCGCCGCAGCAACCCCGGATCGTACAGCGCCAGGAAGTTGTCGACCCGTCGCAGCCGGTTGCGGGCCGTCTTGCCGCGCGTCGGCTGGCCTAGCGGGCGCTTCGGCAGAGCCAGCGGATGGGGCTGGGCGCTCATTCCACCCAGGCGACACGGCCAGTTTCGGCCGTGTCATAGCCACCCAGCGCGTCGATGGCGCTGCTCGCCGCGGCGCTGCCCAACCAGGCCGCCAGCGCCTGCACAGCCGGCTGCTCCCAGACAGCGGCAGGGACGGCCAGGTCGTAGCGCTCCCTGGCCAGCGGCACGAAGCCCAGCCCGCGCGCCAGCGCAGCGGCCTCGATGCCCAAGCCCACATCGGCCTGACCCGCAGCAATCGCCTCAGCCACAGCGCTGTGAGTGGCTACCTCCACGTGGTAGCCAGCGATGGCAGCGGCATCTATGCCAACTGCGTCCAGTTGCTCATCGAGCCAGACGCGCGTGCCTGCGCCGCGCTGGCGATTGATGAAACGCAGATCGGCGCGGGCCAGGTCAGCCAGGCTGGCGATACCCTGCGGGTTGCCAGCCGACGTCAGCAACCCCAAGCGGCGGTGGGCAAGGGTCAACAGCGCCACAGGCCGGCCTGGCAGGATGTGTTCGACGAAGACGCGGTTGTAGGTGTCGCTGCTCTGATCCCACAGGTGACAGCCAGCCAACTCAGCCTCGCCTTGCGCCAGCGCCATCAAGCCCCCGAGGCTGCCGCTGAAGCGCACCTCCAGCGTCCAACCAGGTGCAATCTCACCAAGCGCTGCGGCTAACAGCGAAATGGCGGGGTCGTGGCTACCAGCGAAGCGCAGTGTTTGCTGTGGCGCTGGCGGCTGTGCGGCCGCCATGCTCTGCCACCGTTCCAGTGCCAGGCGCAGCGCCTGTTCCAGCTCGTTAACGTCGTAGCCAGCCGCCAGCGCGTCCAGCAGGAAACGCTCAGCCTGGTTGACCAACGCCGCGCGACGGAGCGGCGCAGCCGGGCCGACCCGCGGCGCTACCCCGGCAACGCGTGTACCCTGGCCGAAGCGGGAGGTCACCAATCCTTCACGCGCCAGCTCCGCATAAGCGCGCTGGACTGTGCCCACTGTACAGCGCCAGCGCTCAGCCATGGCGCGCAGGGAAGGCAGCGAGTCGCCCGGCTCCAGCGCGCCGTAGACAATTTCCTGGCGCACGGATTCGGCGATTTGCAGGTAGAGCGGGGTACGATCTGGCTGGACGTTCATGTCTGTGGTTATACAGCAGCAGGGCCGATTCGCCAAGCGGCGACGCTGTGCAGCAGATCGCAGGCAGATTTGACTTTTCTCCGAAGGAAAGTCAAATCTCGATCTGCAGGCTTGCCACAAAATGCAAGCAGTGCTAAGCTTTATCTGTTTTCATGGGCCTTGGTCCCAAGGTCGCCCTCGCCTGGTTTGTCAGAGACGCCGGGCTGATTGATCTCATTGAATTTTCACGGCAAGGAGCAACCCTGATGGCATTCAACCTGCGCAACCGCAGCTTCGTCAAAGAACTGGACTTTACCCCTGACGAGCTAAACTTCCTCCTCAAGCTGTCGGCCGACCTGAAGGCGGCCAAGTATGGCGGCTACGAGCAGCCCCGGCTCACCGGCAAGAACATCGCCCTGATCTTCGAGAAGGCTTCAACCCGCACGCGCTGTGCGTTCGAGGTGGCGGCCTACGACCAGGGGGCGCACGTCACCTATCTGGGGCCTGAAGGCTCGCAGATCGGCCATAAAGAGTCGATGAAGGACACGGCCCGCGTGTTGGGACGCATGTACGACGGCATTGAGTACCGCGGCTTCGCCCAGGCCACGGTCGAGACGCTGGCCCAGTACGCAGGCGTGCCAGTGTGGAACGGCCTGACGAACGAGTTTCACCCCACCCAGACCCTGGCCGACTTCCTGACTATGATCGAGCACAGCGACAAGCCGCTGAACCAGATTGCCTTTTGCTACCTGGGCGACGCGCGCTTCAACATGGGCAACTCGTTGATGGTCATGGGCTGCAAAATGGGTACAGACGTGCGCATCTGCGCGCCGCGCAGCCTGTGGCCAGCCGACGACCTGATCGAGACCTGTCGCGAGATTGCAGCCAAAACCGGCGCGCGCCTGCTGATCACGGAGGATGTGGACGAGGGCGTGCGCGGCGCAGACTTCCTGCACACCGACGTTTGGGTCAGCATGGGCGAGCCGAAGGAGGTCTGGGCCGAGCGGATCAAACTGCTGCTGCCTTACCAGGTCAACACCCAGGCTGTCGAGCGCACCGGCAACCCCCATGTGAAATTCATGCATTGCCTGCCAGCCTTCCACAACCGCGAGACCAAGGTCGGCGAGGAGATCTACCAGCAGCATGGCCTGGATGGGTTGGAGGTAACCGAGGAGGTCTTCGAGTCGCCCCGTTCCATCGTCTTCGATCAGGCCGAAAACCGTATGCACACCATCAAGGCGGTGATGGTGGCAACGCTGGGCAACTGAAACGTCAAGCGTGAAGGGCAGACAAGGACAACGGCCTTGGCAACCCGTTTCACGTTAGACGTTTCACGCTTCACCATCAAGGAGCCAACGACTATGACACGTTCACTCACCCAACGCCCCGCCTGGCTGGCCCTGGCGGCGCACTACGAGCAGATCACGGACCTACACCTCAGAACGCTGTTTGCTGATGACCCACAGCGCGGCGAGCGGCTGACGGCCGAGGCCGCCGGGCTGTTCCTGGACTACTCCAAGCACCGCATCACCGACGAGACGCTGCGGCTGCTGGTCGGGCTAGCCGAGGAATGCGGCCTGCGCGGGCGCATCGACGCTATGTTCCGCGGCGACAAGATCAACATCACCGAGAACCGGGCCGTGCTGCACACGGCGCTGCGCGCGCCGGCCGGCCGGCAGATCTTCGTGGACGGCAAAGACGTGGTGCCGGACGTGCATGCCGTGCTGGACAAGATGGCCGGCTTTGCCGAGCAGGTGCGCAGCGGTGAATGGCTGGGCTACACCGGCCGGCCGATCCGCAACGTGGTCAACATCGGCATCGGCGGCTCCGACCTGGGGCCGGTGATGGCCTACGAGGCGCTGCGCCACTACTCGGCGCGCGAGCTGACCTTCCGCTTCGTCTCCAACGTGGATGGCACCGACTTCGCCGAGGCCACGCGCGACCTGGACCCGGCCGAGACGCTGTTCATCGTCTCCTCCAAGACCTTCACCACCCAGGAGACCATGACCAACGCGCACACGGCACGCGCCTGGACGCTCCGGGCGCTGGGGGACGAGGCCGCCATCGCCCGCCACTTCGTGGCCGTCTCCACCAACGCGGCCAAGGTCGGCGAGTTCGGCATCGACACGGCCAACATGTTCGGCTTCTGGGACTGGGTCGGCGGCCGCTATTCGATGGATTCGGCCATCGGCCTGTCGACGATGATCGCGGTAGGGCCGGAGGGCTTCCACCGGATGCTGGCCGGCTTCCACGCCATGGACGAGCACTTCCGCACCGCGCCCTTCGATCGCAACCTGCCGGCGCTGCTGGGCCTGCTGACCGTCTGGTACAACGAGTTCTTCGGCAGCCAGACTGTGGCCGTGCTGCCCTACGACCAGTATCTCAAGCGCTTTCCTGCTTACTTGCAGCAGCTCACCATGGAGAGCAACGGCAAGCGGGTCACACTGCAAGGCGCGGTGATCGAGGACTACGAGACCAGCCCGATCTACTGGGGCGAGCCGGGCACCAACGGCCAGCACTCGTTCTACCAGTTGATCCACCAGGGCACCAAGCTGATCCCCTGCGACTTCATCGGCTTTGCCCACTCGCTCAACCCGCTGGGCAACCACCACGACCTGCTGATGTCCAACGTCTTCGCCCAGGCCGAGGCGCTGGCCTTTGGCAAGACCACCGAGGAGGTGCTGGCCGAGGGCACGGCCGAGTGGCTGGCCCCGCACCGTACCTTCCCCGGCAACCGGCCCAGCAACGTCATCCTGGCCGAACGGCTGACGCCGGAGGTGTTGGGCGCGCTGATCGCCCTCTACGAGCACAGTGTCTTCGTGCAGGGCGCGATCTGGGACGTCAACCCCTTCGACCAGTGGGGCGTCGAGCTGGGCAAGGCGCTGGCCAACCGCATCACGCCGGAGCTGACCAGCGAGGTCGCGCCCGGCCTGCACCACGACAGCTCTACCAACGCGCTGATTCGGCGTTATCGCAGCCTGCGCGGCCGCGCGTAGGCGTTTTATGTCATGCTGAGGTCCGCCGAAGCATCCCCCCATTGCGTGTGGCCGGGGATGCTTCGCTGGCGACTCACCGCAGTGTAAGTTTCCTGGCAGACCCGCTCAGCATGACATACCAAAGACTCGCCCTTTGCGACCATGTCAAGCATGACTTTCAAGCCTGAATTCACCATCTTCCCCGACAAAGAGGCATTCATCGCCGGCGCGGCTGAGTTCATGGCCGCGCAGGCCGTGGAGGCCATCGCAGCCCGCGGGCGCTGGACCATAGCGCTGGCCGGCGGCGGCACGCCAAAGCCGATCTACCAGCGCCTGGCTGAGGCTGGCTATGCGCAAGGCATCGACTGGTCGCGCGTCCACATCTTCTTCGGCGACGAGCGCTGTGTTTCACCCGACGACAGCCGTAGCAATTACCGCATGGCACGCGAGGCGCTGCTGGATCATGTACCGTTGCCGCCGGAGAACGTCCACCGCCTGCGCGGCGAGGACGATCCGGCCCTCGCTGCGCTGGCCTATGAGCAGGAAATCCAGCGCATGTTCCGCACCGCCGCGCCGCCAGCCTTCGACCTCGTCTGCCTGGGCATGGGCGACAACGGCCACACGGCCTCGCTCTTCCCAGGCACGGCCAGCCTGCGCGAGCAGACGCGCTGGGTTATCCCCCAGTACGTCGAGGTGATGCAGACCTGGCGCGTGACCATGACCGCGCCGCTGATCAACGCCGCGCGCCACGTGGCCTTCTTCGTCGAGGGCGCGGGCAAGGCAGAGATGCTGCGGCGGGTGCTGCACGGCCGGTATGACCCCGACGTGCTGCCGGCGCAGATGATCCAGCCAGCCAGAGGGCAGTTGCACTGGCTGGTGGACGCGGCCGCGGCGGCCCGGCTTCCGTAGGTCAAGTTATCAACGTGACAGGTCCCTGTCCGGCTGGTAGCCGGACCTACGTTGGGATGCAATCGCATGGACCAAACACTGAATTCTCAAAATGCCTATAAGCGAATGGCGGCGCTCGGCGCGGTAGATTTGTTCGTGCGCAGCGGCATGGCCATCGGCCTGGGTACAGGCAGCACGGCCATCCACGCCACACGGCGCATCGCCGAACTGCTGGCCGCCGGCGAGCTGCGCGACATTGTCGGCTTCGCCACGTCCAAAGCCACCCACGCCGAGGCCGTGCGCCTGAGTATCCCCATGATCGACGACGACCTGCCGGTCGACCTGGATTTAGTCATCGACGGCGCAGATGAAGTCGATCCAGCGCTGGACGTGATCAAAGGCGGCGGCGGCGCGCTGCTGCGCGAGAAGATCGTGGCCCAGGCCAGCCGCCGCGTGATCATCGTCGCCGACGAGGGCAAGCTGTCGCCGCAGTTGGGTACGCTGTGGCCTGTGCCCGTGGAAGTGCTGCGCTTCGCCTGGCGCTCCCAGGCGCGCTATCTTGAGTGGCTGGGCGCAACATGCACCGTTCGCAGCACAGCCAACGGACAGGAATTCGTCACCGACTCAGGCAACATGATTTTGGACTGCGCCTTCGGCTCCATCGCCGATGCAGCCGACCTGGCCGCTGCGCTAGGCGAACGGGCCGGCATTGTCGAGCACGGCCTGTTCATCGGCTTGGCCACCGACCTCGTCGTCGCCGGACCCAACGGCGTCGAACACAAGACCCGAAAATAAGACACAGATCACGCAGATGAACACAGATCTGAGCCTCTGACCTTCTGCCTCTCTGATCTGTGTTAATCTGTGGCATCCGTGGTCAGATTCCTGGAGTTCCCATGACCCCCGAGATCGCACCCTCGATACTGGCCGCTGACTTTCTACGACTACGCGAGCAGGTAGAGGCGGCTGAGCGCGGCGGCGCGCGGCGTTTTCACGTCGATGTGATGGATGGCGTCTTCGTGCCCAACATCAGCTTCGGCATGCCGCTGGTGGAGGCCATGCGCCGCGCCACCGTCACGCTGCTGGAGGCGCACCTGATGATCGTTCAGCCCGATCGCTACCTGGAGGCCTTCGCCAAAGCGGGCGCGGACCTGATCATCGTCCACCAGGAGGCCGTCGTCCATCTGGACCGCGCCATCCAGCAGATCAAGCAGCTTGGCAAGCGATCCGGGGTCGCCCTCTGCCCGGCCACGCCGCTGCACACGCTGGACGAGGTGATCGAGGACCTGGACATGCTGCTGGTGATGACCGTCAACCCCGGCTTCGGCGGCCAGCGCTTCATCCCCTACACGCTGCGCAAGATTGCCCAGGCGCGCGCCCTGCTGGACGCGCGCAACCCGGCCTGTGAGCTGGAGATCGACGGCGGGGTGGATTTGGCGACTATCGGCCCGGCCTGCGCGGCCGGCGCGCGCGTCTTCGTGGCCGGGACATCGGTGTTCGGCCATGTCGATGGGCCGGAAGCAGCGGTGGACAGCCTAATGAAGGCAGCAAAGAGTACTACGTCGGCAACGCCTAACCGACCGTAAACGGATCGGGCGGGCGCGGCAGGCAAAACACAAAAGAGTCCCCAGCAGCAGAACTGCTGGGGACTCTTTGACATGTTGACGCAGCGCTGTGGATTACCCGCCGACGCCGCCCTCCAGGATCGCCTTCTTAACGTCGCCGATGGCCTTAGTGATGTTGATCTCGCGCGGGCAGGCTTCGACGCAGTTGAAGACGGTGCGGCAGCGCCAGACGCCCATGGTGTCGTTCATGATCTCCAGCCGCTCGTGCAAAGCCATGTCGCGGCTGTCGAAGATGAAGCGGTGGGCCTGGACGATGGCGGCGGGACCCACGTACTGGCCATTGGCCCAGAACGATGGGCAGGAGGTGGTGCAGGCGGCGCACAGGATACACTTGGTGGTGTCGTCAAAGCGCTCGCGATCCTCGATACTCTGATAACGCTCTCTGCCTTCCGGCGGCAAGTTGTCGTTGATCAGATAGGGCTTAATGGCGCGGTACTTGGCAAAGAAGGGCTCCATGTCCACCACCATGTCCTTGATCACCCGCATGCCGCGGATTGGCTCGACCGTCACCTTGCTGCCCAGCTCTTTCATCAGCACCTTACAGGCCAGCCGGTTGCGACCGTTGATGACCATGGCGTCAGACCCACAGATGCCGTGGGCGCAGGAACGGCGATAGGTCAAGGTGCCGTCTTCGTACCACTTGACCTTGTTCAGCGCGTCCAACAACTGATCGTTGGGCTCGACATCCACATCGTATTCTTCCCAGTGCTGCTTCTCTTCCAGTTCGGGATTGAAGCGCTTGATCTTCAGTGTTACTCGCATGGGGCAGCCCTCCTAGTAGACGCGCGCCTGCGGCTGATAACGGCCGATGGTCACCGGCTTGTAGCCGAAGCGGTAGTTGTCGCCATCCTGCCAGATAAAGGTGTGCTTCAGCCAGTTGGCGTCGTCGCGCTGCGGGTAGTCGTCGCGCGCGTGGCCGCCGCGGCTCTCGGTGCGGTTCAGCGCCGACAGGGTGGTAGCCTCAGCCAGGTCCAGCATGTTGCGCAATTCCCAGGTCTCTAGCAGATCGGTGTTGAAGCGCTTGCCGCGATCCGAGACGTAGACGTTGGCGAACTGCTTCTTCAGCTCACGCACCCGCTCCAATGCCTCGGTGAGCAGTTGATCGGTGCGGAAGACGCCCACGTTCATCATCATCACTTCCTGCATAGCCTTGCGCAGCTTAGCCGCCGGCGTTCCTTGGGTGTTCTCCAGCAGCTTGGCAATCTCAGCCTGCACCTCAGCCTCCGGGTTCTCCGGCAGCGGCGGGTGGTCTACCTGGTTGCAGTACTCAGCCATGGCGATGCCGCCGCGCTTGCCGAAGACCACCAGGTCCACCAACGAGTTGGTGCCCAGCCGGTTGGCGCCATGCACGCTGACGCAGGCCACCTCGCCGGCTGCATAGCCGCCTGGCAGCGGCGTGTTCTCTGCATCCACCAGGATGCGGCCGTCCACGTCCGTCGGGATGCCGCCCATGGCATAGTGGGCCGTGGGCTGGATCGGCATCGGCTGCCTGACCGGGTCCACGTCCAGGTAGGTGCGGCAGAAGTCGGCGATGTCGGGCAGCTTCTTCTCGATGTCGGCCGCGGTAATGCTGCGCGGCGAGCCGTCGGGGTTGGTCTTGCCGTCCTCGGCCAGGTACTTGTTGACCACCTCCGGTCGCACGTCCAGGTAGACGTAGTCCTGGCCGTTGACGCCGCGGCCCTCGGCGATCTCCAAATAGATGGCCCGCGAGATCACGTCGCGGCTGGCCAGATCCTTGATCGTCGGCGCGTACTTGAGCATGAAGCGCTCGCCCTTGCCGTTGATCAGCACACCGCCCTCGCCGCGCACCCCCTCGGTGATCAGGATGCCCATCTTGTAGATGCCGGTGGGGTGGAACTGGAAGAACTCCAGGTCCTCCAGCGGGTAGCCCTTGCGCAGCAGCACGGCCGGCGCGTCGCCAGTCAGCGAGTGCGCGTTGGAGGTGATGTTCCACAGCCGGCCCCAGCCGCCGCTGGCGAAGAAGACCGCCTTGGCGTGGAAGACGTGCAGCTCGCCGCTGTCGATGTGATAGGCCACGATGCCTGCCACGCGGCCCTCGCTGATCAGCAGGTCCATGAACTGGTACTCGTCGAAGAACTGCACGTCGTTCTTGATGCACTGCTGGTAGAGGGTTTGCAGGATCATGTGGCCGGTGCGGTCGGCCGCGTGGGCCGCGCGGCGCACCGGCTGCTTGGTGACGTTGTTGGTGTGGCCGCCGAAGGGGCGCTGCGAGATCTTGCCATCGGGCGTGCGGTCGAAGGGCAGGCCCATGTGCTCCAGCTCCAGCACGATATCCACCGCATCCTTACACATGATGTCGGCCGCGTCCTGGTCGACCAGGTAGTCGCCGCCCTTGACCGTGTCGAAGGCGTGCCACTCCCAGTGATCCTCTTCCAGGTTGCCCAGCGCCGCGCCGATGCCGCCCTGGGCCGTGCCGGTGTGCGAGCGGGTGGGGTAGAGCTTGCTGACGACGGCCACGTTGGCGCTTTTGGAGGCATAGAGCGCAGCCATCAGTCCGGCGCCGCCAGCGCCGATGATCACTGCATCA
>CAZVGR010000100.1:0-19475 GCA_964626845.1 uncultured Anaerolinea sp.
ATCAAACAGGGTGTTTACACGTGGGGAAGCGTCAGAAGCCGTTTTAGCGGTCATGGTCGCACACTCCAGGGTTGCAGATAGGGCAAAGCGCCCGCGCCTTCTTGCGGTTCTTCAGCGCTCGCTCCTCTTGCCGCCCGCCCGGCCAGGTCCTGGCCAGACAGAAGTCGATGCCCCGCTCTTTGCACGCCCGCATGATGGCCGCCCCGTGCCCGATCTGGTGCGAAGTCAGCCGCTGGGGCAGGTTGTCAGCACTGCCGATGTAATGTTGCGCCTGGCCGCGTGGGTTGCCAGGATCTCCGAGGGGTTGGGAGAAATGGAGTAGGTAGACGGTCATGATGCACCGCCTTTGACGAAGCTCTCAACCTGCTGGCACAACCAATTGAGGCGCCTCCCAAGGGCAACCGTTGCCAGATCGTCCAGCGGATAGACCGCCTCTAGCTCCAGGTTCGGGTTGTCCAGCAGGTATTCAGCCACGGCCACGATTGCCCGCCGCGGCCCCGTGTAGAGCAACAGCCGATAGACGAAGCCCAGATACCGGTCATATGCCGCTTCCCAGGCATCGCCGAAAACTGCCTCCAGTTCCTGTTGCGCCTCCTTGATGTCATCCTGTGCGCCGGCGTCGTCTAGCCCGTTGCAGAAATCCTCAGCAAACACGCCAGCCAGGCTGACCAGCGCAGCATACTCAGGCCAGGGAGGACAGCCGCCACAAAAGCCGTCTCCTTCAGGGCCACGCAGAATGGTCACGCGACGGGGAAGCCCGCCCTTGGCCAGCTTGCACATCACGAAATGGCAAGCCTCGTGATAGGCCGTTAGTTCCCGTTCATCGCGCAGATCGTCGTCTTGTTGGCTCATGGTCAAAACCTCCAGGATTGAAAAACGGCCCCACCTGCCAGGGGTAGCAGGGAGGCCGCTGGTTTGACCATGCTATGGTATAATCCAGTCAGCCCGCCGCGCCGCCTATTCCGGCTTGGTGGGTCAGCCCTAGTCAGCAGTTCCCGCTGCTGGCTGGGGCGTTTGTTTGTCAAGGAACATCTGCCAGGCAGTATAGCCTAACAAATTGCTCTTGTCAAATCTGATTGTATATCCCCAAACTATTAACGATGGGCAAAAGAAAAGCCAGCTAGTGTGGTCTAGCTGGCTTCGTTCTCAGCAGTCCCCTTGACCTTGGGCCGGCCCGGGGGAGGGGGATTACTCAGGTATGCTTCCAAAGCATCCTTGTCTATCCACCAGTCGCGATTGCTCTTCTTTTCAGCCTTAATCCGCCCCTTGCGGCATAACTTGCGGATGTACTCAGGGTGATACTGGCTGATTGCTGCCGCTTCGTCGATGGATAACCAAGGCAACTTCGGTTTTCCTTTCACCAGCGCCGGGGAGCTGCCGTTACTGTTCATCGGTCAGCACCTCCCACAGCGCTTCTTGATACTCGCGCAGGCCGCGCTTTTCTACCAGCCAGCCGCCGCCGCCGTCTTCTTCAGCTACGACCGCGGCCAGCTCGATCAATTCCAGGATCTGCGCTTCCGTGTAGGCCGGCCCCAGCAGCGCCGCCGCTTCAATCGGCCGCAACCAATCAGGGGCAAAGGCCCAGGTTACAATTGTTGGCATCTTTCGGCCGTTCGTTGGTAAAGGCTGGGGCGCCGTCTGGCCGTTAGACGGCGCCCCTTGCGCTGCGGTAGGTGACCCACCGGGGACTTGAACCCCAAACCTACTGATTAAGAGTCAGCTGCTCTGCCAATTGAGCTAGTGGGCCGAAAGTGGCGAATCTCCCCTGAGCAGTCCTGATTATATACACCTGACAGACTGTTGTCAAATAAACTGACGGAAACGTTTTTTGTAAGGTCTTGACAAAACGCGGCACTTGTGTTATTATGTACACAGCACTACGCGAAAATTGACGCGCCGGTGCCTGCGCCACATCCATTATTCTCGCGGAGGTTTCTTTTCATGAGCATCGACCAACCAACGCTGTTTCCATCGCCTGGCCGCCCTGGTTCGATGTCCGCCCCTGTGACAGCGCTGGGACCGCTGACGGCCCGCTCTTCGCTGGCGTCAGCCACCAGCGCTTTCCACAACCACATGATCCGCCAAGGCTTCTCTGAGAACACGGTCAAAGCCTTTATGGGCGACCTGCGGCTGCTGATGAAGTATGTCTCGCCCAACACCAACATCAGTCGCATCTCAACTCACGACCTGGAGAACTATCTGACCTGGATCCTGACTGAACGCGGCACGCCGTGCAGCCCAAAAAGCTATGCCCGCCGGCTGACTACGCTCAAGGTCTTCTTCAAATGGCTCCACGACACGGACGTGATCGCCAGCGACCCGGCGGCGCCGATTGCACACCAGCCGGTAAGCACCCCCCTGCCGATCATCCTGTACGACAACGAGGTGGAACGGCTGTTGCGCTACAGCCGTGACTTGCTCTGGGCCCGCAAGCCTGACACCCGCCCTTATGTGCTGGTCAGCCTGATCCTGCAAACGGCGATCAAAAAGAGCGAATGCATGGGCATCAAGCTGGAACATATCGACGGCTCTGACCCGCGCGCGCCGGTCTTATACGTGCGCTACCCCACCGCCCGCATGCGTCACAAGGAACGCAAACTGGTTTTGGCGCCCCAGTTCTTGCAGGTAGTGCGCCAGTATATCGCTCAATACAAGCCAGAAACTCATCTTTTTGAGTGTACGGCCCGTAATCTGGAGTACGTGCTGGGCGACGCCGGCCAGTTGGCTGGCATTGAACACAAATCGGTTTCCTTCGAGGCGCTGCGCTGGACGGCCGCTGTGCGCGACTATCGCACAGGTATGCCCCCCGAACAACTGCGCAGAAAGCTGGGCCTGTCTACTATCAGTTGGCGTGAGACCGGCATGAAGATCCGGCAACTGGCTGGCCCAGGACTGTAACCACACCGTCAGCACACGCCCACGCATACAGGCCGCCCCGATTGAGGCGGCCTGTGTCATTTCCAGGGATCAAGCTCTGTCAGCCCAGTCGCTCACGGCTTGCGGGATAGCTTTTGCTCGATGTTGAGACGAATGTCGTCCATCGACTCCTGAATGTAAGGATAGACCAGCCACACGACACCCACGCCAAACAGCGCGCCGGTAAGGGTGCGCAGCCACCAATTGCTGGTGCGCAAGCCGAACAACTGCGTCAAGCCATCGACGGCGATGGGAATGACAAAAAGCGCAAAGACCGGCAGCGGCAGCCGCCGCACCCGATCGCGCAGCAGAGCAAAGAGTATGCCGGCCAGCAGCATCGAGCCATAGATCGCCACATCGCGCTGGCACAACGCCACCTTCCAGCCCAACGTCTCGTCGCCGATGAAACGACGGCGCTCCAACAGGCCGCTGCCAGGCAGCACGCTGGCGCTTTCCAGCTCCTCTAACGTGTGGACGCGCTGCTCGCCAAACAGAAAATAGGAACGGTCGGGCAACTGATGGCAGGCGGGCGAGTAGATCAGGTAGATCAGCCGGGCCGGACCAGGCAGCCCCACATGCATCAGCGCCGGCGCCAAAAAGGGCAAGCCGACGTACAGCGCCAGCGCCAGGCTGAAGACTGCCACCCAGTGGCGAGCAATGCCCAAGACCAGGCGGTCGCCAAAATCGGCGGCTCGACCAGCGCCGGGCGGCAAGGGGGCCGCAGGCTGCGGAGTGTGAGATGGCGGCTGTACGGGGCGATTGGATGACTTCATAGCGTGTGATTGGGGGCGGCAGCCAGCGCGCCGCGCAATTGGGCCAGAGCGATAGGCGCCTGCAAAGTAGGGCCGCCGGCAATTTCGACCACAGGAACCAGCAGCAGGTAGCATTCAGCCAGCTCAGGATCACCGGTCACGTCTACAACCCGCACAGCCACGTCCTGCTCCGCGGCCAGCAGGTCCAGGTCCTCCAGCACATGACGGCACAGCGTGCAGCCTGGCGTAGTGTAGACGGTCACCTGGCGCGCCACTGGCTATCGGATCTCCGCCAGCAGCTCTTCCAGGGCAGCCTCGCTCAACAGGCCAGCCCAGCGCTCGGAAATGCGCCCCTCTCTGTCGATAAAGACGCTGGTGGGCAGGCCGCGCACGTTATAAAGCTGCTGCACATCGCCCCGTGTGTCCAGCGCCACAGGGAAAGTCATGTTGAATTGCTTCATGAAGCCAGCCGCCTGGGTGGCCGTCTCCTGGGCGTTGACTCCAACGATCACCAACCCATCTTCCTGATAGCGTTGGTAGGCCGCCACGAACTCTGGCATCTCCTCACGGCAGGGCGCGCACCAGGTCGCCCAGAAGTTCAGCACCACCGGCTGGCCCTGCCAGTCGCTAAGCCGGATCTGCTTGCCGTCCGAGAACTGCATACTAAAATCGGGAGCCAGTTGGCCGCGCTCCAGGCCGCGCTGGGCGTTATCCACGCCGCGCGTTGTGGCCTCGGCCAGGTTAGCCAGGCCGGTAGCGACGACCTCTTCATTGGCCGCGCGGCTGCCACAGGCGACGATCAGCAGCACGGCTGCTAACAATACCAACAAGACCAGCAAATGTCGGGCGCTCTTTGTCTGAATCATAACGCTACGGCTCCATCCCCAGCACACCCAGCAGCCAGCTCTCCATCTCCACCTGCGGCACGGCTGTAGCCATGAGTTGAATGCCGCCGGTGTAGACCACCACACCGACCACGGCCAGCAACAAACCGCTGACAAGGCTGATGGTCGGCAGATGGCGATAGATCTTGGGCAACACACGCCCCAGTTGGTTGAAGATCAGGCCAGCCAACAGGAAGGGCACGGCCAGGCCCAGCGAGTAGAAGAAGAGCAGCAGCGCGCCGCGGCCAATGCTCTGCTCGGTGGCAGCCAGCGCCAGGATGCTGGCCAGAATCGGCCCCACGCAAGGCGTCCATCCAGCCGCAAAGACGATGCCGGTCAGGAAAGAAGTGGTATAGCCGCGATTGCGCTGGTGATCCAACTGGATCCGCTTCTCGACGTAGAACAGGTCGGTGCGGCTTGCCCAGGCGACCAGCAGGGCGATCAACGCGCTCTCAGCCAACGCCATGATCGTCGGCGTAAAACCGCCCAAATCGGCAATGCCAAACAGGGCGGCGCTGCCTTCCCAGACGGTGATGAAGTTCAACGCGCCGGCCAGGACGCCGAGAGCGATGTGACCGGCCAACGGCCAGCCTATGCCCGCTAACGTCACTGCGCCAAACATGACCGCTTGCAGCACGCGGTTGATGGGAGTCTCGCGAATGTTGACCAGATAGGCCAGCAGCGCCATAGCCACGGCCAGAATCACCCAAGCGCTCTTGCGCCACTGGATGTGGGCGATGCGCAGACCGAATACCAGCAGCATCACGCCGCCGACGCGGGTGATCACCGGCACGGCGCGGTTGAGCGTCATGCCCAGCGCGCCGCCCAGCGCGCCCAGCGCAACAAAGATCAAGGTAAAACCAGCCACCAGCGCCACGGCATGAGAGAAGGTATACCAGCGCGCAACCTTGCCCTGAGCATCGGCTCCTGCCACTGTGGCGCCGGTCAGGTAGCCCAAATAGACAGGCACCAGCGGCAGCACACAGGGAGAGAAGAATGACACCAGGCCAAACAGCGTGGCCAGCAAAAGATTCAGATTCTGTGAATCCACAAGAAAGCACCTAGCTCGACGAGTCTTGGACGACCTCGCTCAACACCTGCACCTCTTCCTCCAGCTTGCGCTGGCGTCGGGAGATGCTCCACACGAAAAAGAAGGTGAACAGCCAGAAAACCATCATGCCGGCAACCAGAAAAGCCATGATAACTGCTCCTTTGAAAATCAAGCTACGCTTCGGCCAAAGCCCGCGTCTTCAAATCGTCTACACGCTCGCGCAGGTTCTCCAACTGCAAGCGGTAATACAGCAGCACGGCGTAGAGCAGGCTAAAAGTGAAGATCGAAAACAGCAAGACCACGACCATGTTGCCGCTCATGTCGAAACCACCCTGCGAGGTCTCGCTGGCAGTGCCGATAACAGCCGGATGGATGGTGCGCCAGATGCGCACTGAGATGAACGACAGCGGCACGCTTAAAAAGCCGACAATGCCATAGATCGACGACAGCCGGGCGCGGCGCTCTGGATCATCGATGGCGTTGCGCAGCATCAGGTAGGCGATGTAGACCAGCAACACGATGGCGGCCAGCGTCAGCCGCGGATCGTCCCACGACCACCAGGTGCCCCAGGTGGGCCGCGCCCAGACTGAGCCGCTGACCAGGTTGGCGGCAGTGAAGACCACCCCGATCTCAGCCGACGACACGGCCAGGTTGTCGAAGCGGCGCTGGCGCTTGACCAGGTAGAGAATGCCGGCCAGGGCAGTGACGCCAAAAGCTAAATAGCCGACCCAACCGGCCGCGACGTGGAAATAGAAGATGCGCTGCGCAAAACGCTCAGCCTCAGTGGGCATGTTGACCGCCGTCGGCGCCCACAGCATAGACAGATAGACGCCAATCGCAACCAGCACGCCCGTCAGGGCAAGCAGCGCCAACCAAAGCGTATCTTTAGCGGAGGATTTCTTGGCAGTAGTCATAGTTCACTCCTCGACCACGTAATCAAACAACAGCATCGCCGCAGCGATAAAGATTGCATCATAGGCCGCCAGCAACTGCACCCAGCGCACGATATCGGCCAGGCTATCGCCGTCTAACAGGCGGCTGACCGCCTGCACGCCGGCCACAAAGACCGGCACCATCACTGGGAAAAGCAGGATGGGTAGCATCACCTCGCGGGCGCGGGTGTTGATGCTCAGCGCTGCAAAAAGGGTGCCAACGGCCGCATAACCCAGCGTGCCCAACGCCAACACCAGCAGCAGGGCTGGCGATAGCAGCCAGACGTTGAACAGCACCGTCATCAGCGGCAGCAGCAGCAACTCGACTACAAAGATGAACAGCAGGTTGCCGATCAGCTTGCCGAAATAGATCGCGCTGCGGTCCACCGGGGCCAGCAGCAGCCCTTCCAACGAGCCGCGATCCTGCTCAAGAATGAAGGACCGGTTCAGGCCCAGCACACCGGCAAAGGTGATGGCAATCCACAGCACGCCGGGCAGGACAAGGCGCACGTTGTCGGCCCGCAGGTCAAAGGCAAACTGGAAGATCAGCACCGACAGCCCGGCGAAGACCAGCATCGAGCTGAGGATGTCTTTGGTGCGCAGCTCAGCCTGCACATCCTTCCAGACGATGGCAAAAACCTTACGCAGATAGCTCATGAGCCGCCGACCGTCTCCGTGTAGATGCGGCGGAACTCTGCGCTGGCCAGGTCGCCTGTGGCCGAGTCGAAGCGCACCCGGCCGCCGTTCAGGATCAGCGCGCGGTCGGCCCATTCGATGCCGCGCTCCAGGTTGTGGGTGGTCAGCAACACCGTGCGGTCGCTGCTGCCCAGCTCCACCAACAGGCTGCGCAGCATGTCGGCCGCCTGCTGGTCCAGCCCGGTGTCCGGCTCGTCCAGCAGCAGAATCGGCGGGTCGTGCAGGATCGCCCGCGCAATGGCCAGCCGCTGGATCATGCCCCGGCTGTAGGTGCGCACCACGTCCTTGCGCCGGCCGGCCAGTCCAACCTGCTCCAGCACTTGCACAATGCGCTGATCCAGCTCTGGCGTCTCGTACATGCGGCCGAAGAAGATCAGGTTTTCCTCAGCCGTCAGGCTGTCGTAGACCAACGGGTTGTGGGAGACAAAGCCCACATAGCGGCGCAGGCCAGGGCCGGCCTTCTGCACGTCCTGCCCGCCCAGTTGCACCTGCCCCGAGGTCAGCTTGCTCAGGCCGGCAATGATGCGGATCAGTGTGGTCTTGCCCGCGCCGTTGGGGCCAAACAAAGCCACCGACTGCCCGGCTGGCACCTCCAAGTCGATACCGCGCAACACTGGCCGGCGGCCAAAGGCTTTGACAAGCTTGCTGGCACGGATCACAGCGCAGAACGCTCCTGGCCGCTTGGGCCGGTCTCCGACCGTGCCCCATCGATCAACAGCAGACTGCGCTTCTGCGCCGCCCGCGCGCGCTGATAGCTCTCCTCGTCAATCCCGCCAGCCGCATAGAGATCATCAAGCTGGGCGATGGAGAGCAACAGCCGCTGCCGCTCGGCTACAGGATCAAGCGCCGCAGCAGCCGGATCGCCGGCCGCCAGCGCGCTTTGCGCAACCGCCGGCTTGGCCGGTCTGAACCGCAGATAGGCGCCAAACACACCTAGAATCGCGATCAGCGCCACAACGCCTACGCCATAGATCAGGGCGGGACTGTAGGCAACCACCGCGTTCGATCTGGCCGACGACGGCGCGACCACAGGGCTTGCCGCTGCTGTCAAATCGCTCAGGCGCAAGCTAACCTCCTGGCCGGCCGGCAGGTTGGCGCCCTGGAAGCTGTTCCAAAGCTGGTCGGCCACTGTCTGCGGGCCAAGGCTTTCCAGATCGGTCGTGACCCTCGGCCCATCGACCACCAACACGTTGAGCTGGTTCACAGGGTAGGGTACGCTGTGGGCAAAGTCGGCCCGCCTGCCGTCATAGGGCAGCAAGTAGCGCATCAGAACCTGAGAAACGCCGGGGAGCAGGGGCTGCGTATCGACGACGCCCTCGGCTGTACGAATGAAGCGCCCACCGATCTCGCCGCCATCCAGCACAACCGACGTTGCGCCTGCCGGCAGGTTGAAGCGCAGAACTGCGTTCTGGCCGGGCGCAACCTCCTCGCTGCCCACATAGACCCGGTCGCTGTCGTGGTTGAAGCGGTACAGCTCGCCGATCAGCAGCGCTCCCTGATGCGAGTCGATGAACCACTGGGCCTGGGTGACCTGGATCTCGCCCGGCGTGTTGCTGGACTCGTAAACGGTCAAGGGCGCTACAAGCTCGGTCTCGTCAGCCGGGAAAGAGACGATCTGGCTGCCGAAGGAGTTGTCGCCATAAACCGTGCTGGCCAGATAGACATATTGCGATCCCGTGGGCAAGTCTGTAAAGACGAAGGCGCCATCGGGGTCGGTCTGTGTCTCACGGGTCGGCAGCGGCTCGAAGTTCTGAAAGGTGTTCAGCGTCACCGTGGCCACAACAGGTTGGCCGGTAGTGCCGTTGCTAACCTGGCCGGTCAGGCGTCCTGTGCCGGTCAGCACGGCGGCAGCGGCCACTGGCGGCGCAGCAGCGGCCACTGGCGGGGCGGCAAAGGTGCGCGCCGTCTGCACGGCCGCCCAGATTTCCTCCTCGGACAAGACATCGCCAAAGCCAGGCATGGCCCCCTGCCCCTGGCTGCTAACGGTATACCAATCGGACAGCGAGCGGCTGGCCGTGAAGCTGCCATCAGTCAGGTCGGGCATGGCGAGACCGGCGGCCACAGCCTGCGGGCCAGCGCCCGCGCCATCGGAACCGTGGCAGGCTGCGCAGTGCTCCTCCCAGACCGCTGCGCCTTGGGCCAGCTCAGCCTCGCTGGTCTGCAAAAACAGGGAGTAAGTCACGACATCCCAGATCTGCTCGTCGCTCAGCCGGTTCTTCCAGGGAGGCATGTACAACGCCATGCGCCCTTCCTTGACAATCTGGAACCATTGGTCCGGCGTGGCCAGGCGGGCAATGGCCGGGTCAGCCAGGGCTGTTGCGCCTTGAGGCAACTCGGCCGCAGTGGGGCCATCCCCCAAGCCAGAAACACCGTGGCAAGGCGCACAGTTCTCCTGATAGAGCGCCTGGCCATTGCGCGCCGCAGGGGGAAGGGTCGATCCCTGTTGATCGGGGGCGGCCGCCGCTGGGGCGGGCTGTACCAGCAGCAGGACTGCCAGCAGCAACAACAACCATGAGGAACGCGTAGCGTCACGAGAACGGCCGCGCGCTGAACGAGAGGTGAGGTGTATCATGCAGAATAGGGACAAGAAAAGCGGTCGCCCATCCTCTGGCACGAGCGACCGCGATGGAAACGCTCACAGGGTGCGCTGTCTTAGCCGATGGACTCGACGTGGATCTCTTCGTACTCAACCGGCTTCTGCTCGCCGCCGTGCTCCTCGTAGCGCGAGGGACACTTCAGCAGCAGGGTATTGGCGTAGAGCACACCATCTTCGCCATACTTGCCCTCGACAATGGCCTCGGCCGCGCGGGTGAAGTTGTCGGGCCGCGGACCATGGAAGTAGATGGGCAGTTGGTTAGCGTCGTCCTTGATGCTGAACTGCAGAATCAGATCAGCCGAGTTGTAGTCCACGCTCTCGTCCACCACAACCCCGCTGACCCGCACAGTCTTGCCCACATTGGCGTCTGCGCTTTCAGCCAGCTCGCTGACCGTCATGTAGTAGGCGCCTGCGCTGCTCATAGCATTGAAAACCAGAAAGCCAATGGCCAGAAAAATCACCGCAGCTCCGATGATGAACTTGAGGTTGCGGTTTGCTGGTTTGGCTTCCAGTTGGGGCGACGTAAGAATAGTTGACTCTGTCATAGAGATTCTCCTGGCGTCAGATTGCTTGCGGTGACGTAGCTACCCAGGCGCCCGGCGCCTGAGTCTGAGAAGTTACGGACAACTTGCGGTGAGTGTATCACCAAAGTCACACACTGTCAACGCCTATTGTGCCATAGTTCTCAGAAATCGACTATGATCTATGTCACAAAACAAGGGCAAATTTCGAGAAAAGCCAAAAAAAGGCTTTCGCAGGCATCCCCGTCCGGGTGGCAGGGATGCCTGTGAACACACGGCTGTCTATTGCTGGTTCAGCGCTTCCTCGATGAGCTGCTGGAAGGCTTCAATCGGATAGGCGCCGGGCAGCAGCGTGCGGTTGATGAAAAAGGCCGGTGTGCCGCGCACGCCATAGCCCACGCCCTCTTGCAGATTAGCCTCGACCACGGCGGCATGTTGATTGCTGTCCAGGCATTGATCAAAGGCCGCCTGGTTCAGGCCAAGCTGGCCCGCATAGCCCTTAAAGATGTTCACAGCCGTCGCCTGGCCCGACCACTGCTGCTGGTTCTGGAACAGCAGATCGTGCATCGACCAGTACGCATCCTGATCGCCGGCGCAGCGGGCAGCCTCGGCCGCCTTCGGCGCTTGCGGATGGATGGAGGTCAGTGGGAAGTCCTTGAAGACATACAGCACCGTGCCGTCGTCAATGTACGGCTGCAGTTGCGGCAGCACCTGGGCGAAGTGGCGTTGGCAGAAGGGGCACTGGTAGTCCGAATACTCCACGATCACCACCGGCGCATTGGGGTCGCCTTTGATGCCAGCCGCGTCGTCCAACGGGATATCCTGGGTCAGTGGTGCAGGCGTGGGCTCAGGCGCAGGCGTCGGCTGCGGCGGCGGGGCAATGCTCAGCCCCTGCTGTACCATAGCGATAGCCCGGCGGAAGTTCTCGATCGGCTGCGCGCCCACGAAGGGCTGGCCATCAATGAAAAAGGTGGGGGTGCCCTGCACGCCCAGGTTCAAACCCTGGATCAAATCAGCTTGCACGGCTTCGGCGTAACGGTCGCTGGCCAGACACTCGGCGAAAGCTGCGGTGTCTACACCGATCTGCCCTGCGTAGCCCTCAAACAGCATGGCCGCTGATCGACTGCCGCCCCACTCGGCCTGGTTGGCGAAGAGCGCATCGTGCATGGCCCAGTAGGCGTCGTCGTTGCCGGCCAGCTCACGCACACAGCGCGCGGCCTCGGAAGCCTTCTGCGCGTTGGGGTGAATGCTCTCCAGCGGGAAGTCCATGAAGACCAGCTTGGCCTGGCCGCTGTCGATGAACTCCTGCACCAGGGCCGGCATAGCCTGCTCGACAAAGCGGGCGCAGAAAGGACACTGGTAGTCCGAGAACTCCACGATGGTCATGGGCGCGTTGGGATCGCCTTTTACCGGCGCGCCCTCGATGTCGATCTCCACCGTGTAGGGAACCTCGACGCCGCCGGCCAGCGCCGTCTCGATGGCCTGACGGAAGGCCGAAATCGGCTGCGCGCCCACCAGCAAGGTACCGTTGATCAGAAAGCTGGGCGTGCCGGTGATACCGGCCATCTGGCCCGCCAACAGGTCGTCGGCAATGTCGTCATCGAACTGGCCGCTGGTCAGACAGGCGGCGAAAGCCTCACTGTCCAGCCCCAGCTCACCCGCATAGCTGACGAAGACCGCGTTGGCATCGGCGGCGCTGGCCCACTGGCTTTGGCCGGCAAAGAGCCGGTCGTGCATCTCCCAGAAGCTGCCTTGCTCGGCGGCGCAGCGGGAGGCAATGGCGGCGGGGGTGGCGTTAGGGTGGATGCTGTCCAGGGGGAAATCGCGGAACACCAGCCGCACCTTACCGGTGTCGATATACTCCTGCAGAAGCTCGGGGTAGGTTTGTTCCACCCAGCGGGCGCAGAAGGGGCATTCATAGTCGGAGTATTCGACAATCGTCACAGGCGCGTCGGGGCTGCCCTTGCTGCGCACATCGTCGCTGGCCGCGGCCGGCTCAGCGCCTGGGGCCGGAGCAGCCGGCTCGGTCGGAATGTTGGCCGCGCCAGGCGCGGCGCAAGCAGCGATGATCAACAGCAGGGCCAGCAGCAGACCGGCGACCGCTGCGCTGGGCTTGACTCTGCTCGAACGATGGTTGGTTGGCATAAGTTTGGTTTCCTTGCTGATTATGTAGACTACAGAATGACTGGCAAGCCGTTATGGCGCCAGATTGTGGGGCGTGAAATTGGCCGGCGTGCTGGTCGCCTCGGCTGCCGCGGGCCAGGTGGTGTAGCCGCAGCCGTCGCCGGCCAATGGGCTGGCTGCCTGCGACATGGCCACGCGGTTGGCCAGCAGCAGCGCGGCTGCCAGCGCCAGGCTCAGCACCGTGCGCTGGAGCAGGGCACGGTCCAACTTGGGCTTGGGGGGCTCGCTGCCCAACAAGCGTTGGATGCGCCCGATTACGCTGCCTGCGTTGGCTGCGGCCAGATTGGCGCCGGCCGGCAGGTGCGCCCCGGCTCGCACCAGCTTGAGCAGCGCGGCGGCCAGATCGTGGCCAGCGCCGCTTGCTGCATCCGCCTCCTGCTCCTTGGCCTCCAGGTAAAGGTTGCCCAGAGCCGCGGCAGCGGGCAGGAAAAACAAGCCGTGGACCAGGCTGCGAGTCGCCAGGACCCGCAGCGGATCACGGCGGCGCAGGTGATGGCGTTCATGGCCCAGCACGGCCGCCAACTCGGCCTCGTCCAGCAGGTCCAGCAGCCCGGTGCTCAGCCAGACGCGCGGCCGCAGCAGCCCGGCGGCGAAGGCATAAGGCGCCGCGTCCTGAACCAATGTCACGCGGCCGGTCAGACAGAGCGCATCGACCAGGCCAGCGAAGCCAGCCGGCAGGGGCCGCTCGCGCGGGCTCAGGTCGACCAGCAGCCTGCGGGTCCACCAAAGCTGGCGGATCAGCATGCTCAGCCCGCGCAGCCCACCCGCGGCCAACAGCGCCAGAGGCAGCAGCAGACCGGCCAACGGCAAGTAGCCTTCCACAGCCTGCGCCGCGTTCTGGCAGGCCAGCAAGACGCCCTGGGCCAGTTGGGGACTCTGCCGCCACAGCAGACCGGCCAACAGGGCCAGGGTGCTGGCAGCCAGCAGCAGCAGCGCGCCGAACGCCCGGCCGGCCTGGCTAGTCCTGGCCATCGGCGGCCTCCGTCTGGCTGCGACGGCGCGCCTGCACCAGGCGTTCCAGCTCGGCCAACTGCTCGGGGTCGATTTCATCCAAAGTCTCGACGAACTGGGCCACCGCCAGGCTGCCAAAATCGCGCACCAGCCCGCCCATGATCGCGCGCGAGACGCGACACAAAAACGCCTCACGGCTCTGGCAGGGACGATAGATGAAGGCGCGCGAGACGCGCTGGCGGGTCAAAGCATCCTTGTCCACCAGGCGATTAAGCACCGTCATCACGGTCTTGTAGTTGTAAGTGGGCCCCAGATAGTCGCAGACGGCCTGCACCGTCGGCTCGTTCAGGTTCCACACCGCCTCCATCACCTTGGCCTCCAGCTCTCCGAAGACGCGCGCTAAGCCCTCCTGATGCAGGCGAAAGGATTGGATGGGGATGCTCTGGCTCACTGTACCTCCAAAAATCGGGCAAGGCCGTTAAAGTCTTACGGATTATAAGACGAAGACCGCTTTTGTCAAGTCCGTGTAACCCGGCAACGACCGGTCTCATCCAACGGCCTGAGACTGAACGACCGCAAAACCAAGGAGATCGCGCAATGTTCTTACGTTACTTCTACAATGAAAAACTGGCCCACGCCTCCTACATGGTGGGCTGCCAGGCCACGGGCGAGGCCATCGTGGTCGATCCCGGCCGCGACGTGGAGCCGTATCTGTGCGCGGCCGAGGCGCAGGGGCTGCGCATCACCGCGGCCACCGAGACTCACATCCACGCCGATTTCGTCTCAGGCGCGCGTGAGCTGGCCGAGCGCACCGGAGCCAAGCTCTACCTGTCCGACGAAGGGGACGAAAACTGGAAGTACCAGTTCCTGGACGGCTACCAGCACCAACTGCTGCACGACGGCGACAGCTTCAAGATCGGCAACGTGCGCTTCGACGTGCTGCACACACCGGGCCACACGCCGGAGCACATTTCCTTCCTGCTGACCGACACCGCTGGGGCCGACCGGCCCATGGGCATCTTCACGGGCGATTTCGTCTTTGTGGGCGACGTGGGCCGGCCCGACTTGCTGGAGAAAGCGGCCGCGCAGGCCGGCACAGCCGAGGTCGGCGCGCGCCAGATGTTCCGTTCCCTGCGGCGTTTCCGCGAACTGCCCGACTACGTGCAGATCTGGCCGGCCCACGGCGCGGGCAGCGCCTGCGGCAAGTCGCTGGGCGCGGTGCCTTCCAGCACTGTGGGCTATGAGAAGCTGTTCAACTGGGCCTTGCAGATCGACGACGAGCAAGCCTTTGTGCATGCGCTGCTTGAGGGCCAGCCAGAGGCGCCCAAGTATTTCGCGATGATGAAGAAGCTGAACAAGATCGGCCCGCGCGTGCTGCACAGCCAGCCCAACCCGCAGCACCGGCCGATTCGTGAGCTCGTCGGCCTGCTCAACCGCGGCGTCGCCGTGATCGACACCCGGCCGGCCTCGGCGTTTGCTTCAGCCCACCTGCCCGGCACGCTGAACATCCCCTATGACAGCGGCTTCACCAACTGGGCCGGCTGGCTGGTGGGCTATGATGACCCCTTTTATCTGATCGCCGAACGCCATCAGGCGTCGCAGATTGTGCGCGATCTGAGCAGCATCGGCCTGGACCAGGTGGCGGGCTATTTCGAGCCGCCCACACTGGACGCCTGGCTGGAGATAGGGCTGCCGATGCAGTCCTACCAGATGGCCACAGCCAGCCAGGTGGCGCGCCAAATCGCCGATGGCGAGGTGATGGTGCTGGACGTGCGCGGCCAGAGCGAGTGGGACGAGGGCCACATGCCTGGGGCCAAGCATGTGATGCTGGGCTACCTGCCAGAACGCGTTGCTGCGCTCTCCCCCGACAAACCGGTGGTGGTTCACTGCGCCACTGGCGGCCGCTCAGCCATTGCGGCCAGCGTGCTGCAATCTCAGGGCATCCCCACGGTCATCAACCTGGTGGGTGGCATGCGCGAGTGGATCGCTGCCGGGCTGCCGGTGGCGCGCAACGGCGTCCATTGAGAACTGGGGTCGCGCTGCGGCGGTGTAATGACAACAAAAAGGACGGGCTTGCGCCCGTCCTTTTTTCTACCTTGGTTACTACTCAGCCATAGGTGCCGGGCATTTGACTTTGCGCCTAATTACGAAGTCTGCCGAGCCGAATTCAGCCGATCCTGGGCTGCAAGTGCCCGGCACCTGAGTAGTGACCTACCTTGCTGCTTTGCCGTTATATGAACTCGGCTGGCTCTTCTGCGTCGTCGTCAGCCGCGTCGTTCTCTGCCTCCAGCAGCTCAATAGCTTTGGCGGCCAGCAATTCCGGCACAAAGACCTTCACCTGGGCCAGCCCACCCACGGCCAGGCCATAGACCTTGCTGACCGCATCGCCTTGCAGCATGACGGGGATGTCGTTGCTCTCCAGAAAACTCTTGACGACCTGGGCTTCCATCTCGTTGGCGGCCACGCAGATCTCGACAGGCTCGCCCGATTGGATCGATCCACCAGTGGTTGCCATGCTTTGCTCCTCGGCATCGGCCTTGCCAATGCCTAACCAACGCGACCATTTGAACGGTTTGGCGGTCATGCGGAAACCTCCTCGGCTGGCGCGGGCTGCCAGTTGCGATGGCGCAAGATAAGGCCAAGAATGCCAACTGCCATCAGGCCCAAGCTGATCAACTGCGCCGTAGCCAGGCCGGGCAGGCCAGTGACCCAGGCGTCGGGCCGGAACATCTCGACAATCAGCCGGCCCAGCGGATACCAAATCAGGTAGAAGAAGAAGATGTCGCCGTCGCGCAGCTTGGGATACAGCTTGCGGCCAAAGACCATCACCAGCACGAAGCCCACCAGGTTCCACAGCGCTTCGTAGAAGAAGGTGGGGTGGAAGCGGGTGATGGTCACGTACTCCAGGACCTCCTGCGGCGAGCGACCCAGCATCTCGGTAGGGGTCTGGAAGGGGAAGTTGATGTTGATCTTGAAGCCCCAGGGCAGGGTGGTGGGGGGGCCGTACAACTCTTGGTTGATGAAATTGCCGAAGCGGCCCATCGTCTGGGCAATCAGCACGCCGGGGACAACGATGTCCAGCCAGCGAGGCAGGCTGAGTTTTTTCCAGCGCACATAGAGCACCAGGGCAATAAAGCCGCCCAGCACGCCGCCGAAGATGCCCAGCCCGCGGAAGCCGCCGGACCAGAAGTTGATGATGTCCATCGGGTGCTCGCGGTACCAGCTCCAGCCCAGCCCGCCCACCGGGTTGGAAAAGACGTGGTAGAGCCGCGCGCCGATGATGCCGGCGATCAGCAGCCAAGGCAGCACGTTCCAGACGTGTTCGGGATCCTCACCGCGGCGCTTGGCCTCGATGGTGGCGATCCACGCGCCGACGACTGCGCCAAAGACGATCAGCAAGCCATACCAGGTGACGGCAAAGGGTCCAATGGATATGATGACAGGATTCATACGATGCTCCGGGTAGATTTCAAGTTGCGCCTGGCCGGCGCGGGTGCATTATACCCGCATGGGTCAATCAAGCCAACTGAGAGGCGCGTTCCCTCACCCCAGCCCTCTCCCAGGGGGAGAGGGGGCGGTTTGTTGGTTGAGCTGGCATGCGGCAGGGTGACAGCGAGAGCTACCCGCGTGCTTTGGCGCTTGCAGGGCAAACGCATATAATGCGCCGGTATGTGGCGATTTTTCCCTTGGACCGCCGGCCAGCCGGGCCGGCGCAGCGCACCATGAGACCGCGCAAACCCACCGGCGCCATCCAGGTCGACGTCGACGAACTGTGGGTGTACTATGAAAGCATTGGCCGGCCAGCGCCAGCCGATGTGGGCGCGCGCGTTTACCAAGAGGGCATCCCGCGCCTCTTAGCGCTGTTTGCAGCCTATGACATACGCGCAACCTTCTTTGTTTGTGGCCGCGATCTGCCCGCCCAGGCCAACGCCCTGGCTGAGATGGTGCGCCAGGGGCATGAGGTGGCCAACCACACAACCTGGCACCGCACTGGCTTTGCCCGTCTCAGCCGAGCCGAGAAACAGGCCGACATCGCCACCAGCCACGTGTTGATCAGGGCAGCCTGCGGCCAGGCGCCGGTCGGCTTCAAGTCACCCGGCTTCAGCTTTGCCGCCGACCAGCTCCAGGTGCTGGCCGGTTTGGGCTATCGCTACGACTCGTCGATCCTGCCCACGCCCTATGCGCCGCTGCTGCGCGGCCTGCAACGCGCCCTGTCCGGCGGCCACGTCGACCCCAGCCACTACGGCCGGATCGCGCACGGCCTGGCGCCGCTGCATCCCTACCACCCCGACCCGGCCGCGCCCCACCGCCGCTCCCAATCCATCCACCAACCAACCAATCTACCAACCCACCAATCTACCAATCTACCAATCTACCAACCTACCAATCCACCAATCTACCAATCTACCAATCCACCAATCTACCAACCTACCAATCCGCCAGGTACCCAACTCCTCGAAGCCCCCGTCACGACCATGCCCATCCTGCGCCTGCCCATGCACAGCACCTTCGTGTTGACCGCCGGCCAGGCGCTGTTCGACGCCGGCCTGGCGCTGGCCAGAGCCCGCTGCGTGCCCATCAACTACCTGCTGCACGCCGCCGACGTGATCGACGCTGTGCCCGATCCGGCCCTGGCCTCTTACCGCTTCCTCGCCACGCCCTGGTCAGAAAAACAAGCCCTGTACGAGCACATGCTGCGCCGCCTGAGCCAGGAGTACCGCATGATACCCACCGCCGAGTTCCTGATAGAACTCCAATCGTAACTGCTCAGCCGGCCGGTCAGAAACCGGGTTTTTGTCTCTAAGACAACTGTCATGGTCCCAAGTACGGTGTGCGCAGACACAGAGTCGCTGGCGCACAAAGAAAAACCCGGTTTCTAATGCCATGCCTGAGCAGTTGCCTCCAGATCAACCATTGACCATTAACCGTTCACCATTCACCAATTAACCATTCCCCATGCCCCTCCTCATCCTTCCCGCCCACAACGAGGCCAGCAACCTGCCGCGCGTCATCCCTGAGGCGCGCGCGGCCGCGCCTGGCTGGGATCTGGTGGTGATCAACGACGGCAGCCGGGATGCCACCGCCGCCGTGGCCGCCAACCTGGGCGCGGAAGTGGTCACGCTGCCCGTCAACCTGGGCTACGGTGGGGCCGTGCAGACTGGCTTTCGTTACGCGGTCGAGCACGGCTATGACCTGGCCGTGGTGATGGACTCCGACGGCCAACACGACCCGGCCGGCATCCACCGGCTGGCCGAGGCGGTGCGCAGCGGCCAGGCCGACGTGGCCGTGGGCTCCCGCTTCCGCGGCCGGATGGCCTACCACCAGCCTTGGGTCAAGCGGGTTGGCATGAGACTCTTCGCCTGGACCGTCTCAAAGATTACCGGCCGCGAGGTGACAGATCCCACCTCCGGCTTCCAGGCCCTCAACCGCGACGCGCTGCGCTTCTTCGCTTATGACAACTATCCCGTGGACTATCCCGACGCCGACACCCTGCTGGTGCTGCACTACGCCGGCTTCCGTGTGGTGGAGGTGCCGGTGACCATGCGC
Source organism: uncultured Anaerolinea sp. (assembly GCA_964626845.1). Taxonomy (GTDB): domain Bacteria; phylum Chloroflexota; class Anaerolineae; order JAAEKA01; family JAAEKA01; genus JAAEKA01. The sequence continues at coordinate 19,031 of CAZVGR010000100.1, forward strand.
GAGCGGCTCAGCGGCGTATCGATGCACAGCGGCTGGAAGCCCTTCTACTACGTATTCAAGATGTGGCTGGCCATCGGCATGGTGATCCTGCGCGAGCAGACCCACATCTCGCCCCGGAGGACGACGCCATGATGGCTCCGCTGCCGCGCTTGCTGGTCTTCGTGCTGGGGCTGACCGTGCTGCTGTTCGTGATCAACCTGGTGCGCAAACGCCAGTTGCAGGAGCGCTACGCCATTCTCTGGCTGCTGGCCGGCCTGGCCCTGACTCTGGCCCCGGTGTTCATCCCCTGGCTGGATCACCTGGCCTTCAGCATCGGCTTCGAGTACCCGCCAGCCTTGCTGCTCTTGCTGGCCGTGGTGGGGCTGCTGCTGCTGATCTTCCAGCTTTCCCTGACCATCTCGCGCAGCGAGGACCGGTTAAAGGTGCTGACCCAGGAGTTAGGTCT
>CAZVGR010000101.1:0-19298 GCA_964626845.1 uncultured Anaerolinea sp.
AGCCGCTTCCGCAGCAAAAACCCGGTTTCTCTAAGCCCAGCCTGAGCAGTAACGACAGGGCAAAAAAAACTCCCTGGCAGCAGGCTGGCGCCCACAGGCGGGGAGTGAAAGGCAGGTGAACTCTGTGTCCTACACGCCGAGGCGCCGGCGCAGCAGCGGCTCGCCAACGGCGGTTGCGTCCAGCTTGCTGGCGCCGAGAAAAGCGACGAAGCGCGCAAACCCGCGCGCCAATGCCTCCGCAAAGGCCTCATCTGCGCCGAGGGCCTGATCCTCCAACCACAAGCCCTGGATGACGAATGTCTCTGTCGCCCGGTCGAGCTTGCTGTCGAAGCGCGCGACGAGCCGGTCGCCCCACAAGATCGGCAAGGTGTAGTAGCCAAACTTGCGCTGGTGCTCAGGCTTGTACACTTCCCACACGTAGTCGAAGCCGAACAGACCCTTGGCCCGCCCGCGCGCGCTGACGGGGTCGAGCGGCGCCAGGAAGACGACCTCCTCCGTGGTAGAATCCTCCAACGGCGTCCATGCCTGCGGCACGCGCCCGGCGCTCAAATCGCTCAGCACCCCGGCGTCGCTGCCCAGCGCATAGTGTACCGCCTTCCAGCCCTCCACCTGCACCTCGATCAGGTCGCCGTCCGCCAACAGCGCCGCGAGGATCTGCTTGACTCTGTCAAACGGCACGCCGCGATGATAGGAATCGCTCACTCGGTTCATGCGCGACAGGCCGGAGAAGCTGACGTCCTTTTTGATCAGGAAGCGGTCGGCTTCGGCCTCCGTGCTCTCGCGGATCAGATGCGCCGGCGCGACCGTTTCGGTGAGCGCGTAGACGCGTTCGAAGCGCTCGCGGTGGTGCGTCATCACTTCCCCGGTGCGCCACAGATAGTACAAGGCCAGCGCGCTGTCCTTGCGGCCGCGATAGCTTTGCGTGCGCGTGCGCGTTGCCATCTCGAAGTCGCGGTTGCTCACGGCGCCGCGCTCGCGCAGAACAGCCCGCATCTCGACGATGGCGTCGGCGTGGTCGCGCGCCATGTCGCGAATGCGAGCGGCGTCGTCGCGCTCGCGGCGCATGACCACGCGCCAGTGCGGCAGTTCGTCCATCGGCCGGACAGCCAGCCAGCCACCCCAGTCAAAGAACTTGCGTTTCTGGTAGGCCGCATCCTCCCACAGGCCAGGTGCGGTGTCGAGCACGCGGCTGTGCAGCGCGATGTCATGGCTGCGGGCGATGATCTGCAGCGGATCGAGTTGCAGGTACTCCATCGCCCGCATGGCCTGCTCGACGCCCTCCAGGCCGCGCCAGCGCCGGCCGGGCCACAAGCCCTGTTTGCCCAGGATGAAGCGACGGGCTGTGTCGATGTCGATAGTTAGCATGGCAATGCAGCGCGCATACGCTAATCTCTTTCGAGGTCTTTTTTGACCGACTTGACATACTTGCCAAAATTCTTATCTTTCTGGCGCTTTTCGGCGTATGACATCTGGGAGTAATCGGACTCGCGCCTCAACTTGACAAAGTTCACATGGTGCCCGGCGGCAATGGCGCCGGTCGCCACCGCCTTCAGGACAGCGCAGCCTGGCTCGTTGGTATGCGTGCAGTCTCTGAAACGGCACTGAGACGAGAGGGCAACGATGTCAGCATAGCTTTCATCCATTCCCCCCTCGGCAGCAAGCACGCCAAATTCCCGCGTGCCGGGGTTGTCTATGACCATCGCGCCATTCTCCAGGACGATCAGCTCGCGGCGAACGGTGGTATGGCGCCCCTCTCCGCTGGCGCTGACCACGCTCGTCTCCAGCAGATCGCGGCCCACCAGGCCGTTGATCAGGGTGCTCTTCCCAACGCCTGACGAGCCAACCAGGCAATAGGTCTTGCCTGGCGCAAGCATGCTACGCAGTTCCTCAACCCCTTCTTTCGTGACGTTGCTCAGCGTCAACACGGGCGCGGCAACAGCGGCGCGCTGGATTTGAGCCAACTGGCTGGCCAGCACGTCTTGCCCCACCAGGTCGGTCTTGGTCAGGAGCACATAGGGCGTTGCTCCCCCATCGCTCACCATCACCAGGTAGCGCTCCAGCCGCTTGAGATTGAAGTCGTAGTGGCAGGACTGAACGATGATGACGCCATCGACATTGGCCGCAATCATCTGGTATGCGACCGACTCGCCAGCCGCCCTGCGGCGCAAGCTGGTCTTGCGGCCCAGAACGCCCTGGACCAGCCCAAAACGATCGGCCGGCGCCTTTTCGACGCATACCCAATCGCCCACACACGGTCGTTCCAGAGAGGACACTGCCTCATACTTGTACTTACCCGAGTACTTGGCCCGGAAAGCGCCGGTTTCGTTGAGGAGCAGCAGTTGATCCCGATCGACGGCTGCCACCCGCGCGACGGCGCCGGCTGGGTCGCAACGAAGCCGGGCCTGTTCGTCAAACCAGCTATCCCAGCCCAAGGTTGCAAGACTCGAATGCTTCATGCCGATGGCTCTTCAATTTCATGCACATGTGCCAGCGCATAACTACCACTCGCGGGAGCGCCGGTCCGCATATTCTACCAAGACCTGCATCATATTCCGACCCCCGCAATCCGCACCTGCTGACGGCCGGCTGCGGGACTTAGGGTTTTGACCACAAACACAAGCAGGTGCTTTGGAGCCAGTAGAAACCACTCGCTTCCACGGTGTCGAAGCTTATTGGTTCCCAACTTCTGAGAAACCGCTCCGGCCGCTCATTGGGCTGACAAGTGGATCACCCTTGTGGCCTGTTTGCGTGCTTAGGTCCCGTACGATGGCTTCAGCATCTTCCACCATCCGCGTCACAGATGAAAGGGTGCATAACCGCTTCCACGTCGGTTCAGGATTGTTCGCTGATTCGTCTTCGGAATTCGCCACAATTACCTTGCTATTGGTTTCGAGGGTCTTGCCGTGTGCCAACGAGTTCCTCAGTTGCAGCATATTATAGAACGTCTGATACGGTCGCTTGCCTTCGTCGATCGACAGATGAAGCACTTGTCGGAGTATGATAAGCTTCTCGCGTGGCCCAAGTTTCCGCTCAAGGCTTTCCCAATCGCGCACATGACGCTGTCCAAGATGGTTTAGGAATGCCTCGACGGTAAAGGCTGCGAACACGCCTGCCGACATGCACGAGTAGAAGTATCCAGCCTGTTGTTGTTGTGCAAGTTGGAGCGCATGCTGGGCAGCAATCCAGAGATAAACATAGGTCTTCGTGGTCGTAGTGGCTTGGACTAGGTACTTCGTCAACTGTCGGCTCCACTCAACTTTTCCAACATCGGCCCGATTGTTCCAGGTTTGGACATAGTGTGGGGGCCAGCCATAACGATGGGGAACATGGTCGTCAGCGTCGGAATGCCGGCAATCTCGATCATACGCCCGGACTCCTGTTCAACCTGGCCGACGAGGTCGCTTGTCGCGTTTCGGAGGTTCACTGGTCAAGCCCATCTGTGGCTGGCGGGTGATGGCGGCTGGCAGACGCCGCGCCAGACCCATCGGGCTCTTGATTTCTTTGACTAGCCACAAGACACCAACCGCAGTGGCAGCTAGAAGGGGATCCAAATATCAGAGAACTCTTCTCGAAGTCGTTTGAGGGCTTCAACCTGGCTAGTCTGATTTCGGCTCTCATAGTGCCTAGCCCAATCTTCGAACCTTTTCTCAATGGCGGACAAGATGTACTCGTTAGGTGCGTGTCCCGCCGCCTCCATGAGAGCCTTCCTAATAATGAGAGTCCTGGATGGTGGAGCTTGTGAATCCAGAATCGCACGAATAAACGGATCTAGCCAGGCCACAACGTCCTTGGGCTCCAGGTAGTCGATCAACTCTAATGTCTCTTCCGCTGTGCGGTCAGTATGCATCGAGGGGAGCTTTGCGACATAATAGTCCTTGACCATAGACTGTTCGATACCGGTTAGGTATCGTAGATAAGACGCGCTGAATAGATAGCCACGATGTAACTCGACCATACTACCATCTCCACTTTTCAGCATTGAGGGGAACCGGCCGGCAACACGAGTCTTGATGGGTTCAGGTGCACTCTCGAAAGCCCGCTCAAAGCCCTGACTGAACCGACTTAACGTCTCGATCGCATCCGAATACGTGTCCTCATCAAGTTGCAGGTAGATGTCCGCACATCGGCTGGGGAGAACATCGGTCAGTAACCGTTCCAACTCTGATGAATGCATCTCTTGGAGCAGGTATGGAATTAACACCAAAGAGCTTTGATCCCGCTCTAGCTTAGACAGGAACTGCTCGGCCGTCAACCCAAAAGATGCCTTCCTAGCTTCCGCAATTTCTGTGATTATCAGATCGAGTAGAGCAACCACGATTTTCGCACTGCTCTCGGATGGGGCAGGTTCACTAAGCCTTACCTGGCGTCCAGGATGGATGAGGTTTCTGTAAGAGCGGATCACTGAACATAGATCTGCTGTTCTTTCTGTAAGGATGTTGTTCGATCTACATACGGTCACAGCGCGGCCAAGGTCGAGTTCCAGGGGCGTTCTGTTTCCTGGCACCAACTCTGGTTTAACGAGGAGGTAGTCAATCAACAGGGTCTCGACGATGCTGCCTCCCAGCACATGCACACTCTTCCAGGCACCGTTCTCGAAACAAACCTGCAACTCGCCGTAGTCGGACTCGAGCAAGACTCGAAACTCGGAACGGGTGATAAAAGCGAATTGAGACATGATGGTCCTTTGTGCGTTGTCGTGATTAACCGACTCGATAGTTACTATGTTGGTTGTTCACGTTCATATCGCAGCCCAGGTTGAAAGGCCGCTTCCTTCCTAATCGTTCGCACCTGCGTGAATGCTCCGTAGGCCGGTGGCATCTGCACTCATCTGCTGGATTGCTTGCTGGCCGTTTTGCCTGATAAGGAATTTCCCATCAGATCAGGAGTCTTGTCTATTGGCGTCCTTTTGGATCCTCACTGTAAGGACTGTTTCCTAGCGACATACTAAGGGGGTAAGTCTCTTGTCCAGCCTTTGGGCGTAGGCAAGGCCATCAAGTGAGTTGATTTCAGCGATGTTCTTGTCCGGCACATACTCATAACCGCCTAGCCTGATGTGGACTACCGCGCTACATCGCCGGAATAGAACTTCAACACCGTCGCTGGCTGTATCAATGAACAAATCTTGCATCCAAGCTGGGTCTTGATCGTTCAGTACTGTGTAGGTTCCTACGAGATATGCCTGATCACCCAAATCGTCAGGGAAATTGAAAGCAATGCCCAATCGACTTGATCCAAACTCCCTGATCAAATCCTCTATCAAGTCTTCCGATGCCATACCATCGAATATGATCTGATAGGCTTCCTCTAGATCATCAGGAGACTCGTAAAGTGCTATTCCTACGCCTCCAACGGGATCGCCATCTTTTTCGAAGTACTGATGGATCTCACCTTCTGGACTAGGCAATTCGCTGAACATTCCAGGTAGGAAACTTCTTACCTGAGATCCAGAGTATCCTGGAGGCAGATCTCCTGATCGAACAAGGACTGGCTCAAGATCCATCTCCGATAACGGTATAGCCGTAGGGATATCCGTGGGGACAGGTGTTGGAGTGTATGTCGGCACAGCCGTGGGGGTATCTGTGGGGACAGCCGTAGGAGTATCTGTGGGGACAGGTGTTGGAGTATCTGTTGGGACAGCCGTAGGGGTATCCGCGGGGACAGGTGTTGGAGTATCTGTTGGGACAGCCGTGGACGAGCATGCCGACAGGAACATCAGGCCGATCAAGGCAATAATGATGAGCATTACAGCGTTGATTCTCATTGGTAACATTTCTCCACGCATTGCCACTCCTCTCGATCCTCTCGACAAAGGCTTGATAATCCTCTATTTCAGGAAGGGAAGGAGCATACTCGAAGTTAGTAATGGCCGGAGCTCCGGGAGCCCTTGTCCTTGAACAGCACGTTGTACGAGCGGTTGGAGTTGAACGGCGGGTCCGGGTAGACAAGGTCGACACTCTTGCAGGCCATGTGCTCACGCAGGATGGGCAGGTTGTCGCCGTAGAAGAGGGTGTTGTGGGTGATGGGCTTAGGCGGCATCTTGCTTCTCTCGGTGCATTCACGGCTGGACCAGGACGTTGTATTTATGCACCGAGTGATTTTCAAAGGCAGCGCTACTCAGAAATGAGCTTCTGGATAGCATCAGCCTCTTGCGGGCAAAAAGCAGCTAGTTTTGTGAATTCCTCTTCTCTTGCAGCCCGTAAGGACTGGAATTCAATGAAACCAGCTAAGTGTGCTTCTTCGGTTTCTATGGGAACCGCAGTAGCTGACGCTATTTCAGTGGATGCGGTGTACCACGTTGAACGTTTTGCGAACTCGTTAAGAATGGCTTCTTTGTAAGGCTGGGCTAGTTCAGGTGCAGGTTGTGACTCTATCTCGCGGGCAACCTGTGCTGCCAATTCGAGATCAACGTTTGCGCCAACCATATGATCCACGAGTTTGAGGTGTTCTTGAGTTGACCACAGATAGTATTCGCACAATTCCATCTGCTTTGGCTGTTGTCCGCACCCACCAGCAAAAAGCATGAAGGCTAGTCCAAGCAAGATCAGTGGTCGTATCATTTTCCCTCCTGGGTTTTTCCTTCCGTGGTGTTATCCTTCTTGGAGAAGGTCTCGACCGCATCGATCACCGTCCACGCCAGCGACCACACGGCGAACAAAAGCGCTGTCCACAGCACGAAGGTGTTGTCATTCCACAACCGGCCGGTAATGCTGCCAAACGTTTCGTTGTACAGCACCGCCAGCCAACAGATAGCGGAGATAAGGCCAAGAATGTTTCTCATTTCGCCTCCTGATCCGCCCTGCGATGCCCGATCTTGATCGAGTGGTCGTGCATGTAGCGACCGATGCTCTGCACCTGGCGGCCAAGATCGTCGGTCTGCTCTTGGACAGCAGTGCGCTCCTTCAGCGTGGACTTGCGCCACTTATTGACGAATTCCTGCGGTATCAGCGTAGTTGGCATGAAGGGTCTTTCACGCGGGACGAGAGGTAGCCATCTCTGAGTGGCTTGCCGGGGGGCGAGCAGTCCCTAGCCTTGCTCAAGCACCCACCCTGGGACATTACAGAACGCATTATACGCACAAAGCGCATTGCGCCAAGCTGCGCAACCATGCTACCAGCGTACCACCATCTCGGCTTCTCATCTCTGCCATCCGTTAGCCGCCATCAAATCCCTACCCCCTGGCATATAGAAATCGCAGACGGCCGCATCCAGCTTCCTGTGCGCCAGATCGAGCCAGTGCGACCGCTGGTTGTAGAGGTTGGTCAGCGTGCGCTTCTTGCGTTCGGCGTCGCTGGCGTCCGTCCGCTACGATGAACCTCGCCACGTTTCGTCCAGAAAGCTGCGCGGCGTGACCACCGCAATGCCCCGAAATGGGTGCAGCACAAGCAGGTCTTTGTCACCACTCACAATACACGCAGCTTCTCCACTCACCGCCAATTCAAGGAATTTGTTGTCTTGGGGATCACGACATTCGCCGATATGCACCGTGACTTCTACTAATCTGGCCTCCCGCAGCAAGACCGCCAGAAATTCCATGCGCTCGTCTTCAGTCACATATTTCACGAAGTCAGCGCGCCCCAAGACCCGTTCCAGTTCGTCAATCGTTTCTACCGAGACCAACAACTCGCCTTCGGCAAGAGCTTTGTCAAATGCCCGACGCGAGACCGATCCCTTGATCAGAGCTGCACTGATCACGGCGTTGGTATCAAAGACGAAACGCTGTTTAGCGGGCATTCAGCATCTCTTCAAGTTTTCGAGGCGTCAAGCCTCGCATTTGGGCGTTGTCGCTTAGTTCATCCATTAGAACACTCAGTGGGGTCGAACGCGTGGTTAGCTCTCGCAGCCACAAGCTTAGCAGCAAATCCAGCTTAGTCCGGTCCGCGTAAGGCGCTGACCGATAGGCTTGGGCCAAGTCCGTGTCAACCTGAAATGTGAGCGTTGCAGTTGCCATTCCATACCTCCAAAGAAGATCGAACCTTGATTGGCTGGTCCACAATGCCGCAATTATACCATCGCAAGCAGAAGTGGCCAATCGCCTTGCCATCACCCTCACTGCCTCCCCGCTCTCTCCAAATTCAGCGCCAACAATCGCTCCAGCACCTCCTCATCAGCCAGGTCATGCGGCCAGCCATAGGCGTCGCAGACGGCCGCATCCAGCTTCCTGTGCGCCAGATCGAGCCAGTGCGGTGTCAGCGTAGTTGGCATGAAGGATCTTTCACGCGGGGACGAGAGCGTAGCCCTCTCTGCTTGACTTGTCTGAAGCGTGAGCAGTGCCAGCACCGCTCCAACACCCGTCCTCAAACATCACGGACGATATTATACGCACAAAAGGCATTGCGCCAAGCCACCTTAGTCTTTCAACTCTGCCAGCTTTCGCTCCAGCCGCTCCAGACGATGCTGCAAGCTGGCGAGAGCTTCCTCGCGCGTGGGGCCAGGTGGCAGTTGTCTGGCCGTGTGCAGCCCCCACAAGGTCCACTTGCGCGCCGCGGCCAGATCTGGCTCGTGCCATTCGTGGTGCTTGGCCAGTTCCTCGTAGGGAAAGATGTCCGAGCCAGGCACGCTGGTGATCCAGTCGTGCCAGAGGGCCGCAGCCTCGGCGCGCCGCTCCTGACGCTTGAGCAGCCAGCCCAGCCGCTGCAAGGCTACACGGCGCAACTCAGCCGGCAGAGGACTGGCCAGCGCGCGCCGGTAGGCCGCCTCGCCGACCTCCTGCCAGTTCAGTTCCTCGTAACAACGCCCCAGGCTGACCCAATCGGCTGGCGGCAGGGCGGCATCCGGCAGCAGCGCGCCGGCCAGATCAAAAGGCGCACACAGGATGGCCGCCAGCGGGGTCATGTTGACGATATCCTCGCGGTTGTGATAGAAGACCCGCGCCATATCGTCCAACACTTCCGGCCGCGGCTGCCCCAGGCTGCGCGCATACTCCTGATAGATGGAAGGGATCAACCAGCCGGGCACATCCTGTTCGCTGCGCTGAAAGCCGAGCACATCTTTCTCCAGCGCGCCCAAGGCGCAAGAGGGCAGGCGCAGCCGCCAACGCTGGCGCGCGGCCGGCAGCAGGTCCAGGTGCAGCAGATCGGCCAGGGGCGACGGCTGGCGCTGCAAAGCATAGCGGGTGTTGAGCAGCGGCGCATCAAAGGACCGGCCGTTGAACGTTACCAGCCCGCTGCACGGCGCCAGCAGGCTGCTCACCACATGCAGCAGCGCGCGCTCCTCGGCCGGGCTGCGCATGAAGACCTGATGCACCCCATAGCCGTTCTCCTCAAACAGGCCGACGCCGACCATGAAGGCAAAGGCGCCAGCGCCCCCACTCAAGCCGCTGGTCTCTGTGTCCAAAAAGGCTGCCCGGCGAAAATCGAAGCTGGCCAGCCGCGGATCGCGACCACAGGCCGCGGCGGCCTCGCTGCGCACTGCCAGCGGAGCCCCCAAGGCCGTCCCCCCGCGCGCTTCTTCCAGGGGATAGCGGGTGACAACCAGCAAACAGGGTCCGGCTGGCGTCCAAACCTCCTGCGCTCCGATGCGCGCGGCTAAATCAAGGGGTGGATCAGGCCGCGCGCGCGGGGCAGGGACGGCCGGCGCAGCCAGCCCAGCCCGGCCGCGGCGCACCCCCATCTGCTGCAAACGACGCAGCCGCGCCGCCACATCGCCCGCGCCGGCCGAGGCTGCACCATCGTCGCCCGCCATCACTTATTGCCCCAGCCCAGCCAACAACACGCTGGCAAAGTTGTAGCCAAAGTGTACCAGAATGGCGATGGTCAGGTTGGTGCGATAGCGCACCAGCGCCAGCACCACCGCAATAGCCAGGATCAGCAGCGTGGCTGGCGACAGTCCGTATTGGCTGTGGATGATGGTGAAGAGCACCGAAGTCAGCGCCATGCGGAAGGGGGGCAGCATCGCGCCGCGAAAGACCATCTCCTCGCCCAGCGCTGCGGCCATACCGATGGTGAAAGCGCCGCCCAGGCCGGTCATGTCGCCCAGCAGCAGCGTGCCGGCTTCCTCGATCTGTTGCAAGCCCTCTGGGTCGATGGCCTGCCAGGCCTGAGAAAAGGCGATCTGCATGGCCAGCAGTCCGGCAGTGACCAGCAGGCCAAAGCCCACCTGGCGCCAGGTAGGCACTCGCAGCCCCAGGCGATCGGCTGTCTCGCGCAGGTTGCGCCGCGTGAAAATGCCCACGCCCGAAACCGCGATCAGCACCATGCCAATGGACTGCGCCCACAGCGCGGCTGCGCCCACGCTGACCTCGCCCAGCCCTTGCAGCGCGGCCGGGTCGCTCAACAGCGGCTGCTGCCCCAGCCCCGTGCCCACCAGATAGACGGCATAAACCAGAGCGGCTGTAGTTACCACCGAGTTGGGATTGAAAGGCAGCCAGCGCGCCAGCAAGCGGCGCACCGGCGGCAGCATCGGCACGAAGGCTACCAATCCGGTCAGTCCAACCGCGCGGAACAGCGACGCAAACGCTGCCGCCGACTCCTCGGGCAGCCCTGGCAGGGGCGCAGCCGACAGAGCCAGGCTCAACAGCCCAAACAGCATCATCGTCAGGTTCAGCCCGGCCAACGCCAACAGGGTCAGCCAGCGAAAGGCGGGGTGATGATGCTCCAGATTAGCCAGCGCCAGCACCATGGCCAGCAGTACAAAGATTAAGAGAGAAAATCCAGCTTCCATGAAGTGATTATCACCCCGCAGGCGAGATTATCCAAATGTGGGCAGTCACTCAGCCCCACCGCTCCAGCGCTCGCGCCACGTTCTGCGGCAGCGCGGCGCAACTGGCCAGCAGAAAGTCAAGGATGCGCGCGCTGTCAATCCCCTGCTGCGCGGCGCGGCGCAGGCCGGTCTGGGTGATGCGGTAGGCGAAGGTGGGCAGGCCGTCGGTCCACGTCGTCTCCAGCCAGGTGGTGAAGCGCGCCAGGCGAAAACGGTCCAGCAGGGCCGCGCTGGCTGAGGCCAGCACAGTGAAGTCAGGCTGCACAGCCAACAGGGACGGCTCTGGCTCGGCTGGGGCGGGCTGGTTGAGCAGCCAGGCCTTGCCGGCCGTTGTGAGCCTGAAAGCAGCCGGCTGGGCGCTGTCGTCCAGGCCGAGAGTGACCGCCCCCAACCAGTGCAGCGGCCCGGTGAACAGAAAGCGCAGCAACGCCCCCTCTACCTGCTGCCAATGCTCAAAGCCGCGCAGAAAGGCAGGCTCGGCCCGGTGACGGATGTACCAGGTGTCGTAATTGCCATCAGGGCGTTGAAAATCGGGCTGATAGGCCTGGATGGCCGTCGTCAGGTCGTCCAGTCCATACCAGGCGGCAGGCTGTAAGCCGGCCAGCAGGGGCATCAGGCGCTGGCGCGTTGCAACGGGATCATTGGCCCAGGACCCGGTTTGCTCGCAGCTCAGCACCGGCGTGCGGCACAGGTCGTTCCAGTGGGTGGAGTTGGCCCAGGCCGCAAACAACTGGCGGCGCTGCTGGCCGCGCTCGGCCTCCAGCCAGGCGCGCACAGCGCCAGGCGCCAGCTCAAGCCGCCGGCCGCGCGCCCGCAGCCAGCCCAGCTCAACAGCCAGCGCCAGCGCCAGCCCGGCCGGATTCCCCGGCCCGTCGCCGCTTATCCAGGCAGGATCGTCCGGCGGCTGCAACGAAATCCGGCTGTACTCGTATAGCGGGGTGGATTGCCATGCCAGCAGGTCGTCGGGGTCGCGCAGCGACGTCAGGCCAGCCTGCACCAGGCACAGCAGCGAGCAGGCGTCATGCAACAGCCAATCGGCCGCTGGCTGCGCAGCCAGCGGCGCGACGACTGGCGGCGGCGGAAACGGCGCGACGACTGGCGGCGGCGGCGGCAGCAGATCGGCCAATTCCTGCGGCACGTGCAGAAACTCGACCAGTCCATCAGGCGTCTCGACCATGGCCGGGAAGAGCAGGCCGCGGTACCACAGTTCCTCGGTGGCGTTGGCCGGGGCCAGGTGCGGGCGCTCGCGTTCCAGCTTGCCCGGCCCGGCTGGCCGGATGCTGCCGTTGATGCGCTCAAAAGCAGGCCGCGGGCTGCGGCCTCCCTCCCGCAGCAGTGCAGCCAAAGCGGCTTGAGCAGCCGGCGTGCAGGCTGCCACGCTGGCGCGCAGATGACCGGCATCGCAGAGGATCGCGGCCAGTTGCTGAGCCATCTGGCTGGCCTGGTTGCTGGTCAGCTCGACGCCGTTGGTCTCGACGATGGCGCGCAGCATGGCGGGCGAGTGGCTGCGCAGGCTGCGTTGGAGGCTGCTCATAACGATGGTTGGAGCGTTAGGTGATGAGCGTTTTGCAGGATCGCTCGTGGCGCTGTATAATGCTGGCCGCCGGCAAAAACGCTCACGAGCGAAATCGCCAAATCGCTCACAAGATGACAGTGCTGCCGGCTGTGAACCTGTGATCCCGGCAGACCAGAAACGACGAGGTAATCAAAAGGATCCATGGCACAAGCGAACAGTGAGCAAACGAGCAACAGCAACATTTTGCAGGATATCTGGCAGAATCTTCAACTCGCGTTTCGCCTTTACGGCGACCCGCGCGTGTCTATGCTGCTGAAAATGATGGCGCCGGTGGTCGCGCTGGCCTACTTCATCATGCCCATCGATCTGTTGCCCGACTTTATACCGGTGTTGGGTCAACTGGACGAGGTTGCGATCATTCTGTTGATGATCCGCCTGTTCATCTCGTTGGCGCCGCAGGATGTGGTGGCTGAATACCGGGGCGCTGCGCCGGCCAGCGCAGCCAGCGGCGCGACAGGTCAGGCCAGAGCCAAGGGCGCCGCGCCCAACGCGGCGCGTGACGATGTGATCGACGCCGATTTCCGCGTGGTGAACGATGGCTGAATACAGCGCGGCCGCGCCCGATCCGCAACTGCTGCGCCCATCGGAGGTGGCCGACCAACTGGGCATCAGCGGCGCGACTCTGCGCCGCTGGTCCAGTCGCTTCAGCGCGTTTCTCGACCTGGCCGACGGCGGCCAGGAAAGCGGCAGCCATCGGCGCTATTCACCGTCCGACGTTCAGACGCTGGCCCGCGTCAAACAGCTTCTGGAACAAGGCTGGACCTATGAACAGGTGGCCAGCGAGCTGGCGCAGGGCCTGGGCGGCGCACTTCCAGAGACAGCAGACGACGACCGCATCCAAGCGTATGGGGCCGAGAGCTTAGAGCCTTTGGGCGATTTGCTGGACAATGCGCCCTTTGCCGCGGCAGGCGATGAGCCGTCTGCGGGCCAGTTGCAGCCGGTTGAGAGTCTCAGCCCGGCCGGCCGCTTCCTGCGCGACACCGTGCAGGGCATGGCCGACACCCAGCAGATCATCCTCAACAGCCAGCAGGCCAGCCGCGATCTGATGGGGGTGATGATTCAGGACAATCTGAACCTCAAGAGCGAAGCCAGCAGCCTGCGCGAGCGGATGTTGGAGTTGGAGCGGGAGCTGGCCGAGCTGCGGCGGCGCCAGGCCGACTATCGCGAGCGCATGGAGACTCGCGTCCACGTCTTGGAGGATGCCGTCGCCCGGCTGATGGCCAGCCAGGCGGCGCCCCAGCAGCCCGCAGCGCCGCCGACCGCACGCTCACCCATGCCCTACCCTTATCAGCCGCCGCCAACCACGGCGCCAGAGCCGCAGCAGGCCCCGGCCGAGCGGCGCAGCTTCTGGTCGCGACTGATCGGCGGATAAAGCCAACCGCGTCACGGCGAATCAAATCAATGTCAACTCTGCGGCCGGCTGGAACATCAAGCCGGCCGTTGGCATTTCGGGAACCACCTCACCGACCAGATCATAGGCCAGCGCGCCGCTGATGGTCACTGTGGCCATCTGGCCTGCCGGCAGCAGCACGCCAGGCAGCAGCACCAAGCCATCTACCTCGGGGGCGTCGCGATAGGAACGAGCCAGGGTCAGCGGCTGGCCGCTGGGCAGCGCCAGAGCGCTCTCCTGCGGGTCCAGCTCGCCCACGCCCTCGACCAGCGCCTCCAGCGTGCGGCCCACCTGGGCCTGGTTGCGCGTCAGCGAGATGGACTGCTGGGCGGCCATGACGCGATGCCAGCGCGCTTCTTTGACCTCGTCGGGAACCTGATCGGGCAGGTCAAAGGCCGGCGTGCCTGGTTCAGGGCTCCACTGGAACACGCCCAGCTTGTCGAACTGCACCGCCTGCATGAAGTCCAGCAGCCCCTGAAACTCGGCCTCGGTCTCGCCAGGGAAGCCGACGATAAAGGTGGTGCGCAGGGCGATGTCGGGCATGGCTGCGCGCAGCTTTTCCACGGTCTTATGCACCCAGGCGCTGCTGCTGGGCCGGCGCATGCGGCGCAGCGTGTCGGGGTGGCCGTGCTGCAAGGGCATGTCCAGATAGGGGATGATCTGCGGCTCGCGGGCCATGACCTCGATCAAGCGGTCGCTGACGTGGCCTGGATAGGCGTACATCAAGCGCAGCCAGCGCAGATCCGGCACGCGGCGGCAGATGGCCGTCAGCAGTTGCGGCAGCGAATCAGGCTCGCCGCGGTCGCGGCCGTAGTCGGTGCTGTCCTGGGCGACGATGACCAGTTCGCTGGCGCCGCCCTGCACCAGGCTGGCCGCTTCGTCGACAATGGCTGCCAGCGGCCGGCTGCGCAGCTTGCCTTTGAAGCTGGGGATCGAACAGAAGGCGCAGGGCGCGTTGCAGCCGTCGCTGATCTTGAGGTAGGCGCTGCCGCTGGGCACGGTGGGGCGCAACACAACACCATCGTCGCCAGTTTCCGGGTCGCCCAACAGGGCGTAGCGCTGGCTGCGCCGGCCAGCGCGCAGTTGTGCGGCCAGCGGCACGATCTCCATCCAGCGCCGGGTGCCCAGCAGCGCATCCACGCCCGGCACGCGGCGCACAATCTCGTCGCCGTCGCGTTGGGCCAGGCAGCCGGCCGCCACCAGCCGTTGATGACGCTGCTTGCCCGCGGCCAACTCTTGCAGCGTGGCGATGGACTCCTCCTTGGCCGCCTCCAGAAAGCCGCAGGTGTTGACGATCAACACATCAGCCCGCTCAGGATCGGCCGTGGCCCGATAGCCGTCGCGCTGCAAAAGCATAGCCATGCCCTCGCTGTCCACGGTGTTCTTGGGGCAGCCCAGGGTCAAGAGATAATAAGCCGGTTGATGATGCGCCGGACGGCGCTTTTGTTTGGACATAACAGATGTGACACAAAAAGTAGCGAAGAGATTTCTTCGCTACTGAGACTTCGGTTTGATCGTCGGGCTGGCTCGGTCAGGAGACCGGCCAAAGCGCGAACTTATTTCTGGACGATTACTTAGTACAGTGTAAACAAAGTCTTTGAGGTGCCCGGCACTTGATGCGAGGTCGTCATTACGTACGAATCGTCGCATCAAGTGCCGGGCACCTATGTGCAGTTACTTTGTTTACGGTGTACTTAGCCGCCGGAGGGTTCAGGCGTGGGGGTGTCCTCCGGTGTTGACGGGGCTGCAGGCGCTGGCGCGGCTGGCGTAGACTGCACAATCTGCCCATCGAGCAGCCGCCACTGGATCTCGACCACCTCGCCCGTTCCACCCAGAGGCGGCAGCGTCTGGTTGTTGAGCATCACCTGAACGCCGGATGCGTTGCCGGTGCGCAGGAGGATCGACTCCGCAGCATCGAAGGAACGCATCTCGCCCGGTTCCAGCACAGCCTCCAACGCGATGCTGTTGTCGACAACAATCCTCAGCCAGGAGCGGCCGAGAATAGCAACATCCAGGAAGATGCGGTCTGTCTGCTGCGCCTCGGGCGGCGGGGCTGTCGGCGTTTCCTCGACCACCGGGGTGGCGGCGGCAGGCGCTGTGGGATCGGCTGCCTCAACGGCTGCTGGCGTCGGCGTGGCTGCGCTTTCTGGCGTGGCGGTCGGCGTCGCAGTCACCCGGTTGACCTCCAGGGTGGCCGTTGGCGTGCTCGTCGGCTCCAAAGCGACTACATCGCCCGGAGCAGGCAGCGAACGGGGCAGGGAGATCAAATTGGCAAAAAAGCTGGGCTGGTAAAAGTAGATGTAAAGCGCAACGCCTGCCAGCGCCAACAAGACCACAGCCGCGCCGATCCAGCCCCACGGGATTGACCGCCGCGGCGTGGAGGAGAGGTCCATTTCAATCGGCCGGTAGTCGGCCTCGCGCTCAGACGGCGCTTCGATCACCGCCTGGACTGGAGCGCCTCGGGAATGGCTCTGAAAAAGCTGCAAGACCTCGTCCTCTCCCAGCCCCAAATAGTTGGCGTACTTGCGCAAGAAGCCACGGGTGGTCACATCGTTGGGCAGGATGCTCCATTCCTCGGCCTCCATGGCGGCGATGAACTTCTGGCGAATGCGCGTTTGTACTTCTGCCTGGGCCAGGCTGATGCCTTGGCTTTCTCTGGCATCGCGCAGCATCTTACCCAGTTCATTCATGGCGTCGGGGCCTCCACAGGCCAAGCGGCGTTGTTAGCGGCGACAGGAATGCGATCACAGTCTTAGACATATGGCCGCAACTATACCCGCAAGTCAATGCTTTGTCAAAACCTGTGCGTTCATGGGCATGGCAGCGCTGCATCTTCTGCCGCCGCGCGTTGTGATACCATGCGCCCCCTGTGGTACAATATGGCCCTGGAGGCATCTATGGCCGCAGACAGCTTCACCGTCATCCTCACCCACGAACACACCGACTTCGACGCGCTGGCCTCGATGCTGGGCGCGCACAAGCTGTTCCCTGAGGCCACGCCCGTGCTGCCTCGCTCCCTCAACCGCAACCTGCGCGAGTTCCTGGCCCTCTACCGTTCCGGCCTGCCCTTTCGCCAGCAGGAGGAGCTGCCCCGCCGGCCGGTGGCGCGCGCCATCGTGGTCGACAGCACCAGCTTCACGACAGTGCGCGGCATGCGGCCCGACACCCCCGTGCTGGTCATCGATCACCATGCGCCGCCGCCCACGCGCGAGCCGGGCTGGGACTACTGGAACGAGCAGTTAGGCGCTACCGCCACCCTGCTGGTGGAGAAGATGGCCGAGCGCGGGCTGGCGCTGACCCCGCTGGAGGCGACGCTGCTGCTGCTGGGCATCTACGAAGACACGGGATCGCTGGTCTACGTCACCACGACGCCGCGCGATCTGCGCGCGGCCGGCTGGCTGCTGGAGCAGGGCGCCAACCTGCAAGTGCTGCGCCGTTTCCTGCGCCATGCCCTCAGCCCTGCCCAAACTGAGCTGTACAGCAAGCTTGCCGAAAACAGCCAGATCCACGACATCGCCGGCCAGGCAGTGATGATCGCCACGGCCTATGCGCCCGACTACACAGACGAGATCAGCACCCTGGCCCACAGTCTGCGCGATGTCTACGAGCCGGCCGGGCTTTTCCTGCTGGTCGACCTGGAGGATCGCATTCAGATGGTGGCGCGCAGCACCAGCGACGCTGTCGACGTGGGACGCATCGCCAAGCAGATGGGCGGCGGCGGTCACGCCCGCGCCGCAGCAGCGCTGATCCGCAACCGCAGCGTCGACGAGGTGCAAGCTCACCTGCTGGACCTGCTGCGCGAGTCGGTGCAGCCCAGCGTCACCGTGGCGCAGATCATGACCCACGGCCACCCCGTCACCGTGCCAGCAGGCACAACCATCCAGGAGATGGCGCAGATCATCCAGCGCTATGGCTTTGAGGGCTACCCGGTGGTAGAAACAACAAGCGGCCGGCGCGAGGGCCAGCGCACGCTGCACGCCAGCCAGTTGCGCGGCATCATCAGCCGCCGTCAGGTGGACCGAGCCACGCATCACGGCCTGGCCAGTCATGCGATCGATCGCTACATGCGCACCGGCCGCACCACGGTTAGCCCCAACACCAGCATTGCCGACCTGCAGCGCCTGATGATCGAGTCGGGCTGGGGACAGATTCCTGTGGTCGATCCAGACAGCGACCAGATCATCGGCATCGTCACCCGCACCGACCTGATCAAGCTCTGGGGCAGCCCGGCCGCGCACCTGCGTCGCGAGGATATCGCGCTGCGCATGGAGTCCAGCCTGCCGGCGCCGCTGCTGGCCACCCTGCGCACGGCCGGCGAGACGGCTGAGGCCTTGGGCTATCCCCTGTATGCAGTCGGCGGCTTCGTGCGCGACCTGCTGCTGGGCCGGCCCAACTTCGACGTGGACCTGGTGGTGGAGGGCAGCGCCATCGAGCTGGCGCGCCGCCTGGCCCACACCCACGGCGGCCGGGTGCGCGATCACAAGCGCTTTGGCACTGCCAAGTGGATCCTGCCGGCCAGCGATGACGGCGTCACCCTGCGCTCGGCCGCCGGGCTGCACGCGGCTCATAACGGCCCCCTGCCAGCCGCGCTGGACTTTGTCAGCGCGCGCACTGAGTTTTACGCCGAACCCACCGTGCTGCCCACCGTGGAACGCGGCTCCATCAAGCTCGACCTGCACCGCCGCGACTTCACCATCAACACGCTGGCCATCAACCTGACCCCCGGCCGCTGGGGCGAGTTGCTGGACTTCTACGGCGGCGAGCGCGACCTGCAAGAAGGGCTGATCCGCGTTCTGCACACCCACAGCTTCGTGGACGACCCGACCCGCATCCTGCGCGCGGCCCGCTTCGAGCAACGCTTCAACTTCAGCATCGAGCAGCGCACAGCCGAGCTGATCGGCGACGCAGTTGACCTGCTGGACCGGGTGACGCCGGCCCGGGTGCGCCACGAGTTAGAGCTGATCTTCGGTGAAAGCCAGCCAGAGCAGGCGCTGCGCCGTCTGGAGGAGTTGAGCGTGCTGAGCCACATCCACCCCGATCTCCACGTGGATCAGTGGGTCGCCACGCGCTTCGCCAGCCTGCGCGCGGCCATGCAGGCGCACACAGGGAAGCTGCCGGCCGACGTAGATCAGCTTTACTTCGCCATCTGGACCTATCGCATGGAAGCGTTGGCCTTCGCCCAGCTTGATCAGCGGCTGAACCTGATGCGCAGCACCCTGGCCGTGCTGGAAAACCTGCACAACCTGAAGGAAGATGTGGCGCGCCTGGAACAGCCCGCCCTGCTGCCCAGCGAAATCCATCACATCCTACAGTCGGCGTCGGACGCCACTCGTTTCCTGCTGCCCATCATCACTGCTTCGGAGACTGTCAAAGCACACATCGCGCGCTATGAGCAAGCCCTGCGTTACGTGCGCCTTTACACCGACGGGCGCGACTTGAAACGCATGGGGCTGGCCCCTGGACCGCTCTACCGCCAGGTGCTCGACGCCGCGCGCGCGGCATGGCTCGACCGGCGCATCGAGACAGAGGCCGAGGAGCGGGCGCTGGTCGAAAAGCTGGTCGGCCAACTGCTGTAACGAGCATTGCTTACTCTAAACCTGAAAATAGCCGGTCGGGCCGGTCTTTGCGCAGCAC